>JAVBWN010000013.1:0-60436 GCA_036677365.1 Acholeplasma sp.
ATTTTCACAATACGCGTATTTAATACCAAGTTTATAGTAGACTTATATAAAACTGATTGAAAGAACATTCGGAAAGCGAACAATAAAAGACGAACTTTCCTAGTAAATAAAAAAAGCACTGGAGAGGTGTGCTTTTCTTATATTGTTTATTTATCGAGGCTCAATCATGGAGAGAGAGACTTTACCTCGTTTTTCATCTACACTTAATACCCATACTTTGACTATATCTCCAACGGCGACCACATCTTTAGGATGTTTGACAAAGCCTTTGGAAAGTTTCGAAATATGAACTAAACCATCTTCTTTTAAACCACAATCTACGAATGCACCGAAATCAACTACGTTTCTAACGGTACCTTCTAACATCATACCTGGTTTTAAGTCTTCGAGATGGAGAATATCGTTTCTTAAAACAGGTGCGTCAAACTGGTCTCTTGGGTCTCTTTGAGGGGCAATAAATGCATCTAATATGTCGTTTAAGGTGTATTTATCCACAGAGAGCTCTTGTTGTAAAGCTGCCCTGTTGATTTGATCGATGACTTTCTTCAATTCAGGTTTACCAAATTGGTCTGGTGTAATCTGATATTTCGTCATGATCTGTTTTGCTGTGGCGTACGATTCAGGGTGAATCGCTGTCATATCGAGTGCTTCATCGCCACCCACAATGCGTAAGAACCCCACCGACTGTTCAAACGCTTTGTCCCCTAAGCGTGGGACTTTTTTAATGTCTTGGCGTGATTTGAACGCGCCAAATTGGTCACGGTGCTTCACGATATTCTCGGAGACCGTCTTATTTAATCCAGATACATAGGTAAGTAAGGACTTCGAAGCCGTATTGATGTTGACACCAACTTGGTTTACAGCATTACTTACGATAAAATCTAGGGATTCGGATAATTTCTTTTGTGATACGTCGTGTTGATACTGACCAACACCAATCGATTTTGGATCGATTTTAACCAATTCGGATAGAGGGTCTTGAAGACGTCTCGCAATCGATGCTGCTGAACGTTCTTCAACTGAATAATCCGGGAATTCTTCTCTCGCTAGTTCTGAAGCAGAGTAAACCGAAGCGCCTGCTTCAGAAACAATGACGTACTTCGTTTTGAGGTCATATTTCTTGAGGAGCTCTGCTATAAAGGCTTCTGTTTCACGGGAGGCTGTTCCATTCCCAATGGCGATGATATCGACATTGTGTTTCGCAATAAATTGTCTGATGATTTTTTCAGATAAAGTGACACGATCTTCGATGTGTTCTTCACCTTTATACTTTTCATGCGGGTAGATGACGCCTTTTTGTAAGACTGTACCTTGTTCGTTTACAACACAAAGTTTGCAACCGGTGCGGTACGCCGGGTCAACACCTAGAACAACTTTATCTTTCATCGGACGTTGTAACAAGAGGTTTCTCAAGTTCATGGCGAATACTTCGATGGCTTGGTCTTCTGCTTTAGAAGTCAAGTCAGCGCGAATTTCTCGCTCTAAACTTGGGTAGATCAAACGCTTCAATGCGTCTTCGATTGCGGCCTCTACGATAGGCACTACCGGTGAGTTAGGATTGGTTAAAATTTTTGAACCGAGATATTTTAACATCGCAGGGGTGTTGCTGTCAATAGAAATCGAAATAATTTTTTCATCTTCTGCACGGTTCATGGCTAAGATTCGATGGGGTGCCACTTTGGATACTTTTTCAACGTGGTCATAGTACATTTCATAGACATGTTTTTCATCGAGTTGTTCGCCGTTTTTCTTCACTTTTGATGTAATTAAACCATCAACTTCCATTTCAACACGAAGTGCTTTACGATAATCGGCGTTATCACTCACTTGTTCAGCGATGATGTATTTCGCCCCTGTAATGGCATCTTCAATCGTGGCTACTTGTTCGTTGATGAACTTTTTCGCTTCTGCTTGAATATCGATTTGATTTGGGAACGATAAAATCAATTTCGCAAGTGGTTCTAACCCCATCGCAATCGCTTCAGTCGCTTTGGTTTTTTTCTTTTCCTTATACGGTCTATATAAATCTTCAACTTCAACCAACTTGGTCGATTTTAAGATGTTATTGCGTAATTCGTCGGTCATCATGCCTTTTTCTTCAATCAAGCGGATGACGTCTTCTTTTCTTTTTAATAAGTTTACCCCGTATTCCCATGACTTATGAATCTCGTTGATTTGTTCTTCATCGAGACCACCAGTCACTTCTTTACGATATCTCGCAATGAATGGGATGGTGTTGCCTTCATCGAGTAAACTTAAAACGGCTTCGATTTGTTTGTCTTTGATACTGAGGGTATTCGCGATTTCTTTGACTAATAATTGATCCATATTTTTTCCACCTTTTTTTCGGACAAAAAGGGCCTAATCGCCCTTTTAATTTCTAATTGAGTTCAGTGTTGATAAAATCGATGTAGGACTGGTTAGAATGGCATTTTGAGTTGCTAAAGCGTCACCTTGAATGTGAATTAACGCTGGTCTATTTGGCAATAATAGCCCAGAAATATAACTTGTTATACCCACATTGTGTTTGTCGTTATAATTCATAACAAAGAAGGAATAGTTTTGGCTGCCTGCCGCTTCTGCTGCTGCGATGACTGCACTTTCTAAATCTTCACAAACGGTGCATTCTTCAAAATTGCCGTTATAAATATACACATAAACATCGTATTTGACGTTTTCTAGTGCATCTTCTTCATTGTCGTTTAATAACCATTTATATTCGTCTAAAACAATGTGTTCAACGGTTTCAAATCGATCATAATTTGGTTCTTTATCTTTAAATACGTAAGTATCCAATACCCAGTAAGTCAGTGCTCCAATCCCAATCAATAAAATCCCTAAGACGGTATAAAGCATCACTTTACTCGGTGTTTGGCTAGGTTGTACTACTTTTTTGTTGTTTTGTTTGCTAACAGGTTTCTTTGTATTTGTCACGCGTGGCATGTTAATCTCTCCTCATTCCTATGATATTATACAAAAAATACGGGGTTCTTACAAGTTGAATAGAGAATATGGTAATTATTCTTTTTTTTCAAGTAAGACGATGGCGATGGCGTAATTGTCCGTATGTGAAATGCTGATTTCACTTTGGTATGTATCGCTATTAGGGAATGAGGCGATGTAAGGTGCCCCATTTTCATCATTCAATATCGTGATGTCTTTAAAATTCATGGTTTGATCCCCACGTTTCAAAGCTTTAAATAGGGCTTCTTTAGCGGCGAATCTACCGGCTAAAAAAGTGAACTTACGGGATTCATTTTGAATGTCTTCAAAAAAATGACGTTCGCTTTTGGAAAGGACCCTTTCAACAAAAGCGGTGCTGAAAAGAGAGCGAATGCGGCTAATTTCAACCAAGTCGATGCCTGTATTGATCATTTTTTCCCCTCCCGAATGAATTCTGCGAGTGCTTTGATTTTGAGTAATCGGTGATTCATTCCAGACTTAGAAATCTTTAAACCCGTCTCTTCTTGATATTTTTCAATCAGTTCATTGAGTGAGGCTTCAGGGTAGGCTTCTCTCAAACGGATGGTATCTTTGAGTTTCGCATCGATGGTACCAAAGGCTTTATTGGCTTTGATGAGTTCAATGTCTTCAAGTTGCTCATTGGCCGCTTCGATGGTTTTCTTTTCATTGGCGATTTCGATGTTGATCAACCGATTGATCGAGTTGTTAAAATCACGTTTGATGCGTTCATCTTCAAACTTAAATACCGCTTCTACCGCCCCAATCGCACTTAAGAATGCACTGATGGCTTCTGATTCCTTGAGATAAACAATCAAACCTTGTCTGCGTTTGGTGATTTTCGCATTCAAATCAAAGTGATTCATCAAACGTTGGATGAATATCGCATCCGTTTTATTCATCACAAATAACTCCAAATGATACGTGGGTTTGATGGGGTCATTGACCGAACCTGAAGCGAGGAAAGCGCCTCTTAAATAAGCTCTTTTTTCTTCATCGGTTTCGGTTAAAAACTCGTATTCGAGGCTGTTTTGATCGACCATGGAATGTTCATCCATGATTTTATTCACATGGGATTTGACTAAAACCAAATACCCACTCTTTTTCTTTAAACGCATCTCTTTTTTGGAGATGATTTCGGTTTTCGCTTCATACATATTTTTAATCAACACGAAAAACCTTCTCGCAATCGAAGGGTTATTCGTATGGAACTCAAGATGAACCCCTTCACTGGTTAAGTGGATGTCTGTGTTCAAATGTAATAACGCAGACAATTCCGCGAGTTGTTCATCTTTATCCGTTCTGATTTTGACGATTTCATCTTTAACCGTTCTCGCAAATGACATAGGCTTATTCCAATGATTCTAAATACTTTAATGCGTTTTGCACGGCGATGGCACCATCTGATGTCGCTGTGACCACTTGTCGGATTTGTTTGACACGCACATCACCAGCTGCGAACAAACCAGGGATGGCTGTTTCCATCTTCTCGTTGGCTTCAATGTAGCCCCAAGCGTTGGTGATGTTTAATCCTTTTAACATATAAGTGTTGGGGTTCCAACCAATGTATTCAAATACACCTTTACACGGAATAACTTTCTTTTCTTGTGTCACGGTGTTGGTGATCTCAACCCCGGCTAGCTTTTCGTTTTCAACGATGAATTGAGTCACCACGGAATTAAAGTATGGTGTAACATTACTCAACTTATTCAAATGAGCGATTGCTTTTTTATCGGCGGTAAATTGAGGTAAGTTTTGAACGATGGTTAAATGGTTGACCAAAGTGGCGAGGTAACTCGACTCTTCAACAGCGCTGTTTCCGCCACCAATCACGACCACATCTTCACCTTTATAAATGGGTCCGTCACAAATCGCACACCAGCTGATTCCGTTAGAAGATAGACGTTCTTCATTTTCAAGTCCGAGTTTTCTTTGAATCATTCCAGAAGCGACAATGACGGCTTTGGCTGTGTAGGTTTCCTGATCTGAAGTAATGGTAAAAAGACCTTTGTCTTTAACCACAGAGCGCACATCCCCATACCCATATTCCACCCCTAAAGCCATGGCGTGATTGAACATATTGAGTGCCAAATCGCCACCAGATAATTTTGTAAATCCGGTGTAGTTTTCGATCTCACCAGTGTTGACGATTTGTCCACCAGGCGCACTTTTTTCAATCATAATGGTCTTTAAATTGGCCCTTTGAGCATAAATGGCTGCCGTTAAACCGGCAGGTCCTGCACCAATAATCACTAAGTCGTACATTTATATCACCTCTTTGATTTGAATGAGTGAATCTAAATAATAATCCGCTTTCGCTTCTAATAATCCTTTTAGATGCCAGCTGTAATTCATACCAATGGTCCTGATACCGGCGGCTTTACCTGACAAGATATCATTCGGATGGTCACCCACATAAATGGCTTCATCGATATCATCGAACAACCCTAAAGCCTTTTGAATGGGTTCTGGATGGGGCTTGTGTTGAATGACATCGTCTGAACCGATGATGACATCGATATATGGCAATAATCCGGTTACTTTAAGCCCTCGTTCAACTAAAAAATGCATTTTTGACGATACAATTCCCGTCTGAATCCCTCGAGATTTCAAATGAATGAGCAGTTCTTGTGCACCATCAAATGCACGTATTAAATCGTCATGAATCTCTAGATTTTTCTTACGGTAAACTTGGATGAGGTGTTGAATTTGTGCCTCATCCGAAACATACTTACCAAACCCTTGAACCAAGGTGGGACCTATAAAAGGGATGTAGTCTTCCGCTTTCATCGGGATGTGTGGCAATTCTGTTTCAAAGACATATTTGAATGTTGTGATGATTAAATGATTAGAGTCGATCAGTGTACCGTCTAGGTCAAACAAAACGGTATCGATCATTTGGTTGTCCTCGGCGTAATCGTATCGACATAATCTGGCAATGCTTTAAAGAAAATGCGCTTGAGGATGAGATAAGCAATCCCACCACCCATAAATAATACAATGGAATTTAAAACATTGATTCTGATGTTGGTATCGCCAAGCATCAACGGGTCTGTTCTTAAGTATTGTTCTATGACAGCTCTACCCAATCCATACCAAATCAAATAGACACCAATCAAATCGCCTGATTTTAACCCTTTGAAACGTCTTAAGACCATCATCAGCATCAATCCAAAGAAGTTCCATATACCTTCATATAAGAAGGTTGGGTGGTAATAATTGGTTGCGCCAACGTTTGAATCATAAAAATACATATTATCGACAATAAATTTTGGTAATTTCAACGTATTTCTTAAAAAGTCTCTCGTGGTTGCGATCCCATTGGCTTCTTGGTTCATGAAATTGCCCCAACGTCCAATGATTTGTCCTAACAAGAAGCCGGGTGCCAATAAATCTAAAACCTTCCATATGGATAGTTTTTTAAACTTTGTAAAAAACAACAAGAAAACAATCGTGATGATGACTGCGCCATGAATTGCCAATCCGCCATTCGGGATATTGATGACATCTAAGAAACTTTCATAGGTGCCATTGGGGTCGAATATAACATAATACAGTCTAGCGCCAATAATCGCGAGTGGGACTGCATATAACAAGCCATCATAGATGTCATCTCGTTTAATACCGATTAAATCGGCTTCTTCCATCGCGAGTATCGCAGCGAAAATAATGCCCGTTAAAATGAAGACCGCATACCACGCTACCCTTAAACCACCCACTTGGATGGCAATCGAGTTGTATGGGGCTTCCCCTCTGGTTGCGATCAATACCAGTAAAATAAAGATCGCCACCATCGATGAAACGATGATGTAGTTACGTTGATGCTTTTTAATGTGTTCTATGATGTTATTCACGGTCGTTTTCCTCTGATTTCTTCATATGACGGGTGATTTCACGGGTTAAGTTGAATGCGGCGTGATACCCCATATATTTCAATTTTTCATTCATCGCAGCACTCTCTACGAGGGTTGCGACGTTTCTACCTGGTAAGACAGGAATCACTACTTTTGGAATTTCTGTATCAAAATACTTGGTGGTTTCTAAGTCTAAACCTAAGCGGTCATAATACTTATTTTCTTCCCATTTTTCGAGTTCAACCACCAAACGAATCTTTTTGGTTTCACGGTATGCCCCAACACCAAACATCGAGACAACATCCACAATACCAATACCCCTGATTTCAAGGTATCTTTCAAGGATTTTTGGTGCTTGTCCAATCAATATGCCCACATCTTTTTGATAAACATCGACACGGTCATCTGAAATTAAAATATGCCCACGTTTGATCAACTCAAGTGCAGTTTCGCTCTTACCAATGCCGCTTTTACCAATGATGAGGGTACCCAATCCACCGATATCCAATAAAACACCATGCACTGTTTGTCTTTCAGCCAATTTTTCTTGTAGATAAGAGTAAAGCTTCGAGTTCAATGCGGTGGTTCTTAAGTTCGATTTTAGAATTGGAATCCCATACTCATTACCCAATCGGATGTATAGTGGAGACACATCTACATTGACCGAAAAGATGACTGCAGGTGGATTGTGTGAGAATATATCGCGAATGCGTTCTTCTTGAATCACCTCAGAGAATAAGTTCGAGAATGAATTTTCCTTAGAACCAATCAAAATGACGCGTTTTGAATCGAAAAAGTCCATAAAACCTGCCAACTCAATCCCAGGTCTAGAAATCATATCCTCATAAATATAATGTTCCAAACCGGCATGACCTGCCAAAATCGTCAGTTGGTTGTCTTTCACCAAATGGATGACTTTAATGCCGTTCATATCACTTTAACCCCCTTTTAACGGTTAACTTCTCATAGGTATATATCAATAACAATCTAAATATGATAAAGAATAGCGAAAATCCAATGAATCCGTACACGGTGGTGAAGTATACATCCGGTACCAATCGCTCCGTGATGAATATTTGTAATAACCCCACCAATGCGAGTACCAATCCAAACGATTGGATGACATAGTGAAATAGGTATCTTTTGATCAATAACCCAATCATCATATCGAATAGGGTAAATAACACAACGAATAGGATGAACCCTTCAATCGAATCTACCTTTAGCTGCATCGTGATGCCTGCTGTGGTAGATACGGCGAGCATGTTGATCAGCGATGCTGTTAAATAACCCTTAGTATAAGAATCGCCTTTCATGAAGGCTTTAAATCCTTTTTTTGCCATATCGATTACCGATTTAAAAGGGGTTTTAGGTAGTCCCCCGTATAGGAATCCCTACAATTTACGATTTCTTCAGGTGTGCCCATCGTAACGATATTTCCACCCGTCGCACCGCCTTCTTTACCTAAATCGATGATGTAATCAGCACTCTTAATGACATCTAAATTGTGTTCAATGATGACCACCGTCGCACCTTCATCGACGATTCGATTGATGACACTCATCAAGCGTTTAACATCGTCGGTATGAAGACCTGTGGTTGGTTCATCCAAGATATATAGCGTTTCAGGTGTAATTTTTCTATAGAGTTCAGAAGCGAGTTTAACACGTTGGGCTTCCCCACCCGATAGCGTTGTAGCGGATTGACCGAGTGTCATATACCCTAAACCCACATCATAAATAATTTGGAGTTTATCTTTAATCTTCGGGATGTTTTCAAAGAAATCTAAGGCGTTTTCAATGGTCATATCTAAGATTTCGGAAATGTTTTTTCCTTTATATTTTACTTGTAAAGTTTCACGATTGTATCTCGTCCCACCACACGCTTCACATTGAACATAGACATCCGGTAGGAAATGCATGGTGATACGCTTGACACCATCGCCCCCACAAGATTCACAACGGCCACCCCTTACATTGAATGAGAATCGACCTTTTTGATAACCACGGACTTTCGCTTCGTTGGTCATTGAGAAGACATCTCGGATGTCATCGAAGACACCGGTATAGGTCGCTGGGTTACTGCGTGGGGTGCGTCCAATTGGACTTTGAGATATATCGATGATTCGGTTGACGTGTTCAACCCCAATGATTTCTTTATGTCTACCAGGTTCATCTTTGGTCTTATAAAGCATACGGTGAATGCCCTTATATAAAATCTCATTGACTAAGGAGGATTTACCTGAACCCGAGACACCAGTGACACACACCATTTTACCCAATGGGAATGAGACGTCGATATTTTTTAAGTTGTTGTGGCTTGCACCAACGACAGTGATGAACTTACCATTACCTGTACGTCTTTGACTTGGAACATCCATTTTTAATTTACCAGATAAGTATAAGCCTGTGATGCTGTTAGGGTTTTGCATCACTTCTTGAGGTGTGCCACAAGCGACCAGTTCACCCCCGTGCACGCCTGCGCCCGGTCCAATATCTACGAGATAATCGGCAGCCATCATGGTTTCTTCATCGTGTTCAACAACGACCAAAGTGTTGCCTAAATCGCGCATCTTCTTTAAAGTATCGATCAATTTTTGATTGTCTTTTTGATGAAGACCAATCGAGGGTTCATCGAGGACATACAATACCCCTGAAAGCTTCGATCCAATTTGTGTGGCTAGTCGAATGCGTTGGGCTTCTCCCCCAGAAAGGGTAGCTGCTTCACGCGATAATGTTAAATATTCAAGTCCAACATCTTTTAAGAATGTTAAACGGGCATTGACTTCATTGATGATGCTTTCAGCAATCTTTTGTTGTTGTGTATTCAGTTTAAAATTATCCTTACGAATGAGGATCTGTTCCACAGACATATCGGTTAATTCAGCGATATTGAGACCATCTATTTTAACACTTAAAGCCGCTTTGTTGAGGCGTTTTCCGTTACATACTGGACAAACTTGTTCTGTCATGTAAGACTCAATCCATTCACGAATCCAACTACTAGAGGTTTCGATATAACGTCTTGAAAGATTGGATATGACCCCCTCATAAGCACGAACGGTTTCGTGAACTCTACCCGAAGAACTTTGTAGCTTGAAATGGATTTTATCCTTCGATCCATATAAGATGATTTCTAGCTTTTCTCGGTCTAAATCTTTGACTGGGATGTCCATGTCAATGTTGTAATGCTTACAAACGGTTTGAAGTTCTAAACCTTGAAGATTTTCATCGTCTTGATTGCGATAAGGCACAATACCACCATCATTCAAGCTGCGGTTAAAGTTGACCACCAAATCTTCAGAGACGGTGAGTTTTTTACCGAGGCCGTTGCATTCAGGACATGCACCTATTGGGGAGTTAAAAGAAAACAATCTGGGCTCTAAATCCGGTATGGTGAAATCACTGTCAGGACAAGCATAGGTTTGACTGAAGGTGAGTTTTTCACCACCAACAATTTGTACTTCAACAAAACCACCAGACTTGCTTGCGGCAAGTTCTAATGCGTCATATAAACGGCTACGCACATCGTCTTTGATGACCAAACGGTCAATGACCAGTGAGATGTCGTGTTTCTTGTTTTTATCTAAATCGATGACGGGTTCTAAGTCAATCAATTCACCATTGATCATCGCTCTAACGAAACCATCTTTAACAAAGCCTTCTAATACCTTTTTATGTGTACCTTTTTGGAGTTTAACCACAGGACTGAGTACCATGACTCTGGTGTTTTCGCCCAAATCTAAAACACGATTGGTCATTTCCTCAATCGTTTGTTTAGACAGTGGGATATCGGTCCCTGGGCAATAAGGAACCCCAATTTTTGAATACATCAAGCGTAAGTAATCATATATTTCCGTGACTGTACCTACGGTCGAACGAGGGTTTTTAGATGTGGTTCTTTGATCAATAGAGATGGCTGGACTGAGCCCATCAATTTTGTCTACATTCGGTTTTTCAAATGATCCCAAAAATTGTCTAGCATAAGAAGATAAAGATTCTACATAGCGTCTTTGTCCTTCTTGGTAAAGTGTATCGAAAGCCAGACTGGATTTACCTGAACCAGATAACCCTGTCATGACAATGAGTTTATTTTTGGGGATGGTTAAGTCGATATTTTTAAGGTTGTTTTCTTTCGCACCTTTGATGACAATGTAATCATTATTGCTCATTTGGTATCATCTCCTTAAAAGCAAGTTCATCGATGACCTTAACACCGAGGGCATTTGCTTTCTCTAGTTTGGACCCAGCATCAGACCCGGCCAAAACATAATCGGTCTTTTTCGAAACAGACCCACTGACTTTACCACCAAGGGACTCGATGATGGCTGCTGCGTCTTCTCTTGTAAAAGTCTCTAGTTTCCCAGTCAATACGAAGGTTTTACCTTCAAAGTTTGGGCTAGTTTTATTTTCTTTTTGATCCATGGCTGTTTTTATACCTAAGTCATGGAGTGTTTGGATCAGTGTTTTAGCATAATCCGTACTGAAGTATTGAATGACACTGTTCGCAATCGCTTCACCGATGTCGTCAATCTCAATCAATTGTTCAAAGGTAGCTTCACTCAAGGCTTCGAGTGATGGGAATTTCTTCAAAAGCAATTTCGCAACCTTAGCACCGACATGGTTAATCCCAAGTCCAAAAAGCAGTTTGTCTAAACTGTTTTGTTTGGATACCTCAATGGCATCAAGTAAGTTATCCACTTTCTTGTCACCCATGCGGTCTAATTCAACCAATTTTTCACGTTGGTCTTTTAATTTATATATATCTAAGAAATCTTTGATGTAACCTTCTTCATACAGTTGAATGACAATTTTCTCACCCAATGAATCGATATTCATGGCTGGTCGGCTAGCAAAATGAATCAGCTTACCAACATGCTGTGCGGGACAGCCCGGATTCACACAAAACCAATCCGCTTCACCTAATTCACGGTAAAGTGTTTCACCACAGCTTGGACATACTTCGATCATTTTAAATTTTATGGTTGATCTTCTATTTTCTAAAACTGGTTTAACAACCTCGGGTATGATTTCACCTGCTTTTCTAACCACCACATCATCGCCAATTTCGATATCGAGGTTTTTAATGTAATCTTCGTTATGTAAGGTGGCACGTGCAACCATAGAACCCGAAATCAACACGGGGGAAAGTTCAGCAACAGGCGTGATGACCCCTGTCCTACCCACTTGGAATGTAATGGCATTTAATTTTGTTACAACTTCTTCTGGTGCAAATTTGTAGGCAATTGCCCATTTAGGATATTTAACGGTTTGTCCAATTTGTTCATACTTCGATAACTCGTTGACTTTAATGACAACCCCATCGGTATCATAAGGCAACGTTTTTCTCAGCTCATCATAACGATGGATTTGAGTAATGACTTCTTGGATATTTTTCGCAACCACATAATTCGGGTTTGTTTTAAATCCCAATTTGGATAAAAACTTTAGAACCCCTTCTTGGGTTTTGACGCCATAGGCTTCTGCATCTACCAGGGTGTAACAAAAAATATCCAATCCCCGATTAGATACCACCTTGGAGTCTAGTTGACGGATGGTCCCTGCCGCAGCATTTCTCGCATTACGGAAGAGTTCCAATCCTTCAGCTGCTCTTTCTTCATTGGCCCGTTCAAAACTCTTGTGGGGCATAAATACTTCACCTCTAACTTCAAGTGTTAAAGGTTCAGTTAACTTCATTGGCAAACTCTTGATGGTTCTGACATTGGTGGTGACGTCTTCACCGACAACACCATCCCCACGGGTAGAGGCACTGACAAAAATCCCAGACTTGTATTTAAGGTTGATTGCCAGTCCATCGATTTTGAGTTCCATATTGTAAGCATACCCATCTACTTCTTTTTGAACGCGTTCATCAAAATCCATCAAGTCTTGATCGCTAAACGCATTTGAAAGAGACATCATGGGTTTATCATGTACGACCTTATTGAACTTATCTAAAACAACCCCACCTATTTTTAGTGTGGGTGAGGTCAGGCTTCTTAATTCAGGGTAATTGGTTTCAAGTTCGATCAATTCTTTCATCCAAAGATCGTACTCGAAGTCACTGACGGTTGGTCGATCTAAGGTATGGTATTCGTAATTCGCTTGATCTATTGCTTGTTCTAAATCCATCATTCGTTTCTTAATGTCCATAAAAATCACCGTAAATATTATAACATATTTAACATCCTCGAAAGTAGGTTTTGACAACTCAGATTAGTGTTTAGTTTTTAGGATGCCAGTTTCTCTAACGAATCTAGGAACTATACTGTCTTGAGGTGAGGTCATGATCAGTATGTCTTTCGCTCTGGTGATGGCAACAAAAAAAAGTCGTCTTTCTTCTTCTAACTCAGATCGGTTTTTTGTTTGAATTTCTTCGATGCCTATGAGCAATACCACCTTGAATTCTAAGCCTTTGGATTGGTGAATGGATAAGCAATCGACGTCACCATAGTAAGACATCTGTAAAAGTCGTTTGATTTCATTGGCTTGAAAATGGTTTCGAACCAGTATAACGATGTCTTTTTGAGCGTATTTTTGATGCAAAAAATGGCTGATTTTTGTAAATATGAAATCGGCCTCTTTCTTAGTATTACTAAACTGATGAAATTCACATAAACCTACGGTGTTTCTATGGGGTTTGAGTACTTTTTTGATTCGGTTACGATTATGTTGGATGAGTGCGTTCGCTAGATCAATGATACTGGTTGATGACCTATAATTGTCTTCAAGTGTGAGGGTATGACAACCGAATGATCGTATCAAGTATTTGGTCATATGACTACGTGAACCCCTGAATCTATAGATGGACTGATCAGGGTCCCCCACCAAAAAGAGAAATGTATGCTGATTTATGAGCCTTTCGAGTATTTTAAACTGAATAAATGACATGTCCTGTGATTCATCGATAAAAATGTAAGAATAGGTGGTTTGAAGGTGTTTTAAGAAGGATAAATCTTTCATTTTGCGTAGAAATGCGAGTTCAAGGTCTGCATAGTCAAATAGACCATTTTCCCTTAAAAGGGTGTTATATCTTGATAATGGCTTGGTTGACGCATTCATAAAAGTCAAAACACCTTTTTTCGTGATGATTTTACTTAGGGTTTGCTCATCAAACGCTTCCAATAAATGAGAAGGTGCTTGTGCAATGCTTTTTAAATTATGACAGTCAAAGTATAAAAATGCCAACCCATGAAACGTCTTAATGACGGGATTATCAGTGCATTCTCTAAACTTCATTTTTAAATCATTTATCGTTCGTCTCGTAAAAGATATTACCAAAATGGTTCTAGAATCGACTTTTTGGTCAATGAGGTGCCTAATTCTATGAAAAATGACGGTTGTCTTGCCAGTACCAGCCCCAGAAACGACAAAAACTCTTTTTTCATTCGTTTTCACAATATTAATCTGATTTTCATTCAACATGAATTTTTACCTCCAAATTGATATATACAATAATAGATTACATTTTACTCTATTTTACACATCCATTTTTGAAGCAAATGTAAGTTGTTTCATATTTTGAAATCCATTACACAAATAGTCAGATAACATTATTCTAAACGGTCAAAATTTGACCATTACATCAAAATATGTAGAATTTGGTCTGTAAAAAATAGGTATGAGATATTCAATGTAACATCCAAAAACAGGTGCTTTTAGCCAATCAGCTGAAAATGGCTCTGTTATCTAGTTGGGTACTTTTGAAAACTCATTTTTTGCCCATCATTCCATCAGTATTTGTTATACATTCATGGCTATGGTATCTTATTACGACTCTCGAGTATCCTTGTAAATATTGTATATTATTTCGATATTCAAACATAATTTATATTATCATGGTTATGCGATTATCAGGTTATACGAGCAAATTTTATTTTTATATTTTTTTCGTATTGGTTTGTCCTACAAGCTCAAAAATCAATGTTTTTCTTCATTTTCGTCATTTTTTACTGTTTTATGGCCTATTTTAATCATATTCACTTTAGTTGACTAAAAAAAAGAGACCCCTAGAGGTCTCTATGGATCATCAATGGATATCAATGAAAATAATATGAATATATATTCTAATTACCTGATTTTATCTTCTTTAATGCTTGATGCCCAGTCGTGAACAATTTTATGCCAAATTCAATCGAAAATGCGACTCGAGTGATGTCTTCATTTTTCATTACGACAACCCCTTTACCGTATTTCTCATGGACAACTGAGTCACCCACTTTTAATTCATCGATGACATACTCTGGTGCGGCTTCTTTTTCAACAATCATCTTTTTTTCCTTGGCTTGTTCTAAGTCCATATCCTCAATAAATCGTGATGGTTGATTGTACTGTATTTGCCCAAATCTGAACCTTTGTTTAGCATAAGAAAGAATTAGCCTTTCTTTTGCGCGAGTGACACCGACATAAGCAACACGTCGCTCTTCCTCAATTTCTGTGAATGAACCACTCACATCGCTTGGAAAGACCGTTTCTTCTAAAGCAACCATGAAGACCGCTTTGAACTCAAGACCCTTAACCTGGTGTATGGTTGCGACTTTAACGGTGTTTTTATCATCCTCTAAATCGAGGTCCGTCTTGAGTGCCATGTCATCCAAAATCTGTTCTATTTTCTCTAAATTGGTACCCTTGTAATCGACAGAACCATTGTAGAAAATTGACTTTAATTCTTGGATATTATCATACCGATCTTTACCCTCATTACCTTCAAGTCGAAGCATTTCTTCATACCCAGATATTTGTAAAGTGAGGTCTACAACTTGGGTTAAATCATAGACGGTATTGATTTCTTCTCTCAGGATTTTGATCAGTTTTTTGAACTCAAGTAGGGCTTCTTTCGTTTGTCCGCCAACGTTTAAATGATCGATTGCTTCATACATTGAGACGTGGTGGATGGCTGCGTAAGACTCTAATTTTGAAATGGTTGTATTGCCAATTTTTCTTCTTGGTGTATTGATAATTCGCTTCAATGAAATATTATCATGTTCGAACAATGCCAAACGAATGTAGGACAACATGTCTTTAATTTCTTTTCTTGAGAAGAATGAAATACCTCCATAAATGATGTATGGGATATTGTATCTCAAGAATGCTTCTTCGAAAATACGGCCGATGGCATTCGATCGATATAGCACTGCGATATCTTTAAACTGATAGCCCCCACTCACTAAAATCTCGATCGCTCTTGCAACAAAGTACGCTTCATCTTTGTCTGATTCTCTGACTTCTTTGATGACGAGCGGTCCCAAGCCTAAATCCGACTTAAGTTGTTTATCTGTTTTACGGTTTCGATTGTTTGAAATGAGATTGTTTGCTGCATTCAAAATATGCATCGTTGAACGATAGTTTTCATCCAATACAATGACTCTCGGTTTGAAATCTCTTAAGAAAAATGTGTAGTTCTCATAGTTCGCACCTCTGAATCCATAGATGCTCTGGTCAGGGTCACCCACAATAAAAACATTTTTATACTTGTTTCCAAGCAACCTAATCAACTCGTATTGAATGATGTTGGTATCTTGAAACTCATCGACTAAGATGTATTTAAACTGTTCTTGATAATAGGTTAAGACTTGTTCTTTCTCTCTTAAAATCTTGAGTGTGAAATTAAGTAAGTCGTCAAAATCCATCGAGTTGTTGGATTTCAAGTACTCGTTATATTTAATGAAGACTTTTTCTTCCTCATATTCTAGACTGTCATATAGTCCGTTTTTAACTTTTGAAAAATAATCTTTAAGACGGTTTGAATTATATCGATTTGGGTCTAGATTCAATTCTTTGACTGTATCTCGGATGACTTGTTTAGAATCATCTTCATCCAAAATCAAATAATGTCTTGTATAGGGCTCACCTAAATGTTCTACTTCATCTCTTAAAAAACGCGCACAAAAACTGTGAAATGTTGAGATGGTTGGTGCAAACCCTTGGGGTCCGATCAAGTCAACCACACGTTCTTTCATTTCACGTGCCGCTTTATTCGTAAATGTCACAGCGAGGATGGATGATGGAAAAATATTTTTTTCAATCATGTTTGCGATGCGATAGGTTAGTGTACGGGTCTTACCTGACCCCGCACCAGCAACTACCGCGACCGCACCTTCAAGTGCATTTACAGCTTCTTTTTGATGGTTATTTAATCCTTTAAAATCCATAGATAAGCTCCTGAAAGTGAAAAGGGGGTTGAACCCCTTTTTTATTTTTGGAATGAACTCTTTAATTCTACAATTCGATTGAGTTGTACGTTGTCTTTGGTAGATGCCTTATCAAATGTAAAGTAGCCCACACGCATCAATTGGAACGATTTGGTCGGTATGCTTTCATTGAACGCTGCCTCAATATAACCAAACTTCTTAACCCATGATTCTGGGTTCAATCTTTCCATGAATGGTGTTTCACCATCGAATACCAAAGGTCCAAATAAATTGAATTGTGTCTTGATTGCTTGATGTGCAGATACGAAGTGTATAGTACCATTCGGTTTTCTCGCATCGAATCCTGATCCCGATTTGGTTTCCGGGTCATAGGTTGCGAGAATTTCTATAATGTTACCTGATGCATCTTTAATGACATCGGTGCATTTAATGAAATAAGCGTGGAATAATCTAACTTCGATGTCTTTCGCAAGTCTCTTCCAGTTTTTGTTTGGTTTTTCTTCAATGAAATCTTCACGTTCGATGTATAGTTCTCCGCCAAAAAAGACATTGCGGTTGCCAAGTTCAGGACGATTGACATCGTAAGGTACCGATAATGTTTCCACTTGTCCTTTAGGATAATTGGTGATGGTCACTTTAAGCGGGTCAACCACACCCATCATTTTGACGGTGGATACAGATAAATCATCTCTTAAGAAGGATTCCAACATTTCGGTTGAAACGGTGGTGTTGATTCTTGAAAGCCCTGTACCTAAGATGAAATTACGGATGGCTTCTGGGGTGTAGCCTCTTCTTCTCATCCCCGATAGGGTAGGCATTCTTGGGTCATCCCAACCAACGACTTTCTTCTCATCGACGAGTTGTTTTAAATAACGTTTGGACATCACTGTATTTTCAATTGAAAGACGGCCAAACTCAATTTGTCTAGGCACCAGTGGCATTTCAGTTTCACGGACTACCCAGTCATAGAGGGGTCTATGGTCTTCAAACTCTAAGCTACAAAGGGAATGTGTAATGCCTTCGATGGCATCTTCTAGCGGGTGAGCATAGTCATACATCGGGTAAATACACCACTTTTTACCTGTGTTGTGGTGTTCTGCATAGCTGATACGGTAAAGGACAGGGTCACGCATGTTCATGTTCGGTGATGACATGTCAATCTTCGCTCGAAGAACGACTTCACCTTCTTTGAATTTACCATTTTTCATGTCTTCAAAGAGTTGTAAGTTTTCTTCAATCGGACGATTGCGGTTTTTAGACTCTACCCCTGGTGTCGTTAAATTGCCACGGGTACGGGAGATTTCTTCTGCGGTTAAATCGTCGACATAAGCCAAACCTTTTTTAATGAGTAGTACTGCGCGTTCATACATTTCACCAAAATAGTCTGAAGCGTAGTAAATATTGCTTGGGGTATAGCCAAGCCATTTAATGTCTTGAATGATGGCATTGACATACTCCACATCTTCTTTTCCAGGGTTTGTGTCGTCAAAACGGAGGTTGGTATTCCCCCCAAAGTTTTTTGCTAATTCGAAGTTATTGATGACCGCTCTCGCGTGTCCAATGTGTAAATAACCATTGGGTTCTGGTGGGAAACGGGTAATGATCTCGTTGTGTTTTTTAGACTCAAGATCTTGAATCATGATGGTTTTAATAAAATTTGAATGGTTTTCCATAATATCACTTCCTAATTACTTATTATATAATAAGTGCCCCCTTCAAACAAGTTTTATTGACCGTTTGACCAAAGAAAAAAGGGTAATTGCTTACCCTTTTGTTGCACCAGCCATAATCCCTTCGATGAGGTATTTTTGGAATACCATGTAAAGGACTGTAATTGGTAGACCTACCAACAATGCGCCTGCAGCGAATGCAGAGTAGTGCATGTAGTTTTGGTCAGTTATAAACTTGAATAGGCCAACAGCCAATGTCCATTGGTTGGTAACGTCGTAACCAACACCGGCATTGCGTGGATAATAGTTTAATAAGAACCCTGGTAACATATAATCCATCCAAGGACCCATGAACATCGATACTGCAACGAATGTTAAAATCGGAACCGATAACGGTAAAATGATTTGTGTAAAAATCTGTACTTTATTCGCACCATCAATCATTGCAGATTCGTCCAAATCCTTCGGAATTTGGCTTAAGAATCCCTTAATCAACCACAGGTTACCTGGGATTGAACCACCAATGTAAAGGATGGATAACGCAGCTGGTTTGCCCAACAAGTTGAATGTCCAGAACAATACATACATCGCGATTAACCCCATGAATGATGGGAATGCTTGAAGTACTAAAATGGTCAATAACCCTGCTTTTTTACCTTTGAATTGGAATCTCGCAAAGACATATGCTGCCCCTGTAATCAAAATCGTACCGACCAACATATTGATCATTGCGATGACTAAGGTGTTGCCATACCATCTGAAAAATTTAGTTTCTTCAAACAGATACGTAAATGCCCCTAGGTTTGGCTTCGCTGGCCAAATGGTATTTGGAATACTGCTTTGAATATTTGAGAAAGCCAACCCGAAAATGTACACCACTGGAACGATGACAATCACAGCGACCAACGTAATTTCACCATAAACCAAGAGTCTTGAAAGGATACTGCCGATGCTGAAGGATTGCTTGATGGCACTATTTGAAATGTTGCGTTTCTTTGGTACCAACCATACATAATAAATGAGTCCGAAAAATGGTAACAAGGTCAATGCATAAATCAATAATGCTTTTGAGGAGTCTATCTTATTGGTTCTTCGATTATAACCAATCATTTCAGCTCTTTGTTCCGCTGAAAGCTGTACCAAAATATGGAATAATCCAAACAATGGTACCAAAGTGATCAAATGAACAAATAAGTCTTCATAGCCTTTTTTACGAGCCACTTCTACAACCAATGAGTGGTATGAGAATAAAACGAATAATCCAAAATAGATGACTAATAAAGTTTGTAATAAGTTATTTTTAATCGATAAGTACCCCAAAATGGATACTGGGACAATCACGATGATACCAATGATTGTCAACAAACTGAATAACAAGAAACTTCTAAATAAAACTTGTGGATTCCATGCATAACGAATCGATGAATGACTGGTATCTTTAAGGTTTTTCTTCTTTAAGAAATGAATGATACCATAGACTGGAATGAGTCCAATCCAGCGATTAGATTGTGCTTCATAACCCTTCTTAACGGCAATTTCGTTCGCAACACTTTGTTGTACGAGTAGGGCTACAATCACTAGGAATGCAACTAAATATAGATAAATTGCCATGGATTAATCCTCCTGGAATGCTCTGGTTCTTGATAGGTTCCATGCCGTAATAGACCCTACGAATAAGAAGATGAGCACTGAGAATACAGAAGCCATATTGTAGATGGATTCATCTACCGTTAGCTTATACATCCAGGAGATCAGAATGTCTGTATCTCCCGCAAAGCCCCGGTTATAGTTGCCGGCATTTGGCCCCCCACCGGTAATGAAATAGATAACCCCGAAGTTGTTGAAGTTACCCGAGAATGTCATAATTAAGATTGGTGCTGTTGAGTATAACACGAGTGGCATGGTGATTTGGGTAATCTTTTGCATCCCTGTTGCACCATCAATATCTGCTGCTTCATATAATGTCTTATCAATTGCCGTCATGATACCGGTCATTAAAGCCATAAAGTATGGGAAACCTAACCAAATATTAACGATGACAAGCGCCAATCGAACGAAGGTTGGGTTAAATGGGTTGGAGAACCAGCGAATATTATCTTCCCCTAGGAATAAGAGACGATCTATTCCCGTTAAGAATTGGCCTTGACGACCCAACATACCCACTTGTCTTAAGATATCATAAACACCAATATCTCGTAAGAATGCGTTCACAAAGCCGTTATCATTAAACATGACGGAAAACACCATTTGAGATAATAGCGCTGGAATCGCCCATGGTAAGATGAGGATAGTACGCCATAATTTTCTAAATACGACCTTTTCACTGTTTAAAATGAGTGCTTGGATAAACCCACCGAAGAACACGGTGAATGTCGATAGAATTGCCCAAATGAATGTCCAACCCAAGACACGCCAGAATGCTTGTCCAAAGGATGCGCCAAAACCACTTGAGAAGTCGAATAATGCTGTAAAGTTACGTAATCCTACCCAGTCGAAGGTAGCAACCATCGAGGTTGGACCCGAAATGGATGTAAATGCCATGATGAAACCGAATGTAATTGGCATGATTGAAATAAACGCCAATACGATCAATGCTGGTGATAAGATGATGTATTCAAAGAAGTCTTCATAAACACTCTTAAAGTATTTGCCTTCCTTGAGTACTTCTTGTCTCTTACGCTTAGCTTCAGCCACTTGATAGGCATCTTTAATGGACCAAAACATAAATATAAAGAAGAAGAATGAACCAATAATGGCAATCAACCCTTGTAACATCAACATCGTTGATATGTGACCAATGATTGGCACAGATTCTGCTGGTGATACAAAGGTGGATAGTGGATAAGCACTGCTGCTGGTTCCAACCAAAGCATCACGCAAGTTATTATATTCATTAAAGTCGATCTTTTCAGCCACACCTAGCGTGATGACTGACCAATACCCACGAACAAATATACCTGCTTGGTCATAATAGAATTCGTCATATTGTGATTCAAATGTTTCTTTTATTTCTGGGTTCATTGCTAGATATACTCTAATCATGAACTTCGTGAAGTCTTGATTGTCACGTCTATTGCCTGGTGCACCATAAATATCGTCACGTAAAGAAGCTCTTAAAGCGACGGTAAATGGGGTTTCCTTGTATTGTAAACGAGCCCCTAAATATACCAATTTAGGTTCGAAATATTCATAAATAACGCCATTATTTACATATAATGGACCTGAAACTTGTACCCTTGTAGGCACTTGAGATAATACAGACACTTCGCCGGTTAAGATGTTGATGTGCTTCGTAACGCCGTTGTCATTGACTCTAACATAGTACACACCATTTAAACGATAGATTTCACCATTCTTTTTAAACTCCGTGAGATTATCCTTATTATCTAGGATGTTATTTTCATTGGTAACACCTGATAAAATTGTAATTTCGACGTATTCTTTGGATACAGTACCATCAGTTGCATTTCTATTACGTTCAAGATAGTACTTTCCATCCACGTCTTTAAACAAGTCTTGTCTACGGAAAATGTGTACATTATTTTCTGGATTTAAAAAATTCTCAGCCAGAATTTTGACATTTGGTGTTGCGAGATTCCAATACACTGCTGGATTGTTTTTAACTAAATCTTGACCAACAAACTCTATGAGTTTTTGCTCATCAAGATTTTCTAAACCGCCAATTTCAACCAAATAAGCAGTAAAATCAGTATACTCATCGATTTCACCACGAAAAACCATATCCCCATAACGAGCGGTAAACTTGTTGGTTACCCAAAGATCCCCAAAACTTTCCCCTGGAATCTTATCGTATGGATCGGTTTTTACTAAATATTTACTCGTACCTAATTCTAAGCCGACAAATGCTAAAAATGGTACAAAAAAGAACAGAGCCTTAAAAAATTGTCCGTTTAGAACTTGACCCAATCCCCATATTAATCCGGATGCGATTGCCTTTAAAACACTGATAAATTTCATTTGTGCCTCCGCTATAAAATAATCAAATGAGGGCGGCAAAAATTGCCGCCTTCATCGATTAATTGAATCTTTAAATTAGTTTGCTGATAAGCCGGCCAATACTTGATAGGATTGTTCAGCTTGTTGTGCTGCAGTTAGAGGAACGACGTTATTGTTCCAAACTGCTTGAAGCATTGTTTCACCTGGACCCCAGTAGTAAGTGACTTGTGGGATGGTTGGCATTGGTACTGAAGTTTGAAGTTGAACAGCCATAGCCATTAACTTTTCATCGTCAGCAACGCCTTCGATGCCAGAAAGTAAGTCAGTCTTTAATGCAGGGAGTTTAGTCTTGTATTCATATTGTAATGCCATTGCAACGTCAGAGTTCAAGAATTCAACGAACTTGATTGCAGCTTCTTTATTTTCTGAATACTTGTAAACAGCGGCCATCATAGCACCTGCGAAAGTCTTCATAGGTTGACCATTGATGGTAGGCATTTGTGCAACACCATAGTTCACGCCTGCATTTTCATAACCTTCGTGGTTCCAAGGACCCGCGATGATGTATGGAACTAAACCAGCTTCAAAGTTTGCACTACCAGTAACGGAGTTATGACCACCTGTACCAGTTGTGATTGGTTTTAAAGTGTTTTGGAAATAAGTTAATGCGTTTACAGCGTTAGCAAATCCAACTTGGTTAGGGTTATCTAAAGTTGGTCCAAATGGTGTGAAGTTGAACGCGGAATAGAAACCTTGCATAAAGTATGAGTCTGCCCAGTGGCTGGAAGTGTTTAGATAATATAGACCTTTTTGAGCTCTAGTTTGTCCAGAACCATCTTGAACAACGACCGCGTTCCAAGCTTGCGCTTCAGTCACGATTTGTTCCATCGTTGTTGCTGGTGTAGAGACTAAGTCTTTGTTATAGAATAGACCAACAGATTCAATCGACATTGGTACTGCATAGAGTCTTTCTACTGCATTTGGTGAAGTTGGGTCAAATGATTTCGCGTTTTCATCATAGAATAATGTAGCGATATCCAAACCTAATTGGTGAGCTCTTGTTTGTAATAAAGTCTTAGTTGCTGTAGGTAATGCGAATACCAAGTCTTCAAGAACAGCTTGTGCTAAGTGGTCATGTGGGAATTGGAATACGTCAGCACCGTTACCGGAAGGACCGAATGTTTTTAGTCTTTCACGAGCGTCTACAGAACCCATGTGTTGGTGTTCAACAACGATATTTGGATATACTTTATTGAATTCAGCGATGACAGCTTTCATGTATTCGCCTTCTTCATCGTCGATCCAAACACGGATGGTTGTTTTTCTTACGAAGATGTCACCGAAGTCAATGACAGCACCGTTATTCTTGGTTTTTGTTCCACATGCAGCGAGTGTAAGAACGGATAGAAGCACAAATACTAATACTAATAATTTTTTCATATGTGATGGCCTCCTTATTTCTTCACTACTCTGAAGATGAATGTTTGTTGAGTAATATTACCCCATTTATCTTCAACTTGTAGCATGATGGTGTAGTCGCCTTCTTTAGAAGTATCTAATTTAGAGAATTCGCCTTTTGGAACGAATACAAGCGGTGTTAAGTCGCCATCTCTGTCATCGATAACTCTATAGCCAGGAAATAAGTTTTGATCGAATGGTTTACCCCACTCAACTTCAATGATTCTTTCAGCAGCTGGTTTACCAACGATACCTGCAGGGGAAATGAATGTCAATACTGGTGCAGATGTATCCATTGCTAATACCATAGATGCTTTAAGGTTTTGTTGTGCATTTCTAACAGGTGCAGCATACTTGTTCGCAGGTGCATCGATGTCAGCCCATGCTTCAACAGTGTCTTCAAATGTAATTGAGTTTACATTGTTAGGGATAACCAATGAACGGTTAGATGCGACAAATTCTTCACTTGACCAAGCACCTCTTGTCCACTTGTAATCCAATACTGTCCAAGCGTCTTGAACGCTGACTGTGAATGTAACTGTGTAGATATTGCCACTCTTAGTAGCGGTATAACCTGTAGAACCTGGAGTCCAACCATTGAATGCGCCGGCAACGCTTAATACTGCGTCATTCGGTGTATTTGCTGGTGCAGTTAATTTCAATGTTACTTCAACATTCTTAGCTGCAGGAAGTGGGTCTTCTGGGAATCCTAAATCAAAGAAAACTTCATATTCTTTTGTATTGTCTAACTTATTGGAGTCTTTCAATACAACAACGAATGTATTTAATGTGGTTGCAGATAAAGCGAAGTCAACACGTTCGATTTCTAACGCAGGACCGTAAGTCGTTGCGCCAGTCTTTTCTCTAACTGAGAACCAGCTTTCGATTTGTGCTCTTGCTGCATCTTTATCCAATGCTGTTGGGTATGGTGAAGTGATTGGTGCAGAAGTTTCAACATAAATATCTGTTGGGTTTTGTGCAAATGTACCAGTCATACCTTCAGCGGTAAATGGTTTTAACTTGAAGCTGAATGCTTCGTTTGCGAAATCTTCATAATTTCTGAATACGTTGGTGTTGTCTGTCTTAGCATCGCCAGCATTAACAACATAAACAACGTCCGCTTGTCCTACTGGAGTTTCAGCTCCTGGGTTGATATCGCCAGTCTTCTTAGTTGCGTCAGATCCTGCATAAACAAGTAAACCTGCCCATGATTCTTGACCAGCTAAAATGATACCTTTAACATCATAACCAGACAATGCTTTACCAGCTGTACCGAAAGGTTTAGGTGATGCCCATGCTGGGTCAGCAGCGGTCATACCCCAGTGGTGAACACCAATGGTTTCTTCATATGCGTTTGCAGGGTCATAATAAACCACTAAAACGTTAACTTTGTCAGGGTCAGCTGCGAATGCTTGTGCATTTGTCCCTTGGAATACATATACGTGTGTTGTTTTGCCATCTTTCAACACGCTGGTTGAAATCATGACGTCACCTGTTAACTTCTTATCCCAGTTTGGACCGGCTCCGCCTGGCCATTCAACTGCGATGAAGCCCATGTCTGCTGGTGTGTCAGGAATAGCGATGTTATCGAAATTCCAATAAGCACCGAAACTGTCAACGCCATCTTTCACTTTGCCTGATGTGCCATTCCAACCCCAGCTACCGAGTTCGCTGTAGTCGTAATTGACATCCCATGCTTTGAAGTGAACAACTAAATTACCCGTTCCAGCCGCTTGAGTCTTCAGACCAAAAAGCGCGAAAGCTGTGACGAATAAAACCAAAGCTGTTAGTACTTTCTTCATTTTTTCCTCCTAATGTTTTGAGAATGTTTCCATCCTTCTACTCGTAATCATATCATAACGCGCGAAATAATGTAAACGCTTTAGCGTATATGACAATGTGCAAACGGTTTCTTCTTGCAAACGCTATCATTTTTTCATAATCATTTTCAAATAGCATGATATAGTGTTTATGAAAGAGGTGTTTCAATGAAAAAAATATTATTACTCTTAGTCGTATTATTTTCATCATTAGGATTTCATGCCATCGTTAACGCGAATGGCGCACCAACCAAATTGGTGGTTCACTACTTCCGTTATGATGATGTATACACAGAATTTAACATTTGGTTATGGCCTTATCAGCCAGTATCCGCTGGTGGTGTTCAACACAACTTTGACCCACAACAAAAAGATGAGCATGGGGTATGGGTTGAAATTGATTTAACCACCACCTATGCCAACTCAACCGTTGTTGGGATAATCATAAAACAAGGTGGCTGGGATGGCTACCGTGAACCGGGTGGTGACCGTTTCATCGATCTGACTAAAGCAGAAATTATCGATGGCGTTGCGCATGCTTATTTTGTTCAAGGCTCCGTTGTTTTTGGTACTTCACAAGCCGATTTAGACAACAATATTCCGGATTATCGTCCAAAGATCTTAACCGCTGCTTTTAACGTCAACAATCAAGTTAAAGCCACACTTACTCACATGGCAGAAAGCTATCAAGTGTATGAAAATGATACCCTTGTTGCCTCAGGTGTACCAACCACCAAAGACTTGACCATCAATGTCCCTAATGTGAATATTTCCAAACAATACACACTGACAGTGACATTCCCTGGAAACATTGTTTCTTCTCAAGTGGTTTCTATCGCAAGTTTATATGATACACCTGCCTTCGAAAGCGCGTATACATACGATGGTGACTTAGGTGTTACTTTCGTTGGAGGTAATACTGTATTTAGATTATGGGCACCATTATCTTCAGCAGTTTCACTCAATCTTTACAATCAAAACCATCCAAATTATGACAATTCAGGTAACCTAAGCAATGAACCCACCCCATACCAATCGATCGATTTAGAAAAGATTGAAAATGGCACATGGGAAGCCGTAGTACCTGGTAATTTAAATGGTAAATATTATACTTTCTCAGTAACAAATAATGGTATCACCAATGAAGTTACTGACCCTTATGCCTACTCTACTGGTGCAAATGGACGCCGTGGTTTAGTCGTTGATTTCTCAACTGTCAATCCAAGTGGATGGACTTATGGTGAAAGACCAAACAATGTGACCAACGCAACCGATTATATCGTATGGGAATTACATGTGAGAGACTTAACTACCCACAGCTCATGGGGTGGTAATCCAGCATGGGCTGGTAAGTTCTTAGGGATGGCACAATCCGGTACACGATACACTTCTAAAGGTGTTACCGTCACCACTGGGTTAGATCATATGGCTGAATTAGGCATCAACGCCGTTCAATTGTTACCCATCTTTGATTTTGGTTATGTCGATGAAATTCAAGTCGCAACCAACCCTCGTTATACCAATACATTTAACTGGGGTTATATGCCATATCATTTCAATACCTTAGAAGGTTCTTATTCTACCAATCCATTCGATGGTGCGAACCGCATCACTGAATTTAAAACCGCTGTTCAAGCCATTCATAATAAAGACATTCGAGTCATCATGGACGTGGTATATAACCACACCGGTGAATCTGAAACTTCTAACTTCCACCGCATCATGCCGGGATACTACCACAGATTAAACTCAACTGGTGGTTTCTCCAATGGTTCTGGTACAGGTAATGAAACCGCATCTGAACGCAGTATGACCCGTAAGTTTATGATCGACTCCTTGAAATTTTGGGCAACCGAATATAACTTATCTGGTTTCCGTTTTGACCTCATGGCACTCCATGATGTTGAAACCATGAATCAAATCTCTGAAATGTTACACGAAATTGACCCAACCATCGTCATTTATGGTGAACCATGGATGGGCGGTACTTCTCCACTTCCTGCAAACAAACAAGCTGGAAAGGACCAGCTTAGAAATATCGATGGTGTCGGTGCATTTAACGATGTGGTTAGAGACGCTGTCAAAGGCTCTGTATTTAACGCCGCTGAAGGTGGTTGGGTACAAGGTCGTACCGATGATGGCACAGTCAACGCCATTAAGTATGGTATTTTAGGCGGTATCGCCTCCTCAAAACACAACATCAATGCATGGCATTTAGATCCTGCAAAGACCATCAACTATGTTTCCGCTCACGATAATAATACGTTGTTTGATAAATTGAGATTAACCAATGTATCCGTATCAAATGCTGAATTATTACAAGTTCAATCGAACGCCATCATCTTAACCAGCCAAGGGGTACCGTTCCTGCATGCTGGGGTAGAATTCATGCGTTCTAAGCCACTTCAAGGTGGCGGTTACGATCACAACTCCTATGAATCTCCAGATTCCGTGAACCAATTGCGCTGGGATCGTAAACATACTTATCGAGAAGTGTTTGAATATTATAAAGACTTGATTCAAATCCGTAAGGATTACAAACAATTTAGAATGACTTCTGCAGATGAAATCAATGCGAGAGTTAGCTTCTTACCAACCGATCAAGGCAACAAAGCCATCGCATTTAAGATTGAAGGTACAGCAACTCAACCTGAAATCGTGGTCATTCATAGCCAAAAAGCCTCTGGTGGTTTAACTCAAGTCACCTTAACTGCAGGGAAAACCTATCGCATTCTCACCAATTTAAAAGCATCTAATCCAAATGGACTGGATGTGGTAAGTGGTGTCGTATTCGTTCCTGCGAACGTGTCGATGATTCTAGTTGAAGTCACTGAACCAATCACCGTGAAGAGCGAACTTGTAAAAGTAGGCAAAGGTAAAACCTTCAATCCTGCTTCTAACATTACTGTACATGACTCATCCGCTGAAATTCACTATTCCAACATGCATGATACCAACGTTCCTGGCTTCTACGCAGTAACCGTATCCGTCAAAGAATCCTATGGAAAAGTGACTTATTATCACTATATTTTACAAGTCACAGGTGGTTCTTTCGATGTTCAATTGAACCAAGGAGGTAACTAACATGAAAAAATTCGTATTCTTGATGTTATTTGCTCTAGCTGTATTCACCTTGTCTGCTTGTGGTGGTGAAAAGAAATTAACGATTTTGGGTTTGGATGTCTTAGAAGAAACGGTATATTATGGTGAAATCACCGTAGGAATCAACTTAGAATCTTCCACCTATACCGAAGATGAACTACTTGAAATTGCGAACGCTGTTGCTACTCAAACCTATTTGAAATACGCCGAGTCGATTGGTCAAACCAAAACAACACTGCGTGTGAACTTATATGATTCCGCGGCATCATTTGAAGCAAAAACGATCACAAACGGTTATGTGATTTATCAAATCAATGAATCTATTACCCAACCAGGCATTGGTTCAAAAACCGTTGAACTCATCGTCATATCCTAAAGAAATAAGGGCTGTCCAACTTGGACAACCCTTTTTATTTTAGACAAGTTCTGCCATATTTTAACATGACAATCATGATGGTTAAACCCATCGTCAATTGGTAAAACACACTGCCAAATGAAGGAATGAATATGCCGACAACAAAGCCAATAACACTGGGTAACCCCATCGATAGAATGATGAACTTTAACCCATCAAAATAGTTAGGGAAGGATTGATAACCAAACCTAAAGAGCTGTAAGACTGCCCCCAACAACAAGACGAATGCGAATTGTACCAAAATGGATACCATTGTATTGGTTAATACCGCGTATAAAATGGTATACCTGCTGAAGGACGCTTCTAGATTTCTCGCGAAATTAAGGATAGCGTCTTTTTGTTCTGCGGAATCCATTAAATTATACGTGTTGAAATTGAATGTTTCATCAAAACCACGATAAGAACCCGTCATTTGAGCCCCTTTACCATCGGTGTAAATGACACGATCAAAGGTTAAAATCAATTGTTTTTTCGATAAATCGATGTCCGATGCTGTCCCATTAAAGATATATGTCATATCTAGGTGTATCAACGTTGTTTTGGTTGAATTGTCACACATCAAACGATTGACTTGGATTGAACAATCACTCGGTAAAACCCATGTGGGTGTGGCTTCTAAAAAATCTTGTTCAATAAAGTCTAACCGAAAACCTTCCTGTCTTTGAATTAAGAAATTCATCGGGAATAAAGCAATCAATGACAATACGATGAAATAAGTCCACAACTTCGTAAACTTCTCATCAAAATGGGTTAAAAGCGTACTAAACTGAAAAGACGCTTTGAAATACTTCACTAAAAACATTAGATGTAATCTCCAATTTGACTTGGATTAATCTTCAAAATAACGGTTTGGAATGCCCCAAGTTCTAAAGACCCATAAAGAATGGATTCATGAGGAATATCTAAGATTCTGGTCGTGGTTGCGAGGTTATGGATGACCAAAACCGCTTCTTCGATATTGTCATACTGATAATATCTCACATAGCCTTGAAGTGCCCCTTGATTGTCTTTAAATGGTTCAAAATAATTACCATAAGCCAAGGCAGGGTGCGTATTTCTAAGTTGAATCATGGTCTTATATTGGTTTAATAATGAATTCGGATTGGCCAATTGGGTAGGGATATCGGCGGTATTGTTATTCGAACCATCGCTTGGTAACCATGTTGTTTGAATGGCTGGATTCCCCCATAATAAGGGTTGTCTTCTGTATTCATCGTATACCACACCATACCCTGGGATGTTGGTGCCTTCATAACGCACACCTTTCATACCAATTTCATCCCCATAGTAAATGAATGGCGACCCCGGCAATGTCAACAAGACGTTGGCTGCGAGTTTCATGCGTTCTAAGCCTTGTGCCCCATTGAATCCCGACATCGAAGCGATGCGGTCTAAGTCATGGTTGGTGATGAATGGGCTTGCTACAAAGTTTGGATTAACTGCACGATAATCATCCAATACACGCTTAATCGATGAAGCAAGTTGATAGGTGTTTGTTCCTACACCAATGCGGTTTTGAATGATACCTGCGATGGTGAAGTCTAAGATGGAGTCGGTACCAATGAAGTAATCCACATTGAACTCATGGTTGGTTTCCCACACTTCAGCGGTAATAAATGAGTCTGGATACGTTTCTTTGATATATGCATTCATTTCTAGTAAGAAGAATGTGTTTTTCAATGTCACTGCAGTAACACCAGGTTTTTGAAAGAAATGCTTCGCTGCGTCGAGTCTAAAGCCTCTGACACCCATGTCTAAGTAAAAATCAAAGATGTTTTTGATTTCCGTTTTGACACCTTCATTGTCAAGGTTTAAGTCCACCATGCCACCTACGAAGGATGAAAAAGCAGATGAACCTTGCCAAATATAGTAATCACGATATGGGCTATTGCTGGAACTTCTCGCATCCACATACCATGGGTGTTGATCCGAGGTGTGGTTGATGACCAAGTCAATCATAATGGTGATACCTTTTTCTTTGGCGGTATCGATTAAGTTTTGGAAATCCTCTAGTGTGCCGTACTCAGGGTCAATGTCATAATAGTTTGTAACACTATACCCATGATAGCTTGGTGATGGGTTGATTGGCATCAACCAAATCCCGGTGATGCCTAAATCTTCTAAATAATCGAGATTTTCAGTGATTCCATTGATGTCACCAACACCATCGCCGTCGCTGTCGGCGAATGAACGTACAAATAGTTGGTAATACGTGTCATTTTGTGGGTTGAGTTCTGCTAGATTAATTTCGTTTTTCTTGGGTTGGCAACCTGTAAGGATCCATACCAACAACAATAGGGAGAGGATTTTTTTCATGTTAGAGTCCTTTCTTTCTGAGACTTTCGGTGGTTCCAAAATAATGATCACGTTCGGTACGTTTTTCTAAATCGATCATCTTCGTTTTGAAAATATAATCATGGATGGTTCTCGATTGGTCACTTAAAATAAAGAAACTGATCACCATGTATATACCGAATGTAAACACCGATAGTGATATTTTAAAGACTTCTCTGAGTAAAATGCGCCAAAGTGGGGCAGTTTGTCCAGAGACATCGACTATTTTGATCTTTTGGATGCGTTTGCCAAAACTTTGACCGTTTGAAAATAAGTATGGTACTAAATAAAAACCTAAAAATCCACCTAGCCCAATCACATAGACCAATACTTCCCCTAATAGACCCGGGAAGGTTTGTGGCATGGGGTAAGCAATCATCAACATAAGCATGACAGCGGATGTATCAATCGCGAAGGCGCGAACACGTTTTTCAAAGGATGGGATCATAAGAAACCTCGTTTCTTTCTAATTTCGGATTCATTATACATGATTAGCGCTTACATAACAAGTTTGGCACCCGTTACACATTCAAAAAACCCATTACCAAGGCAATGGGTCCCTTTCAATCTCAGTTTTATAAAGTTCAATCATTTTTCGCTTGATATCATCACTGATGACAAAGTCACTGTGTGTAAATTCATCGAGTTGCTCAGGTGTTTTTATCCCAGGGATAACGGCAGTAACCTCAGGAAATGACAAAATAAAGCCGATGGCGTATGGTGTCAAGATTTCATTGTGTGTGATGTCTTTAAGTTTTCTAACGAGCAGTCCACGACGAAAGATGACTTCATTGGTCCAACGATTTCGAATGCCCGTAAATGTCGATTGTTCATGATACTTCCCAGTCAACCATCCAGAATCTAAGGGTACTTTCGCTATCAAACTGACCCCTTTGTCTTTTGCCAGTTTGAATGCCTTGGCTGGCCCTTGAAAAAATACATTGAACAAAATTTCAACCACATCAATATCATTGTTATTGAGTACTGTGAGGAGTTCATCATACGTGTCGATTGAAACCCCATAAGCACGAATGAGTCCTTTATTCTTAATCTGATTCAACACATGAAAATGGGTGCTTTTACCTTCTAGAATATCTCGATTTGGGTTATGTAATATAACGCTATCGAGGTAAGTGATATCCATTCTTTTAAGTGACTCATTCACTTGTTTTTCTAAAGATTCAACAGAAAAATCGGTTCTGCCATCGGCCATATGTCCGAGTTTGGTATTGATAACGACCGATTCACGGTACCCTTGAATGGCTTTGCCTAAAATGATTTCACTCATCCCTGAGCCATACCCAGGGGCCGTATCAAAGAAATTGATGCCCTGATCGATGGCCTTTCTTACCAAAGCGATTCCTTCTACCTCAGACATCGTTCCCCACAGTGCGTTATTGAGTTGCCATGCACCAAAACCCAAACGGTTTATTTTTTTATTGGTTTTTGCATAAACTATTTTTTCCAAGTATATCACCTACCTGCGGTTATTCTACCATACCAGTATAGATCTATTTTGACATCTTGTGATTTTAGGGTAGATTCTTCCTTTTTTATATTTTTTATGATATAGTGTTGTCGGTTTGTACGATTCTAAGGGGGTATATATTCAATGAAACGTTGTGTCGTATACTATTCAAAAACTGGCAACACCGCATCCGTCGCTGAAAAATTCAAAGATTTTGACTTACTTCGTGTTCAAGCAGAAACAGACGATCCAAATAATTTAAACCCAGTTTTAACAGTAAAACCTGATTTAAGTAATTACGATTATGTCGTCATCGCCACGCCAGTGCATGGTTTCCAAATTTCCCAAGTGATGAAAACATATTTAACCCAAATCTCAAGTCTTGAGGGTAAAGTGATCGATCTATTTGTGACCCATTTCTTCCCTTTCGCATGGATGGGTGGTAATGTCACGTTAAAACAAATGAGACGTTTGATTGAACAAAAATCTGGTTCGGTTCGATATATGACATCGATCAATTGGAAAAATAAACATCGTGAATCGGATATTGAAAAGATGGTGACCACTTATCATGCGTAAGTGGTGGATCGTTGGTTTGGTAATTCTGGTAATTTTGGGGTTACTTACCACTTTAGGTGTTGTTTTGTTCAATCAAATCAATGCTGAATTATCAGGTCTTGATGACATTGAATTGACCGAAATTGATCTTTCTAATACTGAAGATGGCACATATATCGGTGAATACAACACCACCGTCATCAAAGTCAAAGTATCGGTTACTGTGGTTAATCATGAAATTACGCGTATTGAACTGATCAAACACGACAATGGTCAAGGTGGTGGCGCAGCGGATATCCTCGATGATGTGATTGAGAATCAATCTGTGATGGTGGATAGCATTGCAGGGGCTACCTATAGCTCAAAAGTGATTTTATTAGCCATATGTGACGCCTTGAAATAACAAAAATGACCCGTTTCCTAAAACGAAAATGGGTCATATTTTTATTCTCAGTTGTCCAAACCGAAGTGCAATCTAAGTTCACCATTAATCACATAACTATTATTAATGACGATGCCAGAACCTTGGAACATTTCATTGATTTTTTCCTTTGGAATGACGATGGTATTGCCTACCATCAAATCCGCATCAAATACACCAATCAAGCTCGAAAGTGTCGCTTGGTCTAAATCAATTTCACCTATATTTGAGTCTATAATGGTTAACACCATATCTCCATTGGCGTTCATGCTGATGTTACCCCTTAAGTTAAACTGCATGTCAAAGGAACCAGCCATGCCCACTTTGGTTAAAGTCATCTTCAAGTGGATTGACAAAACCGTGCCTTGCATACGCACAAATAAGTTGGTTGAACTAAACTTGTATTCGACATCGTTGCCATTGAGTTTAAACTTGATTGGGAAGTCAAACTGTACTTTATCCCCCAACGTATAATCCAATATGGCATTGACATCAGCCTCTGATAAATCCATTCTTGGGTCGGTTGGATTCAATATCGCGTTGGTGGCCGCTTGGGTTGCAAGTGAGGCCATAAAAGCAGCTTTGTCCGCTTCACTTTCCCACTTTGTAAATACGGGTGCATCTAAATCCGTGTTGAGTCTTCTAAATGCCCCTAAATTTAAGGCAATATCAAAACCGTTATCCGAGATATCCATCACTAGTAGTGATTCTTTGTATATAATTTTGAGTAAAGCCGCAAACGTTGGATCGATGTCATACAAGAAATCGGTCAGTTCAGTCTCACCTACGGTAAAACTGAATTCTTCAGCGTTAAAGTCGCCAAAACTCATGTATTCAGCCAAAAGTTCATTTAAGCTCTTACTGGTGACTTGGTTCACAATAAAACTGGTCAATTGATACGATTGTTTGAGTGGTAATTTCATACTACCGAGTTGGATTTTCGCCACCTTCAAGAAGTATTCATCATTTTCAGACAATACCACATCAAAAATGAATTCAAATCCAGTTTGGTATAATACAGAACCATTCAAAACAAAATCTGCCCCTGCGGTGATTTTAATTTGGTCATCACTGATCGTTGTCCAGACCCCTTTGAGTCCTGCAGACCCGCCAAACACCATCATATAATCGTGTTCAATTTCACCTTGAAAGGTCGCATTGAGGTACTTTGGATTATCCTTAGATAATGCTTTTTGGATGACACGGTTTAAATAAGCTTCTGTCACGGTCAACGTGACTGAATCTTTGTTTGAATCTGTGATCAGTGTCGATAATTCATTGTCTAAAGCGGTATAGAACACCGTTTCAGAGGACTCTACATACTGATCGATTGGTGCGGTTGTTTTCTTATACAACAACGCCAAAGGTAACACAATGAAAATTAATCCTAAAACGAGTAAAACAATCGTGATTCTAAGTACTAACTTAAACAAGAACTTCACAACACTCACCCCTTTTATTTGAGTTAATTAATAATCTAATGAGGATTGTCCACCCAAGATGTAATCTTTGAGTGGGCCTTTTTGTTGATAAGTGTAATACGCTGCCGCCCCAATCATCGCTGCGTTATCGGTACAATACTGCATCGATGGGATGATGATTTCTTTATCTGTAATGGTATCAAACACTCGTTTTCTTAGACCCTTATTGGCTGCTACACCACCGCAGATGAGAATTTGTTTGACATTATAATCGTTGGCAGCTTTTTTGAGTTTGGAAACCAACACATCCACCACGCTGTTTTGAAATGAGGCACACATATCTTCCACATTGACGACTTCTTCTTTACGTTTCATGTGGTAAATCATGTTGTTCACCGCACTCTTTAAACCAGAGAACGAAAAGTCATAGGAATCTTCATCGATCATCGGTCTTGGCAACACATACGAAGGTTTCCCGACTTGTGCTAATTTATCGATGATGGGTCCCCCTGGATAGGCTAGCCCCAACATCCGTCCGACTTTATCGTAGGCTTCACCTACAGCGTCGTCTTGGGTTTCACCCAGAAGTTCAAAAGACATGTGGTCTTTCATGTATACCAGTTCGGTATGTCCACCAGAAACCACTAGAGCGACGAGTGGAAACTTCATGTCGTTTTCAATATTGGCTGAATAAATGTGTCCAATCATGTGATTGACACCGAGTAATGGTTTGTTGTGGGCAAACGCGAACGCACTTGCTGCGTTGATGCCTACCAACAAAGACCCAATCAATCCTGGACCTTCTGTCACAGCAACCACATCGATGTCTTTTTCTGTGACATTGGCTTGTTTTAAAGCTTCTTCAAAAACGATGGTCATATTTTCAATGTGATGGCGTGAAGCGATTTCTGGTACCACACCACCATATACTTTGTGAATATCTATTTGTGATAAAACCACGTTGCTTAAGACGGTCTTCCCGTCTCTCACAATACTGACTGAGGATTCATCGCAGCTGGATTCAACGGCTAAGATCAGCATCATTATCCCTCCAAATTAACACATGAGCGTCGATTTTATTATCGTAATATTTTAGACGCTTATAACTCTTCTTAAATCCAAACGATTCATACAATCGAATCGCTTTTTCATTGGTCTCTCTCACTTCTAAGGAGATGATATGGACTTGGTGTTGTTTAAAATAATCCATCACAAATCGCATCCAAAGTTTCCCTAGCCCTTGATTTTGATGGCTTGGTTTTACTAAAAAGTTGACGATTTGACCAATGTCATCGTTGATCCATAAACCCACATACCCGATGATTTCGCCTTCATTTTCGTGAACGAAGTAGTGTGCAAAGGGGTGGTTTGTAATTTCATTATATATCATATCGTAACCGAGGGTGTGTCCAAACACAATCATTTCGAGGTCTACCACGGTATGGATGTCTTCAATGGTCATTTTTCGAATCATTCGAGATTGCGCTCCGCTTCTGTGATTCTTAAGTAATTGGGTACGAAATGATGTACATCTTTCACTTCAAAACTCTTTTCGATGATTTTCTTCGTATCGATTTCATAGTGTCTTTCGTCAATGAAGTACGGTTTAACTTGATGTGCTTTCGCAAATTCTCGAACATAATCGGTGGTATATAACCCTTCTTCAAGAATCATTTCATTTTGACCAAAAATCGCAGCAAAGACGTTACCATTACGTGCATCAATCATGGGTGCAACAGCTTCTTCAATACCGCTCGATAAAAAGTATAATGAGGAAACTGCCCTGAGTTTGATTTGTTTGGTATAGGCGAGCATTTTCGCAACCATCACAGCGATGCGTAAGCCCGTATAGGACCCCGGGCCATAACCTACAATGATTTCATCGATTTGATCGATGGTGAGTAGTTTTCTTTTTAGCATTTGGTCCATACGGTCAACCACATATTTTGCGTGGTCTTTCTTTCCGATTCGAATCGAATAATCAATCATTCTGCCGTCTTTCGCCAGTGCCATCACCAAGACGCCTGTAGCGGAGTCAAATAAAATTTGGTTCATAAATAATATTCCACCCTTTCATACTTTTCGCCTTTGGCTTTAAAAGTGATTTTTCGTTGGTCATTACCCAAATCTTCAAATTCAACCAACAAATATTCACGTGGTAAAATATGGCTCACTTTGTGTGGCCATTCGATGACAGAAATACCGTCAGAGTTGATGTAGTCTTCTAAATCAAAATCAGAACCGACTTCATCCAAACGGTATAAATCGACATGGTATAGTTTGTTTTCATCCATCATGTAGCGTTTCATGATGGTAAATGTTGGACTATTGATCGTACGTTTGATGCCTAAAGCCTGACCAATCCCTTTAGTGAATGTGGTTTTGCCTGCAGCGAGGTCGCCTTCTAACAATAGTACAGAACCTGGTTTTAATAATAAGCCAACTTGATACCCCAAAAAGGTGGTTTCTTTGGCTGAATTTGTGAATTTTTCTTTCATGATATCACCGTTATTATTTTAACATTTTTCCGAATAAAGAAAAACGTTGTGCTTCATAAGGAAACAAAAAGGCGATGGTCGCCTTTTTACTTCAATTTCTTTTCAAGTTCGTGCTTTAAATCTTCGTAACCTTTTTTACCCAATAAAGCGAACATATTCTTTTTATAGGATTCCACGCCCGGTTGGTCAAATGGGTTCAAATCCAATAAATAAGCAGACATCGCACATGCTTTTTCAAAGAAATAGACCATATAACCAAAGGTTTCTGGGTTGATGGTTTCGATTTCTAAAACGATGTTCGGTACGCCCCCATCGACATGGGCTAAGAGTGTTCCTTGGAATGCTTTTTCATTGACGAATTGCATCGACTTACCTGCGAGGTAATTTAAGCCATCCAAATCCACTGGTTCAGACTCGATGATGAGGTCTTCTTGGGTGCGATTGACTTTGATGACGGTTTCAAACAGGTCTCTTTCACCTTCTTGGATGTATTGTCCTAAAGAGTGCAGGTCTGTTGAGAATGCAGCGCTTGAAACAAATAAGCCTTTGTTTTCTTTGCCTTCAGATTCACCAAACAATTGTTTCCACCATTCGGAGAAGAACACCAAGCTGGGTTCATAGTTGACAAGCATTTCAATCTTTTTACCTGATTTATATAAGCGATATCTGAGTGCTGCATAATCATAAGCCACATTGGATTCATTCAAGAATTCATTGTAGGCTTTTTGTGCACCTTTTAAAATGGCATCTGTATCAATGCCGGCAGCAGCGATTGGCAATAAGCCGACTGCTGTTAACACAGAGTATCTACCACCGATATCATCCGCGATGACATAGGTTGGGTATCCTTTTTCATTGGCAAGTTGTTTCAATGCACCACGGGCTTTATCGGTAGTGACATAAATACGGTTTGACGCTTCTACTTCACCATAACGTTGTTCTAAATAACGTTTGAAGACACGGAAAGCGATGGCTGGTTCTGTGGTTAAGCCAGATTTGGAAATCACATTGATGGAGAATGATTTGTCTTCTAGGTAGGCTAATAATGATTTTGCATAAGCAGCAGAAATTTGATGCCCAACAAAAATGACTTCTAAATCGCCTTTTTTAGGGAATGCGGGTCTTAACATTTCAAGGGCTGCTTTGGCACCTAAATAAGATCCCCCAATTCCGATAACGACTAAGACTTGGGATTGTTCTCTGATTTTTTTAGCAGATGCCAGTACACTTTGATATTCTGCTTTGTCATAATGAACAGGTAAATCTAACCAACCTAAAAAGTCGTTACCTCTACCGGTTTTTTCATGAATTTGTTTGTGGATTTGTTTGATTCTCGCGTCTAATTGGACGCTTTCGTTTAAAAATGATACTGCGTGTTTCGCATTTAATTTAATCATGTTTACACATCCTTTTTGATCGATACCATTATATCACTTTTCACTCTATAGGATATGAATTTCATTCATAAAACGGTTACAAGTCGCTTTCATTCAGAAATTCCCAAAAAAATAAGCGTAGATGGCTGTGTCTACGCTTATATTTATGCTTTTAGTTTTTCTTCAATCCACTCAGGTAGCTTTTCTTCCAACGTTTTAAAACCAATCTTCATATCGCAAATTTTGATTTTCTTGGAACGATCACACTTTTTATAGCTGAGTTTTAACTGTTTGTTTTCTTCATCGGCTTCGATGACGATCACTTTGACTTGGTCTCCTGTCATCGCGAATTGACTGATGTCGCGAACGAATTTATCTGAAATTTCAGAAATATGGATGAGACCTGTATACTCATTGATTTTGACAAACACACCATAGGGTGCGATGCCTGTAACTACCACATCGATGATGTCGCCTTTTTGGTACATAAAACCACCCCGTTTGTTTTATTATATCACGTGTTTTTTATAGAAAAAAAGAAAAAGAAAAAGAGGTTACCCTCTCATTCGTTCGCTAAATAGATGCCCAAGCCAGCTTTACCGACATGTACGGCGATGACTGCAGATATGGTACCACTGATTTTTACGGATACATTATCAAACTTTTCTTTGACCATATCGTAAAATTGATGGGCTACATCTGAGGTGGTTGTGTAGGTAATTCTCACGACAGTTTTGGCCTTTTCCGATAATTTGCCTACTTCAGAAGTAAGGTAATTAACAACGCCATCGGTACTTCTAACTTTATGTTCAACCGATAATTTGCCTTGGTCAAATCGAAGGATGGGTTTGATTTTGAGTAAATTTCCAATCATCCCTTGGATTTTGGATAAGCGCCCGCTTTTAACTAAAATATTCAAATCATCCACAGTAAAAATGAGTGAACCGTGACTGCGGTCTCTCAGGAATGCGTTTCTGATGTCATCTAAGGATTCTTTTTGATTGACATGTTCCACCAAGCGTTCAACCAAATACTCTGCCCCACAGATGGCCGTCGCTGTATCTAATACGGTCACACGTTCTTTTTCATCGAGCATGTCTTTCGCAAGCAACGCACTGTTGTATGTCCCACTGAGGGATTGCGCGACAGTTAAACACATGACGTGTTCGTACCCGTCATCCAATAAGGATTGATACGCTATCATGAAGCGGTTAGGTGCAGGTTGTGAGGTCGAAACTTTTTTGTTTTGATCGATAAATGCATAAATTTGGTCGTTGGTGAGGTCACCATCTTTGTAAGTGTCTGTCCCGACAATAATATCCAAATAGACCACACGGATGTCGTTTTCTTTTACAAACTCAGGTTTGAGATTGAATGTAGAATCGACAACAATGCCAATTTTATTTTTATTCATGACTATCCTCCGATGTAATACCCAAGTATAGAAACCACGATGCCCAATAAGAAGCCAGCAAATACCTCGATTGGAAAGTGTCCAAGCGGTTCTTTAAGTGCTTTGCCTTTATTGATGTGGTCTGTATCAAGACCGAGTTTTTCATTGATGTTGTTAAGCATCATGGCGTGCTTAGAAGCTTCTAAACGGATGCCCATGGAATCGTGTATAACCACCAAAGCCAGCATCAATGAGATGGCAAAGTATAAACCAATGCCTTCATAAAGATAAATACTCGCAGTCAATGAAGTCACCAAAGCGCTATGAGAAGAAGGCATACCCCCGGTGGAAATCAATGCACGCGGTTGTAATGACTTTTCTTTAACACTAAAAGTGATAAACTTCAAAATTTGAGCTGCGAGTAGTGCGATAATCGAATGATTAATGATTTGTTCTGCAGTGCTCACTGTAGACTACCTCCTATACGGTGATAACTGCAATGACTCCTGGTACGTTTTCTAATAACATCGTTTCAATCCCTTGTCTCAATGTTACGTCGATGAGCCCACAGCCATCGCATGCACCTAACATTTTAACATAAACTATCCCATCTTCAACAGAGACAATTTCAATATCGCCACCATCTCGATGTAAATAAGGTCTAACACGGTCAATTAAGTCGTGTACTAATTTGGTTGTTTCATCCATTGTAAATCCCCCCTGCCACTATAGTATATGCTAAAAGCATTCGGCTTTTCAAATGTTATGATAAGTTGTCTATTTAACGCGTTTCAAAATAAAGTAACCACATTGATAATTACATGATTCGTTCAAGTAATCCGGGATGTACTTGAAGTAATTCTTATCTTTTGGGTCTGCAACAAAGCCTTTGAGTCTCAATAACTCCGAAGCGACATCGCCTACAATGTAATCAAATCGATCAAATGTATCGACATATCGGGCATTAAATTTCGCAATATCAAACGCATCTTTGGTGTTGTGAATCAGTTCAAAATTGCCAAATTGAGTTTCAATTAACATGTCCTTATTCTCCTTTAACTAATAGTATGGTTGCGCTCGCGGCCATGGCTTTTAGATTGCCAATGGCATCTTGTTTTTCATTGGTAGCCGCCTTGATATTGATCGCGCTTTTTGGTGCATTTAATAGGGTGCTTACAGAAGTTTTTATATCGCCAATAAATGGCGCTAATTTGGGCTTTTCTGCAAATATCGTACAGTCTAAATTAGATACTTTATAGCCCGTATTTTGCATCATTTTAACGACTTCACTCACAATGATTTTTGAATCCATATCCTTGAATTTTTGGTCCGTATCTGGGAAGAATGAACCGAGATCACCCAGGCTTAGCGCACCAAGGATGGATTCAGCGATTGAGTGTAGTAAAACATCTGCGTCACTGTGTCCAAGTAGACCCAAATCAAATGGTATACGAATCCCCCCTAAAATGAGTGGACGTCCTTCAACAAGTGGATGGATATCATAACTATGTCCAATACGATACATATGGTGTTCAACCTCTTTTTCAAAATGCTCAATGTCTTTTTGATAGGTGATTTTTGCGTTATTTTTTTCATGCAAAATCAAGCCAATCTCGTGATTAAATGTGTGCTGATACTGTGAAACATCATCGGTAGCGGTAGGTAAGATGGTTTCGTATGCTTTCGTGATTTCTTCTGTTAAAAAAGCCTGTGGTGTTTCTGCTTCGTAGAGGTGTTTTCGATCTAGAACATTCAATGTGCTATCTTTTAAATAAATGGTATTTGTCACCCTTTTAGCCAACACACAAGCACGATGAATGGCTAAGCCATGTTCCACTTGTTCAATCAATTCATCATCGATATAAACCCGTGCTGCATCGTGTATCAATACATATTTTTCTGTGACTGCTTGTAACCCATTGTGTACAGATTCAGCTCTGGTTTTTCCACCATACACGATTTTTACATCTTCTGGTAGATAGGATTGAATAAAGGACTCATCTTCAGGGTTGATGACTAAAATCATTTCATAACCACGGTCATAAAACGGTTTAAAAGCATACCAAAAAAGTGGCTTTTGATTCACCAGGTATCTCAACTTATTGTATCCTAAATTTGCTCTGGTGCCAGACCCGGCAGCCACCAATACGCAAGCGTACATGTGTCCTCCTATAATACCTCATCCATGAGTATATCATGGGGTTCTTCGAGATTAAATTCATATTTAAATGCGGGGTAAGTGATACCCATTTTGTAACCTTTTTTGCCTAAAAAATAGTGGTCAAAATACCCTTTACCATAACCGATGCGTAACAATCCACAAGTGGCTACACAAGGCACCAAGTACAAGTCACAATCGTCGATGCTTGGGTTACTGTAGGGTGCTTCTTTTAAATTAAATGGTGCGTCAACAAGACTGTCTAATCGCTTTACTAAGCGGTATTTTATTTTGCCGTTTTCGATATTGGGTAGATAAAAATGCTTATTTGGGTATAAGTCAATCAACGATAACAGGTCGATTTCTTGATGGATTGGATAATACAATCCGATGTGTTTTGATGCTTGAAATACAGCTGTTTTTTTAAGTTTCTCTATTAGGCTTAGAGCGGTTTGCATTTGATCTTCAACAGGGATATTTTTGCGTTTGTTCAATACATCTTCACGGAGCGTTTTCTTATCCATGAATCTCGTGATAATAGCAGGCATTGCTTTGATATTGAGGGTTTCTAGCTACCATCAAAGCATCTTTCGCATGTTGATAAATTTCAGTCCCTGTTGAACCATCTGAATGACTTCTAGATATGCCAATCATGACCTCTAGTTCGGTTTGAATAGAACCATAATTCATGGTTAAATTCATGTAAGTTTGATTGGCTTGGATGCCTTGTCTGAGTAAATCCATTTTTCTTGGGTCGACAATGGTGATGGCAAACACAAGTCCGGATAATCTAAATAGACTGGAGGATTCACTCATGAATGAACCCTTGAGTTTTTTGATGTATTCTCCGAGTAACATATTCCCAATCTCACGGCCATAAGCTTCGTTGATTTTGGGGATGCTTGATAGTTCAATCAAGGCGAGTTGAAAATGTTTCTTAGATTGAACTAGCTGGTCTAGGTGTAATAACAATTCTGGTTGTCCTAATAACCCATCGATGTCAGCGATGTTGATCTTTTGATAACTGCTGGTTTGGACCGTATTGAATGAGCCCATGATGATGTTCGATGTCTTGTCTTCGAATATACGTTTACCTGATTCCTTGACCCAAATATAATAGCCTTGTCTTAATAAACGATAGGTGGTTTTATAGGTTTGCTTACGGCTGGTTAATCCGCTCAATACGCCAAGATAGGTTTGCAAGTCTTCTTCCTTGATGAGTTTTCTAAAATCATCTAGATCAATGGTATTTTGGGGAATACCCGTCATTTTAACAAATTGATCGTTACCCCAAATATAACGTTCATCGAGGTCCATATAGAATAAACCTTCTTCTGATAATTCGAGGGTCGCGATAAACTTAAGTCGCATCGATTCTAGGTTTTGTTCCGAGGTTTTAAGTTCTTTTTCAATCGATAACAAATCGAAATCGCTGCGGCGTTCACCAATGTTGATTCGACCTTTATATTTACCCAAAATGAAGATGGGTTGTTCTACAGTGTGCAACAATACAGATTTGCCTTGATGATTTTGAAACAGCATTTCGTGTTCTTCACTCATTTTTGGCTTAGCGATTTTTGGATAGTCTTCATAATACGTTTCCATCGCTCTATTGTTTGTTTCTACACCATCAAACGACGTGATTCGTATGCTTCTATTTACGATATCGAAGAATGATTTGTCTTTGATCTGTTCTAATGTAAAACCCAATTCTTCACAAAGACTGTCTGACATTTCTTTGATTCTGCCTTTATGGTCGATGACATAATACGCATTCCACTTGGTAGATTTGATGGATTTAATGAATAAATGATAATGATTCTTAGTGAATAAGGCTTTCTTGATGACGACAAATGATGTGATGAAAAACAGTAAAACCGAAAGCCCAGTTAGATAGTGGTAAATGGTTTCTAACATCGTCTCTAGGATATATGTTTCATAAAATATCGCAATCGGAACATACAACAACATTAAAAACACCGAAATCACTTGTGAAAAACGGTATGGTTTCTCATCGATGATACCGATGAGGATGATGAATACCCACGTACTGAGCGCGAGTATGAAAGGGAATAACGGATTATAAGACACTATATTACCTCCGTTTTAAGTTATTTAGAGTACATATACCATGACAACCAATACACCCACCACCATAAAAGCAATCAGCATTTTAAACCATGGGTTTTTATTGGAGAAGCTGACGATGCGATCTGAAAATTTAAGTTGACCAAATTTACGAATTGGGTCTAGGATGAATGAACCGATTTGAACAATGATTTTTCTCATGTGACCCTCCTATTTCATAAACATGTTGAGATATTCGTATATCTTCTCTTTATCGTTGGCTTTCAACATGATGCCTTCAATCACGATGGAAATGGTGCCAGTTTCTTCGGATACAACGATGGTCAATGAATCCGATACTTCTGAAATACCTAAGGCCGCACGGTGTCTAGAGCCCATGGTTTTATCGTATTTGGTGGTTTCAGATAACACATAATACGCCCCTGCACAACGGATGGTGTCCCCACGGATGATGACCGCGCCATCGTGTAGTGGGGTGAGTGGGGTGAAAATATTGATTAACAGTTCTTTCGATACTTGTGAGTTCATTTGAATGGCACGTTCAGCGTATTGGTCTAACGAACTGTGCTTTTCTACAGTGATTAATGCACCGATATTTTGACTGGATAAATAGGTAACAGCCTCAACAATGTGTTGTTTTGTTTCAGCAGAACCCATGGTTGCGACATCACGTTTAGAGTCAATGACGAATGCAGACTCAAAACTTTTACGAATGTCCGGGGACAGGATAACCACAAAGATAAGCGGAATCCACTCTTTTATATAACCTAAGATGGTAGCGGATATGACGAGTTCTAATTGCTCCGCACCCCAAGTAACCACGTATAGGAATAGGATGAATAATAACATCCTAAAAACACGCTTGCTACTTAAGAAAAAGCTGAGTAAAAAAAAGACAATCATCCATACAATATAGCCATCTAATAGGATCATTAACCAATCTTTCATAATTCCACTTCCTTCTCATTAATTATATCATAAGATTACAGGGATGAATCACCGAATCTCACTGTATTCATTTAGCCTAATAAAGCGCATTTTAGAACTCTTCTATTTTGTAAAAATTTTCAAATATTATAGACACCAAAGTAAAACCGCTAAATAAAGACATATCTATGTAATCGGGCAAAAAAGCGGTTAAAAATTAATGCTTTTTTCTCTTGCTATTGATACCGAATACCTTTATAATCAAACATACAAGGAAGGGTGTTTCTATGAACTTATATTCGAAATCCTTAACGGATAAAATAAATCAAGATATCAAACAGTTTTACCCCCACTTATTTCCAATCACACCAGACATGCATATGGCATTCACAGGTGTGTCACGCTTGGTTATGCTTGACCGCTATACCCAAAAGGACTTGGCTTTAGTCACGTTAGGCGTCGGCGACTTGGTGGTTGCCATCATTAAACATGACCCTAAGTTCCCTGCAAGAGGGATTGGTTATGTCACCAAAATCGAAGAACACCATGTCCACATCAAAGTCGAAGAAGAATTCATCGGTCAAATTGGTGATGACCACATCGATGGTGTTGTCAGACGTGAGAAGCGTGAAATCGAAAAACCATTAGAGCTTTACTACGAACAAATTGCGAAGCGCGTCGGTTCTAATTTAGGCGAAGGTGAACCTCAAGCCATCATCGACGAATTCGTTCATGAATTGAGTAACTTGCACTTAATTCCAGCGGGTCGTATTTTATATGGCGCTGGGTCAAAATCTAAAGTAACCTATTTCAACTGCTATGTTATGCCATTCATCGAGGACTCTCGTGAAGGTTTGGCCTTACACCGTAAAGAAGTCATGGAAATCATGGCTCGTGGTGGTGGCGTTGGTACCAACGGTTCAACCTTAAGACCAAAAAATGCTTTAGCTAAAGGTGTAAATGGTAAATCCTCTGGGTCTGTCTCATGGCTTCATGACTTGGCACAACTCACCCACTTGGTTGAACAAGGGGGTTCAAGACGTGGTGCGCAAATGATCATGCTTGCGGACTGGCATCCAGATATCATTGAATTCATCATTTCGAAAATGCAAAACCCACGTATCCTTCGTTTCTTGATCGATAATAGTAAAGATGAAACCATCATCAAAATGGCGAAAGATAAACTCAAATTTAAACCGTTATCTACCGACAAGTATAATATGTATCAACAGATCATCCAATTGTCAGACATCAACCCACACTTCTTCTCAGCCTCTGTCGTCGATGAAGCGAAGCGTTTGGTTAACGATGGTGGCGAATACGATGTCCAAAACCCGGATTTCTTAACCGGTGCGAATATTTCGGTGGCCATCACCAAAGATTTCATGGAAGCCGTTGAAAAAGACGCCATCTATGATTTAAAATTCCCTGACTTGGATAGTTATACCAAAGAACAAAAAGCTTTTTATGATAGAGAATGGAAAAACATCGGTGACGTTCGTGAATTTGAACGTTTGGGCTACCCTAGCCGTGTTTACCACCAAATTAGAGCACGTGAACTTTGGAATTTAATCAACGTCTGTGCTACATACTCCGCAGAACCTGGTATTTTCTTCATTGACAATGCAAATGACAATACCAACGCTACCTCTTATGGTCAAAAAGTCGTCTGTACCAACCCATGTGGTGAACAACCACTTGCACCATATTCGGTTTGTAACCTCGCTGCGATCAACCTCGCAACCATGGTTGACCCGAAGACCCATGAAGTCTTGTGGGATCAATTGGGTAGAACCGTTAAGAATGCGATTCGTATGCAAGATAATGTGATCGACCAAACCTATTATTTCTTGGAACAAAACAAACAACAAGCGTTGGGTGAACGTCGTATAGGTATGGGCGTCATGGGCTTACATGACTTACTCATCTATGCGAACAAACGCTATGGTTCACACGATGGTAACATCTTGGTAGACAAACTCTTCAAGTTTATCGCAACCAAAGCGTATGAAACATCGATTGAACTTGCTAAAGAAAAAGGCTCATTCCCATTCTTAGAACAATATGGTTCTAGAGAAGCCTTCGTCAAAGGTAGATTCATTCAAAAACTACCTGCACACGTTCAAAAAGGCATTCTTGAACACGGGATTCGTAACTCTCACCTACTCACCATCGCACCTACAGGTTCGACAGGTACCATGGTCGGGGTCTCAACCGGTCTTGAACCATACTTCGCGTTTACCTATTTCCGCAGTGGGCGCTTAGGTAAATACATTGAAGTCAATGCGAACATCGTAGAAACATTCTTAGAGTTACACCCTGAATACACTAAAAATACCTTACCAAACATCTTCGTTCCAGCCATGGAACTTGCGCCTGAAGAACATGCCGATGTGCAATGCATCATTCAATATTGGGTAGACTCCTCCATTTCTAAAACCGTCAATGCCCCTAAAGGCTACACCGTTGAAGAAGTTGAACGTGTCTACATGCGTCTATACAAAGGTGGCGCTAAGGGCGGTACCGTCTATGTCGATGGTTCACGTGATGCCCAAGTATTGAGCTTGAAGAAAGAATCCGATACCCCTGTTCAAGTGGAACTTTCAGACCTAGGTGTTCAAATGCCTGGTGCACAAAGTCAAACCCACAACGACGCCATCGCGACACCATTGCGTGGTGACCGCCAAGACCGTGAAATCGGTGTTGAAGTTGGTAACCTCTGCCCAATTTGTCGTGAAGGTACCGTTCAAGATGTGGGTGGATGTCACACTTGTACCAACTGTGGTGCACAACTTAAATGTGGATTGTAGTATAATTAAGAATAGCCGCGTGCTATTCTTTTTTTTGGTGGTGATACAATGGATAGAGCATTATTGGTGGGTTTAGATTTAGGCGATTATGATATGAAGCAGTCCATGAACGAACTTTGTAGTTTGGTTGAAACACTTGAGATTCAAGTGGTAGATCAATTCGTTCAAAAAGCCAGTTTACCTAATGGTCGTACTTATATTGGTACAGGTAAAGTGGATGAATTAAAGAAAGCCATTGAGGTGCTCGATATCGATATCGTGATTTTTAACGATGAGTTATCCCCGGCACAAATAAGAAACTTAGAGAAAGAACTTGAAGTTCAAATTATGGACAGGAGTTTTTTAATTTTACAGATTTTCTCCAAACGTGCACAAACCAAAGAAGCATTTTTGGAAGTTTCACTCGCACAACAACGTTACATGTTACCAAGATTGATTGGTTTATCCTCCAGCTTATCTCGTCAAGGTGGGGGTTCGTTCAACGCTAAAGGGGCTGGTGAAACCCAACTTGAACTGGATCGTAGACGTATTGATGCGAATATTGTTCAACTTGAACGTGAACTCGATAAGATTAAAAAAGAAAAAGAAACGGCTAGAAAACGCCGTCAAAATAACGAGATTCCAATGGTATCCTTGGTTGGTTATACCAACGTTGGTAAATCAGCAACCATGAATGCCATCCTCGATTATATCCTTAAAGTTGTCGATAAAAATGTGGTTGAAAAAGACATGCTGTTCGCAACCCTTTCAACCTTTTCTAGACGAATCAAACCAGAAAAGAAACCAGAATTCATCTTAACCGATACCGTCGGGTTTGTTTCAAGACTCCCACACGATTTGGTCCGTTCGTTTGAATCTACCTTGAGTGAAGTCAAACATGCTGATTTGATACTTTATGTGATGGATGGGTCAAGTTCACTTGCACCGATGCAAATCGAAACAACTTCTTCTGTATTGAAAACACTAGAAGCCGACCAAATCCCGCATCTTTATGTGTTAACCCATAAAGATATGATGTTTACAGACCATGTCGGTTATTACCATGACATCGCTATTTCAAATAAAACCTATGAAAACATCGATCGCTTGGTTGACCTCATTTATCAAAAGACGTATGGTAAAAAGGTTGTTGTTACACTCAACATCCCTTACAGTGAACATGGTGTTTTACATCACCTTGAAACAGATACCAACATCCTATCGAAAGTCTATACCGATGCCGGCACTGAAGTCTTGGTTGAACTGTATGAAAAGCAACTAAAACAATTTTTTAATTACTACAAAAAAGACATCATCTTATGACAAAAATGACCCTGAAATCATATCAGGGTCATTTCTTTTGGATGTTCAATTTCATGACTGAAATACGTATCGATAATGTCAACAAATTCAGCCCATGTCTTAACTTTGGATATCTTATCTTTGGTTTCTTTGGCGTTATGTAGGCCTTTGAAATACCACGTGCCTTGGCCACGCATTTGTAACATCGCGAGGTGTTCACCTTTCAAATCCATTAAAGATTTACCGTGTTCTAAAATCATTTGTTTGATTTCCAATAAAGAAGGTTTTGGGGCTTCTTCACCGGTTTGTAAATAATGATTGATTTCGTAGAAAATCCAAGGGTTACCTAAAGCGGCTCTACCCACCATCACTGCGTCTACGCCTGTGTAATCCAGCATGCGCTTCGCTGAAGGACCATCTTTGATGTCTCCATTGCCTATGACAGGGATCTTTACCGCAGCTTTAACTGCTTTGATCACATCTAAATCCGCTAATCCTGTATACATTTGGCTTCGGGTTCGCCCATGAATCGTAATCGCACTGGCCCCAGCGGCTTCTGCTTTTCTTGCAATCTCCACCGCATTGATGCACGTGTGGTCCCAACCCGCCCGAATCTTGACTGTGACTGGTTTGGATACATTGGCTTTGATGGCTTTAATGATATCATATACTTTATCTGGGTCTTTGAGTAAGGCAGCACCGGCTTGAGCGCGCTGTGCTACTTTAGGCACAGGACAACCCATGTTGATGTCGATGATGTCACAGTCTGTATGTTGGTCAACATACTTCGCTGCTTCGACCATCGTATCGATATCAGACCCAAATATTTGTTGGGCATAGGGGTGTTCTCCGGGTACGGAAGCCAGTAAGTCTTTGGTTTTTTCATTGTCGTGTGTGAGGCCTTTGTCGGATACCATCTCTGCGAATACAACCCCAGCCCCTAAGTTTCTCGATATTAAACGAAACGAAGCGTTCGATACCCCAGCCATTGGTGCGAGGACGACCTTCGAATCGACGTTTATTTTGTCAATTTTAAATCCCATGTCTATAACAACCTTTCCATAGTATTGTATCATAACAGTGTAATTATTCAACAAAGTTGGCACTTGTGGTAAAATGATTTTCGAGGTGTTCTTTTATGAAAGATTATTGTTTAATTTCTACTGCCTATCAAGGTGAAGCACGTATATATGTATCCTATTCTAGAACTTTAGTTGAAAAAGCGCGAACCACACATGGCACTTGGCCAACCGCGTCTGCTGCTTTGGGTCGCTTTTTAACCGTTTCTGCAATGATGGGTTTGATGTTAAAAGACGGCGAATCCACCACACTGAAAATTGAAGGGGACGGTCCAATCGAATATATGCTAGTTGAAACCAACGCACAGGGTGAGGTTCGTGGCGATATCAAAAACCCTGAAGTATATCTGACTTATAACCATGGCCCAAAAGCCGGAAAGCTTGCGGTAGGTAAAGCCGTGGGTAATGGTTATTTACATGTGACCAAAGATTTGAAAATGCGCCACAATTTCACATCCAGTATTGAGCTTGAAACCGGGGAAATTGGGGATGATTTTACCTATTACTTCACCTCGTCTGAACAAACCCCTTCGGCGGTCGGTTTAGGCGTGTTGGTCGATACCGATCAATCGATTAAACAAGCGGGTGGTTTCATCGTTCAATTGTTGCCGAATGCTTCTGAACAAACCATCACACAAATCGAAAAAGTATTGGCTAATATTAAAGCCGTAACTGAACTCTTTGAACAAGGCTTGTCTGTTGAAGACATCACCGATATTTTATCAAACGGTACAGCGAAAAAGTTATCGGAACACGACATCGCTTATGTTTGTCGTTGTTCAAAGGATAAATTCGCCAAATCCTTAGAAAAATTGGATGCGAAAACCATCCAAACATTCATCGAGGAAGATCATGGGGCTGAAATCGTTTGTCACTTTTGTAAAACCAAATACCACTTTACTGAGGAAGAACTCAAAAAAATTCATGTAGAAAAGCACTAAAAGCCATCTAACGATGGTTTTTTACATGTTTTTTTAATAATTGGAACGATTGTCCTTGTTCAAAATGGATGTGGTGATATAATAATACAAAAGATTGGGAGATGGTCTTATGAAAAAGACCCAACTATGGTGGTTCTTATTCATCTTCTTCCTTACAGGCTGTCAAGCTGTACCTTCATCACAAACCGAGTTTGAGTTTACATTCGAAACGGTGAATGAACAGGTATACATCACCGGTTATGTCGGGAAGATACCGAAAATTATAACCCTACCAGCGAAATATGAGAATGCCTCTGTGTATGGCATCAAAAAAGATGCCTTTAGACTCGCAAAAGTAGAAAAAGTCACCCTACCAGCTTCGATTGAAGTCATCGAATCCGGTGCCTTTTATGCGGCTAAATTGAACGAAATTACATTCCCAGACAATTCAAAATTAAAGATTATTCAAAGTTATGCTTTTGCTTATACACAACTCATCGAAATTGAAATTCCTGACACTGTGGTTTCATTTGGTGACTATGCTTTTACCCACAGTACACTTGAAGAAGTCATATTCAAACCTGATTCACAATTAAAAACCATTGGAAAATACGCTTTTTATAATAATGTCATGCTGAATTTCATGGAACTACCCAATCAAGTGGTCACCATAGATGATTACGCCTTTTATGCAGCATTTAAATTATCATTCATCACCATACCAGCTACTGTTACGAAAATTGGTGTGGATGCTTTTGGTTATACACGTTTATTGAACCGAATTGTTGTGGATGAAAACAATCCTAACTTTCAAGATATTCGTGGAGTTTTATTGAGTAAAGATGGGGTTCGATTGATTCATTATCCATCGAATCACTTGGAAAGAAAATATACATTACCAGATTCTGTGGTCGTCATCGAGGAACGCGCTTTTATGGGGTCACGCATCGAACAGATTACATTTACACCTGAAACGCGATTGAGAACCATCGGTAAAATGGCCTTCAAACAAACCAGATTAAAAGGTAATTTGCATATCCCACAAGGTGTCACCGCGATATATGAAGAGGCTTTCTACACGAAAGACATCAAGTCTGCATTTGTCCCGAATTCGGTGACATACATTGGTGAAAATGCATTCGAAAAGTTTTACATCCAAAACATATTTGTTGAATTTGAAGAAAATTCAATCAATAAAACCAATGCTTTGAATTTCGTGATTGGCAATGTATTTTATCAAGCAACCTATGGTGAAACTGCACAGTTCTCATACATTAAGTTCCCTACAGAAATTTATGTCTATGAGTACATTCAAATGCCTGTAACTTATGATGTTACCATCCCTGATACCATTGAAGGGTTACCTGTAACAAGAATTATGTCCAGTGCTTTTATGAACTCTTTCATCACGAAAATTACCATAGGTATCCATGTCGAAGTTATCCACAGCCGTGCCTTTCTGAATGCTGAAAAGCTACACGATGTTGTTTTTGTACCGGGCTCAAAAATGAAATCCATCAATGGTTTCTCGTTCTATGGTACCGATGCTTTGAATGAATTGGTATTGCCCGAAGGGTTAACCACCATTCAATTTGGTGCATTTATGAGTACTGGATTAGAATACATATATATCCCTAACAGTGTAACAAATGTCGCTATGAATGTATTTTTGGATAATCCAACGCTAACAATTTATACTTCACACATCACATTACCTGCCACATGGGACCCGGCATTTAACCCTGACAATGTCCCAATTATTTACAACACCACGCCATGATTATGGGGTGGTTTTTTGAAAAAAAAGAAGCCTATTTGGCTTCTTCAAAGCATTTGAGTTCTTGTAATAGTGTTTTTAGTGGCAACCCAACAATTGTAAAGAAATCTCCACTGTAATGGTCAACGAACTGCTCACCTAACCCTTGAATCGCATAAGAACCGGCTTTATCCATCGGTTCACCTGTTTTGATGTACTCATAAATTTGTAAATCGTTATAATTTTTCATCCATACTTCAGCCATGGTGTAGAATATAACTTCTTTTTGGCTACTTAAGATGCATACCCCGGTGTAAACCTCATGTTTATCGTCATCAAGTAATTTGAGCATTCGATAGGCATCGGCTTCATCTTTGGGTTTGCCCAAGACTTCGGAATCTTTCACAACGATGGTATCCGCGGCGATGATGATGTCGTTCGGTTTATGTTCCAAAACGGCCATCGCTTTTCTTTTGGCAAGCATCATCACCAGTTTTTCTGGTTTCATTTTTTCATTGACGGTTTCATCCACATTGAGTGCGAAAACTTCGAATTCGACACCGGCGTCTTCGAGTAATTTCTTTCGTCTCGGTGAATTGCTGGCTAATATATACATATAGTCCCTCCAATTAATTCATTATAGCATAAATTCAAAAACCACAATCTGAAAAATTAAATTGACCTCTATGATATAATAATGAGTTGAAAAGAGGGGTTCTATGTTGAACATCGTCAAAGAAAAACTGAAACCATTCTTCGATCACCCATGGGTAGTCTCTGTGTCAACAGGTGTGGATTCGATGGTACTACTCGATATGGTAAGGTCATTTTCACACCCGTTGGTTGTTGTTCATTTCAATCACCAAAAACGTGAAGCCTCCTGGATCGAAGCCGATTACTTAAAGTCCTACTGTGAAAAACATGGACTGATTTTTGAATATGTTCTGCTCAATATCGACGAGGGTAACTTCCATGATTCGGCTCATAAACAACGAAGACTACACTTAGAACGTGTCGCACTCAGACACCAAACACCCTATATTTTGACCGCTCATCACGCCAATGATTTGGCTGAAACCGTGTTAATGAAACTCTCTAGAGGATCTAATCTGTTGGGTTATTCAGGCCTACAAGCGGTATCAAAACAAGGTGATTTCATTTATATTAAACCTTTATTGAGCATTTCTAAGACTGCACTTTACGATTACGCAAAAAACCATCAAATTCGATTTTTCGAAGACGTTTCTAACCAGGCTGATTTGTACACAAGAAATCGTTATCGAAAAAATATCGTCCCTGAACTTATCGAAGAAAACCCGCAGTTCGTGGATAAGGTTTTACAATACAGTAATCATCTATATGAGGCCTTTTCCTATATCCGTAAACAATCCAAAAACTACTTAAATGCCAATCAAAATCGCATTCAATTATCGACATTCTTTTTAGAAGATGTTGTCATTCAAAAAGATATTTTAGCCTGTCTTCTAGAATCCCATAAAGTGGAGTTTAATCAGTTGAAAATTGAAAGTATTTTATCATTTTTACACACGAGTGGACCCAATCAATCCTTTCCGCTTTCTGAATCCTTGATTTTAAAACGTGTTTATCAAAAAGTGGACATCCTGCATTCGGTATCGATTAAGCCATTTCATCACATACTCGATTTGGATGCTTTTAACGTCTTAGAAACTATGGGCTTCGTCACATTTTTAGACGCCCCTAGCAATTCATCTTTTTATGAAATAAAACTATGTTATAATAAATTAGCGTTACCTTTGGTAGCGAGAAGCCGTCAACCCGGCGATGTGCTCGAATTTGATTATGGCAAAAAGAAGCTTAAGGATTATTATATTGATCATAAGATTCCTATGGATATTCGAAATCGTGACATCATCATCGCCGATCAGACCGGACGTATATTATCGGTGTTGGGTCGTTATTACAACACATCACCAGATTTAGAAAGCATCATCAAGCTACGATACAAGAGGGGGTATTAATGATGAGTATTTACAATGACATTGAAAGAGTATTGGTTAGCCAAGCTGAAATTGAAGCCATTTGTCAAAGACTAGGCCAACAAATTACAAAAGATTATCAAGGGAAAGATAGACCCATCTTGTTGGGGTTATTAAAAGGGTGTGTCCCATTCATGTCTGATTTATCGAAGCACATCGATTTGCCAATTGAGATAGAGTACATGGATGTTTCAAGTTACCACGGCAACATCACCTCTTCAGGGGATGTCAAAATCCGTAAAGACATGAACACATCAGTGATGGATCGTGACATTTTGATTGCCGAAGACATCGTCGATACCGGTAAAACGTTGGATACGATCGTTAAATTACTTAGACACCGTGGGGCGAGATCGGTTGAAGTGGTTACTTTGCTCGATAAACCCGCAGGTCGTGTCATACCTTTTACACCAAAATACATCGGTACTGTGGTACCCAAAGAGTTCGTTGTGGGTTATGGTTTAGATTACAACGAGCTGTATCGTAACATCCCATTTGTTGGGGTATTAAAACCAGAAATATATAAGAAATAGTGAGGCATTTTCATGCAAGATCCTAAAACACCAAACAATATGAAGAAAGCCCCAACGAACTATGGGATATACATCATTGCATTCATCGTTCTTTTGGGTTCGTTCTTCTTCATCCAAAACTTATTCAAGCCAAGTTCACCCGATTCACTCACACCAGCAGAGTTTGAAGCCAAACTGATTGCAGATGACTTTAATGGTATGACCATCAAATACACCCCAATTGGTGGCGAAGATAACAACGTCTACCGTGTGACCATTTCAGATGCTGAAGGTCCTAAATATGTATTTGAAATATTCATGCCTGCATTAAACGACATCCTGTTACAGGTTGAATCGGATCAAAATATCAAAATCGATTATGTTGAAAAATCAACCATCACCATATGGACCGTATTGTTCAATGTGATTATCCCATTGGTATTTGTGATTGCAATCATCATTTTCATTTACCGTTCCATGAGTGGCGGTGGCAACAACAAAGCCTTTGAATTCTCCAAATCCCGTGCACGCTTATCCAACTCCAAAGCCGTCACATTTAAAGACGTTGCTGGTTGTGATGAAGAAAAAACCGAGTTGGTTGAAGTCATTGACTTCTTGAAATTCCCTAGAAAATATAAAGAAATGGGTGCACGCATCCCTAAAGGTATTCTATTGGTTGGTTCACCTGGTACTGGTAAAACGCTCTTAGCGAAAGCCGTTGCTGGTGAAGCAAGTGTACCATTCTTCTCCATTTCGGGTTCTGACTTCGTCGAAATGTTTGTCGGCGTGGGTGCTTCTCGTGTGAGAGACTTATTCAGAGTTGCGAAAGAAAACGCGCCTTGTATCATATTCATTGATGAAATAGATGCGGTAGGTAGACAAAGGGGTGCTGGTATGGGTGGCGGTCACGATGAACGTGAACAAACCTTAAACCAATTGCTCGTTGAAATGGATGGGTTCAATCCAAATGCCGGAATCATCATCATGGCAGCAACCAACCGTCCAGATGTCCTAGACCCAGCCCTATTAAGACCGGGTCGTTTCGATAGACAAATCACAATTAACTTACCGGATGTCGTGGGTAGAGAAGCCATTCTTAAAGTCCACGCTCGAAATAAAAAGATTTCTCCCGATGTCAAATTTGAAGATATATCCCACCGTATCCCTGGTTTCTCTGGTGCGGATATTGAAAACCTACTCAATGAAGCTGCTTTACTCGCGGCTAGAGCCAATCGTAAGATGATTGAATTATCGGATATTGATGAGGCTGTGGACCGCGTTTTGATGGGACCTGCGAAGAAATCACGCAAGGTCACTGAAAAAGAAAGAAAGATCATTTCTTACCATGAAGCGGGTCACGCTGTCATTGGTATAAAACTTGAAAATGCGAATATCGTTCAAAAAGTCACCATCATCGCCAGAGGGCGAGCTGGTGGTTACAACCTCATGTTACCTGAAGAGGAAGGGTATCTTGAAAGCAAAAAAGGTTTGCTTGCACGCATCACTGGATTGTTGGGTGGACGTGTCGCTGAAGAACTCATCTTTGGTGATGTTACTACAGGGGCTTACCAAGATTTCCAAACAGCTACCAAGATCGCCAGAGCGATGGTAACCGAATTTGGTATGTCCAACTTAGGTCCAATCCAATACGAATCTCAACAAGGGTCTGTCTTCTTAGGTAGAGACTACTTGAAGGAACGCAACTTCTCCGACCAAGTCGCCCTAGAAATCGATAAAGAAGTTAGAGAAATCATTACCGGTTGTTATGAACAAGCCAAACAAATCATCATTGAACACCGCACCTTACTCGATACCATCACCAACTACTTGTTAGAAGTAGAAACTTTAAACAAACAAGACATTGACGAAATCGTTAAGACCGGTAAACTCGGTTGGTGGGAAGAAAGAAAACTCAGAAAAGATGAGCCTGTAAAATCTGAAAACCCACTCGATATAAAGGATGAAAATCCGTTGGAAAAATCCAATGAGACTCGATAAGTATTTAAAAGTATCTCGCTTAATCAAACGTAGAACAGTCGCGAAAGACGCTGCACTGGCAGACTTGATCATGATCAATGATAAGGTGGCTAAGCCTGCTTCTACTGTGAAACCCGGGGATGTTTTAACCCTCCATTTTGGACTTAAAATATTGACCGTTAAAGTGGTTTCCATCGATATCCCGAAACCCAAATCGGAAGATGTCATGTTTGAACTCATCAGTGAAACGAAAAAGTCGTAACGTAGTTATGGCTTTTTTATTGGGTATCATGTATAATGAATATGCTATTTTTAGGAGGTAACCACATGGATTATACTGAATTAACCGAACAAGAACGTATAAGACGTCAAAAAATGGAAGAATTAAGAGCTAAAGGTGTCGATCCATTTGGTTCAAGATTTAACCGAACAACCACAACCCAAGCGATTAGAAATCAATATGAACAATACACGCACGATGAACTTGAACAAATGAATGTTGAAGTCATTATCGCTGGTCGTATCATTCGTAAGAGAGACCAAGGTAAGGCTGGTTTCTTACAGCTTCAAGATAGGGATTCCAACATCCAAGTCTATGTCAGAAAAGACGCGATAGGTGATGACGCATTTGAAGTATTTTTAAGCAGCGATTTAGGCGATATCGTCGGTATCAAAGGACATGTTTTTAGAACAAAGACCAATGAACTCACCGTTAAAGCGAGTGAATATACCCATTTAACCAAGGCATTACGCCCACTACCTGACAAATTCCACGGTTTACAAGACGTGGAAGAATCTCGTCGTAGACGTTATGTGGATTTAATCGTGAACGAAGAATCCAGAAGAATCGCGATGCTTAGACCAAGAATCATTCGTGAAATTCAAAAGTTCTTTGATGGCCGTGGTTTCATTGAAGTAGAAACCCCAGTGCTTCACCCAATTTTAGGTGGTGCGGCTGCCAGACCATTCGTCACTCATCACAACACCTTAGACATGCCATTTTATCTACGTATCGCAACTGAATTACCATTAAAACGTTTGATCGTGGGTGGCTTAGAAGCGGTCTATGAAATTGGGCGTTTATTCCGTAATGAAGGGATGGATGCGAAACACAACCCTGAATTCACCACCATTGAAGCGTATTTAGCGTACTCCGATATGGAAGGTATGATGGACTTGGTGGAAGACGCGATGTCGACTGTGGTTTACAACATCTTAGGTAAATACGACATCACTTATGGTGAAAAACAAATCAACATGGCACCAAAATGGGCGAGAGTTCATATGGTGGAAGCCATCAAACAAGTCACAGGTGTAGATTTCTTCGAAATTGATGATTTAGAAACCGCAACCAAGGTTGCGAAAGAAAGACACATCAAAGTTGAAAAGCATTATGGTGTTGGACACATCATCCAATCGTTCTTCGATGAATTTGTTGAAGATACCATCACACAACCAACCTTTGTTTATGGTCACCCAATTGAAGTTTCTCCACTGGCGAAAAAGAATGCTCAAAACCCAAGATTTACTGACCGTTTTGAATTATTTATTGATGGCAGAGAATACGCAAACGCCTTCTCTGAACTCAATGACCCGGTCGATCAAAGGGGCCGTTTCGAAGATCAACTTAAAGAAAAAGAATTGGGTAACGATGAAGCGACCGAAATGGATGTCGATTTCGTTGAAGCCCTTGAATATGGGATGCCACCAGCAGGTGGTTTAGGAATTGGTATCGACAGATTTATCATGCTCATTTGTAACGTGAATAATATCCGCGATGTCATCTTGTTCCCACACATGAAACACAAACCTTAATAACGACTAAAAGCCCTTAGACATCACATCTAAGGGCTTTTTTTACGTTTGTTTTTTTTATGCTTTTGAGCTAAATCCGGTGAACTACCCACCACTTAAATAGAAGTGGGGGCTTCCTATCCAAACCAGTCTTCACCAGTGACTCAATAGGCTATCCCCGTAGTCCCTACGGTTCTTATGTGTCTTATTACTGAAATGCTAACTTATACTTTCTAAACCCTTCTTTGTTGATATTGATC
>JAVBWN010000014.1:0-191136 GCA_036677365.1 Acholeplasma sp.
TTCATAGTGTTTATGTATAGAGATTATTCAACTATATTATAACATTATTTATGGGTTTTGTGAAATAAATATGAAAGAATTTTACGAATCAATTCATCCCGCTACCTAAAGAGGAAGGGGACTTCTTGATTGTGTTGTTAAATCCGACTTTTTTGTACAGGTACAAAGCATTTTCATTCAAATCATCGGCCATCAAAAAGGCTCTTTTTGCGTGATGTTTTTGACCATAATCCAAGGCTTGATTCAATAGTTTCTGGCCAATCCCTTGGTTTTGTTTCGATGCTTTAACAACGATCATACGGACCCATAAAGTTCTTTTTTCTGCTTCGCCATATAGACCTATCATCACGGCCCCATCGATCTCATCTTGTTTATGAATCAAAACACAAGCATCATCAACACCTTCTACTTGATTTTGGACCCAATCACGAATCACGGCTGTTTTTTCTCCAGAAAATGCTCGACTACTACCGGTTCGAGATTGAGAAAGTAGGATGATCGTATCGATGTCGTTTGAATTAGCTAAAGTGTATGGCTCGATAGACATCAGTGTATCTGGGTATGTATACCAATAATCTCGAATTACTGCGTAAGGGATATAACCCAGTGCTTCTAAGGTGGTCATCCAAACTTTTGGAACAAACTCAATTAAGTGGTTTGGGTACGGTTTTAAAACTTCAATCAGACTTTCTAAGTGGTTTACGAAAAAATGGATGTGTGGTTTTTGTTGACTTGGGTGTATGCCTTGAATCAACAAAGCATCCTTTGAATGGTGTATGACACGATAGTTCAAGAGATCCTGTTCATCGACATAATGGATTGAATAATATTTAAACGATTCTTTGGCTTGTTGAACTTGTAATAATACATCGGGTTCCATGGCAATTCTCCTATGTGATTTTGGATAAATGATCGGTTAAGGGTGGTTATAATATTCAAAGATGCGTTTGGCTAACCCTTCAAATGAATCGATGGGCATCCCTTCAAAATAGGGGATCAATACTTGTTCAATATCACCTACATCTAAGGGTCTTTCTTTATATAGGTATCTCGCAATAATTCGCGCATCGTACTCAAAAACCGATTCCGATGCGCCACCGGTCACTAAACCCATCAAATCCACGCTTTTAAGTACTTCTAAAATGTATTTTTCAAGAGAAATGTAAGCTGCTTCGTTATAACCAAGAACCTCATCCAATCGTTCAATAAGTATGGATAAACCCGCACTGTTTCGAATGATGAGTTTGGTTTTATTGTTCAGCCAAACCACCACTTCTTTATCATCTAGATGGCTCATATAGAGATGGATGTTGGCGTAAGGTAAAGTCATTTCATAAAGTCTAGCGCGTCTTAAATAAGCAAATACTGCTTTGTGGTCAAAGAAATAAATGGTGGTTTTAAAGAACTGTAAACCCGTTTTGGTTTGAAAAGCACACAAGCAGGGTTGTTCGTTTTCAACCTCTGTTTGACCAAAGCGATAGGTTTCAAACCAAGCGCGATCCCGTTTGGTTAATGTTAACTTATAAAGGTCTATTGGATGCTTCTTAAAACTTAAGTTCATGAAAAAGCCAAATAAAAGGCCCCATACCAAGCCTCCCATCATGTTGATGAAGAAACTGAACAAGGTATACCCATAGCTAAGCCCCATAAAACCAAACATGGCAAGTCCAAAGCACAACCCACCCAACATTGAAGTATACCAAACAATTCGATCTGGTTTCGATTTAGGTTGATTTTTGTGCGTAATATAGATATAAATGCGTTTCAATTTTTTGGTTTGATTGAGTTGAATGTAGGTGTCTTTCTCCCAAGTCACGAATACACTTTTTGATGCGTGCTTATCATTGTCACTGGTCGGTACACCTAAGCACTCAATAAGTCCAGTGCGCAGTTTTTGAACCATTATTTTGGCTTGTTCTTCATCTTCATACGATTGATGAATGATGATCGCACGACAGTGTGACCCGGTAAATTGAAATGAGATTGTGAGCGCGGAAACGTCAAAAAAGGTTTCATGATAGACATTGTAGATGTGTTTAGATTTCACATAAACTAGCCCTTGTTCACGAAGGTATTTTTTCATGGTGGATTTTGTTTTTCCTGTTACAGCCACTAAACTTAGAAAATCCATAGACATCACCATTTTTATGATATCACAATCCATCCCAAGATAAAACCCAAACTAAACCATTGAGTTTTACAAATATAAAAACAAAAAGAAAAAGCCTTTATTCAAGACTTTGTTTTTTTAATGGCAGGGCTAGAAAGATTCGAACTTCCGAATGTCTGGGTCAGAGCCAGATGCCTTACCGCTTGGCGATAGCCCTCTCTACCAAGGATTATACGCTCTTTTTACCCTAAAAAAAAGAGAGAGGCGATGGTTATTTCATCGCCTCACCATTGTTTTAAAATTGGATGACACCGACTTGATTGAAGCCGTTTTGAATGTCGTGTTTGGTGATGGCACCCGCAGAAATCACATAGAGGTAATCCCCCACATAAACCGCGCGGTCAATGGAATATGGCGTATAGTACCAATAATCATTTTCAATCGCGGTGTAATAGTCTTTATGCGAAATGACCTTATCGATGGTAATCGATTGTTCCGCTTCTAAATCCACTTTGAATATCATGTATTCATTGAGGTTATAATACTTGTATTGGTCAAAATAGCTCTTATAGACAGAGAATCCAAAGTAGCTGTTATCCATATCGAATAGAATGGCTTTGTGGTTATATAAGGCTTCACCGTATTGCCAGCTGTTTTCTTGATTGGTAAGTACGAGTGGCGTACCGATTTCAGCCAAGGTTTCTGGGTTGGTGACATCATATAAAGATAACTTGATTCCAATCGTACGGTTTTCACTGGTTTCATAACCAATACCTAACACTGTGGTATCGTTCCATCGGTGTTGATAGAGGGAGAATCCAGGGATTTCTAACGCCGCAGCGATGGTTGGATTTTTAGGATTGGATAGATTGATGATGTAGAATGGGTCAATTTGTTCAAAGGTTACCACGGTAACTTCTTCTTCATGGAATCTAACAGAGAATACACGTTCTCTCGGTTTACCAATGCCTTCATCGAGTAATCCAACTTGAACCAAACTACGGTTGTTATCTACCAAAGTTTTTTCAAAGACATACAAGCGATTTTTAACGGTATCGCCCCAACCTTCGGTCGTGACCATACGGACGTGGCCTTCGTATTCATCGATGGCGAATTGGTTGATGACGTAGCCTTTATAGGTAACAAAGCCGCCAAATACGACACCTTCATTGACAAAGTCGAAAGCAATTAACTTACCTGTTTCTTGATACCCATCGGTTTCATCGTAGAAATATTCGTAGCTTGCGAAATAAATGCTTTGGTGGGACACATAAATCGTACCCCAGTTGAAGTTGCCTAAGAAGATATCATACGATAAATCGATATTGCCTGACAGTTCAATGGTGGTAATATTGTTAAATACTTGGGCTTGTAAATCCCCATGGTAATAAATTTCATTGTAGTCTGGGACCAATTTTTGTCCATCGATTTCATAGATAGGTCTTGGGTCAATTTCTTCATTGTACATGTTGATGTAGCTTGTTGAAACGACATACAACTTATCCTCAATCAAACGGGTGGTATTTAAATAACCTGGCACGTTGAACGTTTTTACCCTAGCCAACGTGTCTATATCGTAAACCCAAATGGCGGTAGCTGAATTGCCATAATACCCCCATAAGCCAATCGCGTCCGTGGTTACCATGTCCCCCTGAATATCAAAAGCAAAATATTGATATGAATACCCTAAAACAACCAAGTATTCTTCGGTAATGTATAATTCACTAAAATAGGTGTATCGGTCTTTTTCATCTTCGAGTGTCACGTTTAAAAGGGTGGTCATGTCGCCATCGATGGATGTGACGACCAAACGGTTACCGAAAATTTGATAAATGCGGTTTTGATCTACTTTGACGACATCGCCTTCATCGATACCATCGACTTGGACGTTGGTTTTGGATGTCTTAGCATTGCTTCTAACCCCACCATCTGCCGCTTCCATATCGACACCAGCCACAGGACCATAATACCATTGGTTCCCCGCTGCTTTGACTATCGATTTGAGTTGATCTAAACTGCCTACGGCATTCAATCCCATCTTTTTAGGTGTGGATTGACAGCCGGATATGAGTAGGATTGAAATAAGCATCAATCCAAGTAGAGCGATTTTCTTCATAGAAGGCACCTCCTAATTTCACCTTTACTATATCATATTTTTGGAATTTGTCATCCACTGAGCCTACGAATTTGATGATTTATCCGAAAAATAAGTGATTTTACTCGAATACTTGCATAAAAATGAAAATATCATTACAATACTATTGTAAGATTATGGGAATATAACGATGAAATTTGGGATTTGTTTGTCTGGTGCTTTGGCCAAAGGTGCGTATCAAACCGGCTTTATGGAAGCATTCATCGAGAAAATGGGCAGGGAATCCATCGCCTGTTTATCGGGGGCATCCGTGGGGGCATGTAACGCCTACGCCATCGCCGCGAATCAATTCGATCGACTTAAAACGATTTGGCATACGTTCAACTATCCAAATCTTTTTTCGATATGGAAAGGCATCGTCTTTCAAAACCACATCGATAAAACCTTCAACCAATTGTTCGATGACCAGGATGTCATCGATATCCCTATTTATGTATCTTCTGTTTCAACTTTTCCTAAGCTTGATTTCCATTATGTAAAGATTGAGGGGCCTTATCATGAAGACATTCGTAAATTCATGAAGGGTGCGGTGGGTTTTCCAATTTTGACGGGTCCACAAACCATCTATAAAAAAAGACTCCACACCGATGGGGGTATCATCGATAACATCCCAGTATATCCTTTGACCACACACGATGTCGATTTGATCATTGTCCTTCACTTTGACCCCAAATACACGTTAGAAAAAAGGCTTCAACTCTCCGATAAAACGATTCTTGAAATCGACTTATCGGTGTGTAATGCCTACATGAAAAAGAGTTTTGATTTCAAGCATGATACCTTAAAACAAATGTATGACAGTGGGTATGCGTATGGCTTACAGTTATCCGATATTTTACTCAAGTGTAAAAATGCTGAACAGCTTCGTAAAACGGTCAATAAAATCATGAAAGCAGAGCAGGCGGAGCGTTCTAAATATAAAGCGTTAGATACGATTCCATCGAAATTCAATCGCATATTCACCAAATATCGACACAAATCTTCTGTAATCACCACGTTAGAAAATCAATATAAAGACAATCCAAAACCGGTATACCAAGGGTATTGTCATGATTGTCATAAAAAAATGACCCCAAAGAAACACTTCAGGTGGATCTTCTTTGGAGCGACCTGGTGGTTCGGCTTGGGGTTGTTGTATGCTTTATATTTTTGGTTGTTTCAAAAACCGGGCTGTCCTTATTGTAAACAAAGACATTTTGATTACATTTAATCTAAATCTGAGAATTGATACACGAGACATTGGATATCTTTGTCTCGGTTTTTATTTTTCCAGTTGATGATGCCTGTTTTTTGAATCTCTAGTTTTTGGGTCGAAAGTTTGATAAATTTATTAATCGCTTGGTTTCCGCCCATCCATTTGAATGGGAAGAAATGGGTCACATAGACTGAAGCACTTTGGTGACCTTCTTTTAAAGACGATACAAAGAGTTGCATCACCATCGATAAATCCATCCCACGGGTTGGGGCACCAAAAATCACGTGGTCAAAGCCTTGAATATTGGGATAGTTTTCCAATTCAATGCCTTTGATTTGATTGGGATTCTCATTCTTCGCTTTGATTTGAAATAAAGATACTTCGTGTCCTTTTCTCACCAAAGCCGCACCGATTTTATCGGCGATCCCCATGGTATTGCCTGTATACGAGTGAATGATGAGCGCAATTTTCATAAATATCACCACATTTCACCTTAAGTATAGTGCGATTTAAAAAAGAATACAATAGCGAATCGCACACTTGAATTATTTCTTTTTCACTATTGTATACTTTCAATCCTTAAGCATCGAATCGACTAGAATAAAAATGATATATTTCCTGTAAAATACACACAACAAGAAAAGTCGCTTAAGATAGATTTGATAAAGCTATATTTATCAAAATCGTGTTAGCCAATAGATTACCACACTCATAGCCAAATGCATAGAAAGATCATCCACATTTTTGGATGATTTTATTGGATATATCTATTTGAGTATAAAATGACTTAGAACCGCTCTGGCATGGTCTGATAACGGGGTAGATTGATGGGTGATGTTATCGACATGAACAATCACTGTTTCTGCACTCGCAACCACCACACCATTTTGAAACAGATGTTGGTAGAACGTAATCGATGAGTTACCCAATTTTGTAACCCCACTGCCAATCTCTACCGTGCCTGGCCAGTGGATTTCATTTAATAACGATAGGTTATTTTGAACAATAACAAAAGAGCACTGTTCTTTATGAAGCGGGTGTTCTGGTTGATATAAAATTTCGACACGCCCAGTTTCAAGAAATTCTGAGAAATGGATGTTGTTGACATGACCTTGGCGGTCTGTATCACCATAACGGATTTTATCGTAGGTTTTAATTGGAAAATCTTCTAGTTTTAATTTGGTCATAATTGAACCCCCTATACTAAAAGTAGTATACCTAATTCTACATAAAAAAGGAAATGAAGTCATTTAATAGGGTAAACCCTACGTAAACTTAAGTGATTGTGATTCAAAATGATTGTTATGAAGGTTTATTTACTATAAAATGACAGTAAGATTTATCGATGTATCACAGGAGGTATGGCCATGAAAACCGTAGTGAATCGATGTTATAATCAACTCAATGCGATTGTTGTTGAAGAAAGAAATTTACCGGAATTGAAAGACAATGAAGTATGCATTCAAGTACACGCTGCAGCATTGAATAAATCCGATTTATTATTTGCTTTGGGTAAACCCTTTATGATTAAGATGATGTATGGATTGAAACAACCCAAGAAAATATACCCAGGGTCTGATTTTGCAGGTGAAATTCTTTCTGTTGGTTCGAAAGTCACTGAGTTTAAACCTGGGGATCACGTGTTTGGTGATTTATCTGGGGCGGGCTTTGGTGCTTTCGCCGAACAATTGATCGCACCATCATCCAAAGTATGGTTGATACCAAAAGGCTACTCTTTTTTAGAAACCGCATCCATGCCGATGGCTTTAGGTACAGCACTAACCGCGGTTCAAAAAGTATCGGATTTAAAACACAAACGTGTACTCATCTATGGCGGTAGCGGTGGTGTTGGACGATTCTTGGTTCAAGTCGTATTGCATTTGGGTGGTAGCGTCACTGTAGTATCGAGTCAAAAACACTTCCTTGATTTCAAACAATTGGGTGTGAGTGATTTACTGGATTACACCGATCCAGCCTTCACTTTACCAAGTCAAGCTTTTGATGTGATCTTCGCCGTGAATGGTTATCAACCCATCCAATCTTACGCGAAATCATTGGTTAAAGGGGGGCAGTGTATTGTGATCGGTGGTAGTGGGAAACAGATATTTGGCGCGATGACTTTAGGTCCGTTTTATAAGTTATTCCAGCAAAAAGCATTTAAGAGTGTCATTGCGAGTACTGGACATAAAACACTCCAATCGATAACAAATATCGCCAACCAATTCAAAATAGATGTCCAAATGGGTCATGTATATGCTTTAATAGAAGCAAATCAAGCTTATCAAGATTTTAATAGTCACAAATATACTGGTAAATATGTATTTGATATGCAAAAATGATACACAAAAAATCCACAATTAAGAGTTGAAAAACTCTTTTTTTCTTATTTTACATTACTCCCTAAAAAATAAATAGGAAATGCTTACCTACGTAAAAATGTATAGATGTACATAATTCTTCCTTAGGTTTAAGTTTTACCTTTGAATATGTAAAAAGTTGGATTTCTTTGTTTTTGCCTTTAAAGGGTGTTTTTTGAGTTGATAAAACGTATAAATGTACTTAATAACAAAAAATGCCCAATTAGGGCATAATTTTGTGTAATTAGTCCATTTTATCGGACCAATTCAAGATTATTTTGGAGTCTCTGTTAACCTTAAAGGGTCGTGTTTTTAGGGGCTCTTTAACCTTAACTGGTAAGAAATTGCCAATTAGAGAAAAATAGAGAAAGTAGTGGTATCCATGGGTAAATAATGGAAAATAGTTAACCTACTACAACTGGTAAGAAAATGACCTTAAGTGGTAAAGAGTAGAAAATAAGGGAAAAATCAATACCATATTATTAATATATCAATATGCTGGAGATGCAAGTAAAATTACATTATACGGAATCATGTTAGAATAACTACTATGTGATACTTTAACATAATATACCTGTCCTGAATTTAAACTTACAACACATCTTGCGTTTAAGTTGTAAACACCGTTTGAATCATACCAATTATCGTTTTGTGCAATTATGTTACCATTAATATCATAAATAGTAATAATAGTGTTGACAGTCCCAAGCGTTTGAATAACATACTCTTTTGTTATGCCGACCGTAAATTGATAAACATTAAACTGATTAATTAACAAGAAATTAACTTGAGTATTTAACTGTAGAACACCTGTCGTAGCATAACCAACCTTAAGATTAAAACTACCAGTATGAGCAGAGTATCTCATTTTAGCTTGAATATAATATGTATTGTTCCTATTTAGGTACTGTATTATTTTTGCATTAAAACCATCTCCACTATCATCATCAGTGGCGATTACATTACCATTGATATCATATATTGTGAGATAAGTATTAGAACCACCACTAGTTTCAAATGTATATGTTCCTGATCTACTTGGTATAAATTTAAAGTATTTGGTTTCACCATTTTTTGTAATTGTATTAGCAACAATCTGATGTTCATTTAATGCCTGAGTACCTCTTTTATAATTTCCGTAATTGTAAACACTTCCTGATGAGTCTACAGTATTAACTGAACCTGATGGAAACCAATCCCAAATCAAATATGATGTCCCGTCAAATGCAACATCTAAACTAATCGATACATAGAAACGGCTTTCTTGACTAGCGCTTAAACCACCTTCATTTGTTAACAATACAATCCCTTGAACATAATTATTTGGTATTCTAGTGCCTACAAGTAATGGGTTAGAAAAATCATCAGATTGATTTTTTGGTAATATTCTAGCACTCTTTAGTAAATTACCATAATAAAGGATTTGATCTTCTCGATACTGATAATTTGTTGTAATATTGATTTCATTATCAAAAATTATCCCTTGTCTATTCTCTTTATAAGTTCCTTGTGAGACATTATTATACACTTCAACCCCATATTGTAATAATGACAATGCATCGCCCCAACCAGGAACAAAGCCAAATGCTGTTAAAGCTGTATCAAGAACAAAACTATTTCTGCCTGTTTTTTTACCTTCGCCTGAAAAATTATATCTTGTTTGTAGAATGAAATCACCAGTATCGGAGTTTGGATTGTATCCAGTTTCACCATAATTCTTAGTTACAAAATTGTCGACTGTAAATCTAAATGCAACATTCTTAAGATAATAGTTTGGTGAATCATATGATAAATGTGGATACACAACACTACTTAGTGAAGATGAGTAACTTGAATTCCAGTCAGAACTAGACATAGTACCCTTCTCTCTTGCATAATATTTATATTGAAACAATGGTATTACCTTAGCTTTCCCTTCGGCAACAGGAACAATCATTCCAGGTTTAATCACTTCAATATCAAAAACAAATACCTCAACTACATACAAATAATTTTGTTGTTTTATAGTATTCACAAAAAAACCATATTCTTGACCAACATAAGTATAAATACCTGCTGTAAAAAAAAGACTTTTTGGAATAATTTTTGTAATATCATCATCCGTTATTTTATTATCAGCGGTTCTCCAAGAATTGTTTGGAAGTGTATAGGTATCAATAAATGTATCTGTATTAGTATATGTGTCATATTGATAAAGATTAACCGTGTTTTGTGCATTTGATTTGATGTTATTGGGAATAGTTGGTGTGCTAGATCCACCGCCACCTTCACCACCATCTTCGAACCAAAATCCCGGAGCGCTAAAGGATACAATTGATGGAGTCAAGTGCGTAGATGCATTAGAATAATTTTCTATGATATTGATACTTGAGATTAATCTTTCACTTATCTCATCATCACCAAATAACCACTCTATTGAATTAGGTATCAAATCCTGAACAATATCATAGCCAATTTCATCAGTAACTCTAACTAATTCTTGGAACTGATGAATATAAACAACAATGTCAATACTAAGATTATCCAAATCAATAACATGGTGATCAAATGTATATAAGATTATCTTTGCGATATCTATGGTTGTATTGAATTGATTTGATTCTAATACGTCTGCAACAATGTATCTAGTATTTCCAATCTCATTATCAATTACTGAGTAATACTGAAACACGCTTGTATTGATAGTGTATAATGTATTGGAATAGTAAAAATTAACTATTAAATCACCATCAACCTCTTCAAAAGAGTAAATATCAACTTCAGATATTGAATTGGTGTTTGACTGTGGTATCGAAAATGCATATGTTGATTGTATTGTAGTTATCAATAGTCCAAGTGTGATTATTGATAAAACAACTAATTTTTTAATAATTTTCATTTGTGAATATCTCCTTTTTGTTAACTTTTTTAATCTACTAGATAAATTGTTTGGATATGCTGAGAGCCAATTTGATTATCTTGATCAATAAATACAGTTCCTATCCAAATATTGATTGTATAACTAAGTGGTTCAAATGTGATTTCTGTTATTTCTTGTTTAAAATTATTTGAATCCACACTTATAGAGTCTATTAAACTAGTATGGGTTACAGGTTCATCGTTGATAATAAATCCGAAATTTATATCAATCCAATAGCTGTCCTCATTACTTTGATTTTGATTATATATAATTGAAAAATCAAAATGTGATAATCTTGTTGTATATTCATTTAATTTATAATAAAAAATTGATGGATTAACAATAGAAGGAATGGTTTTAAAATGCATGGTTCCATCTTTATATATTCCTACATACTCGACTAAAACACCATCTCGGGGTATCAATATAATAAGAGTCAATTCTTGTATATTGCCATTTTGATCAAATTTCATATGAAGGGTCTTGTCTCGTCCGATTAGTATATCTCCATCAGCTTTTGATTTTAAGTGCAATTCTTTGTAAAAATCATCAAAATCTAAGTTGCCAATATTTTCTACTATTCTAACTTCAAATGCCTGAAATTTACTTTGTTCTAGAGCATACTTAATTATCACATAGCTAAAGATTGACAAAATCCCTAGCAATGACACAATTAGTAAACGAAACTCTAAAGAACTTTGTATTTTTTTCTTTACCTTGCCTTTTAATATCATGTTAATTCTTCTTGTATAAGTCATGTATAAAACTATACCTATAATCGAAAAGGCGAGGACAATTAATGATATTTCCAAAAATACTTTAAACATTAGTACCGCCTCCATCTAAAAACCTATTCTTTCTTTAAAATGATAGTAGTATGATCTAGATACACTAACTTTCTTATCTTTTTCTAATAACAAATCAAATCTCATACCTATGATTGGTCTGATAAATTTAATCATATCCTTATTTACGATTGTTGAATTATTGACACGGATAAATTTGTCCTCTAGAAGAACGCTTTGAAGATATGTTAATGTGTCGCGCTTGCTATACTGATTTTCAACTGTGTGTATAATTATATTATGGCTGAAACTCTCAATAAGAATAATGCTGTCAACTGGAATAATATATGTTAAATTGTCTTTTTTCGCAGAAATAGCTTTTGAATTACTATCTTCAGAAAGTGTAAGATTTGAGTCATCATCTAGAACTATCCCTAAGGTTTCTAACATGTTTTTATAATATTCATAGTTTTCTGGGTTTACTTTCAATTTCATTTTCAGCATATTATATTACCTCCCCAACTATTATTTACATTTTACACTAAATCCAATCAATATGCACTTACTTGTCGCAACTTGCACAATAGTTATCCTAATTGACACTTTTTGACAGATAAGTATTTTTTACTAATGTTTGACTACTTGATGTGACTAAAAAAGATAGCCTCTAAGGACTATCTCTTTTTACTTGACTTTAATTTACCCAATTGTGTTAATTAAAAGGCATTACTGTTTTTTTAGTAAATATATGGTGGATTCAATTTGGGTAGTAATCCATCCATTAATATCTCCATAATGTTCAAGGATGTGTTCTTTAGCAAGATTTCCTAAATCATTTAGGATTTTTTCTTGTGCGTACCTTAACGCATAACTTTGTGCCTTCTCATCAAACTTATCTTTCTTCTTTAAATTTTCGACATATGTTTGAAAGACATAAGACACATTAGTAGATACAATCTGATTTATTTCTTCAACCACTTTTTTGGTTTCATCGTCTTTGATTCTTCCATTAATCCACTGAGTTAGCTTTGCACCTAATAGCGTTATTAAAGGTATTACAACGCTTGTGACAACTACAGCTATGACATTAACAACTATTTCATTCAACTTTCTTTCCTCCTGGTCTTTTTATGATTTGCTCATCAATACGTTTGTGAGCTGATGATACACTTTCTTCGACTCGTGCTAACCTTGTGAATACACCATCAAACTTAGACTCAGAGATATCGAGTCTTTTTTCTATTCTCTCAATACTTGATTTGATATAGCCAAGATCAGATATCACTGTACCGCTTTCTCTGCCTATCTGTTTAGTTTCTGAATTTGCATTTCTTCTAAATGCAAGATACCCAAACGAAATGGAACTAATCGTTCCTAGTACAGATATGATTGTTAATGCTATTTCAGTCGGTAACATGTTTTCTAACCTCCTTGAGATACTTCAAAATATCTCTAAGTTCTTTCATATAATCTATTGAGTTTGATTGATAGTTTTCTTTAAATACCATCATTTTTTCTTTGACGCTCTCATCTTTAGTTATTTGAAACTGTCCAGTGTCAATGAATGTTTTAACTTGTTTTTCAATACGATACAAATGATACATATTTTTTTTAAGAGCATTCTCAGAAAGAAAGTGTTGATAGTATTCAATGACTGTATCAATATAATCTGCTATCAAGTTGTTGAAATCCCTTGATCGATAGTTCTCATAATCCGTGACATAAGATTCATCTAAAACGATTGGTTGTTCTACTGATAATATGTCATCATTAAATAGTTTTAAATAAGCTGATACCTCATGGCTAAATGTCATTTTTCGTGCATAATCTTCTTTACCAAAGACAAAGTACTCAATGCCTAGTTCTTCATTGGAAATATGCATTGATCCATTTAAGTCATTCAAAACAACAACAATATCAATATCTGAAGTTTCTGTTCTTGTGTTATATGCAGACGATCCTGCATAATAAGCTAGTAGTATTTTATTATTTCGAAATTCATTTAACATCTACCTAAATACCTCCACTGAAGAGATTCTGTGACTTGTGTTATTCGAATAGAGATACATTTGTGAACTGGTATATTCAATAGTTAAATAGTAATCTACACCTATATATCGATAAGCCAAGCTCTGAATTGATGCATTGATAAGATGTCTTCCAGAAAAAGTGAATGTAGCAATCTTGCCTAATCTCACGTGAATCAAACAATCAGTTGCTTGTCCAGGAAAGTCAGATAAGTTATATTTCATAACCGTTGCCCATAAGTCCACTGGAGGAATAATCTTATTCGAAAACTTACCCAATGCCCAATCATAAACCTCTTGATTTTTCTCATTAACTAGATCAGATAAAGTCTTTATCATGGGTCTTGTTGCTGCAAAAGATGCATCAAGAGATAAACTTGTTGGGGTCTTAGAGTATTTTGCAATTGCAAATTGGTATCTACCGATTGAGTTTGATAAGTTGTTTTGAATGAGTGTCGGCCAACCGCTTGAGATTTCTATTCGTGTCAGTTCAAGTGTGTTTTGGGCTAGATTAATATCTACAGCAATGTATCCATTCCTGGTTGCATCTAGTGTAATGCTTATTTGAGTGTTAGGTTCCATGAAGATTCTTCTTCCATAAATCTGCAGATATCCTGAACCAAACGTTATGGTGTTATTGCCAGCACTCACTGGAATCTCATTACCTAATCCTTTAATGATGCCAGCTGGTATTAAATCAAATAAATGATAGTTGATATCTGCATCATCTTTACTGGATACTGTTGCACCATCAAATGTAATTTTTCTAAGTGCCATACTATTTACCCTCCAATATTAATCTTAGTTTTTCTGTAAGTTTTATGCGTTGTTCACCAAGTGTAATCATGTAATCTTTTACTGACCCCTTCATTTCGATGCGAGATAATATCGTAATCCAACGCTTTTCACCGTGGATGAATAGCACCTTGTCACCTAAATGCACATTCTGGAATGGCACAAAAACAGAATTATCCTGTGCAATACTAAATGCTATATGATGCATGTATTCTTCCTTTAGCATCTCTTGACTAGCTATATCTAACAGAGTCATCTTGTCACTATCGATTTCTTGATAGGATATCTCTATCTTTGAAATATACATTGCTCCAGATGTCGCTCTTAAACTGATTTCGATATTTCCACTTGACTCATTGATTTTTCCAGTCGTGTAGGTGGCATTTGACAATGAAGAGATGACTTTATAGTTTGTGGAAAACTGACCCACTTGGATTTTATATTCATTTTGTATGGATGCAGTCGCTAGTGTAATTTTTACTTCTGTTACTTTAATACCTATACCCAAACTTGATAATGCAGTCTGTAGATAAAATACTTGGGTATTGGGATTTGATGATGAACCAATCTGTACACCTCTTGCACTAACCGTGCTATCAAATCCGATATGTGTTGCAGATGATTGGATCCAACTAATACCAGAAAGCGAAATTGTTCCTGAAGCAGTTTTTACTTGCCCGGAAGAGAACAAATGTAAGTACAATTCTCCACCGAGTTCATCATCTTTATATAGCCTTTTTTGTTCTATGACATCATATAGACGTCCTGGTGCGTTTCTTTCTGTTGTAATTGAACCATCATCAAGAAGATAGAACGATTGAACTGATGTATGTCTTATATTTTCTATACTTGGCACAAAAGTCATTTTATTGAGTCTTGGTGTAAGATTATCATTTATGATTAGCCCTCTAATCATAGGAAAATTTGATGACAAAACATGTTCCTTTGTAGCGTCTACTGTAACAATCTTAATATGCGTAATCATTCCGTTGACTATACCTAGTCTTACATGTAATCTAATTTTATACTGCTTGTAGATGTCTTTGTATATATCGCTAAACTTCACTAGATCATCACTTGATGCTTGAATGTTTCCTTCAATCAACACTTGATTTTCGAACTTCAAAAACGGTTTATTTTGATAAGAATCAATATTGTCACTATATTCAGTTCTAAGATATCTAATGAGCTCATTCCCAATGTTTCCTGTGAATTTAGATACTCTTAGATCAAAATCAATTGTGGATAGATAATCCATTGAGTTAATCTTAATTTGCCCTATATCTGTAGTTTCAATACTTGAGACTGAACCAATATAGAAAAATGATCTTTCATGGAGGATGATAATATCTCCAACGATTGCTTTCGTACGGTTATTGTTTGTTACAAAATAACAATTTTGATTGATGACTACATCAAGAATAATTTGATAGTCGCTTGAGATACTCAGTTCTTCCTTAAATTCAAAGTGAAGTTTGTCAAATATCATTATCTTCATACTAGTTCGCCTCATACTCTTCGAATATGGTTAAGTAGCATTTAGTTTCTGATGTTACTCCACTCTCAAAATAAATTTCAGATTCACCGATAGGTAGTTTTAAAAAGTTCGTACATGTGAAGTCTTGTTGATCATAAATATTAACACCATTTCTTTTGATGTATGCATCATTGGAGACGGATGATATTTCAAATGTACCATCGCTACTTAAAAGCAATCTCATCGTTTGTAGAATGACTCCGTATTGTTTGATTGTCATCACAGGATTACTTACAGCTCCAACGATTTTGATAATCATTTCTGCTGGATTGTGACCATAGTTGAAATAACGTATCTTACCATTGCTTGATGCATCATAAGTATGCATATAAGTGTATGGATACACTTTTGCACCACTTGACTCATTGACATCAATCTCAATTTCTCGTTTCTTTAACCAACTCGAAAGTTTATCTAATCGGAGTATTGATTTTAAAACACCAAACTCAAGTTGTCCTTTTGTAAGTTCGACAATCTCAACGTAGCAATACTTTTCATCAACAGCTCTGTAGTATAGATATAAGACTTTGCTTTTCTTAATGTATTCAACAAAACTCAAGTATCCCTGATATCCTTCAAAGAAGATTAAACCTAATGTCACTTGACTAATCGGTGATTGAGTTGTAAACATTTCTGATTTTGATCCGTATTGAAAATACGTATTTTCTTTAATGATGCCTAATCCTTCTATGGATGAAATAATGACGTTTTTATTCAATTTGAAATCAATACCAATCTCATTTTTGAAAAATAACTCTCTCATTAATAAGCACCTCCTAGTGCTTTGTTAATCGAGTTGATATCAAATGATGACGACGTTGTGTTGACAGTCACATGGTTAGTGGTTGAATTATTAGTTGTGTTGCCATTATTCTTTTGAAATAGTTTTCCTGTAAATAAATCTCCAAAGAAGCCACCAACACTTTTTAATGCACCACCGATACCATCAAATATTTTCATCACATTGTCTGCTATCCATGTAAAGGCATCTATAATCATTTCCAAAACCCATAGGATTGGTTCTAACAATATGAAGATAACTTCAAGGATTGGTGCTAATATATTTGACAAAATGTTACCCACTAATGTAATTAGCGGGGCGAGTGCTTCAAAAATATAAGCGATAAAATCAAGTTGGTTAATGAGTGGTGCGAGGAGTGTCTCAATCAGTGGTGCAAGTAAAACCATAATTGATGCAATAATATCAATAAAAACCATCAGAATTGAAAGTATAGGTTCAAGTACTGCAAAGATAATCTTTAAAACTGGTTCTAGAACTGCTACTAATACGTTGATTACAACTTCTAAGATGGCTACAACCGCCCCAATCACTGAAGCTAATACATTTAAAATCGCATTGAGTGGTGTCAATATGGAATTGATTAGATTAACAATGACACCAATTATTTTTCCTATTAATTGAATAACGATATTTAATATCTTCATGACTGGTTCTAAAACTGATTGGATGAGTTTTAACACTTGACCGATTAGCAACCCTATCAAATCTATGACAATCTGTAAAATTGGTTTTAGTGCATCAAATATCTTAAGAATTTCTTTTACGAGACTAATTACGATTGGTAATATTTCTTCTATTAGGCTCAGCATGTTTCCAATAACCTTACCCAATATATCCACAAGAACTTCAAATACCGCTTCTATGACTGGCATGATGCCTTCAATCAACTTTACCAAAACATCTATCACTTGATGAATCGCACCAATCAACACATCAATAACTGGTTGCAGTTTAGTAATGAGGGTTGAAATAAGAGCTCCGATAGGCTCTAACAATTTCCCCAACGTTTCCATCAGTGATTTAAGCAACTCTCTAAACTTTTCGTTTTGTAACAAGATTATTGCTAATGTAGCAATGAGACCAACTAGAGCAATTTTACCTATTGCAAAGCCTTGGAAGAACTTGAGTATTGCACCACCAGACATTACACCTTGTAGTGTTTTAATCATAGGTATTAGCTTTAGCACAATCGTTATTACAGGTCCAATCGCTGCTAATACTCCTAGAAGTATTCCAACAGTAGTTTTCATACCATTTGATAAGTTTGACCACCAGTTAACTAGGTTTATTATTGCTGGTACCACTTTGCTTTGAATCAAATCCATCATCTTCTGCAGAACTGGAACAACTTCCATAGCGATACTAACACCAAGACTTGAAAAACTTTGTTTGAGATTATCAATTGAGTCAGTAAATTTACCAGCAACATTAGCTTGTTCTGTTGTAACGATGCCTAGTTCTCGTGCTTGATTTCTTAAAGTATTTATTTCTGAAGAAGTTGATTGTAGTATCTGAGCTAGTTCGGTTCCTAGTTTCTCACCAAATATTTCGTTTGCAAGAGCTGTACGTTCTGCTTGATCCTCAACTTTAGATAATGAGTCTCTAATGAGTTCAAATGCTTCATCCGTTGATTTGCCAATCAAGCTATCTGAACTTAACCCCATCTTCATCAGTGTTGATGCATATTTGTCTCCGCCATGGGATACTTCACCAAGAATAGAGTTTGTTCTCACTAATGCTTTTTGAAGATTATTCGAATCAACTGCTAATATTTTGGCTACATAACCCCACTCTTGATATGCTTCTACAGATAGATAAACTTTTGATGCATTATCTGCTATCTCATCTGCTGTTTGCATAGATTTGACGGATAAAGCAGCCAGAGCTGTCGTTGCTGCAACAATTGGCAAAGTCAAATGCTTGGTAAATGATGAACCAACTTTCTTTAAGTTCTCAGTATTCATTCCACCGATTTTTTTGATTTGCATTTCAGTTTCTCTTAACTCTTTATTGAGTTTATTGACATCTGATTCTGCATACTCGACGGATCGTTTAACTTGGTTAAACTGTTCTTGTGATATAGCACCGACTTGAAGTGCTTTTTTCGCTTCTTCTAGACGTGCGTTTTGAACTTCCAAACGCTTTTTAGTTTTTTCAAGAATACTATTAAGTTTGTCTTGTTTTTCTTTCCATTTTTCTAGATTGGTACTATCAAATTTTAAAGAGTTATTGATTGCTTTTAGATCTTTTTGTTCTTCCTTTAACTCTCCATTAATGTCCTTTAATTTTTGGTCAAGATCTGATGTATCTAGACCGAGTTTTATGTTTAATCCCTTAATGGTTTCTGCCATCGTCTTGACCACCTTTCATTAAAGTAGGAACTTGTTTATGTCAGTTTGTGTTGCTCGTCTATGACCGGACTCTCCATCCATAGCCTTAATGCGTAATTCAATAACTTCAAAGTAAGTTTCAATACTAAAAAACTCACTGTCACGAATTGGAATACCCAACTCACCTAGATTTAAAATAATAGATGCAGTAATGGGAGAAGTATCTAGCGTTTCTCGATACTTCCCCCCACTACATTTTTTGTTGTACTAAATACCTCAGCGATTACCTGGCTAAGTTTTGTAAGTTCTTCTTGGTTGGATAATATATCAAAGTCAAACTCATTTAAGAAGTCGTCATAACTTTTGCTCGTAAATGGTTTATGCAAGATATAGAATATTCTAAAAATGGTATCAATGACTTTCGATACATCATCATTACCATTACCTAATTTATCAATGCCTGAAATATCACTAAATAATTCAGAACCAAATGTATTCTTATATGAAATAATCGAATATAAGGATGATTTTAAACGGTATTCTCTTCCTGAGATACTAACTTGTTTTTCCATATTATGACCCCACAATCACTGGTAATTCTGGCTTACTCGTTAAAAAGGCTGGATAGTTCTCATCACTTTTGTGTGCAACAACATGTGTAATCAGATAATTGCCTACTTGAACTGGTTCAGCAACAATAGATAATGAAATACTATTTGCTTCTGCAGATTCACCTTTAGTTTTGGTTGCCTCGTTAATTGGTGTCACTGAACACTTAAAAAACCAAACACGACGTGCTTCTTGGTCTCCTTGAAACTCAAAACCAAGTGCGAATTTTTCCGTCTTTGCATTGTTGATTTCTACAAGATTACCGTTTGCTAACTTGATATATCCTAAGATATTGGTTTTAAAATCGTTATCTAGTTCTGTCAACTTTAAAGTAATATTTCTACCTGCATTTTGAGTTAGCGTTGCAATTACAGAATCATCTGCATAAATACGTTCACTTCCACCAATGACCTCAGACGAAAACTCTTGAGCCCCGTATAATCTCACAGGATTTCCATATGTTTCTACATCGTTAGCGGATGAAATCTTAGAATAATAGACATTTGTAAGTCCAAAAGATACTTTGTTTCCCATATTTAATAACCTCCCTTTGTTATAATTTGTACTTCATATACTCTATTTAAAGAGTAGTCATCGTTTTGATAACTGCTGATCATGCGATGTGGCAATTCTTTTTCATTTAATCTTGATTCGAGTCGGTGCATTAAGGCTTCACTTCTTTTCTTGGTGACCAAAGTAATGTGATATGTCACTTGATAGATAAGCACCTTATTATCAGCATTTACTGGTTTCTTACTAACAATATGCCAGATAATAAATGGTATTTTTTGATTTAAGTCATCGTTATCATGTAAATTTTCTAAGTAAAAGACATTTTGAGTCACTGGTTTTAAAGCTCGATAAATCGGATCATTTCGCAGCGCCATTTTGGATTATCTCCTTTAAGTCTTCTAGCATCTTTGGAGTGAATTTATCATATCCTGGTATGAGAAAAGGTCTTGCTTTAACAAATTTGCCACTTGTATGCTTAAATCCAAGTTCAATTAAATGAACCAGTTTCCCTTTTGTCTTTGAAGATATATAGGTTGTATCTCCAATCTTGGTTTTGATAAATGAATCAGCAAGATGATTTGAACCTGAATCACTCCTTGGGCAATTAGTTTTTATGTACTCAAGTATTTGATCTGCCGTTTTATCTATGCGTGTATCCATCTCTCTCAAAACGTCTTCACCATATTGCTGAATAAGTTTATTCACACTATCAAGCATTTTATCCACTAATGAAATCCTCAGCTGTTAACGTAGTATTTGATAAATAAAGTTCTATATATTGACCTAAATCATACGTTCTTTCAACTTTATAGAATGTAGCTCCTACTTTTACAAACTTTTCTCCTCCATAGAGGAATGACACAACAAGAACTTTTCTGATAATGTTAAGTTTTGTCTGGACACTTGTTTCAAACTCGTTTGTTGTTAAACTGCGTTCAACTCCAATGACTTCTTTAGATGACAAGACTATGTACTTCTCTCTTTTCTTATCAACTTTGATTAGACTAATACGTATGTTAGACATTTCATTCACCCTTTGATATAGCCAACTGATTCAAAATCGTATAAAAACTAGAGGGTAGTTCACGCACACTACCATCAGTTTTAAACCCAAAGAATGTTTTGCAGTAAATTAAAATCAACGTTACTACTATCTCCGAGTTGTTTATGGTATCTTGACTAACTCCTGTTGAGGAGATGAGTTCTTTACATGAAAGTATATGAACTTCAATCTCCCCATCAGCGAATGTTTCTGATTCAGGAATTAGAAGACTCCTTTTCACTTTGTTCAGTAGAAAGTTGTCCATAAAAATTATTCTTCAGGGGTTGCTGTACTTGACCCTTTGACAACACGAACAAAACCTTGATACCCAACGACGTTACCACCAACGAACACAGATGCTTTGTAGCAAATAATCCCTTGCTTAAACTTATAATCGTTTGATTTGGAAATTTCGATTGGTGAGAAGACAGCGACTTCGTAGTTTTTTAGCGATCCGTATGCCATTGCATATGCACCTTCTGGTGTTTGACTCTTAGAAAGTGAACTACAGTTTGAATTGATGATATAAGGAATTCCATCAATCGTGTGATTCACATAATCAATCGAATGCACTTTTCTACCTTCTTTTGTTCTCAATCCAGCAAATGCACGTAAATCATGCTTGTTGAGAATCAGTACTGCACCACCCTCAACATCTTCATTTCCACCATAGGCAAAAACAATATCATCAAGGGTATTTTCATTGATTTCTCCAATTGATAGATCTTCTGTATCACTAAGAGCAATGGCTTTATCGGAGAATAATCCAGTAAAGTTATTTGCTGTACCAGCACCTCTTAAAATTTCCAATGAGAGTTTCTTCTTTAAACTGGTTTTAATATTTTTGATAACTTCTGCTTGGTAGTTAACGCTTGGAAGTTTTTCTAGTTCTTCAGTAATTTCTGTATATGCTGTTAGCTTACACTTTGTAATAGTCACATAACCGAAATCAGGTTCAGTTTCATGATAATCTTCGCTTTCATTTGTATATCCAGCTGTACCGGATTCTTTCACGAATGTTTTCTTGTAAGTCTCGCCACCATTTAAGTTGATAAGATTGATGTTATCTACTAGTGAACTAACCTCACTAAATGGATAAGCTGTTAATTTATTATCAACATGCTGTGGTAAGAGAATTTCATCTTGTGACACTTGGACGATACGTTTTTCTCTTAAATCAACACCACGTTTTTCAAGTACCTCAACATTTAATTCATTTTTCTTTTCAACAAGAACATTTGTTGGAACAAACTTTGCTGCTAAAAGTAATTTTTTGTCAATGACATTTCTTTCTGATACAAGTTTATCGAGTTCTTGTTCAAGTGTTTCTAATACTGGAAGTTCAGCCGTTTCAGACTCTGCTTTAATCGCTGCAATACGAACTTCGATTTCTTTTTTTCTAGCGTTTAAACTCATATTATTGAATATCTCCTTTGATTTTGATTTTTTTTCTTATGATCTCTTTTTGGTGTTCATGCTTTAAGTTTTCCAACTCCCTAGTATCGTTATCCAACAACTCTAAGCTTCTCGCATAAACGCTCGTTCCCTCATAAGCAGGAACGTCTACAATAGACACATCATACAATCGATCAATCCTTTGAATGGTTCTTATCGGAATCGTACCAGTTCTATCCCAGGACTGGTTCTTTACCGTAAATGCAAAGCTCATCTTATCCAAAAGTCCGCTTTTAACCATTTTATAGATATCTTGATTGGATTGTGTATCTAGTAGTTCAGCTCTAATTTTTAACCCCACTTCATCAACTTCAAGTTCAAGTGATTTGTTTCTAGTTCTTGCAATTACTAAGAAGTTGTCTTGGTGATTGTACTTTAAGGGTACATCTTTCATATTTGTTTCAGTAAGTGCATCTATTGCTATGATTTCTTTAAATCCATGTGCTTCAGTTCCAATAAGTGTTTGCTCATTAAACTTGATAGCGTAACCTTCAATAATCATTTTTTCTTCACTTACTGCTTGGATTTCTGATATACGAGTTTCTTTATTTATCATCTTTGTCATCCTTTCCGACTTGGTATTGATCCGCATATTTTGCATTTACAAAATTAAGACTTTGAATCCGTTTGTTACCTGCTTCAATAGGTGGATATCCTAACACTCCACGAGATTCATTAATTGAAAAAATGCCTAATCCCATTAGTTTTTCAATTGCAGTAATCTTACTTGACCATGAAGCATAGTTTAACCGTTCACCATAAAACATGACTTGCTCGCCCTCTGTAAGACTTTTATCTGTTAGTAAAGCCTTGCTGAATGCATTAGACAAAAATATGGAAATAGGTTCGAGTGTGTTTTCATAGAATGCATTGTATTCATTCTCATCATATTTTGAGTTTAAAATTGACTCACTTACTCCAAAGTAGTTAAGTATCTTATTTTGTACAAACGTGAGTGTTTCTTTGTCAATAATCTTTGGATCAATCGAAAGCGGGATATAATCTGCTTTCATATCAACTGGGATTATACTTGAACCATTCTTATCTCGATTCGTCTTAAGTGCTTCATCAAAGATATCTTTCTGTTTCTGCTTATCCTTTTCTGATAACATTGCATTCATCTTAAGCAACCCTTTTACTTGAAAACTTGATCGTAATGCATTCTCTAATCCGGTTAACAAGTTCTCATTCATATTGATACTCTTTAGTAGTTGCTTATGATTTGATATCGCACCATCACCACCAAATAGTTCATGATTTTTATAAAGCCTTTTTAAATGAATGAGTGACTCATAAGGCAGCGTATATGTTTTTCCATCACCAAAGTCCATATCAAGAAATAGTGTGTCTCCTAAATCTTGCTTTATTTCTACTTTGACTGGGTTTAGTGGATATAGACCTGTTAACTGGTTTTTCTGATTAAATGAAAGATATATGAAGCAATTGTTATTGGTTAACAAGAGGCTAACTACTTTATAAATAAATTCTGATGTTGTCATGAGTTCATTTGGATAGTGAGAAAGTCGAAAATTGATTTCATCCTCTACGACTTCAACAGAGCCTTCTTTACCGTGTTTAATATGTTTAGGTTTTAATTTACTAATATGGGAAGCGATTCTATCGATACATATCTCTGCAATGTCACTATCTTCGATACGTTTTGAATTTGACATCATATAGCTGATGTTGGCCGAGAAAATATTGAACTCGTTTGATGAATCTATCGTTTTTTTCTTCTTAAATACATCAAAAATACTCATCTTATCATTCCCTCATATTCTGATTTGTATCGATTAAGAACCGCATATGCAATAATCAACGCAACCGCACCATCAATTCGTTTAAACTTAGATCCTAGTTTGGATGGTTGAATGTTTCCGTTAATGTCTACCTTAGCCTGTGTATTCGCTAGGTTCCATTTCATCATAGGATTGTTATTGTAGTTAACCACTTTATTTTTAAGGTCAGCTTCTAATTGTTTCATCGGCTCTGATAATGAATATATGCCTTGTCTAACTTTTTCTAAAATAAAACCAGCTTCTTCCATTTCCTTTACCCAATAAAGTGAGTTCCACGGATCATAACCAATCCATAGTGGTCTAATACCGTTCTCTCTTATCATCTTAATAAACCAGTTTGTAACTAGGGAGAAATCATTTTGACTTCCTGGACTTAAGGTAATTAATCCTTGGGAAAGCCATATATCATATGGTGCATTATCTTCTTCTTTACGTTTTTCTAAAACTTCTGATGGCATAAAGTATTGTGCATGAACATACTTTTTTCCACCTTTGACTATCAACAATAACGCCACAGTCAAATCAGTTGTATTTGATAAATCAACACCGCCTATTGCATAACTATCACTGATTGATTTCATCGTATAGGTTTCAGTGTTATTTACATCTTTAAATTCTAACCATGCGCCTTGATCTGTTTGCTTGATATTGAAATCTTTACAAAGCATCGTAACTTTCATGGAATGGTCATTTCTTGATTTATTCATGATGTCTTCAAGGTAACTTGGTAGTTTTACCGTTCCTAGACTTGGATTAGATTTTTGCCATGTTTTTTTATCGTGATAGATTTCATCTACACTGTCTTGTGTATATAGCCATGGCAGAATATGTTCATCTTCAATTTCCTTTTTAATAAGCTTTCTACAATAGGTTAGTTTTGAATCCAGAAACCCTTGGGGGACTACGCCTTCAGTGGTAATGATAAAGATAAGTGGTTCAATCTTTGTTGACTGAGATTGCTTAATTGCATCATAAACTTTAGAATCAGTCATCTCATGAACTTCATCAATACATCCTACTTCAATATTGAAACCGTCTTTATTTCTACTTTGGGCAGATAGTTTCTTTATCTTGTTTTTACTCTTAGGTGAGTATATATAAAAAATATTTTTCTTAGAATACTTCTCATTTCTTAAAGTCTTTGAACCCTCTCGCATGTTATTTATTTCTTCAAACAAAATAGATGCTTGATCATTAGTATTAGATGCACATACGATATCTGTTCCACCGTTTGAAAGAAAGAATTCTGCCAAGTCAATTCCAGCAATAAATGTTGTCTTTCCATTTTTTCTTGCCACCAGGAGTACGACTTCGTTAAATCTCCTAAGGCCTGTTTCTTTATACTTGAATCCATAAGCTGTTTGAAGCAATGCTTTTTCCCATAACTCAAGTAAGAAAGGATGTCCATTGAATGGCGATTTGGTGTGTTTACAAAAGGTTTCAATAAATCTAATTCTTGCTAAACCAGGTAAGGGATCAAAAACAAATTTCGGATTGCTTAATTCTGATATCAAGAAGTCAAGTTGGTCTTTTAGTTCTTTCCCAACAATGATATTTCCTTTTTCAATTTCTTGATAATACTGGATTAAGTAATTTTCTTGTATCATGACAATCCCTTTAAGAATTTTTCCAACTCATCATCTCCATCATCACTAGACTTTCCAATGATTGTATGTATGTTTTTCATGAGTGATGAAAAAGTTGATAATGTACGGTTGTAGTGTTTACTTGCTTCTGTTTGCTTTTGTCTACCATTTTTGTTGATTTGAATTGCACCATAGGTACTAATCTGTTCTTTCAAAATGTCCAATTCAACTAACAAAAAAGAAGCTTGTTTAACAAGTTCTTCAACTAAACACTTTTTACTTGGTTCTAGTTTATCAATACCTAGTGATTGAGCTAATCTATTGTATTCATCAAACACGCATTTGTAATTACTCATCATAACGCTCCTGGGGTTCCTCAAATATTGCTTCTGGACATAACAGAATGTCTCCGACTAGTGTGATTCCAGTATATTGTTTGAATAGATTGTTAATAGGTAATCCTAGGATTAATCCTTCTTCATTGCAAACGATTAAATGATTATTGTATCTATTTGGATAAAGTTCAATTAATCCCTCTACAAGGCTTTGAAGTTCCTTGAGTGTGAAGTACTCGTCCTTGGGGTTAATGTGTCTTAAAGTGCCATCTGCTTTGAATAGCATTGCATATTTGGTTTCATCCTGGTTCTCAAATATTCTCATTGGCAAAACCACTTGATTGTTACATTGATCACAGCAACTATTCCTCTTAAAAGGCTTTGGATTATTCCCGTATTCAGTGAATCGCTTTTTGCATATAGAACATGTTTTTATGTCACTCATTAGATTTCACCATCCCTTTTCATCTTTTCAAATTCTTCTTTTACAATTTTCTTAGTTCTCAATCTTTCAGCTTCTTTATCTTCTTCAGTCTCTTCGACATATGATACAGTTACATCTGCTCTTGTGCCTTTTGTTAGACCATCATATGCTTGATTCAGGACTCGTTGTAGTTGATCATGAGACTGTACTTCTCCGCTTAAATATTTGGTATCACCATTTTGCATTACTGTTATTTGATATTTGATTGCCATTGTTAATATCTCCTTGTCGATATATAGGGTTTATCCCTTAAACAAACAATACCGCATAAAGAAATAAAGTCTATTAGATAACAGTATTTCATTTATGAAAACCAATTCTGCGAGGGAACCTACATGAAAAGCATTTGGAGTGCGAGTCAGAGGTAGGAATGAGCCTATTTAGATGTCTGTTTACCACTTGGGTTTCTGTTTCTTTGACTTCAATTATCCATCGTTATGGTGATTATACCGCTTGCTTATATTTGTCATAGGTTGGCTCAGAGCATACAAAGTTTAGTCAAGTTTTGATTGTTGCGGTATAGGGGGTGCAGTTATGATTTTTAGCATGAAAAAAGACCAGCATATATCGCTAGTCTAAAAGTTTTGATTGAAACTGAAATTCGATTTTCCAAAAAAATAGCCCCACGTATTTTGGAGGTGGGGCGTTCGGTGTGGATTATTAATCGATTCTTTTTGGAATGGGGGGAGTCAATTCATCTTTCAATGTGTTTAGAATCTCATTTAACTCGGTATGGTATTTTTTTAGAGATCCTTGTTGATTTATATCAATAATTAAGGTGTCAATTTTTTGTCTTATACCTAGTTTTTCAATTGTATCACTGAATAAGAATAAATCAAAATTCATGAAATCATCATTTTCAAAAAAATATGAGACCAAATGATACTTAGTAATTTTGTTTTCCAAATCTGAAAATTCTTTGTCTGTTTTAGAAAAGTTGCCAATTATTGACATTATTGTGTAATACGAAGGATCATATCTTATATACGGTATTAGTCTTGAAGCAACCGATGTGTAGATTATGTCAATCGCTTGTCCTATTAAGCCCCCTAGTGTGATAAAAAACATAACAGCATCATTAGGAGCACCAAGTTTTTGTACACTTTTTTCTTGCTTTACTAGATTAATTTTTTCACTTAATGTCATGCTATTATTTTCCCTAGAAGTTAGGTGAATAGCATTAACGAAACTAGTTTTGAAGTATTTCTCAATATCTTCAATAGATTCACATTTTGAAAAATATTCGCTAATATCGCCTATTCCATCGAACATTGAAACAAATATGTTTTCCATATTTTCTTTCAACTGTTGTTGATTAATTTGAGAGTAGAGCAATCTTATTGGTATGACCCACAATATTGCAGAATACTTTTCAATTATTTCAATGTTATCGTTAATTGACAATATTGCCTTTTCATATATGAAATCACTGTATTTATCAAGTTTTTGATTTGCTGTTTCTAGATGAGAAAATAGTGGATCATCAAAAATGTGATACTCTCCGCATAATAGAAATGGGTATTGGTCCCCATCTGATAAGTCTAAAACAGTTGCGGTAGTCAAGTAAGTTATGTTACTTTTATCCAGTATGCTCTCAATTATGAACTCAATTTTATTTTCTCTTTTTATCCAGAAGTGTTTTAACTCATCCATCAATAAATAAATGTTGTCTTTCGTTATAATCTCACGGATATTCTTTAATACTGTTAAATATTCTAATTGAACTTCAACGATTAAACTTACTATATATTTGTTTTTCATATAAATTTTTCTGGTAATGGGTAAATAGAATTCAGGTAGATAATAGTTTTATCCATTACTTTTTTGCAATCATTCCAAACTGATGACAAATTTTGCTTGTTTTCATAATCAATTGTGTGATGATATTGATGAGTTGCTGTGTTACATGAAACAGATATGCTTTCTCTAATTGCGCCCCAAAGCCCATGTTCATATTGAGAGTCATAATCATAATAGAAATCAAATAAATCTTTTTCATCAACACTAATTGCTTTCTCTCTAATGTTCTTTTTGTCAAAATATCTAGTATCAAGATTTAAAAATTTTTCATCTGTTTCTGAGTCTAAAATTGATTCTATATAGTCAACATTAAAATGAGAGTCTACAGGAATGTTTCTACTTTTATCTTTATATTTTAAAAGTATAAGTTTTAGTTGTCCTAGACCATATGAGACAAATTCTTTCCATATATTTGGGTGATTAGTTTCCTCAAGCACAAGATATTTAATCATAATATAGTTTTCGATAATATTTCTCACTATGCTTCTTCCAGAGATTTGATTGAATAAATTATGCTCTACAAGTTCTAACATTCTTTTATAGGAATACCCATATATTGATATTAATACTTCCATTTTCGAATCTAACGGATGAAAATTTTGAAACAAACCATTATAATATTCAGCTATTTTTTTGCATTTATCGACATATAATTTTTCTTCGTCAAAATTTTCTTTTTCCTCATAATGAAATACAAATAGTTCACATTGAGTCATTTCGCTCATCTCCTTCCAAAAAAACATGTTAAAGTCACTGTCATATCTTATAATGTCCTGCAAACCAAGTTCAGTTGCTCTTACGGATGGTCTCCATAATCTCATGTTATCATCTGAATGTGGTGTGTAAGGATAATTCGTTAACGCTTCAGTTATAGATAAACCTCTCATAAACTTGACTTTATTTGCAACTACTGCACTCCAAATAATCAAGAATCTTAAATCGGAAGATAGTTCACTTTGATTGTCATACGTATCTTTTATAAGTTCCATTAAAACCTTTTTCCTATCAATGTTTAAATCATCATCATAGAAATGTTTCGCAAAAAAAGGATATTTTGAATATGAAAATATCAATGTGAGTGGATAAAGGACTTTAGGTTCTACTAGCGTAGTTACATACACAAAAATATCTACTTGTTGAGTTTCATCTAGTTTTAATATTTCTGAAAATAGTGGAAACTCTAATTTGTGAGTATCATGAATGTATTTAATTATCTTTCCACATATTTCCAATCCATCAGAATGGTCATACTCTTTTAAAATTAGTGCAAACCAAAAAAAAGATGGTAGTCTTTGATATGTCCAGTTTCCAAGGCGTAGTCCTGGTAGTTCACTAAATGGAGCAACTAATACTCCTTTTTTCATTTTATAATTTTCAAGTTTTAATTTTTCCATTATTACCCACCCACTTATAATATAATTATAACAAAAAAAGACCCTATTTTTCTATAAGATCTCCCTTTTCGTTAAACATATAATCATCTTTAGTTTTGTGTGTTTCCTGGTTGTGACACTTTCTACATAGACATTCGAGATTATCAAGTCTCATTGATACTTCATAATCATGAACATTTGCTTCTGTAAGTGTTGTCTTGTGATGAACATCAATTGCAACTCCACCACACCTTTTACATTTATAATTTTCTACCCTCATCTTATACTTTCGTTGTTTCTGCCAAGCCGATGATGAATAGAACTCCTTAATAGTCATTTGCTAATTCTTTAAGGATATCGACTTTATCGATACTTTCCCAAGGCAGAGTTTCTATTAAAACGCCAACTTGTCCATATGAAGCAAGCTCAAAGAAATCATATATTCCAATTTCTTTTGTGATTGATGATGGTCTAAAATCAAACACATTATGAATCAGTCTTAATAACGTTTCTTCATTATAAACTGATGTGCCAAATGTATTTATTGAAACACTCACAGGTTTATCTATACCAATAGCATATGCAATTCCTATTTCACATTTGTCTGCTAGATTTGCTGCAACAATGTTTTTTGCGATATACCTTGCATAGTAACTTGCACTTCTATCTACTTTCGAGAAATCTTTCCCACTCCAAGCACCACCACCGTGTAATGCCAAACCGCCATAACTATCACATTGCAGTTTACGACCAGTAAGTCCTGAATCTGCATATGAACCACCTTTTACAAACTCTCCAGTTGGATTGATAAGGACTCTAGTGTCATTTGTGATTAATCTTTTTGGAATGACTTCATGTACACAAGATAAAACTAAAGGTTCATATACTCTTCTTGGGATTCCAGGTTTTGTTTGGATTGAAACAACAACTGTGGTTATTTTTTTTGGAATATCTTTATCATATTCTACAGAGACTTGACATTTACCATCAATTCCAAAGAATGTGGATAAAATTGTGGAAAACTCTTTTGTAAGATTATCTAGTTTTCTAGCTAGTTTTCTTGATAATACAATCGGTAAAGGCATTAGTTCTTCAGTTCCTTTTTCTGCATAGCCATACATAATCCCTTGGTCTCCAGCACCACCCTTATCTACACCAAGAGCAATATCACTTGATTGAACACTAATCTTCTCCAGGATGTGAAACTCATTACTATTTAGTCCGATGAGGTCTAGACAGTCCTTGGCAATCTTCGTATAATCAATGATTGCTTGAGTACTTACCTCTCCTGCAATTACAAGTAGGTCATCCTTAATCAAGCATTCAATACCAGCTCGAGTGTGTTTGTCTTGGTTCAATAACTTCGTTAGAATATAATCTGCTACTTGATCACAGATTTTGTCTGGATGTCCTTTAAATACGGACTCGCTTGTTTTTATCATAGACTAATCATTCTCCTTTGTATGTTTAAATACATTAATATCCGACAGTGGCTCTTTGATGCCATTTCTTATGAGATAACAGTCTTCAGTACTACCTTTCAAATTGATATATCTTTTTACGATTACATCTATATAATTTTCATCTAGTTCATTGAGAAATGCATTTCGCTTTAACTCTTCACATGCAATTAAAGTCGAACCGCTACCACCAAATGGATCCATGACATTCTCGCCAACTTTTGAGCTGTACTTTAACAAATCAGCAAGTAATGAGATAGGTTTCATTGTTGGGTGTAAATCATTTTTTGTCGGTTTGTTGTGGTTCAAAACACTGTTCTTAAGTGAGTAGATATCTTCTAATCGTTGTATGAGTTCTTCTTTTTTCATGGATTTGAAATCTAAACTTGGTGCATCAATAACAGTTGTAATAGTACGATCATCAATAAAGTAGTGTGCTTTACCTTCTTTCCATCCATAATAAATACACTCATGTCTCCATTGGAAGTCTTGTCTTCCTAGAACAAGTGAATTCTTATTCCAAATTAGTTGCTGTCTTGGTTTTAAGTTGTTGAGTTGAAGTGCTCTATCAAACTCTACCAGTGTACTTGAACCATGGCAAACATAATATGAACCGCCTTCTTTTAGGACTTCTCTCATGTTCCTAAAAACTTTTACTAAGAATGCTAAGAAATCATCCGATGGCATATTATCATTTTTAATTCTTCTATTATCGAATTGTTCATTACCATCTCCTTTAGCCCCAACATCAACATTGTAAGGAGGATCTGTTAGTACCAAATCAATTTGCTTTCCATCAACAAGACGTTTGATATCTTCTTCCTTCGCTGAGTCTCCACAGGTTAATCGATGATTACCTAAAATATAGATATCTCCAATTTGTGAGTAAGGTGTCTCCGGTATATGTTCATTTGGGTCAAAATCATCTTCAAAAACCTCATTAGGTTCAACATCGGATTCAAATCCAAAAAGTGACATATCTAGTCCATCGATGTTTTCTAATTCTAGTTTCAATTTTTCTAAATCCCATGATGCAATTTCTCCAACTTTATTGTCGGCCAAACGAAATGCTTTAACCTGTTGTGGTGTTAAGTCATTGGCAACAATACAAGGAACTTCTTCCAGTCCTAATGAGATTGCTGCTTTAAACCTAGTATGCCCAGCGATAATAATATTGTTTCCATCGACAATGATAGGAACTTTGAATCCAAACTCTTTGATGGAGTTTGCTACTGCATCAACAGCTGCAGTATTATCCCTGGGATTATTCTCGTATTCCTTTAAATCACTTATCTTCTTGTTTATTAGTTGCATTGATATCTCCTATTTCCATTGGTTTCCAATCATTTTCTTTTTGTCGTTCTAGAACCTTTTGTTCTGACAGCTCTAGTTCATACTTCTTTTCACTATATTCCTTACCAAAATTGATGATCAGTAAATATCGTGCAACTCCCATATCACCAAGAATCGTTCTTGTTTGTTTAATCACTTTCTTTTTTGTCCCAGTTGGTGTTTGTTCAATGATTTGGTCTTCATTCACAATAGTGAATCCCATCGCACGTTCAAACATCTTCTCAAGAAGTGATTTTTTTAACATGTTTCTTCCGTCTTCGTAAGATTTCTCAACATCCTTATATTTCTTTCTAAGAGAATACAATGTGTTTTCTGAAACTCCTAATTCAGTTGCAATGACACCCATACCACATGATCTACTCGCTAGTTCTTTGATGAGTTTTAGTTTTGATTGTAAGACACCATCATTTTTCCATGTTTGATAATTATCCTTTCTCATCATCAGTCCTCACTTCTTCATCTGATTCTTGAGGAACTACGACTATTTCTCGCACTGCTTGTGCAGTAGGTGTATAACCAGCTCACGTGCATTTTACCGCATCAATGATAATCTGCTAGGTTGGCTCAGAGCATAAAAAAACCAATCATCTCTGATCAGTTTTGTGCTTACTATTTGAATTGTCACTAATTATATGACTTACAAATGTGCAAGATTCTATATAACTACTATTTTATCTAAGTTTGTCGTAAGCTTCTGTTTTCATCCATTTGGAGTACTCATATGCTTCTAAAACGGCAATTGTCGTAAATAGCAATAGCGATAAAATGATAAAAAAAGTATATGTTTGCCTAAGTGAACTTGTAGAATCTGCTAATCTCAAGTATGTTTGAGTCGCATCTTTAACTTCTAAAAGTGTTCTTGTTCCAACATAAGAGATAGATAACTCTTGGCCGTTTTCAACATTTTCTAAAAAATCATCATAATCAAATGCATGCTGGTAATGGGTCTCAATCTCATACGTTTTGCCATCAGAATCCTTCAGAAGGTAGTATGATGAATCATCATTAATAAACCTAATGGAGTCAAATATGATCGAAATAGACTTTGAATTATTCAGTTGATGAATGCCATTTAGTGAACCAATGAGCATACCAATCGGTAATAACAAAATAGCGATATAGATTACGATTCGTATTGCGATAGCTTTGTTCCTTGTCATATTTAAACCTCACCTTAAACACTTTAATAAGTCCAATTTGTTATGGTTTTTGCTTTTTTGTGAATTACTTGATTTTACCACTAAATGGCTATTCAGTAACCACAGTGTTATATGTTTTTCCTATTTGAGACTTCATAAACTGGTGTTATTGAATGGATGATAAAACCAAAATAGTTATATTAGATAACTTGTACGTTGACTTAATTATCTGTATGATCTCAATCATTATTCATTCTTAGATTTTAACGTTTTTAGTTCAAGTTCAACATCTCTTAAGTATTCGTCACGATGGTAGTCTCTTAAACTATTAAACTTTTTATTAATCTCACTAAATTTATGAGTTGTGTCACGATCAAAAACTTTATGATAACTTTTATCTAGGATAAGTTCTAAAAATCTACTGTCATAACTTGGTTTGCCATCATTCTCATTGAAACGACCTTTGATATAACCTATTGGTTGTATAAATGCTTCTTCCGGACTGAATGAGTTACATTCATAATCAAACTTGTTATTAATCCTTCTTTCTAGTGTTTTTACCATCTGCTTTGTAATAATATATTTCATCTTAATTCCTCCTTATTTGATTTTTTTTAATACCCTTTGAGATTCTATTTAATGTTAAGGTATGCTTGGATTTTAATTGAGGAAATACCATGTTGACAAAGAAGTTCTCTAATTGCTCCATTCCAACCCTTAAAGTGGAAAATCAATACCTAAAAAGTATATCTATGATGAATGGGAAGGTTCTTTATGTATTTAAAATATATGTTTTTCAATATTTTACTTGCCTCAATATTGCTCTTGCTTAGTAATCTAGTAAAATCAGTAATTGTTTTTTTTGCAATGGGAACATCTTGGTAAATCGGGCGATAATAATCTCCACCTTCATATTCTCCTGTTGATTCCCTTCTACCATTAATCACTACGTCGGCGGTCACAAAAAAACATTCAGCAAATTCTTTATAATTAGTAATTACATCATAATAGTCTGTATTATGAATTAAACTTTTCAGTTTTCGAATTACTGATTTTGGGTTAAAATCGAATACTCCAGATTTATTATAAAAACCTAATATTGTGTAAGAAAGTTCACTCGCCATTTCTCTAAAGATAGTTTTATTTTCATCTGTAATAGTAGTTTCAAAAACGTTATAAACATCTTCCAAAATGTCGTTAAAATTTTGATACCTCGAATCTACCTTATACTCACACATTTTAGAAACAATAGTGTCTAGAAATTCTGTATGTTCATCAAGGTGTAATTTGCTAATTATGTTTTGAAATATGTGTCCCAAATAGTAAATATCTGTTCTCATACTATAGTTGTTTTCCTTATTAATCACTTCCTCTGGTTCAGATGCTGGCCAATTTAAAATAAGTGAACTGTTAGTTCCGCCAAAATCAATGTTAGTTTTACTATAACCAAAGTCAATTAACTTAACTTGCCCATTTTCACTTACGAGAATATTCTTGTTCCTTAAATCTCTATGAATTATTCTATTTTTTTCTAAATGTTTAAAGCCTTCAATACACTGCACAAAAATGCTCATTACCTGAGATGGATTAGTATTTAAATAACTGAAAATATCGTTTCCATCTATGTGTTCCATTAATATAAATCCAGTGGTATCACTTGTATCCGAAAATACAAAATGAGAAAAAATCCTAACAACATTCTCATGATAAGATGTGTACATTGATTTCAACTCTTCATTGAATCTCCCCTTTGATTCATCATCATTAATCGGAACTGCTTTGCAAACAAAATTCATTTTTAAAGTATAATCATATAAAAGAGCAACCTCTCCCTGACCGCCACTTCCGATATAACCTATAAAAGTAAATCTATTTTTCCATTTTGAATTGACTAAAGACTCAATTGTCATAGAATATATCATCTCCATTTTCTTTAAATAATAAATTACTCGATTTATGCGCTATTTGAATGTCTTGTATCTAAAAATCAATATCTCAATCTTCCATTCTTGACGAGGAAACTTGTTTCATCGATTCAATTGATATCAAATCGTCATTTTTTACTATTTAACTTAATCTCTGTAAAATTACCAAATCTATTTCAAAATCATCACATTAGAGAGGTCTTAAATCCTTATCTATTACACCTAGTTCTATGAATACCTCATCAAGTTTTTTCAACGTTTCAAATGTAAAATCCGTTGATTTAATCGCCTTACCAACCAGGTTTTCATTAACCTTCTTATTCCTAATATATTTTACTCTATCCTCACCATGCAATAATCCTTCTAATGATTTTTCTTCAGAATCACCACCGACCAATACCTTTTGCTTAGAATCGATTTCATTCAAAATACTAAATTTTGTCTTCGTGTCTGCATCTAAAATAATTTTGAACATTGTTTTTGAATCTTTAAGAAATTTATATAAAATTTTTGCGTTACCAGCACCTTCTAGACTGTAAATGAAGTATTTTGATAAATCAACTTTCCTTATTTTCATGTATGTTTCAAATAGAGTCTTATCACTTTTTCCTTCTACGAGTAGGTAAGTAATATTCTTATTTAGAATTAATTCTTTATAGCTATTTATTCCTATCTCGTTGATTACAGATATCGAATCGCTTATTGTTATTTGCTTAACAACTGATCCACTATCATCAATATCAACAAAATAATAATTTTCTAGATTGTTAGGAATCATATCAATACTATTGGTGCAATAGATTACTTTATTTGTTTTTGAAAGTTCAATTAAGTCCATCAAAATTTGTTTTTGTGCATCAGGATGTAAAAATGACGCTGGTTCATCAATGATTATAATGTCATCTTTATCCATAGAATTCTTGAGAAAAATGTATGACAGATACCATCTTCTACCTAAGCTAGTTGACTCCAATGGGATGTCAACACCATTTTTTTCTTTAATTTTATAAACAAAAGATCTGTTGTCTTCAGATATAATTGCTGTTAATGAAAGAATTCTGTCTTTATCAAAAAGTGGAACGATTGTTGCAAGATATTTATCAATTTGATTCTTCAATTGCTTCTTTCGGCTATCAGTAATATTACTCAAATCTTTAATATCTTCGTTTTGTTGTAAAATGCCATTTTTCTTTAAATAGTTCGATACACACTTATAGATTACATTATTGCCATCAGTTCTTCTATTATAATAATCATTCGTTGTTTGAAACAACAAAGTACTTTCATTATCTAAATATAGTGCATCATAATCAATACTAGATTTTATTAAATTTAAAAAAGTGTTGTATTTTTTATCTTTCTTATCATTCTCATCATAATAATTGTTTAATCGATTATTAAACAAACGATGGATTTTTTGAACAATCCTATTAAACTCATCAAGTGCTTTAGTAGCATTATCATAGTAATCCTTTAATTCACTATTTATTCTATCAATAGTCTTATCATACTCATCATAATTTATATCTGTAAAAGTCGCTAAAAGCGGATCAATATAAAGTGATTCTTTGCTTAAAAACCTAAGGTTGGGTACATTTATATATGGCAGTGATTGTACTTCATCATAATCAATATTGATCTTACCCTTCTTAAAGTTATCTGACATAAACCTCTCAAGCGTATTAACAATTGTTTCCATTTTTGTTTTCGAGTCATCACTGCTACGTTCAAATCCATAGAAATTTGTAGCGCTAACAATGTCTATACGACTGCTAGTTTTATTTTTCTTTGAAAGTTCTTCTATGGTAATTTCACTTAATTTCTTATAATAACATTCAAAGTTTTCTACTATTTTATTTTTAAGACCTCTTAACTGATTTTCCCATTTTGAGATAGATAACTCATGTATTTTGGCTTTTACTCTAGTGGCTCTGAAATCACGATAACTTGATTCCACCTCGACAATTCTCATATCTTTATCAAACTCAACTTCATCTGAGAAGTTCTTGATTTCATCATCATTCAATTCATAAATCAATTTGTAATTTGCTCTTTCATTGTGATGTTGATCAACTGAAAAAAACTGTTTAATCGCTCGTAGAATATTAGTTTTCCCACTACCATTCTTTCCAACGAAACAAAGAAGATTTTGCGAAAAATCTATCTCAATCGGTTTTCTAATGGATTTGTATTGACTGATTATCATCTTCTTTAATTTCATATTACACCTTCTTGATTGTTTCTTACTTGCAACTAGATGCTGATTTTCTTTTTATAATATATGTGTAAGTATAGTGCATTCTTAAATACACGGATTCATCACTAAAAGTTTATCGTACAGCCATTAAGATATATCTTTTTCTCATTTGAGACATCATAAACAGTGATTATTGCATTCATTATTTCTTAGAAATTATCAGGAATCTATGTTCGGTTGATTCAATATAACCAACTTCTTTAATTCTTTTATCTAAATCAATAAACTTATCAAAATGTCTTTCTACTGAAAAATCAATAAATTCCCAACTGATGATTTTAGCAAAATAAGCGATAGCTCCCAAATCAAAGAATTTTATTTTAGGGTAATACTCTTGTTGATCAATGACTTTAAATCCTTTATTTATTAAGCGTTGAACTGATTTTTCAAGTGTCATTTCTGGAAATTGATCCGTATGGTTGTCATCAAAAAAAGTAGCAAGATCTTTGTTATTAAATGCACCAATTTGCTGCGTAATAAAGATACCACCTTTTTTTAAAACACGATATACCTCATTTTCATCATATGATTCATGTCTATTAACGACCATATCAAAATGATTTGATGGAATGTTAGTCAATTGATTATTTTCTGTAATTGGGTAAACTTTAATCCCTTTAGGTGCTAGTATTTCTTGACATAGTTTAATATTAGGTTCATAAGCTTCTGTCACAGATGTTAATTGGTGTGGATGATTGAGTGTTAATAAGAACTCGCCACCACCTGTTCCCATATCAAGTAATGTATCTGTTGGGTTTAAATATTTTAAAAGGATTTTCTTGTAATCCCAAGGTAGTATTTCGTTTTCCCATCTATTATTCAAATAAGAAAAATCCCATCCCTTAAATGTATGTTCTTCTTCTTTAATTAAATACTTTTTTAGTTCGTTGTTGTACATATGTTTGCTTCCTTATCAATTTGCTCATATTTACTCGATTCTACCTATCTATTACCTATACAAGTATATCATTTTCCACTTTAAGACCTCATAAACCACTATTATTGAATTGATTATCTGTAGGTATATTTGAGATATAAATCACCTAATTTTGCTTTTTTAATCATTACTCTTTTTGGTAATTCTGGTCTTGATAATGCTAATGTACCAATTATAATCTGACGATAGTTTTCGTAAATATCAACAAACGCATCCAGAATTTCATAAACCTTAGGGATATTTACAGTTATTTCTGATTGTATAGTATTGTCTTTAAACACGATGGTTGGTGAATATGTAGTTATATGGAAATTCTCTTTATTTCTCTTGATTGAAAAGATTTTTAATTCATCTTTATAGCAATTCGAAATTGCATCTAACTTATCCGAAAATTGTTTCTTTTTTAACCTAACATTAACAAGTGCTGTAATCTTGATAATATATGAAAATGCTGATGAATGTCTCTCATCTGATTTAGTCATAAATAATTCACGGATTCTTGATATAAGCATTGTCAATATTTCATCTTGCATTATAATAATATCAGCAGCTTCAATATGTGACTTTTCAGATGTTTTTTGTCTAAATTGATATTTTTTATTATTTTTAGAATATCTCAACAACTCTCTAGATAGTCTTATTGTTGCACCTACATACCAATCTATAGAATTAAAGTGTTCTAAAAAAAACTCTAGTAACCTTTCTTTTTTGTAAAATGTAACCAATGGTTTCACATCATCGGCGATGGTATTTAGGTTTTCATTTCTATTTCTTAATCTCTTGTTTAATTCAGAAGTAAAAACAATTACATGTGAATAATGACTGCTTATATCTATCTCTGAATATTGCCACATCCCATTAATAATAAACTCAGATAAATCTACAGATAATAAAAGTAAGTAGACTTCATTTTCTCTTATAATAGTCGATTTTCGAAGAATCTCTAGTACTTCTGAACGTTCTAAATTGTGCCATTCAATCCTAAGAACTTCAGAAATTCTTTCTTTAACCTGAGAATAATTATCAGAAAAGTCAAACAAGAAATATCCATCATTAATCATATGATTTATTGAATTGAAAAATGCTAACTCATCAAGTGAAGAACATAATTCCGTAATTTTGCCAAATAAGAGTGAACGGAAATTTGGATCCATATTTATTCTTGGATTTATCAATTTTTCTAATCCTTGTCCATTTATAGTTCTATTCATCCTAATCACCTTTTCCATATTTGCTCACTTTAACTTGATTTAAACTATCTATTACCCTTGTTGGACTACCATTGCTTACTCATGAGTTCATAAACCATTAATCAAGGTTAATCAATAGATTCAAGAGTAAACCACTCATTACCCGTTTTGAACTTGAATACAACTTCTTTTTCATCTTGGTATCTGCTTGTCAAATATGGTCCGTACTTAGCATTTATAAAGTCTACAAACGAAAAAATATCGAAGCAATCAACTGGTTCTCTACTTATTAAGAAATATTTGTATCCTTTATCTCTTCTTTTATTAACAAAATATATAACATCTTCTTTTGAAGAACATGCACTCACGAACTTGTTTCTTAATATTTTTGGAAACACTTTATTTTTGACTGCTCTGAAGATATATGTCTTTTTCCTAAATTCGGGAAAATCATGATACAATGATTCAAGCATTTTTCTATGCTGGTCGGTCGGATAGTTAGAACCAAGATATTCATTTAGATTTCTCGTCAAAACCAGTAGTCCAAGACCAACAAAGTAAGCATCATAATCAAAAGTATTGTCTATAATAATTCCTCTTTTCTATTCAGAATACTGTATATAACCTTATTACCTAGATATTAGATTTTTCATTTTCTGTTGTGTAAAAAAAGGGGTCATTATTAACTCTAATACCCCTAATTCATTCATAATATTGATAAATAATACCACTTATCATCTAATAATTTGTCTCTAACATCCTTTGAAAGAGCAACAGATCTATCCGCGTTTGTTCTTTCATCATCTTGCTTAACAGTAATTAAATCAACAGTTTGAATATCCGAGATGAAATCTGAGAGTAGCTCGATTTTTGCTTTTTGTGTCAAACTTACAAGACTTAATTCCTTCACCTTATTATTTATTAAACTTAATATATGTTTGTTGGAGGGATTATGATCAAAGTGAAAAAATTTTCCAGAAAGCTCTCGCTGTATTGACCCTTTCGAGTTGCTAGAAAACATTGCCCAGTTTCTATCAAGTGTTTTTTTCAATATACCTACCCTATCTTCTTCAATGGTAAAGGGTATATTTTTATTCCCTAATTCGATCAACGCTGAACCGCTAATCCTGCTTCGTACAAATCTAGTACTTAATTTCATCCACGAACCACATAAAGTCGAGTTACCACCTCCACCTTTAAGTAGCTCCATCAAAAATAAATCATCATATTTAGCATTAAATATCTGAAAATAAAAAACAGCAGTATTTCTAATCCATACATCCCTAGACATATTACTTGAAATAGTTTTCCCCATTAATTTAACTCCTTATGTATACTTGATAATCTTGACTTATTTAAAACAGTGTATACATGCATGGATATAGTCGGTTTCTTTTGACGAACTTTAGAAAACTCAAATGTAACATAACCTGCACTAATCTTAACATCGTTAATTTTAAGAAAGTATAAACTGTTAATGTCATACCGAGTAATTTTCGTCATTCCTCTTCCCTTTTTCTCATTGCTAGCATTATAAAGCATGGAAACCATAACCCCATCAAATTTAGCACCTTGTGCATTTAAAACTAGTTTCAAATTATCAGGAGTGAAAACTGGATAATTATTTCTTCCAGCCATCCTAATTTCTGAACCGGAAATATCAATGTTATCAAGCAAATGGGTAGAAGGTAAAGCGAAGATTTTACTGGAGTCTTGTAACAAATATAAATCTAGTTTCTTGGTTCTATATGTCGCAGATACCAATTCATCGGCAGTATCTTTATCAATTTCATTTCCGATTTTATAATTTGATCCGGCCATTTTATAAACATCTGTTACAGTATTGAATTTTTCTATGTACTTTAAAAATCCTGGTAACTCAGTCTTGATTTTTTCTGAAGGGATGAGCTTTCCATCTTCTTTGTAATCTAAATCATACTCTCCCATTTTGGCTTTTGAATCTTTAATCTCTAATCTAATTCTATAACCTTCATTAACGAATATTGCATCAATAGAGGATGAATCTCCATATTGAAGCAAAACTACACCAGATTTTGAACCATGGTAAATATATCGTGGGAACTGACCTTCAAGTTCTCCACCTTTTGCTTTAATCAATGAAGTCAAAAGATGTGTAGGCACATTATCACGATTATCGTCAGCATCAATAAAATATTCTAATTCTAACAGGTTTGCAACTGTCTGTATAACAAAGCATTCATTTAATATAGCAGGTTGTAATGCTTGCTGCTTTGAAAATTGCTTAGCAAACTCTGCTTGTGCAGCATTTGATACCTCCAGTGTTTTTTTTAATGATGATAATTCATTGATAAATGAATCGTAATCTGAATACAGTTGGAAATTTTCCTTATAAAAAACGTCTAATTTTCTAATGTTTGATTTAGAAGCCACTAACTTAGTTAACTTCCCATCATTATATATTTTGTTGAATAGTAGAACTAACGCTTTATTCGTCATGGCTCACCTCATAGTTTTTATGAAGTAGTTCCATGTCTTTCGCATACTTAGGAAACAATACCTCATTTATTTTGAGTCGATATTCTTCAGGGAACTTAATACTCTCTTGTTGTTCTCCTGCGTTTAATTTGTATGAAACATAGTCAGATTCCTTATCAATCATTGAAGCAATTGTATCTTCAATTTCTATTATTTTTTCAAACAATTCCTCATGATATGGTATAGAATAAAGTATTCGTTTCGAAAAGAGAATACCGCCATCTGAGAAACGCCACCACATGTATGCGTAACTTGAGTTTAACAAAGAATATAACAAATCAAACGAAGCTTCATTCTTAGCATATATTATGAAGTATCCTTTTCTGTTTAAGGATTTTTTACTAGCAAGTGTAAAATATCTTGCCGAAGTAGAGACGTACAACTTATAATCATTACTTTGAAGTAATGGCTCAAATTGAATAAGATCAGACAAGTATTTCACATCACCATGACTAATCTCATTTACCATTGGTTCAAGTTCTCTAAATGCTTTAATTGGTCGATCTAGCATTTGGACATTGGATCCTAATTTACTTCTTAAAAACTCCAAATTTATAACTTCAAATCTTTGATCAGTTCTAAATCTAATAAGGTGTGTCAATTTAAACCCATTATGACCATTTCTCTTTAAGGATGTAATTGAAGCTCTAACACCATTTGCTGAGTTTGTGTTAAATATACCATGCTTTTTTCCACTAAATAACGTTCCTGGAACATTATCAAATGAAAATATCTCACCATAGAAATTATCTGATAGTTTTGATCTAAGTTTTGAGAATTTAGCAGCAACAAGATACGACTGGGGAGATACTATAACTGCATTTTCACAATAATTGATAATCTTGTTCATAAATGCCGCATACAAGTCCTTTGCTTGAAGTAATACATCGTCCACATTCCATGACTTATTAAATTGCTTAATCAATGCATATGGTGGATTAGTTATCACAGATACTCCTGCTGGAAGTGACACTCTTTTATCTAGGAAATCTGCATGTACAACATTTATTTTATGTGAGACTTCAACTTCGAGTAAAATATCTATCTTTTTCAAACATATATTTAACGCAATACCATCAGCGTCATATAGATATAATTTACCATCCATAATAAAATCAATCGGATCGATTCCTTTTGTATCTTTAAGCATACTTAGAACCTGTATGATTAGGTTTCCTGTACCACAACCAACATCTGCTATTGTTAGGATTTTGTTTTCTAATAATAACCTAGACATGACAAGACTAACATCTTTTGGTGTATAGTATTTCCCCATATCCTTTTTCGAAATTTTATTTGTGTGTGCTAGTCCAATTTCATACAGTTCTCCGAGGTTATCAAAATCTAAGAGGACATTTTTGGACAACTCTACGATTCGTTTATCAGTTAGAAAACTTAGTATAACTTCCCAAGTTTTTGTCAATCCAATTTCATCTATCATTTTCAAATAGTGGTCGATAGTAAAGGTGTTGATATTTATTTTTTGATTTGGTTTGACTGTTTTGCTCATATTAAACCCACCTTCCCTTTATAATCTTTACATTTAATTCATTATCATTTAGCCAACTTTTATTACAACAATATAAGTAGAATATATATAATTATATATATGCTGTCATCAATTAGATTTTATCACAGAACCGTAGAATTTGCTATTTTTGTGTTCGAGTGTAATCGCTTAAACTATCAATGCACTATTCGAAACATAATCATGAGAATTCCGAATTCTAAAATCTGTAAATGAACATACTCAATAATTACATTAATTTTTATATTCTACTCGATTTTTCCACTATTTACCACTCTTTCAACTAGTTGAAAAGGGTATCGATTTTCCTATTTAAGACATCATAAACATGCATTATTGATTAGATAAATTGTATCACAAAAGCCCTTGTAATTCTACCTTTAATTAAAATTAAAGCACCTTAAAGTTTATGATCACTCATCTTCATCAGAGACATCAATATTCAACTTATTCAATATTCGGATACATTTCATAGTAACTATCAACGAAATCTTCAATATTTTTGAATTCGTTAATAAACTTTTCATAGAGTTCTAAGGCGAATCCTTCTGCTTGTTGTTCTAATAGGTGTGTACCCCATTTATCACTTGAATCATCGTAGTTTTCGGCTTTAAATTCATGAATCATTTGAGTCATTTCATCCTCTGTGAATAGGTTATTTTTAACTCCCATACCATATCCAATCACAGCTGAGTATTGAACTGAATGAAATGTTTCATGGAATGCACATTTGATGATTCTATCAGTCTGTGCAGTTCTAAGCCATTCACGATTGTACCGAATAACAAACATTTCCTTTTCGAAAAGACCTGAGTGATTGATTGACTTAAACATATCTCCATCGTTAATGAACACCCATAGTGCATCATCTACTTTCAAAAATTTTCTGGCAAAGTTGGTTGCTGCTATAACGAGTTTTTCATTTAAACTCCCATCACAATTATTCATGTAATCACTCCTCCAATTACAGATGATTATACTACATGTTTTACTGAATTCAATTAAAACTCATACGTTTTTATTCTCCAAAAATAATGTTTATAAAAGTCACTCTTAAAATCGGTTTTATCATAGATAAGTCATCACATTTGATAAAATATTTACTACTCATCTGACAGAACACTTCTTATCAAATGTTTGTCTTAACTGCATCATTTCTTCGTTGTAACGTGCCAGGTAGTGTTCTTTACAATAGAGTTGTTGTTTCACTTCATCAATCGGAAACATCGCAATCGATTCTTTCTTTAGTTTTGCCTGGATTGTCTCATTTAATTTTAAGAGTTCTTTGAGCTCAGATGAGTTACTCCATTCAATACTTCGTTGATTCTTCTTGATTGCATTTGTTAAATACCCTAGTTTGTTATTGATCTTTGATTTATCTGTTTGGGATAGTTTTCTAAACTGGAATAGAAAGTACTGAACGTGTTTCTTCAGTTCATCAAACTCATACGTTGTTTTTAAATAATTATCAAAGAAAGCATTCGTAGCTAATAGATTATCCATATCTCCTTCTTCAAGGTATTTAGAGTATACCAAGTATTTTGTTAATATATGAGACTTTGAAAACTCTTCATGCCACTGATTGGTTTTCAAATTTTCTAAAAAATCATTGATTATTGATTCACTTGAAAAAGTGACTTTATCATATTTATCATATTTATCATTTCTATCATTTTGATCGATTGATTTGATATCTATTTTATTATCTCTATACTCTATACTCTTATCTCTTAACTCTGGGGGGAAATTTCCGTGGACAATAGCGTGGACTTTTTCCACGCTATTGTCCATCAATTGTTTTTCCTTTTGCTTTCGTTTTACTTCTGCCCAACCGGTTTCTGAACCGACTAGTTTATCAAATCCTGTTATGCAAATAATGTTTGATTCATCTTCGTAAAGCAAACCTAGTTTCATCAACATATCTATCGCAACTCGAATGGTATCAATCTTAAAGAACATGAGTTCCTGGGTAATAGTTGTTAAATCATATATTAGTTCCATCTCATTTACTTTTTGGATGAGTCTTCCATTGGAGTTGATTGATAACATGATAAGGTAAACATATATGCTAAAATACCAACCACCATCTGGTTGGCGCATTAGCAGCTTCATTTCCTTAGATTGCATCAGGTCCTGGCGGAGTTTGATCCAATAATATATTTCATTTCTTTTATCATTTCTCATAGATACCACCTTGAACCAAATTGATTAATACACGATTAAACACCATGTTTGAATAATTCCTTAAATATTTCACAAAGCACATCGATGACGATACCATTACCAGCAAATGTGTACAGTCTAGCATCTGAGAACTTATCTATAATTAAGTCGATTCTATCATCTGTCCAACCCATCAATCTTAATGATTCTCTTGGTGTGATACGTCGTATCATTAAGGCTTTATCTCTTTCGACAATAACTCCTAAATCACTGACTGTCCTTTTTATAGTTTGAATCTTTCCTTTTTGGACACACCCACGCTTTTGATGTGGACGGTTAATATAGATGCCATCACCTAAATAAGCCTCCTTATAGCCCTTTAGCGTTGCTTCTGGAACGATAACGTAATTGTCTGTTGGTGTTGATCCTTTTCTTGTTGTAATGGTAAATGCGTATCTACTCTTAGCGGTGTCATGTGGTTTAAACCTATTGCCTCTAATGAAACCATTTCTATCTGTTGGATCCGTGCAATATAGCAAGAATGCTTCGCTTATGAAATACTTCTCATCTACTACTGGCTCAAGATAATCGATAAGATTTTTCTCAAGTGGAAATGCATTTGGAAATTCAAACTCAAAACTTGGATTCAATATAGAAACCAGGAATACTCGGTTTCTTGTTTGTGGTATACCATAATCTTTAGCATTTAGCTGTTTCCAGTAATTCTTATATCCTAATGCTTCTAAAAACCCTAACCACTCATTAAAACTATGAATGAATTTCTTAGATACAAGCATAGGTACATTTTCCATAAATAGATACTTTGGCAATTCATTTAATTCTTTTGACTTCATCAGTAATCTTTCAACTTCCCAAAGCAGCGATGATGCTGTATTTGAATTTCGATCCATTCCTTTCATTGAGCCTGCTAACGATATATCCGTACATGGAGCTGAATAGCACCATAAATCTGCTTGCGGAAGTCTTTCAACATTCGCAATATCCCCATAGTTTGGTATATTACCATGAAGGATTTTATGTGCTTCAATAGCATACTTATTTATTTCTGAAATACCCATCAGTTCGTGTTCAACGTTGTTTCTTCTCAAAGCTTCTGCATATCCACCAATGCCAGAAAAAAGTTCAACAACAGTCAAGTTTTGGATTCGCTTAAAAACAGGTGAATAATCACCATTTTTTATTGTATTCATAGATGTAATTTCCCCTATTTATTTTTTAATGTATCGATTGGTTTTTCTTTGACTTTAATCTCTTTTAATGTTAAAAACTTTTCTAGAGATTCTTCAGTTACCCTTAACTGATTCCCAAGTCTAATTGCTTTTAATTCTCCAGTGGCGATATACTTATTAATGGTTTTACGTGAGACGGACAACATCTCACATACTTCAAATACGCTATATATTTTCATGATCTTTTAGTTTTCCCATTTGCTTTCTCCAAAATTTCGTTGATATATCGGATACCTTTATCCGAGACAACGATTTGTGTTGTTTTCTTTTCTTTGTCTCCGATTTGGCTAATCCATGTGAAGTATCTGAAGCAACCATTCTCCACTAGACTTGCGGTTGGACGACAAAACTCATCAATGGCACCACTTTGCCTAAGATGACCTAATAATTGAGTATATGTAGTTTTGTACTTAAGTTTTTCATGCACTCTACGTAACGGAACCATCGAAGTGTTATCTGTAAACTCAAAGTAGAGCTTAGCACCTTCTTTTAATTCTTCGAGTTGACCTTCTAAGACATTGATCTTTCTGGTTTTTTTCTCGAAACTAGATATCAATTCATCTTGTTCTTCTTGTGGTAAAATCATCCCTTTAGTATAACCACAGTAGGAAGTCTTCATATCGCTAATAATTGTTAGGATTGATTTTGCATAGTACTCTGCATCTTTTAACTTGGAGAAGTTTTTTATGACTTCAATATCCTCTTCGGCTACACCAGCTAATTTTTTAACATTTGCACCAAACTTAACATCAAAATAGTTAAGATTTCCCCTATACTTCTCAGGCAAATCTTTGATTTCCACATCAAATAATTTTTTCATATCATTGAGTTCAATAAAATAACAATGTAGTTTTTCGCTAAATATGATTCGTACGGTTTTGCCATTATAAACCGTGACCGTGAATACTTTATTTTTCATGTCTACCTTCCTTTTTGGTCTTAAGTATTGCATTTGAGACTAGTTCATTTGTACCTGATTTCATTTTTTCTACTAAATGTGAGTAAATCTGTGTGCTTGTAATGCTGGAATGTCTTAGAGATTCTTTAACTTCCAATATGGATGCGCCTTGGATAAGGGATAGTGTGGCAAATGAATGCCTAGTTGAGTGAGCAGAGAATGCTCTACTATCTAGACCTATGGAACGAAAAGCATCTTTAACCATAGTCCTAATAACAGCTGTCTTCATACGAATCTCTTGACCGCTACGACGGTATGTTGTAAATAGTGGATTATTGCGGTCGTCTAAATTGGTATTATCTCTAGTTTCTAGATAGGCAAGTAGTATTTCGTAAACATCATCTGTAAGTTTAACAAAATTATCCTTGTCATCTCTACCTTTTCCTTGGATGTATAAAACATAACCATTACCTATGACATCAATATCTTCAATGTCAGCTCGTTCCACTTCAATTGCTCTCAATCCTGTTGTAAAAAGTAATGCGAGAATAGCTAGATTCCGTTTCCCTTTAACTGTGTTGACTTTTTTTCGAGCATTATGAATCACTTTTCTTATATCTTCCTCAGTTAATGGTTGTCTTTTATAAGTTGTTGCTACTTTTACACCTTTAACTGCATAAGTGATATCATCATCAATTCCGTTTAATTTTAGATATCTATAAAATCCACGAAGAACAACAAGTGATTTTTGGATAGATGATGAAGATAACTTCTTTTTAACTAGATAATCCTTATACGCTAGAATCACATTCCTATTTGGGTTAGTTATGTTATACGTTTCTAGATAATCTTGATAAGCATGAAGTGACTTTCGATATGATTCCTTAGATATCTCTTTTAAGTCTAGGAACGAGATGTACTCTGAAATTTTCTCATTTAGATCATAGTTCATCATCCATCACCCATCTACTTTCTCTTCTTATACCTAAATTTCTTCGCTCTTTTTGATATTCGAGTTCTCCTTTACAGAGGGTTTCAAAGTCTGTATTTAGGATGTTTGCTAAATCATTTAAGAACACAACATCCATCCGATGACCTTTAATACCTTGTTCGATTTGGTAGTAATATGGTTTTGACAACAACATATTATTTGTAACCTCATAAATCGATAATTTTGCATTTTTTCGTAACTCATACAAATACATCCTTAAGTGGGGTCTTTGTTTTGCTTTATTGGTTTCATTCACAACACATCTCCTCCTGGTTGTGATAATTCTAACAAGCAAATAAAGAATTCCTTGATGTAGGAAAAACAAGGATTTTAAACTTTACTAATTGTAAATATTCTCTACTGATATTATATGTATTTTTATGCACAGTATATTTATTATATATTTTTGTCACTGAAAATGCTTTTATAATTATCAAAATGTTTTATTTCAAGTTTACTTAATGTAAAATTGTTGTTATGATATAATAAAGGTAGGTGAGGTGAACTTAATGAATAATTCTTTGAACCAGGTTGTTGGTAAGAACATAAAGTCATTGCGTACATATGCAAATATTACTCAGTCAAAATTAGCTGATGTTTTAAAAGTATCTGTAGCTACAATTTCTCTATATGAAAAAGGAGAGCGTTCGGTTCCACTTGAACATTTAGCAACTCTTTCCAGAGTATTCAATGTGAAGATTGATGAGTTATGTTCAATTTCTATATTTGATCAACACCATGAGAACGAAGTCTTCTTTGAACATTTCAAAATAGGCACTTCTACTATTTATACGTTTGGAGAGTCACGTATATCTAATCCACATTCAATGTATTTCACCATAGAAGATTCTAATGGTGACACATTAGTTTTTCTGAGATCTTCTGAGGTAACTGAGGGAGTCATGTTGGTATCTGAAAGTCAAATTATGAGCACATTAGAAAGAATCGATATTGACGATCTAAAGAACAAGCGACTCTTCTTAACTACGATTTCAACGTACGAAAGACAAGATGGTAGAGAATCAGTTTACACATACACCGATCATAATGGTAAGAACATGATAATGAAGAATAGAGCTATGTTTATTTACTATGGTTATTTGATTGCTCGGATCAAGCATCTAGCAAAAACTGAAGAGTTTTTCTTCGAAATTAAATCTTGATATGTATGCTGTGAGCCACCCCATCGGCTCACTTTTTATTTGATAAAATATACTTGGGTTAGTTACACGTTAGAATTGCATTCCTAAATCTAATTTAGGAGTTTTTTTATATGAACAGCTATAATATTTTGAAATCAGCACTTTATGAATCAATCGTTTTATCTTTGTTAAAACGAAACATTTTATCGCTTGATGAAGCCATCGGTTGCTTAAATGCGATAGATAAAGACATAAAGTCAACGAATGACTTGAATAAAGAAATGATTATGGTAAAACAAAAAAGACCTACCAATTGTAGTATTGGTAAGTCAGACTTGGAGGATTGTAATCATGAATAAAGTAATTAATGTTATTCGACCAATACAAGCACACACACCAGGAGAAAATGGCGGTGTGTTTAAGCGCAAAAGAGTTGCTGCTTATGCCAGGGTATCTACAGATTATGAAGACCAACTAAACTCATATAAAGCACAATGTGATGAGTACACGAAAATTATTACTTCAAACTCAAATTATACATTCGCAGGCTTATTTGCAGATCAAGGATTATCTGGTACTCAAGCTAAGAAAAGACCAGAGTTTATGAAGATGATTGAATGTGCAAAGAATGGTGAAATCGATTTAATCTTAACCAAATCAATTTCACGATTTGGACGTAATACGGTTGATGTCATCACTTATATTAGAGAACTCAGAGAAATCAATGTTGAGATATATTTTGAAAAAGAAAACATTTCTTCTCTTGATCCAAAAATTGACTTTATGCTTACCATTTTATCATCAATTGCTCAAGAGGAATCAAGAGCAATTTCAACAAACGTTAAGTGGGCATACGACAAAAAATTCAAGAATGGGATTGTAGATCCAAGACGCTTTTTTGGTTATGAAGTTGTTGATGGTAAACAGGTCATCAAGGAAGACGAAGCAGTTGTAGTTAGACAAATTTTTACCTTGGCTTTAAAGAGATACAACGTCAATGATATCGTTAAAACATTAAATGTTGCGGGTATTAAAACACTAAAAGGTACCACTTGGAAGTATGGTTCAATTCGTAGTATTTTACAAAATGAAAAGTACTGTGGTGATGCTCTTTTAAGGAAAACAGTCTGCATTGATTACTTGACAAGGAAGACCGTCCAAAACAACAACATTGCTGATAAGTATTACGTCTCTAACAATCATGAACCAATCATTGATAAGGAAACATTTGATTCAGTTCAGTTGTTGCTTAAGGATAAATCCGATGTCGTTAGAAATTTGAACAAGACCACCAAATATCCTCTTACAGGCATTCTTTACTGCCCTAAGTGTGGTAGAACCTTAAAACGACAACAAGTCAATCGTGGGGCAAACATGACGGTTGTATTAAACTGTAATCATTCCTATGGGAATGACCACATCTGTAAGAGTGGTTCTCCTAAATATGACCTAGTCGTCAATGCAGCAATAGATTCTATTCATGAAATCTATGCAAGTGATCAAGTCTTATCAAATCTCTTTGATGTGTTTGATAATAATGTTGCTTTAAATGATTTACGAGCAGAGTTGAATGCGTTAAAAGAATCAAACAAGCATCTTCACTCACTTCATCATGATGATCCTAGCAATAACGATATCATCAATCAAATTCTTCATAATGACACCAAGATTGAAACTCTTCAGAAAGAGCTCATCAGCAATTTGTCTTCTTCTGTTAGACTTGACTACATCAAATCAATTGTGAAAAATGAGCAAATGGAGATTGACTCTATCAAGTTCAAAGATATCTATTCCCTGGTTTTAGCTGATGAACATAAAATCACATTTGTCATTTCGCCAACGAAACCCATGAACGCACTCGTTGATGATATTCCAACTCTACTTGAACTTGAATCCATTCTAAGCAAAATGTACATCTCTAAAGATGAACAAAGCGGTATTTTTTACGAGGTTAAGATATATGAATAATGTTGATGTCATCAAAGTCATTCAAAAACCAGGTGTTAAGAAAAGAGTGGTTGGTTATGCGAGAGTATCTACTTCTGATGAACATCAAGATAGTTCATTTCGTGTTCAGTTAGACGAACTAGAAAAATACATTAGAGATAATCCATCTTATGAATTTATCGGAATGTTCAAAGATAGAAAAAGTGGAACGACCACCAAACATCGAAACGAATTTAATGTAATGATTGATTTAGCAAGTGCTGGTGAAATTGATGTCATCATCACGAAATCAATAACCAGGTTCGCTCGTAATATTCTAGATACTATATTACTTGTTAGAAGTTTGAAACTGAATAACGTTGAGATAATTTTTCAAAAAGAGAACATATCTTCACTAGATCCACAAATGGAATTCGTTTTATCTGTATTAGCAATGCACGCTGAAGAGGAATCGAAAAACAATTCAGAAAACACAAAATGGAGCATCAAGCGGAAAATACATAATGGTGGCAATCTTACAAGTCATATTTATGGATATAGGATAAAAGGGGAAATCTGGGAGGTTTTCGAACCAGAGGCTAGAATAGTTCGCATGTTATTTGACATGTATCTAAATAATGTATCTTACAAAATGATGATAGAAAAACTTCATCAATTAAAGATAAAAACATTTACAGGTAAAGACAAATGGCACCAAGGAACCATTGAGCAAATGTTGCAAAACGAAAAGTATGCAGGACATATGGCATTAGGAAAAACATATATTGTCGATGGTACATCTCTTAGGACAAAACGCATAAATCAAGATGAGCATTTTGTCTTCAATCATCATACTCCAATCATCTCTCCAGAAACATTTAATGCCGCCATGAATCTTCGTTCAAAGCGAACTAGAAACGAATTACTACATTATGTACCTGCTTTAGAAAGAGTCACTCCATTCTATCAATTTGTTTATTCTGCAGAAAATCAAAGATATCTAAAATATGTCGTAGAAAGACCTAAAGGTAAATATGAAATTCCCACGTTGTTCTGTTATAACCAGGATAAAGCAAATAGAGTGATGATAACAGTAAATAATTTATTTCTTCTACTCAATGATTCCTTGAATAACACTAAACATAAAATTGGAGATACTACATCAATGATTAGCGATTACATCACATCATGTATCCAAGAAATAGATACCGAGTTGACCACTTCTGCAGTTTATAGAATTGAAAATCTATCAAAACGCACTTTACTTTTACAAAGCAAAAAGAAGTTACCAAGTTACATTCGTGGCATTAAGGCTTTCAAGAAAGCTGATTCAATAGAGGATATGAAGAAATATATTAGATTGGTTAGGATCAATGATTATAATAGTTATAGCATTTACCTAAATGTATTGAGCGGTAATGAAAGTGAATATCATCTTTTCGATTCTGAAATGAGTCTAAAACTTAAATACAGCATCCAAAATGTAAAATACTCAGTTTACATTTGAAGTTCGGATTCGTGTTATGTCCGTCTCAAATACTGGTTCAAACTCGTGTCACCTATTCTTTTTTAGATATAAACATTTCAATCAGCAGTCTACCAATCAATTAGCAGTTTTCTCGGTAGACTCTTTTTTATACAAAAAAATGCCCAATAAGGGCATAAATTTGTGAAATTAGCTCGTTTTTTCGAACCAATTCAAGATTAGTTTGGAGGCCCCGACCGGATTTGAACCGACGATCAGGCAGTTGCAGTGCCGTGCCTTACCACTTGGCTACAGGGCCATTTAAACGTGCTATTACATTATAAACGGTAAATAGCACGTTTGTCAATTAGGTGTTTAGTGTTAAGTTTGTAAAACGATTTCTTGGTTGTGGGGTATGTGAAGATAGTATGGTATTTGTGGTATCAAAACTGCTGTAAACAGACTTTTGAAGTTGTAGTTCAGCCAGTACCATATCTCTTAATAATGTACCATCAAAGTTCGGATTAGACCCGTAGATGAATGGGTTATCGGTCTTATCAAAGATATAATCGTTGGTAGCGACTTTATACAATGTACCTGGAACAAACTCAGTTACAGTGGTACTATAGGCATCACTCGAACGATTGATAAAGTTTTGAATGACAGCGCCATCTAAATACACGGTTTTAATGGTGTTATCGAATGGGAATATTTTATATAGTTTACCTAAAGTAATCGATTCATTGCTTGCCATCGAATCTCTGGTGCCACCATAGTTATGGAAAGCGATGTCTGCGTTGGTCACTTGTCTCATCAAATCGGCTAACCAGTCCGATAAAGTGGATGATGGGATATAACGCGCTGCTTTGATGATTTCTGTGTTGAATAACACATCGGTTTCTGCCTTATAACCATCGATCAATGCTTTCACTGCAGGATCTGGTGTATTTAATGCTGAATGGGTTTTGACATTATTTGCGGTGATGGTGTTGCTATTTAAATCGATGCGGATATTACCGACATATTTACCATTCGAACTGCTTTGGATGATGGTGGTAGAACCGATGGTTTGAACATACCTCGAATGGGAGTGGGCATTGAAAATGATGTCCACTTTTTTATTGCCTGTGAATTGGGAAACTTGTGAATTGATGTTGCCGGAATCGTGCGATAAGACAAATACATAATCGACATCTTCTTCTGTTCTTAAATATTCTGCGTAGTATTCGATGATCGAAACTGGGGATGCGAAGACGTAACCTGTGATTTTACTTTGAGCAATCGAGGATTCTAGTCCATAACCCATCGTGCCAATGATACCAATCTTGATGTCACCTCGTTGGATGATGGTATACGGTTCTAAGTGTTCAATCATGGTTTCGGTGGATTCATAATACACATTCGCACCTAAGAGTGGGAAAGTAGCTTCCCCATTGCTGGTATCACCATCAAAATAATTGGTGATGACATCGATGCCCCAGTCGAACTCGTGGTTACCTAAAACCATCGCGTCAAATCCCATGGCATTCATGATTTCTAAGGTTGAACGACCTAAGTAATAATTGGATAGTGCTGAGCCTTGGAACATATCCCCACCACCGAGTAAAATAACACCATCTGGGTTATTGGTACGGTGGAAATTGACGTAATTGGCGATGTAGGCTAAGCCCAAGTCATCGGTCCCTTTTTCAATCGAACCGTGCAAGTCATTTAAATAGAGAATATCGATATAATTGAGTTCAATGGGGTCTTTAGACCATTCAGCCACCAGCGTGATGTCTTGTGTGATTGGGGTGTTAAAGTTGAATACTGCGCCATTGATGGTATCGATACGCCATAAAACAAAGGTATAGCCAATACGGGTTGGGTCATTGGGTGTCGGCACTTTTTTGCTTTCTTCCACTTGGGCTGGATTGACCAATGAACCCCCATTGGAATCAAAAGTAACCGTATAATAAACAGTCGCGTCTAATTTCAATACTTTCACATTGAAGTTTCTTGAAAATTGATAACCTTCTAAAGATAACATCACTGTTAATGTTACAACGCGGTCACCAGCTTCAAAACTGGGTCTGGTGACAACCCCTAGATTAGAAATCACTTCAGGTGTATTGGATTGCCAGGAAAGCTCGATGGTCTTTTCCTTGTAGGTTAAAGTGGATGGAAGTGTTAAATGCGTATCGGTTACACTGGGTTGAGAAAGACTTGCGGATGCTTCTAATAAGAATGCATTGTAGTCGAATGGTTCGGTGTTATTTTCCACACAAGCCACCAGTGAAAACCCAAGAAATGCTGTTAAAACCAGTAATAAAACTTTTTTCATATGACAAAACTCCTTATACATTAGCATTTTATTATAGCACGAAAACGCATTCAAAAAAAGTAAGAATATTTAAGGACAATCGGGTTGACAAAGAAAATACTTCGGATTATAATAAAGTTGAATTAGCACTCATTATTATAGAGTGCCAAAATTAGGAGTTGATACTATGATGCCACAAATGGAAAACTACGATAAAGACCCGAATTTATTGGAAAAGTTTGGACGTAATATCGTTGAAGAAGTGAAAAAAGGTAAAATCGACCCTGTGATTGGACGTGAAGATGAAATCCGTCGAATGATCAAGATTTTATCGAGAAAAACCAAAAATAACCCTGTTTTGATTGGTGAACCCGGGGTCGGTAAAACCGCAATCGTCGAAGGTCTCGCAAGACGCATTGTCGATAAAGATGTGCCGCTGGGTTTACAAAATAAAACGATTTATGAACTTGACTTGGCTGCGTTGGTGGCTGGGGCTAAATTTCGTGGTGAATTTGAAGAAAGACTGAAGGCGGTTTTGAATAAGATCAAAACTTCTGATGGCGACATCATTTTATTCATCGATGAAATCCATACCATTGTCGGTGCCGGTCGTGCCGATGGGGCGATGGACGCTTCGAATATGTTAAAACCGATGCTTGCGCGCGGTGAACTCCACTGCATAGGAGCTACCACACTCAATGAATACCGTAAATACATCGAAAAAGACACCGCCTTAGAAAGACGTTTTCAAAAGATCCAAATCGATGAACCCACCGTACTAGATACCATTTCAATCTTAAGAGGCCTCAAAGACCGCTTTGAAGCCCACCACGGGGTTCATATTTCTGATAACGCGATTGTTTCTGCGGCTACCCTCTCTAACCGCTACATCACTGACCGCTTCTTACCCGATAAAGCAATCGATTTGATCGATGAAGCGTGTGCCTCCATCCGTATGGAAATCGACTCGATGCCGGTTGAACTCGACAGCGTGATGCGTAAAATCATGCAGCTAGAAATCGAAAAGAGCGCTTTATCGAAGGAATCCGATGCGTTATCGAAAGAACGTTTGAAAAAAATTGAGGATGAACTCATCGAACAACGCACCACGGAAAAGAAATATAAATCCCAATGGGAAAAAGAAAAATCTGAACTTCAAGCGGTGAAACAGCTCAAACAAGATTTGGAAAACTTGAAGAATCAACTTCAGAATGCATTTAACCAATCCGATTACAGTACGGCCGCTGAACTTCAATATTCGAAAATTCCAAAACTCGAAAAACAAATTGAAGAGAAAACCAACAACACCCAAGAACGGATGATTTCAGAAGTCGTCACTGAAGATAACATCGCTGAAATCATTTCGAAATGGACCCACATCCCTGTGGAAAAACTCGTTCAAGCCGATCGAGATAAATTACTACATTTGAAAGAACAGATGTCTTTACGCGTCATCGGTCAAGACCACGCACTCAAGCTCATCAGTGACGCGATTATCCGTCAACGTGCCGGGATTAAAGATGCGAATAAACCGATTGGTTCATTCATGTTCTTAGGACCTACCGGTGTGGGTAAAACCGAGGTAGCGCGAAGTTTGGCCGAAAATCTCTTTGACGATGAATCCCACATCGTTAGAATCGATATGTCTGAATACATGGAAAGACACAGCGTTTCTCGTTTGGTGGGTGCGCCACCAGGGTATGTGGGTTACGATGAAGGTGGCCAACTCACCGAAGCCGTTAGACGTAAACCCTATTCCATTGTTTTATTTGATGAAATTGAAAAAGCCCACCCAGAAGTATTCAATATCCTCTTACAAATTCTTGACGATGGCCGTTTGACCGATAACCAAGGCAGAACGGTGGATTTTAAAAACACGATCATCATCATGACTTCTAACTTGGGTAGTGAATTCTTATTAAAGGATTTGGATAAAGGTAAAAACGAAGTGATGAACCTCGTGAAAGAAACGTTTAAGCCAGAATTTTTAAACCGTATCGATGAAATCATCATTTTCAACCCACTCGGTTTCAACGTTCAAATCAAGATCGTCGATAAGATGTTATCGGATTTACAAAAACGTTTAATGGATAAAGACATCAAAGTGTTATTCACAGAAGACTTAAAAAAATATATCTTAAAACATGGCTATTCGATGGAATATGGTGCGAGACCGATCAAACGTTTCATCTCCAAAGAACTTGAAACGTTCATCGCGATTCGTATCATTGAAGGCTTCATACAACCACACCAAGCTTATTCGGTGTCTGTGGTAGACGAACAATTAACCATAGCGTAATAAAAAAAACTGACCTCATTTGGATATGAGCGTCAGTTTTTATTATGTTTATACGCGTTTGTATGGGGTATAACTCTTTTCAGGTTGTGTCTTTGGTTTCAGTAACACAAACGATTTAGGTGCTAATTTGACTTGTAAGAGGCCAGCGATTAAGGATACTTGATCGATTTGACCTAAGATAACTTCAAACTTCGAATAATTCATTAATGAAGAATCTGGCACCAAGATGAATTCTTCTACTGCTACCTCAGTTGGATTGATTAAGATCAAGATTGTATCTGAAACATCATCGGTATGTCTTTCATAAGCAATCAGTTTGGATGAAATTAGTGGTAAGTAATCACCCACCATCAACGCTTTTTCTTGTTTATGGACTTGAATCAATTGTTTGATCCAAACGAGTCTTGGGTTATCTTCTTTATATAAAGACCAATCCATTGGCGCACGGTTTTCTGGGTCATTCCCACCCGTCATACCAAGTTCTGAACCATAATATAGATTGGGTGACCCAGGGAATGTAAATTGAATCACTTCGGCGAGTCTTTGGTCTTTCTCATTCAAACGGTGGTTTAATCTCACCGTATCGTGGTTATCTAAGATGTTCCAAGATTTGAGTAACCCATCGATTCCACAATCTACAACCATCTTTTCTAACAAAGCATTGACTTCTTTCGGTGTAAATTTGTTTTCAACTGCGTGGAATGTAATTTCTCTTAAGGTGAAGTTCATCACACCATCCATGGCGTTTAACCAACGCTTTGGATAGTTCCAAGTCTCACCAACCACGAGGGCGGTTTCTTTTTCTTGGTGGGCATGGTTGGTTAAATCTTTTAGAATGTCATAGCCAATATCAAAAGCAACATCAAGCCTAAACCCATCGACCCCTTGTTTTAAGTAACTACGAATCACAGAGGACTCTTTTTTATAAATGTAGTCTTTCACCGCTTCATTTTCGAGATTGAGTTCAGGCAAGCTTTTCGCATCCGCCCAAAGTCTCACACCTTCTGGGTATTGTGCTCCAAAATAGAACCATGAACGATAGGGGGAATGTTCGTCCAACGCGCTTTGAAAATACGGTGAGTTCACACCCATGTGATTGAATACACCATCTAAAATTAAGCGCTGTCCTTGATTATGAAGCGCATCCGCTATTGCTTTTAAATCGTGGTGGTCCCCATATTCAGGTGATATCTTTAAATAATCCGAAGCGTCGTATTTGTGGTTGGATAAGGAATCAAAGATGGGATTGAGGTAAAGCATGTCGATGTCTAATGCTTTGAGGTAATCGAGCTTTTTCATTAAACTCTTGAGGTCGCCACCCCAAAACTCCAGTTCATGACTCCAGTACTTCGCATCCGGCATGAAGTGCCCACCTTTGGGTAAGGTATCCCAAGTTTTAAGGGAACGCGGGTAAGCGTATAAGTGTTTCTTCCCTTCTAAATTAGACGCAGGGACAAATCGGTCGACGATGACTTGATAGACGATTCTCCCCATGTTTGGGTTTTTCAGTCTTTCATCGTATAGCCAAGGTTTTCTCATAATACACCTTCTTTCGGTTATAGATTATACCATCATTTGGATGGTTTTTTCCTCAGTGTTGGTTGAAACCCGATAAAAATCACAGATCAAGACTTCAATTTGAGTGTATCAAAGAGGTATTGTTTGAGCTTAATAAAGCCAAGCCCAAACAACACCAATAATGGTAACATGACCACCAAATTCGTGACTAAAAATGACACAATCCCTTGGTTGGGATCCATGAACGGGTAAGGGTAATAGCTTGTAAATATACCGGTGATTTGAAACGTTATGAAGTATAAAAACGGGTGTAATAACAGCACATAAATCGATTGGACTTTAGGTCGATCTAAAACGAATATAAAATACAAAATCACGTATAAAATCGGTACGATGGTGTGGGTAACGAGCATGATGAATAGCTGTACTTCTGAAAATCCCACCACCAACTCACGCAATAACAGATTATAAACAATACCTGTCAGTACGATGTCTAGCAGAGCGATGAGGGCGATTTTAGGAAACCATTTGGACTTGTCCCAGCCAAAGACCATCAAAAAAGTCACGATGAAAACCAATAAGTTACTTTGATTGGTGAAATAACGGATGTTGTTTAGACCAAATTCCACGTAACTATAAAAAGTCCCGTACATCGAAAAACCAAAAGCCAACATTAAAAGTATGAATTTAAATGAATATATGAAATAAGGTTTTAACATGAAAACACCCCTTTACACCATTATACTAGAAAAAAAACACCTTGAGTTATACCCAAGGTGGAAATACTAAAATAAGTATAAAGTCATACCCAACACCGCACTGATGAGCACCAAATGGATCGGTGTGAGTTTTTTATAGAAGGATAACCCTAAGACAACAACAAAGATGATCAAGGCGATATAATCAAAATCCACACTAACAAAATAATCGCCTAGAATGCTATGAAGTAAGACCGATAACCCCGCAGATAATATTAAACCCAAAATCACCGGTTTTAAGAATTTTAAGATGGTTTGAACCGGTTTGGTTTTAATGAATTTGTCCGAAAAATACGCAATCAACAAAATGATGATAAAGCTTGGGAGTACTACCCCTAAGGTAGCGAATACCGAACCCCATACCCCATAGGTATGATACCCAGCGAAGGTTGCCATATTGACAGCGAATGGCCCTGGGGTGGATTCTGCGATGCCGATGAACTGATTGACTTGGTCAATCGTTAAATAGCCACCATTGACCATTTCCTGGCGAATGAGTGGAATCATCGCGTAACCCCCACCAAAGGTGAATAAACCGATTTTAAAGAAGATTAAAAAGAGTTCTAATAGTTCAATCATGCTTGCATTCTCCTTTCAATCGCGGTGTAGATCAAAGCGAATACCGCAGTCAAAATCAGCAATAAAACGACACTGAAATTGGTAAAGAAAGATACCACGAACGCAATCACCAACAATACCCCGTTGATGAGGTTGATTTTAACTTTTTTAGAGAGTTTGAATAACGCATGAAAAATGAGTACAGGCACACCAGCCCCAATCCCAGCTAAAGCATTTTGGAGTGTGGTATTATCTGAGAATGCTTGTAAGAATAAAGATACCAATAAAATCACGATGAAGCTCGGTAACACGACACCTAGGGTTGCGAACAATGACCCTAAAAACTTCGCTTTATGGTACCCAATATATGTCGCCCCATTGATGGCAAATGGCCCTGGGGTGGCTTCACTGATAGTGATGAGTTCTAACATGGTATCTTCATCGATCCATTTCTTTTTTTCAACGATATCTTTTTGCATGACCCCAATCATCGCGTATCCCCCACCAAAGGTGAATAAGCCAATCTTGAAGAAGGTGCTGAAGATATCTAAATACATTTTTAGTTTAGTCATAAAAAATACCTCGAAGTTTATTATACGCTTTTATGTCATTTTGTCAAAAAAAGAAGCGAATCGCTTCTCAATTGGCTTTGTCTTCTTTGAATAGATGATACGCATCGACAAATGGGATGAATAGGGGTGGTAACATCGCAGCTGTCGTTAAATTGGTCACCGTCGCACGTAAATAAGGATACAAGATATGAACCGCATCCTTCTTTAAGAATTCAATGATGTCTGCTTCCGATTCTTTCTCAAACTCAAAGACACCGCGTAAAGCGATGGTCATATTGAGTGGGTATTGGACATCTAAGGTGTCTTTGACCAAAAAGATCAGTTCAGTGAAAAAGACATTATCCGCCAACTTCCCTGTGTTTCTTGTGATGTGGTGGTTCAATTGATAGGTGCCACTCACATTCTTATTGACCAAATCCAATTTGGATATGACGATATTCATTCTTTTATAGGCGAGCATGGTATCAACTCCTACTATCATTATATTATAAAAAAGAAAAACCCCGAAGGGTTTATCGTTAAATCACAAAGTTTCCGTTTTTAAAGACCACGACTTCTTGACCATCGTGCTTAATGCCCACAATCGACATGTCGGCTGAACCAAACATGAAGTCAACATGAATTAAAGACTTGTTATAGCCTTTCTTTTCAAGTTCTTCAATTGGGGTATTTAAACCGCCTTGAATGTTCATTGGGTAGGCTCTACCTAACGCCATATGGCATGACGCATTTTCATCGTATAAGGTATTTAAGAATAATAAGTTGGTATTGGAAATTGGGGAATCATAGCTGATCAATGCAATCTCACCAATGTATCTGGAGTTTTCATCGGTATTGAGGAGTTCTTCTAAAGCCTTCTTTTCTTTTTTCGCATCAAATTCAACGACTTTACCGTCTTTGAAAATCAAATAGAAGTCTTCAATAAGTGTCCCTTGATAGTTGAGTGGTTTGGTTGCAACCACTTTACCAGAGGTTGCCCATTTGAGCGGCATCGTGAATGTTTCTTCGGTTGGGATGTTTGGATTGAAATAAACACCTGTGGTGGCGTGTTCTCCGCCACCCGACCACACGTGGTTTTCAACCAAACCAACGACCAAGTCGGTACCTAGGCTGTTTTTAAAACGCAATTCTTTGAAGTTTAAGTCATTTAAGACTTTGTTGTGTTTGTGTAAGACATCGTTGTGTGCAGCCCAATTTTCAATTGGGTCAGAGTCTTCATAGACACGGCACGCATTGAAAATCGCGTCCCATAAAGCTTCGGTTGCTGCTTCACCTTTTAGATTTGGGAATACCGCTTCTGCCCATACTGGGTTCGATGCTGCAACAATCGTCCATTGACCTTTGTTGCCCATGGTGTATTCTCTTAAGAATGGTAAGGCTTTTTGTGTGCTGGTGAGGGCTTTGGCCATCTTCGTAGCGTCTACCCCTTCATTGACACCAATCACAGGTGAAATGACGTTTAAGAAGCACGCACCATTGTCTACATAGTATTGGTTGGTTTCAATGATGTAGTTCGGTACTTCTTCTAACGTTTCGACACTTTGGTAATCGTAAGCAAGTCTGGTGAGGTATTCATCGGACCATTGTACAATGACTTTCTTCGCGCCACATGCATAAGCTTCTTTAACAATCAAACGGGTGAGTTCTTTGGTTTCTGTGGTTGCACGAACAACGACCAATTGGTCTTTTTGAACATTCACACCGACTTGACAAGCGAGTTTGGCGTATTTTTCTAATAATGATAGTTTTGGCATAATTTTTTTCTCTCCTTGTTGCTAATTATAACACAAATAGACAAAAAACAAATAGTATGTTAAAATATATTTGACATTAACGTAACGTAAAGGTTTATACTGTAATTGGTGGTGAAAATATGAGATATACATTGGATGATGTTTCAAAAATGACAGGACTCTCCAAACGGGCTTTACGCTTTTACGAAGAAAAAGGGCTCATTTCTTCCAAAAGAAACCAGGCGAATTACCGCCTCTACGATTCAGCCGATTTGGACCGAATTCAAACGATTTTATTCCTAACGGCGTTCGATATTGACCTACAAACGATCAAGGGGATTCTAGATGACCCAAAAGCCGATTTGTTATCCTTATATGAAACGCATTTAGGAGCACTATATGAAAAAAGAGAAAAGCTCGATTTGATCATTTCCAACCTCACACTCACCATCGATGCGAAAAGGCGGGATGAAGTCATGAAAGATTCAGACAAGTTTAAAGGATTCAAACAAGACCTCCTTGAAAAAAACGATCAGTCTTACAAACAAGAGGTCATTGAGAAGTATGGCGAAGAAGCCTATCAAAAAAGTAGAAAAGCATTTTCTAACATGAGTGAAGCCGATTTTGAACGCTTTGGTCAATTAGAAAAGAAACTCTTTGAAGCGCTAGAAAAAGCTTCAAATAGTACAGGTGAAACCAAAACGATCCATATGCATGAAGCCTATACACACCATAAAGATTGGCTTTCGATGGCGTGGGGGTATTATGACCAAACGGCTCATTTAAACATCTGTCAAATGTATTTGGATGATGAGCGATTTAAAAAGCATTACGACGACGTAAAACCTGGTTTTGCACAACTGCTTTATGATTCAGTAAAGAAATCCATCGCTTGATGGATTTTTTTCTTATACATGACCCTTCAATTATGATAAAATAAACTGGGGTGAGTAAACGATGAGTAAACCCATTGAATGTAAAAAGTGTGGTAAGTTGAATAAGGCTGACGCACCGGTCTGTTGGTCGTGTGGTTCGGATATTCAACCGAAACTGACGCCTAAAGAAGCCATCCATGAAGAAATTAAATACCGCCATGAAGTATTACATAAAAGACATGTGAGACGTTTTTGGATCTTTACCTTCATCGCCATCTTGGTGACCTTTGGATTTGTCATGGTCAATAGCATTTATGGGGTCATGCGTGATGTGGACCCAAACGACTATGTGTCATCGGTTCAAATTTATACTGTCGATGATAAGACCTACATTGACATTGAAATTGAAGGTATCAACATGAACCAAACGTCATTACGAATCAAATCCATCATACTTTCTAATGAAGATAACACATTGGAAATTAGTGGAAATAAAGACATCGAATGGGATGTCATCTATGCTTATGGTATCTTCCGTGCCCGATTGATCATCTCTACACCTGTGGCTGAACTCGACGTCTACGATACCGTAAAAGTCAAATTTTCTTATATGTTTTTCAGCAGTATCCTACCTGTTCCACAAGAAAACCTCTATTTTGAATAAAAAAGCACATTAATTTTGTGCTTTTTTCTTTAGTAAGTTGTGATCTAATAAGTCTGCTGTATTGGGTCTGGCGTAATAAAAGCCTTGTAAGTAATCCGACCCATGTTGAATGGTCGCTTCTTGTTCGTATTGTTCTTCAATGCCTTCACAAACCACTTTGAGGTTCAATTCATGGGCGACATCGATCATGAATTTTAATAAGGGTACGACATGGTCTTTCGATTGAATGTTTCTGATAAAACTACGGTCAATTTTAATGATATCGATCGGTAGTCTTTGTAAGTAGGTTAATGAGGAGTAGCCTGTACCAAAGTCATCTAACGCCACGGAGAATCCCATCTTCTTTAATGCGAGTAAGGTGGTAATCGATTCATCGATGTGGGTAAGGACCGCCGATTCTGTGATTTCTAGAATCAATCGTGATGGGTCACCATTGAATTTTTCCAACAATACTTGGATGTCACTTAAGAAGTTTGGGTCATTGAGGACTCTCGCAGATAGGTTGATCGAAACCACCAAATCGATGCCCATGTGGTCCCATAGTTGCAATTGTCGAATCGATTCTTTGATGACAAAATAGGTAATTTCTTTGATGTGTCCGGTTTTTTCAGAGATTTCAATGAAATCAAGGGGTGGGATATTCCCTTTAATCGGGTTATGCCAACGGATTAAGGCTTCTACTTTAGAGGCTTTACCGGTATCGGATTTAACAATGGGTTGATAATACACTTTGAATTCTTTGTTTCTAACCGCCTGATACAACAAATTGGATATTTCAATTTGTTTTTTCATGTCATGGTGATAACGTTCATCGTAAATCACCATTTGGTTTTTACCTAAAGATTTCGCTTTACCTAAGGCTAAGTCGACATTGGATAGTAACATTTGTGTGGTATTACCATCTTGTGGGTAGGTACAAACACCTACCGAAACAGTGATGAAAAACTCTTCGTGGTCTAATATGAATGAACGTTTCAAGCGGTTGAAGCTATTTCTGATGATTTCAAGCATTTTTTCTTTACTGCTGAAATTTTTAAGTAATAGGATAAAGCCATCGCCACCGATACGACCCACCAAATGGGGTAAGTTGGCGTTCAATTTCAATTCATTTGAAATGAGTAAGATGAGTTCATCACCCACCGTGTGGCCTTTAATTTCATTGATGTTGGAAAAATCATCGATGTCTAAATACACAATACCCAATAATTCATTGGGGTGTTGTTCGATGTGTTCATCGATCTTTTTAATGAGCATGTTTCTGGTATATAAGCCTGTTAATGAATCATAGTAAGCCATTTGTTCCAACTCATGTTCGAGTTCTTTCATGGTTTGGTTGGTTTGTTTTAATTCCAACATCGTTTCATTTAGATGATTCATGATGTTGTAGTAGGTATCCATGCGTCTTTTAACGATGACATAAAAGATATACGCTGTCACAGCGACATAAAACAGACCCTTAACCAACTGGAGTTCTTCAACCCTTTGTGGGTCTTGAACGAGGAGTTTAAGTGCCATGTCTGAAAAGAAAATCCATAAAATACCCAACACCAAGTAAAACCCGATGATTTGTAAAGAGCTGCTCAGTGGGGTGGTTTTAAAGGCTTGTTCAAACGGTGTCAATTGTTTTCGCATGTCTTTGTCATTCTCCATGGGGATGTCCGCCTTATAGTTATATTATACCCATATATATAAAAATCTATATCTTTTTGATTACTTTTTTTCTTATTTTTTGAAATAAAAATGAAAAACAGTCGAACATGAACCGCCCCCTGTCAAGTAGACAGTGAAAATAATTAAACAATTGATTCAATTTTTAAGGCCTGATTCCGAAATTCCATCGGAGTTAAGCCTTTTAGTTTTTCTTGGTACCTTTGTTCATTGTAAAACTGGATGTATTGTTCAATAGCTATTTTGAGTTGATTGATGTCATGAAATTGACTTAAATAGTACATTTCGGATTTAAGTGTTCCCCAGAAACTCTCCATTGGTCCATTATCAATACACCTACCAACTCTAGACATACTGACTGTCATGCTTCTAGAAGTGAGTTTCTTTTGAAACCCTTTATTCGTGTATTGAAACCCTCGATCACTATGAACCATCGGTTTGGCTTCCGGATTAAGTTGGAATGCTTTCTCGAAGGTTTCATTTACCAGTTGGTTGTTATTGGATATCCCCATCTTGTAACTGATGATACTGGTATCACATAAATCGATGATGGCACTCAAGTAGAGTTTTGTTGTAGTCCCTATCACCTTGAACTCAGTAACATCCGTTAACCATTTCTCATTAGGATTATTAGCCTCAAATTGTCTGTTCAAGACATTCTCCGCCGTTATCTCTGGTCTAACCTGAATATAGCCTTTACGCTTTCTACGGATGACTGAGGACACACCTATTTTACTCATTAATCGTCTTATTCGTTTCTCATTATAGTTCGTTTGATTACGCTTATTAATCCATAGGGTCATCCGTCTATAGCCTAAGATACCTTTAAACTCATCGTGATATTCTAGGATCATTTGTGATAACTCGTGATTAATTTTCTCTTCATTTGTTTCTTCATGCTTTAACCATTTATAATAGCTACTTCGTGTAATCAAAAGGATTTCACATAACACGAAAACAGGATAGTTTTTCTCCTCATGAAGCCCTTTTATTGTTTTGTATTTGGCTTCTTGGCGGACCTTGTTAAAATATCCCTCCTTTCGATCTCCTGGAATTTTTTTATGACTTCAGCCTCCATCTCTAGACGTTCATTCTTTCGTCTTAGAAGCTCAACTTCACGTTTTAGTTTCTCAATTTCACTCAAACTCTCAACAGGCTTTCTCTTGCCTCGTTCATCCTTTAAACCTGCTTCACCTTCTAAGTTGTATTTCCTGACCCAGTTATACACCTGTGAATAAGCTGTCTCAAACTTCTCCGCTGCGAGTTTATATTCGTTGTTATGTTCGATTGTCCACTTCACGATCTCTAACTTTTCTTCATAACTCACTTTTCTTGATTTCGCCATATAGACAGTCCCCTTTGGATCATATGCTTTGATCTCGTTATGTCTATTATACTTGGAAACCCAACTCTTAATCACGGCGTTTGATGTAATTCCATATTGCTTTGCTAACTCTAGATATGAACCTTCTCCATTGACATACGCTCTTATTACCTCGGTTTTGAATGGTTTGGTGTATGAACGGTTTCTTGGTTTATCCTCAAATGCTATTCCCCCCATCGATTCATAGTTTCTAATCCATTGTCTAATACTGTTTACATTACACCTTAATTCCTGTGCGATTTTTAGTATGGATTTGTTCCCTGATTGATATGCTTTGATTGCTTTGATTTTTGTTTCTTTACTGAATCTTGTTCTTCTTGACATAAAGAAAAATCCCCTCTCTGTATACTTCTACAAACTTTAATTATTTGTAGTGTCTACTTTAAGGGGATCATATCACAATGAACTGTTTTTTTGTGGTCTATTTTAATAAAAATGAATCAAATGAGTCTTCTTCAGCTTGAGGTTGTTCTTCAACCACTTCAGGGGTCTTATTACCACCACTGATTTGTAGATAAAACTCAGCATTGGTGAGTGAAAAATAAGGTGCTACCCAGATCAATGCGATTCCAAATGTGATGACACATAATATAAACCATCCGATAAATGAAAGCCAAAGTATAAATAAATCCATCTTATAGCCTTTCATCATTTCCTGTGAACGGTCTAATGCTTCCGTAAGGCTGATGTTTGGGTTTTCAGCTAAAAGGTAAGGCGCCATCGCATACGCAAATATTTTAATGATACCAGGAATGATGAATAATAACAACCAAAGTAAAATGAAAATGCCGGTTAAATATGCCAAAAGAATGCTTTTGACAAAACTCTCTTTGAATCCATCAAACATAACATCAAACTCTGGATTTAATGATTTTGAAAAAAGAATAAAATACTTCATCAAACCAATTTGCAATGGTGCAGTTACAATCGTTGTAATCAAACTTGCGTATAGCATGTCCTTTGTAATATACGTCATAATGCTGTTTATGACAATGTAAACCAACGCTACCGCAATCGGACCTCCCCAGTTACCGGAAAGTTTTCCCCAGGCCAATTGTCTAAAATCACTACTGTTCATGTTTAAGTCCTCCTGCAATCAATTTTAACACAAACTATATGAAAAAAACACACCCAATTTAGTGTGTTTTTAAGTGGCTCTAAAATATTCCTATTTTTGGAACTTCGCTTCAACGATATCCCAGTTGATGACTGAGAAGAATGCAGCGACATAATCTGGACGTCTGTTTTGATAGTTTAGGTAATAAGCGTGTTCCCAAACGTCTAAGCCTAAGATTGGTGTACCTTCAGCGAGTGGGGTATCTTGGTTTGGTGTAGAAGTGACTACCAAACCTTTAGGGGTTTTAACCAACCATGCCCAACCAGAACCGAAACGGGTCTTAGCGGCATTACCAAACGCTTCTTTAAACGCGTCAAATGATCCAAATGCGGCATTGATGGCTTCTAACAATGCACCTTTTGGTGCTTTTGCGCCACCTGGGGTTAAGATTTCCCAGAATAGCGTGTGGTTGAAATGTCCGCCTGCATTGTTTCTAAGTGCCATACGGATATCTTCAGGGACTAAGTTGAGGTCTTTTAAGAATACCTCAAGTGGTAAATTAAATTCAGGGTGTTTTTCCAAGGCAGCATTCGCGTTGGTGACATACGCATTGTGGTGTTTGGAATAATGGATTTCCATTGTTCTTGCATCAATGACTGGTTCTAATGCTTCATAAGCATAACCTAATTTAGGTAATTCAAATTTCATAGTTATAAATCCTCCTTCAACACTAACATTGTACTCCAAAATCTTATTTAAAACAAACCAAATGCTTATTTATAAAACCATGATTATTTGAAAAATGGAAACGTTGTGCTATAATAAGCCATGGCAAGTAGGTGCATTTTATGTCATTCTCAAAACGTATTAAACGATTTTTATTTGTAACCCCAGCAAGAACCATCTTTACGATTTATTTGATTACCATATTGGTCGGTGGGTTTTTGTTATGGTTACCAATCTCACAGAACCCGGGTGTTCAATTATCATTCATTGACGCCTTATTCATTTCATTATCACAAATTTCATCCACAGGTTTGAGTCCTGTGTCACAGCGTGATACCTTCAATATTTTAGGTGGGATCATATCCATTTTAATTCTAGAAATCGGTGCCGTTGGAATCATGATGTTGGTGGCGTCTTACTGGGTCATCATCGGTAAGAAGATTTCCTTAAAAGAACGTAGCTTAATCGCGTCCGAACAAAACCAATTCACAGTCAAAGGCATCATCAAATTGATCACGAACGCGATGATTGCGGTTGGTGTGATTCAGATCATCTACATCATCATCATGACAATATATATTTATACAGTTCAACCTTTCCAAGCCTCATTTGGCGAATCTTTATTCCAAGCCACGTACCTTGCGGTCGCGGGATTTGCGAACGCTGGATTTGACTTCCTACCAGGTAATCAAAGCTTCATGGTTTTTAATGGGTACTATTTACCACAAATCCTCACCATGATCATTATTTTTACCGGTGGTGTTGGGTTTTGGCCACTCGCTGAAGTTGTATTATTCATCAAAAACAAGTTACATAAAAAACCATACCGTATGACATTTATTTCCAAAATGTTGATTGTCAGTCACTTCATCCTGTGGATGGGTTCAGCGCTTATTTACTTCATTATGGAATACGAACATTCGATGAGAGGCAATCCACCTCTAGATATTTTAATGAATGTGCTATTCATGTCGAATAATGCCCGAAGTGCTGGTTTTTACAATACAAATGTAACCAATTGGGCAGAAGCGACGCGATTATTCTTTTCCATGTTGATGTTTATTGGTGCCGCACCTAACTCATCGGGTGGTGGGATTCGTATGACCACATTCTTCTTATTGACGGCGGGTTTAGTCTCTTTTGGAAGACACCGTAAACAAGTGTTCTTTGCAGGTAAAGCCATCAAAGATCAAGCGGTTAAAAAAGCGTATATGGTATTTGCACTCGCGATTGTCCTCGTGATGCTTTCAACGATGTTCATTTCAATCATCGAACCGAACAGGTGGACCATCATGGAGATAGGGTTTGAGGTATCCTCTGCGTTTGGAACCGTTGGGTTGTCCTTAGGATTGATTCCACACATTGGTACCTACTCAAAACTCATCATCATGCTCAATATGTTCGTCGGACGTATTGGTATCTTGACCGCGGTTGCGATGCTAGAAAATAAAAAGGAGACAACAAACGTTGTCACCTATGTCGAAATGGACATGCTCGTTGGTTAGAGCGATTTAATCTTAGTTTCATCGATATCAATATACATGGTCTTCTGGTTGGTATAAGTCACATTGTACCCAGGGAGACCTTTTATTTTTTTGATGTATCGAACTTTGGTATAATCCACAGGGATTGAAGAAGAAGCTCTTTGTGGGCTATGGTAGGCAGCAAGCATCGCACACAGTCTTAAAGATTGTTCATGGAATGCACCCCTTAAAATGATGTGTGCCCCAGGGCCATGTTGGACATGAAACCATACATCGTTGGGTTGAGCGAAGACGTTGGTTAAGTAGTTGTTTTGTTCTGCTGTTTTACCAATAAAAATCTCAAAATCAGCCATTTTGTAAGTCAATAGCACGGGTTTTGTCGGTTTTTTCTTTGGATTGATTTTAAGTTTGATCAATCCAATGTCCCCAAGTTCTTTTTTGATATCATCTAAATCACTTGAAGCCAAATAAGGCAGCTCAAGCTTCAAGTTTTCATAATATTGAAGGTAATCTTTGGCCAACTGAACTTGATGTTCAATCGGTTCAAGGGCTTTTTTGGCTTTATGGTATTTTTGAAACAACGCTTGCGCATTCTCGTTCAATGTCTTTTGATGGTCAAGGTTAAGTTCACCGAGTTTGGATACTTTTTGATTCAAATCGCTTGCGAGTAAGTAAATGGACTCGGCTTGTGCCTTGTATGTTTCAAAACCCAAATTCTCATTTAAATCGGCGTATAAATGGTTGAGTTTAAGTTCTAAACGTTTGATTTCTTTATCGATCAGCTTTTCAATATCGACGTATTTTGGGGTGTCATTTTGATAGAACGCTTCTAACAATAAGGATAAGCTGGCATAGGTTTGATGTGGGATTGAAGGGTTCGGATTGAAAGGGTAAAATTGCTTTTTCGGCTCCAATACAAGGGTGGGTACACACTGAATCGACAGTGGATTTTGCTTATGTTCTACAAAATAGAGTGCAGTATCTAACGAAAAACCCATAAAAGTGTTCATAAATGTTTTTGGGCTATCGATTTGACATAAATAAGCGTAGTCTTCTTTTGTGTATAATTTCTTTTCAGAAGGGAAGAATGTGAACTCACTTTTATTGAGGATGCTGCGCTTATCGATGGAAAACTGTTTGTAATAAGCATCGACAACCAAGTTGTTTTCAAGTAGGATCAAATTCGTGGTTCGCCCCATGGTTTCATAAACCAGTTGATAATATTGATAACCAAATATGGCATCTAATTTTTGGAACTCAAAGACCATGACACGGTCCATCAAATGTTGGTAAATGCGCGTGATTTCGGCATTTTCCAACAATCGTCTCATCGCGTTTAATAGGTTAGAAGGAAACTCCCCATAAGGACCGTTGTCTGATAATCTAACGTGACTTTTGTTTGGATTTAATTCGAAAATGAGGAAATGCTCGCCTTTTTGATAATAGCTCAAAACAAACGTATCTTTCGACGTCTGGCGGACTTTCTTGATTCGAACCCCAGTCAAGGCTTGTTTGAACTCTTGGGTTAAATGATGCATGAAATACCCATCTAGTGGCATAGAATCACCCCTAATTAGTATAACACAGATTGTTTTTTTCAGTTCCTCAAAATGTAAACGTATACTTGCATAAAAACGTGTAATGGCTTTACTATTATGAAATAATCGTGTATAATTTATGAAAGTAAGTGTAAATGAGAAAGGTGGGGTACTGTGAAGTTAAACGATCGTGGTCTGCTTATCGTCATCTCCGGTCCATCCGGTGTCGGTAAGGGCACAGTGAGAAAAGCCCTCTTTGAAATGAAAAATCATGACCTCATTTACTCCGTGTCGATGACGACCAGGGCCCCTCGTCCGGGTGAGGTAGATGGGGTAGATTACTATTTCGTCACCAAAGAAGAATTCTTAAAACGCATCTCTGAAGGTAAGTTTTTAGAATGGGCAGAATTTGTGGGTAACTATTATGGTACACCCCTTGATAAAGTCGAAGAACAACTCGATTTGGGTAAAGAAGTCGTCCTTGAAATTGAAGTCGAAGGGGCACTCCAAGTCAGACAAAAATCCAAAGACGCGGTATTTATTTTCATCGTTCCACCAGGTAAAAAAGCACTCTATGACCGCTTGATTAAACGGGGGACTGACTCACCAGAAATGATTAAAAAACGCATGGAAAAAGCCGATCGCGAGTTCGTGTTGGCACATAAATATGACTACATCGTGGTAAACGATGATGTCAATAACGCTGCCGACAGAATCATGGCGATCATTCGTGCAGAACATGCGAGAACTGAACGTACGATTCATGCGTACATGAAAATGCTCAAGGAGGATTAATGGTATGATTGAACACAAAAACGGGATGAGATATCCATCGATTGACGCCTTATTAGAAAAGGTGGACTCCAAATACAAATTGGCGTATATTTCAGCCAAAAGAGCGAAATCCATTCAAGAAGATAACGACCATTCATCGATTGATAAGCCGTTATGCAAAAAGCCAGTGGGAATCGCATTAGAAGAAATTTTACAAGACAAAATTCAAGTGGAATTCGTAGACAAAGTAGCCGAATAATGGCTACTTTTCTTTTTTTATGTTAAAATAACACCGAGGTGTTACCATTGGATTTGATTAAAGAAAAGCTCAAAACATTGCCGGAATCCCCGGGGTGTTATTTGATGCTCAATGCGAAAAATGAAATCATCTATGTCGGTAAGGCGAAAAATCTCAAAAATCGCGTCAGAAGCTATTTTACCGGTTCTCATAACCTAAAGACAACGAAGCTCGTCAGCGAGATCGTGGATTTTAATTATGTCCAAACGAATACGGAACGTGAATCCCTCATTTTAGAACTTCACCTCATCAAAGAGAACTTACCTCGATATAACATCAAACTGGTGGATGACGCGACGTATCCGTTTATCACCATCACCAATGAAAAAGACCCGAGATTGATTGTTGAAAGAGAATCTACCAAAGCTTTAGGTAAACGTTTCGGACCCTATCCGAATGTCTATAAAGCCAGAGACACCGTGAAGCTACTAAATAAGATATACCCTTTACGTAAATGTGAAAAAATGCCCAAAAAGGCCTGTTTATACTATCACTTAAACCAATGCCTCGCGCCGTGTATCCAAAAAGAACCGATTGACTATAAACCGATCATCCAAGAAATCACTGCGTTTTTAAAAGGGGATACCAAAAAAGTGGTTCAAGATTTAAAAACGCAAATGTATCAAGCCTCCGATGCTTTACAATTTGAACAGGCGTTGGAATACAAGGAAATGATCGATTCCATTGAGTTTACAACCGAAAAACAACTCATCAGCCTAAACGATTTCCAAGATCGTGATTTTATCGCTTTCCATGGTGACCATGAGGATGTTTCGATTCAAATCCTCAAAATGCGTGCGGGTAAAATCATCGATGTCAAATCTGAAATTTTTAGCTATGTGGGGTCCATTCAAGACGCTGTGAATGAGTATGTTTTACAAAGTTATGAAGATAAAACCAAGTGGCCAGATGAACTGCTGTTTTCAGAACTATTTTTGATGGCTGATTTAGAGATGATGTTTGGAAAGAAAGCACAAATCCCTAAAATTGGCGACAAGAAAAAACTGGTGGATATGGCGTTTAAAAATGCAAAGTATGATTTCGAAAATTACCGTTATTTAAACCGCATTCAATCGGAAAAAACCAAAGAAGCAGAAGATGCATTCAAAACACTCATTGGCTTAGAAGATATTGAACACATTGAAATATTTGATAACGCTCATTTATTTGGCGATGCCAGTGTTTCAGCGATGGTTGTCTTCAAATCTGGAAAACCATCGAAATCAGATTATCGAAAATACCACATCAAACAAGCCGCTAAAATGGATGATTATGGGGCGATGCGTGAAGTCATCTACCGTAGGTATCAAAAAGCGTTGTTAGAAAATACCAAACTACCGGATTTGATCATCATTGATGGCGGTAAGGGCCAAGTGGGTGTCGCTTTAGACACCATCGAATCTTTGGGTCTTTCTATCCCGATGATTGGTTTAAAGAAAAACGATAAACACCAACTCGAAGCGATTGTGTATCAAAATGCCATTTATCCACTCGATAAATCCAGTTATCTGTATACCTACTTAGGTAAAATGAGCAATGAAGTGCACCGTTTCGCAATCTCATTTCATAAACAAACACGCGCCAAAGCATTGATTCGAAGTCAACTCGATGGTATCATAGGAATTGGTGAAAAGCGTAAAACAAAACTTTTAGAAACCTTTGTTACGATTGACGCGATGAAACAAGGCGACATCGAAACGTATAAAAACATCGGTATCAATGAAACATTGCGTGAGCGAATCATCACCCACTTAACGTTATTAGAAAAGAAGGCAACTGAATGAAACGAGTCATTCATCAAATCAACGAAACCCACCACTATTTCACTTGTATCGTCGATGGTAAAGAAGAAGCTTACTATTTGACCAAAGCCCAAGCGAAAAAGTTTTTTGATTATTTAGATCAAGGCTATATCGTTGATTTTGAGTTATACAATAAAAGAAAAATCATTTTTGGCCGTTATGCTTGGCAAGTCGCTTATTTCAGTTCGATTGAACGACCTAGCTACCGTGTAAATAAGATGCTGTATGATTTAAGTCACATCCGACATCAAATGAAATCGATCCTACAAGGGTTTGGTTATTTGTTGTTTTTAGATTTAGAAATGACGATGCCACCCTATTATAAAGGCCCATTTGAAGCAGAAATCATTCAGGCTGGGTACATCCTAAGAAGTCCTTTGGGTGAGATTGTTCAACAAGGGTCGATGTACATAAAACCAACCAAATATAAAAAGATTTCTCCACGCACCGAAAAATTCTTAAAACTCGACCAAAACTATTATGATTTAGCCATCGATTACCATATCTTTTATACCCAATTGCGTGATATGATAGACATGTATGGTCCAAAAATCATCGTTTGGGGAAAAAATGACATGCTCGCTTTAAAAGCGTCCTATGTCATCAATGAAGTTGAACCCTTGGCCGATACCAGTGCATTTGTTAATCTCTTACAAATCCACAAAACCTATTACAACCTTTCCGATGATTTAGGTCTATTCAAAGCCTATGAAATCTATTATCACGATACCTATCATCAAACCCATGACGCCTTAGACGACGCCAAAGTGACATTAATGGTATATGAAGCTTTACTCAAAGAAATGAAGGGGGCTTAACCATGAACTTTTACAACAATTTCGCGATGTATTATGACAAAATATTCCCACGTAACCCTAAAGTGATTCAATTCATGGATCGCGCCTTTAAACAAGGTCATATCCTCGATGTGGCGTGTGGTACGGGTGAATATTCGGTCTCCTTAGCCCATTTGAATTATCAAGTCACCGGTTTAGATTTATCTGAGCAGATGATTCAATATGCCCAAGCGAAAGCCGTCAATGAAAAAGTCAAAGTCAACTTTCGTGTTCAAAATATGCTGGATTTACAAGACCAATCGATGTATGAAGGCATCATTTGTATCGGTAACTCCTTAGTCCACCTCGATTCTGAAAAAGAAATCAATCAAGCCTTACATAATATGTATCAAGCCCTCAAACCCCATGGTTCAGTGATCATCCAAGTCATCAACTACGATTTGATCTTAGAAAAAAAGTTACCGGGATTATCGACGGTCACGAACCAAGAATACTCATTTTATCGAAACTATGAGTTTGATGGCAGTAAAATTCACTTTAAAACCAGACTTACCGATGGCTTAAGGGTCTTTGTTGATGAAACGTTACTATTCCCACTCAAACACCAATCTTTGATGGCATTATTGACTCAAGCAGGGTTCAAAGACATCAAAACGGTGGGCGGATTCTCACACGATTCATTCGATTTAAAACAAGACATCACCTATGTCGTCACAGCGAAAAAATAAAAAAGGGCTCGGCCCTTTTTCTTTTATTCGATTGCTGGTTTTTGAGTTAGCGACATGATGATCGGGATGAGCATCGGTTTACGTTGAGTCAAGTTTTTGACGTATTCCGATACTTGGTCGACAATGGCTTGTTTTAACAATGTTTCTGTGAATTGTTTGCGAGAAAACTCAGTATTAAGCACTTCTTTGGCTTTCGCTGCGATGCCGTTGGTTATTTCTTCGTTGCCTTTCATATAGATGAAACCACGAGAAATGACGGTGGGGTCTGTGAGCAATTTACGGTTGACTGGGTCAATGGTTAAGACAATCGACAACAACCCATCTTCGGACAACAATTTACGTTCTTTAATGATGGCACTACCAATGTCACCAATACCGGTACCATCGATATAGATATCGCCTGCTTGAACACGGCCAGCATAACGGATGGTTTCACTGTTTAAAGCAGCGACATCCCCATTGTCCATGATGAGCACATGATTGGGTTCAACACCAAGCTGTACAGCGAGTTCTTTATGGTGTTTGAGCATACGGTGTTCACCGTGCATTGGAATGAAGTATTTCGGACGAATCAAGGATAACATCAATTTCAAATCGGGTTGATTGCCATGGCCTGAAGTATGGGTATCGGCGACCGGGCCATTGATGATGACAGATACATCCCTACGGTATAATTGGTCAATCGTTTTATTGACCGATTCTTGATTCCCCGGGATTGGTGAACTCGAGAAGATGACCGTATCGCCAGGCTGGGTTTTGATTTGACGGTGGGTCCCATTCGCGATTCTTGATAAAGCGGCTAAAGGTTCCCCTTGAGAACCTGTACATAAAATGGTCACTTCATTGGCTTTGAAATTGTTGATTTCATCGGCTGTAACAATGACCCCCTTAGGGGCTTTGATGTACCCTGTTTGTTGACCAATTTCCATCGCACGTTCCATCGAACGCCCAAAAACAGCCAACTTACGGTTATTCTTATAAGACGCTTCGACGATTTGTTGCATACGATACATATTGGATGCGAAAGTCGCGATGATGATGCGTCCAGTCAATTTCGAAAATATTTCATTGATGGCGTTACCGACGGTACGTTCTGAGGGGGTCAAACCATCGCGTTCAGCGTTGGTTGAATCCGATAATAAACACAGAACACCTTCATTGCCGATGGCTGCGAGTTTTTCATATTCTGCCGCAGGACCCACAGGGGTGTAATCGATTTTGAAGTCCCCGGTATGGAACAAGATGCCTTGTTTGGTTCTAAAGACAAACCCAAACATGTCGGGTATGGAGTGATTCAAACGGATGAATGACAATTCTACATTGCCAAAATTGTAGGTATGGTGGGATTTGAATTCTATGATGGTAGGTGGTTTAACATCTTTATGTTCGAGAATTTTATGTTCAATGAAATCTACAGCGATGCCCGCAGCGTATACTTTGGGTATTTTGACCTGTTTCAATAAATAAGGGATACCACCGATGTGGTCTTCATGACCATGGGTCACGAATAAACCGACAATACGATCTTGGTTATCGATCAAATATTGATAATCAGGAATGACATAATCGATGCCTAACAATGAATCGTCTGGGAATAAAATCCCAGCGTCCACCACAAAAATCTTATCTTCAATTTCATACACATACGTGTTTTTACCGACCTCACCGAGGCCACCTAAGGCAAAAATGCCAATTTCGCCGTCTTTAAGCAGCGTGTTTTTACTCATATTAAAATCCTCCTTTTCAGGATATCGCAGTAGTTTAAATACATTTTACATGAAATGAACTTAAATTCATAGTCTAATGCACAAAATAATGGTAAAATGATGCAGGTGATAAAGATGAAGACTGCATTATTTTTTGATGTGGATGGAACGATGTTCGATAATGAACGTCAATTGATCCACCCATCCACACGTTATTTAATAGAAACCTTAGCCAAAGACGACAGATACATTTTAGGTCTCGCAACGGGTCGAAGTTTGGAACAACTCGATGCGATCAAAGAGATCAGAGACCTCTTTAAAGTAAAAATTGTCATCAATGGGGCGGTATCCTACATTCAAAATGAATTTGTTTATGGTAGACCGATTGATGTAACAGATTGTGAAGCGGTACTAAAATACGCCAATAGTATCCATACAGGCATAGGATTTATTGGTAAAGACAGACACTGTGTAACGATGAACAATGAAACGGTGAGAGAAGCCTTAAGAGACTTTTCAATGGCGATGCCACCGGTAAATCCGTTGTTTTATTTGGAAGAACCGGTCTATCAAATCTGGGTATTTTCAGACAACCGTGCTTTGATCGATAAGTTCAAACAAAAATTCAAACATTTAAGAATTTTCAATTGGCACAAAGATGGGGCGGATATCGTTCACCCTGAGGTCTCTAAAGGGGACGCCATCACCCACGTGAAATCGTTATTGGGCGTCGATAAAGTCATCGCGTTTGGTGATGGTGAAAACGACGTCGAAATGATTCAAATCGCCGACATTGGGGTAGCGATGGGCAACACCAGAAGTGAGGCATTAAAAAAAGGCGCGACGATGATCGCACCTCGAATCGACGAAGATGGGTTGTTTCAAGCGGCTAAAACATTGAATCTACTTTAGTGCCCGTTTAATCCCTGCGATGATTTCCGGTAAGATTTCATTGGGGACATACATCGATATATCGGCGTTATAGGCTACCAACTCTTTAATGGCAGAAGATGAAACGTACGTATGTTTATAAGATGGAAACAAAATGACCGTTTCGATGTTGGGATTTAAGTTACGGTTAAAATGGTATAACGCAATCTCGTTTTCGAAATCTTTCATATTACGCAACCCACGAATCAGTGTGGTTGCTTTATTTTTTTCTGCGAATCTGACGACCAAGTCATTGGTTTTAGATACATAAATGTTGGGGACTTGCGCGGTCACTTTTTTAATCATTTCGACGCGTTCATTGGGGGTAAAAATGGGGTGTTTTTCACTGTTTTCAGTGACCAACACATACAAAGTTTCAAATTGTTTTGCAGCCCTCAACATGATGTCAAGGTGACCTAAAGTAATGGGGTCAAAGGAACCTGCGTATACAGCATTGCTCATGGTATCACTCTCTTTTATTTTTAGTATACCATATTTCAAATAGTGATTTTCAAAAAACGTTCGATGTGATAAAATAGCCATGAGGTGTTTCACATGCATGCATACAAACGAAGTGTTGTTTTACAATTAGGTGTATTCGGATTTTTCTTTTTCTATGGGTTAGATAATATTTTATTCACGTTGATGGAAAGAACCGTCCCAGTCATCATCGGTGAGTTGGTCATCACATTGATCCTCATAGGTGTTTTTCTATACTTTTATTATAAGACCCCAAAAGAAGTGGTCTATGTGGTCAAGAAAGCAGCCATGGATAAAATCAAGTATGTATTATATACAGTCGCGTTTTCTTTATTGATCAGCATTGTTTTCAGCGGATTTCAAGCGATTGAAGGTTTAGAACTCTACGCTGAAATCATCACTGGGGCGATCACCAGTTTGGCAGGTCTATATGGGGTTTACGTGGGTTTAGAAATCATTCAACAAAACAAATAAGCATCCAGCGATGGGTGTTTTTTTTCACATAAAAACAAAATGGTTGACTGCTCAACTACATGTGCGTATAATAGAGTCAGTTGATGACTCAACCATAAAAAAGGAGACACTTATGCTCAAATTATTCAAGTACTTTAAATGGTGGTATTACCCACTCATATTGCTCATTCTTGGGCTCACATTGATTCAAGTTGAACTCGATTTAGATTTGATTGACTACATGCGTGAAATCATCACCTTGGTAGGCAAAGCGAACATCACCGGGGAATCACAAACCACAGCGATTTTAAATCAAGGGTTGGAGATGCTTGGAATCTCACTCGTATCGATTTTGATCACCATCGTCATTTATTACATCTCAGCCCGCATTGGCGCGAATTTCGTCAAGCATTTGAGAAAACAACTCTATGACAGAATTCATGATTTTTCACTCGAAGAAATCAACCAATTTCAAACCAGCTCATTGATCACGCGTTCTACCAATGACATCACTCAAGTTCAAATGGTGGTCATTGTATTGTTACGCTTGGCTTTTGCTGCACCGATCATGGCGGTGCGTGCGATTCAAAAGATTGTGGATATCGATTTAACCTTATCGATGCCGATAGCGATCGCCATCATCGTCATTATTTTAATGATTTCAGTCATTTTCATTTTTGTTACACCGTTATTTTCAAAAGTTCAAAACCTCACCGATGATTTAAACCAAGTCACGAGAGAAAACCTCACAGGATTAAGGGTTGTCCGTGCGCACAACGCTGAAGGTTATGAACATTCAAAATTCAAGAAGGTCAATAATGAACTCACCCGCATGAATCTATACGTCAACCGTGCGATGCAAATGATGATGCCAGGGATGATGCTTGTCATGAATGGGGTATCGCTTGCAGTCACATGGATTGCAGCCATACTCATTCAAAATCAAGATTTAGGGGCGAATCCACTCGAAGGGATTGCCATCCAGTCACAATTTTCAATCTATGGTATCCGCATACTGTTTGCGTTCATGACACTCACGATGCTATTCATCATGGTGCCTAGAGGGGCCGTGTCTGGCAGAAGAATTTACGAAGTTTTAAAGACAACACCCAAAATCAAAGACCCAGAACAACCCAAAGAGATGCCATCCGATCAAGCAGTGGAAGTCGAATTCAACAATGTTTGTTTTAAATACCCACTCGCCAAAGAATGTGTATTAGAAAACATCTCATTCAAAGCCAAAGCAGGACAAACGGTTGCGTTCATTGGTTCCACAGGCAGTGGTAAATCCACCATCATCAACTTGATACCCAGATTTTACGACGTGACCAGTGGTTCGATAACCCTCAATGGGGTCGATATCCGTGAAATTAGACAAAAAGATTTACTGAACTACATCGGCTACATCCCACAAAAAGGCTTGTTATTCTCGGGTACCATTGAATCCAATTTGAAAATTGGTAAAGTGGATGCGACAGAAGAAGAGATGATTCAGGCGTTAAAAACCGCCCAAGCTTATGATTTTGTCATGGAAAAAGAAAACCAACTCCAAGCAGAAGTAGCCCAAGGGGGTAAAAACTTCTCTGGGGGACAAAGACAACGTTTGTGTATTGCAAGAGCCATCATCAAACAACCTAAGATTTATATTTTTGATGATTCTTTCTCTGCTTTGGATTATCAAACCGACCGCAAATTGCGTGGTGCTTTGAAAGAACAAACGAAATCTGCCATCAACTTCATCGTTGCCCAACGTATCGGTACCATCATGAATGCCGATCAAATCATCGTGCTCGACCAAGGCAAAGCGGTGGGCATTGGCACACATAAATCCTTATTAAGTACCAACAAAGTATACCAAGAAATGGCGTACTCACAACTATCGAAGGAGGAACTCGAAGATGCAAGCCTCTAATAAAAAGACTGCGCCAGCGATGGGTCCAGGACACGGCCCTGGCAGCATGTCGCGTTTCATGGGTCAAAAACCGAAGAACTTCAAACAATCGATGAAAAAACTCATCAAGCATTTGAAGCCATTTTATCGTCCAATCATCATTTCACTCATCCTCGCAGCCGCTTCCACGGTATTCAACATCTTTGGTCCTAGAATGATCGGGGATATGATCAACGCCGTCAGTGATGGCGTCAGTATGGCAGGTCCGGGTAGTTTCATTGTCGACATCGATTTTGAACTGGTCAACCGTTTAGGGTTCATCTTGATTGGTCTCTATGTGACCAGTTATGTCTTCAACATCGCTCAATCATTCTTACTCACCAAAGTAACACAACGATTGAACCAATCGCTAAGAAACGACATTTCACTCAAAATCAACCGTATGCCATTATCGTATTTTGATTCGAGAAGTTATGGCGATGTCTTATCGGTGGTCACCAACGATATCGATACCATCAGTAACTCATTAAATCAAGCCGTCACAGCGATGATTACCTCAGTCACGTCAATGATTGGGATCCTCATCATGATGCTCACCATTTCGTGGCAATTGACTTTGGTGACGTTAGCCTTATTACCCCTATCCATCCTCGCGATTAAAATCATCATGGGCAATGCACGAAAATACTTCAGAGCTCAACAAAAAACATTGGGTGCACTCAATGGACACATTGAAGAGATGTACAGTGGTCACCAATTGATTAAAGTATTCAACGCCAAACAAAACATTGAAGGCGAATTCAATGTGAACAATGAAGGTCTTGAATCGAGTGCGTATAAATCCCAATTCTTATCGGGATTGATGATGCCTGTGATGGGCTTCATTGGCAACTTATCGTATATTTCTGTGGCTGTGTTTGGGGGGTATTTGGCCGCGACGAGACAACTTGAGGTAGGTTATATTTTATCGATGATTCAATACAACCGCCGTTTTACCAACCCGATGGACCAAATTGCTCAATCCCTCACCCAACTTCAAAGTGCGGCTGCGGCAGCAGAACGTGTCTTTGAATTCTTAGAAGAAAAAGAAATGGCCAACGAACAAGCCTTAGAAAGCGCTGTTTTGAAACCGGCTGGGAACATTGAATTTAAACACGTCAAGTTTGGATATACACCGGATCGTGTCATCATCAAAGATTTCAATTTAAGCGCGAAATCTGGACAAAAAATCGCGATTGTTGGACCTACCGGGGCGGGTAAGACCACCTTGGTAAACCTCCTCATGAAGTTCTATGAAATTCAAGAAGGGGACATCATCATCGATGGCCAATCGATCCATGATTTAAGACGCGAAGCGGTCCACCATCAGTTCGGAATGGTTTTACAAGATGCCTGGTTATTCACAGGAACGATTTATGATAACCTGCGCTATGGTAATCCGAAAGCAACCAGGGAAGAAGTCAAGCAAGCGGCCATCACCGCCAACATCGACCACTTCATTGAATCCCTACCTGGTGGGTATGATTATGTCATGACCGAGGAATCTGGGATTTCGTCGGGTCAAAGACAGCTCTTAACGATTGCGAGAGCCATGGTCACGAATGCACCAATGTTGATTTTAGATGAAGCAACCTCTTCAGTCGATACCCGTACTGAAATGCTCATTCAAAAAGCGATGGATACCTTGATGAGTAACCGCACATCCTTTGTCATTGCACACCGATTATCGACCATCAAAAACGCCGATACCATCTTAGTCATGAATGAAGGCGACATCATTGAGAGTGGGTCACACGATGAACTCATGTTGAAAGCGGGTTTCTATGCGAAACTCTATCAATCACAATTCGACAGGAAGAACCAATATGCAACCGAATAACGATAAAGAAGTGGTCAAATTACCTTTGATATTGGGAAAAATTATGAAGAAACTCCACAGTTTCGCTGACCCCATCCTAGAAAAGTACAATCTCTCTAGAATCCATGTCCATTATTTGGTCGCCTTATCCGATTGTACAAAATCCATTTCAGCGAAAGAGTTATCTGAAAAGTTATCGGTCGATAAAGCCAACACATCGAGGGCCATCAACGAACTACTTGAACGTGGTTTTGTGGAAAAAGAAACCGAAGATCAAAAATCATTTCCGCTCCGTTTAACAGCACAAGGCATCCAAGTGGCGAAAGATTTAAAAGAACACAATGCCAAAGAAATGATGGCACTGCTTTCCGTCTTAAGCCCAGAAGAAAAGGCTCAAATGAAGTCCATTTTAACCAAAATTTCAGAAAGTATATAAAAAAATCGCCTTAGACACAAAAGTCTGAGGCGATTTTCATTATAACTGAGTTTGGCAATTGGCACAGTAACCATACACCGTTAAATCATGACTGGTGATTTTGAAATGATGTTTTAGAGCGTCTTCATCCGCGACCCCATGAAAATGACAATCCATTTCGATCATCTTGTGGCACTTTAGACAAACCATATAATGTTTGTGTTCAGAAGAAGCCAGTTTATAGTAAGCTGTATTGTCTAAGAATGTTTTTTCAACCAAATGGTATTGTAAAAACGTGTCCATGATACGGTAAACCGTGGATAGATTCATCGAACCCAAAGGTTGTTTCGCATAAATCATTTCCGCCGATAATGGGGCTTTTTGTTTTTGCATAAAGTGCAACAATTGTTGACGCTGTTTCGTCATTTTTAACACATCAGTCACGACCTTTCAATTTGGTAAATCCGAACAATGACATGAATAGTATACCATGAACAACGATGATGGTCGACCCTGCAGGAATTCCCAGTAAATGGGCAAAAATAATGCCTAGGATGGAAACAACCGCATTGATCATTAATCCACGAATCACCATTTGTTTGAAGCTTCTTGAAATCATTTGAGACGATACCGCTGGGAAAATAATAAACGCGGATATCAATAAAGTACCGATGGTTTTAACCCCAATCACGATGATGATGGCGGTTAAGATGGCCAAAGCATAATCGTAATAGGCAATTTTAATGCCTGAAAATTTCGCGTAGTTGTCATCGAATGTGATGGAGAATAATTTTGAATACCCAGTAATGATGAATAGGGAAGTCAAGATTAAAACAGAAAACGATACCCAAATATCCAGCCATGTGGTAGAGAAGATTGACCCGACCAACATCGATTCAACCGACCGATTGAAACCACTGGAGGTGGAAATGAGGATGAGACCGATCGCGAAGGAGAATGAAGAAACCAAACCAATCGCGGTATCGCCTTCAACCAACTTGTTGCGCATCAACCATTTGATGATGATGGCAGCGATGATGACGAAAGGAATCGCAATCCATATGGGTTCTTGTGCAAACAATACCCCAATAATGATCCCTGTAAAGCTGATGTGTGCTAACCCATCGCCAATCAAGGATTGGTTTTTAGAGACCAAAAAGCTCGATATGAAGCCTGTAGATAAGGCGAGTGTCAAACCAATTAAGATGGCACGAATCATGAAAGGCCATAAAAGAAAATCAAACATGGTGATGGTGACCTCCTTTTTTATGACCCAAGAGTTGGTACTGTTCAAAAGTACCAAAGAATTTAACAACTTGATCCAATTCTAAAATCCTCGAACCATGGCGTAATCCGTCACTCAAATCGTGGGTGACGTGGATGATGGTCATCCCTTGGTCGTTGAGCTTTTCGATGTAAGCATAAAAGAATTTTCGGAATTCAGGGTCGAGTGCTGAGGTTGGTTCATCCAAAATCAATACATCTGGATTCGATAATAAGGCACGGATGATGTACACCCTTTGTTGTTCTCCACCCGATAATTTATTCATCGGTTGATATATAAAATCGAGCATCCCCATATCCGATAATAGCTTTTTAATGGCTTCATCGGTTGGTTTTTTAGCATTCGATAATTTCAATACTTCATACACATTCGCTGGAATTTGTGCACTTTGAGATAAATGCTGTGGCAAGTAGCCAAAAACCACAGGGGCGATGGTAATCTTGCCCTGTGATGGTTTTTGTAAATTGGTCAATAGTTTAATTAAAGTGGTTTTGCCTGAACCATTGGGTCCAATGATGTTCAAGTAGTCGCCTTTGTTCACATAAAAATCAATATCGGATAAAACAACGGAATTACCATATTCAACTTTTACGTGTTCGGCAGAAATAATCATGTTATAAAACCCCATCCGTGAAATTCAGTTTGATATTGTTCAAATTCTCAGTCCACAATTCAACCAAAGTGGTTTTGGCTTTGAATTGGTCCTTAGAAACGTTATGCATACTATGTAGTGGCATCAATACTATATCATAATTATACGCGGATTTTAAGTCATTTTTGATGGTATTCGCTACGCTCATCGATTCGAATGGGTCATAATAAACATAACTTACCCCTGAACTACGAATCGCTTGAATCATTTGTGCAATTTGTGCAGAGGTTGGGTCTGCATCCGGGCTAAACGATTCGGTTAGGCTTATGATGTTCAAATCGAATTCCTCATTCAACGAACTGAATACGTTATGACCAATGAAATAAATGGGTCTCGATGATGGGTTTTCAATGGTTAAGAATTGAGTGCGAATGTCTTTGAGCTGATTTTTCAATACCTCAGCATTCGCTGTATAAATGGCCTCATTTTCAGGATCAATTTGGATAATACTTTGAAGTACAGCTTCCACCATATGTATTTGTGTGTGTACGGATACCCAATAATGTACATCGTGTTCGTGTTCGTCATGATCATCTTCATGAACTTCACCTGGATGTGCTGCTTCATGGATTTCTTCAGTTAAGGCTTCTAAATCCACAGCGATCACATCACTATCTAAGATGTCTACTGCCCAAGTTTCTAATTCAATTGATGCATAAATAAATAGCTTGGCTTGATTGATTTGAATGACTTGTTTAGATGTGGGTTCAAAATCATGGGCTTCCACCCCTGGCGAAAGGATCATGGTATAAGTCAAATCTTGGTCGCCGACAATGGTTCTGACCATGTCATACTGAGGGTATAAGGTCACGACAATATCATAGGTTTTGGTTTGGCATGCACTGAGGATCAGTGTAGCGAGTAATGCTGGTAAAACGATGAAAATTTTCTTCATGGTTGATAGACTCCTTTTTTCACAATACCCATTATAGCACTTCTGTTTTCAATTGCAAATAGTTTGCATTTGCATTTTCGATGATTTTACAACTTTTATTTGATATGGCGGGCTATATTATGATATAATATGAGCCGTAAAGGTGAGTGGATTAGGTTCCACTCATTTTATTAGTCAAAAGTAGGTGAGTAAATATGGACTTAAAGAAACTCGAAATCATCATCATCGACATTCTAAATCAACACGAATTATCCTTGTATAGTTTAAAAACAAAAAAGGAATTTGGAGAAATGATTTTAGAAATTTTGGTCGATGGGGCAGATTTATCTTCTGACCACTTGGGTCTGGTCAACAGCGCACTCAGTGCAGCCTTGACAGAAGATATATTTGATCCTAATTATTATCTAGAGGTATCCTCACCCGGGGCTGAACGTCCACTGCGAGATGCATCGGAAGTGGAAAAAGCCATTGGAAAATATGTGCACATCGAAACACCTGAATTGAATAGTGATGGCTATTTATTGGATTTCAAAGACGGCATCATCACTTTCCAAATCAATTTAAAGGGTAGACTAAAAAAATTAGAAATCCCGTATACAACCGTTAAATCCATGCGTTTAGCGATCAAGTTTTAGGAGGAATGAAACGAAAATGGTAAGCAAAGAGTTTTTTAGATTATTAGAAGTCATCGCAGAAGAACGTGGTATCTCTGTAGAACTCATTACAGATGCGTTTGTTAAAGGGATGATTGTGGCATTTAAAAAGAGTAAAGGCCACACCTCTTGTCGTGTTGAAATCAATCCAGATAAGAATGAAATCTTGGTATTTGAACAACATTTGGTTGTCCCAGATGAAGGGTATGACTTAGAAGCCGACCCGACATTAAAACAAATGAAACTCAGTGAAGCGAAACAGCGCAAAAATAGAATTAAAGTCGGGGATATTTTAGAAGAATCCATCAACCCGAAAGAATTCTCTCAAACTGCTGTTGTCAACTTAAAGAATGTATTGAATCAAAACTTGAAGAACATTGAAAAGGAAAATGTCTATCAATTCTTCAAGGAAAAAGAAAAAGAAATGGTGATTGCGAAAGTCATCGGTGAAGATGAAGAATACTACCGATTAGACTTAGGCAAAGAACTCACCACCTTATTGCCAAAAAGAGAAGCACTACCTACCGATAAGTTTGTTGTTGGTGAATCGATCAAAGTGTATATCGCCAGTGTTGAAATGAAAACCAAGGGACCAAAAGTCTTGGTCACTCGACTCGATAAGAGCTTGGTAACAAGACTATTTGAAAACCTCATTCCTGAAGTGAAATCGGGTGTGGTTGAAATTATGGGCATCGCGAGAGACCCAGGTGATAGAACCAAAGTCGGTGTCATGTCCAATGACAAGAATGTCGATGCCATCGGTGCCTGCATCGGTGAAGAATCTTCAAGAATCAGAGAAATCGTTCGAGCACTATCTGGCGAAAAAGTCGACTTATTCTTGTGGAGTACCAATGAACGTGATTTGATTGCCAATTCATTACAACCCGCTGAGGTTTTAGCAGTCACCCAAATCAACCCAATCAAACGTACGGCTTTAGCCATTGTTAAAGACGATAAATTATCGCTTGCGATTGGTAAAGGTGGACAAAACGTTAAATTGGCTGTTCAAGCAATCAACTGGAAGATTGACATCAAGAGTGCATCTATGGCAGAAGCTGAAGGGATTCTATTCTAACGGAGGTTTCGCATGAAAGAAAAAAAAGTACCGATGCGCACATGCGTCGTGACCAAAGAAGTTAGACCGAAAAAAGACCTCATCCGCGTGGTCGCTACCCAAGAGGGTGACGTTTCAGTGGATGTTAAAGGCAAAGCCAATGGACGTGGGGCTTATTTGATCCTTTCCAAAGAAGTGATTGAAAAAGCAAGAAAATCCAAGGCTTTAGATAAGAAATTAGAAGTAACTGTCCCCGATGCCATTTACGATACATTGTTATCGTTACTAGACAACCATGCCTAACCGTTTGGGTTTAGCGCAGGTCGCTGGCAAGGTCAAAGCGGGCACAGATTTTACAGTCGAGGCGATTCGTTCAAAACAGGCTAAACTCGTTTTTCTTGCGTCTGATGCGTCAGACAACACAAAAAAAAGGGTATTAGATAAAGCCAGTTTTTATGCGGTGCCCGTACTGGAAATATTTGATACGGCGACGCTATCGAAAGCGGTTGGTAGAACCAACATCAAAGCGCTAGCGATCACCGATCAAGGGTTTGCCAATATGTTTAAAAAATAGAAGGAAGTGATGATATGAACAAACGTCCTAATTCAAAGAAAAATGAATCTAGAACGTCCAACATACCAAGGAGAGACGCCAACGTCGTTCGTGGTAAAACGATTATTTACAAGCCAAACATGAAAGTATCTGAAGTGGCTGAAGGGTTAGGCATTTCGAATGCTGAAATCATTAAGAAACTCATGATGCTGGGTGTGATGACCTCTGTCAACCAATCGATTGACCGTGATACCATTGAACTCATCTCTGAAGATATGGGATTTAAAATTCAAGACGAAGTAATCACAGATATTACCCGTTTTGATGAAATGAAGTTTGAAGATAGACCTGAAGATTTGGTGAAGCGTGCACCAATCGTGACCATCATGGGTCACGTTGACCACGGTAAAACCACGTTATTAGATACCATCCGTCACACCCGCGTGGTCGCAGGTGAAGCCGGTGGGATTACCCAACACATCGGGGCGTATCAAGTCGAAAGAAATGGTGAAAAAATCACCTTCATCGATACCCCAGGACACGCCGCATTTACTGAGATGCGTGCCCGTGGTGCGAAAGTTACCGACGTGTGTATTTTAGTGGTTGCTGCCGATGATGGTGTCATGCCACAAACAATAGAAGCACTCGAACATGCGAAAGCCGCACAAGTACCCATCGTGGTTGCAGTCAATAAAATGGATAAACCACAAGCCAACCCAGATTTGGTCATGACTGAATTATCCAATCTCGGATTGATTCCGGAAGCCTGGGGTGGGAATACCCCATTTGTTGAAGTCTCTGCATTAAAAGGCAAAGGCATCGACACCCTACTGGATGTCATCCAATTGGTATCTGAAATTGAAGATTTAAAAGCCAACCCTAACCGTCTTGCCAGTGGTACTGTCATTGAAGCTAGACTCGATAAAGGTAGAGGGATTGTCACAACTGTGATTGTCACCAATGGTACATTAAAAGTCGGCGATAACGTCGTTGCTGGTAATACCTATGGTAAGATTCGTACCATGAATGACGATACCAAACGTCGTTTTGATGAAGCGATACCAGGACAACCTGTGGAAATCACCGGTTTATATGACATGCCAGAAGCTGGAGACATCTTCGTTGCTTTAAGCGATGAACGTCAAGCAAGACAAATCGCTGAAGAACGTCAAGCAAGACAACGCGAAGGTGAAATGGCCAAACAAAAGAAAGCTTCCTTGAAGTCCATGATGGACCAAGCAGAAGCTGAACAAAAAGAATTGGTATTGATCATCAAAGGCGACACCCAAGGTTCGATTGAAGCCTTAAAGGGGTCTCTTGAAAAACTCAATATTGAAGGACTACACGTCAACGTCATCCGTTCATCGGTTGGTGCCATCACCGAAAGCGACGTATCCCTAGCAAGCGCATCCAACGCCATCATCATTGGTTTCAATGTGAGACCAACCACCGTGGTCAGAGAGTTTGCGAAAGGTCAAGGCGTAGAAATCAGACTATACAACATCATCTATAAAGCCATTGAAGATATTGAAGCTGCATTGACAGGTATGCTCGCACCTGAATATGAAGAAGTCGTCACAGGCCAAGCAGAAGTCCGTAGCGTATTTAAGATTTCTAAAGTTGGTGCGGTGGCAGGTTGTTATGTGACCGATGGTGTCATCGAACGTAATTCTTTGGTGAGAATTATTCGTGATGGCATTGTTGTATATGAAGGCAAAATGGCATCATTAAAGCGTTTTAAAGACGATGCTAAAGAAGTCAAGGCTGGATATGAATGTGGTATTTCTATCGAAAACTTTAACGATATCAAAGAAGGCGACATCATGGAAGCCTCAATTGAAAAAGAAGTGGAGCGTGGATAATTATGTCAAGCATTTCCATCGAAAGATTGAATTCATTATTTTTAAGAGAACTCGCTGTCATCATCAACCGTGAAAATAAATCCGATGTGGTCAGTTATTACAACTTAACTGAAGTCCGCATTACCAGAGATTTGTCATTCGCTACGGTATTTTATACCATCTTAAATGATGACCCAGAAGTCATTAAAGTGGCTCAAGCGAACTTAGATAAGATCAACAAACAAGTCAGAAAAGAGTTGGCGGTCAAAGTCAACAATTTGAGAAAGATGCCTGAATTGGTCTTTAAGTACGACGAAGCCCTCGCCTATGGCAACAAGATTGATAAAATCCTTAAATCCATTGAATAGGACCCATTTGGGTCCTTTTTGTTATAAAAACCCGCTCTTTTTTCACGATATAAAAAAATTCAAAAAAATTCTAAATCTGTATTGAAAATTCAAAAAATGGTGTATAATATAAGTAAGGAGGGGTATTATGGCAATAGAATGGATTATGCCGAAGGACACTTTAGGCACTGTTACCTTCTATGACTCGAACATCACATTGAACAAAGTGGCAGCATCTTATTTCATCGATGCATTTAAAGTCATTGTAGGCATTGACAGAGAAAAAAGACGTGTCGTGATTAAAAATTTAAGCAAAGAAGAAGCCACTCGAGGCGATGTTAATAAAAACCATTTACTGGATGTCGCCATTAAAAAGAGCTATGGCAGAATCAGTAGCAAAAAGGTCGTGAGCGATATTTCGACCGTCACCAATTTTAGTTTTACCAAAGATACGAACTACAAATATCGCGCTAAGTGGAATGCCACAGAAAAGTTACTCGTAATCGAGCTCGATGAGGAGGTTAGGGGTTAATGGAATTCATCAATGAATATTTAATGATTATTATTTGGGCAGTGGTGTTGGTGGGAACCATCCTCATTGAATTTGAAACATCAGACTTGGTAACCATTTGGTTCTCAGTCGGTGCGATTGGCGCGTTGATCGCCGCCGCTTTAGGTATGAATTTTGTCGGACAAATCGCAATTTTCATCGTTGTATCATTCATCTTACTCATTTTAACTCGACCATTGACAAAACGTTTTATGGACAAAGAAGTGGTGAAAACCAATGCTGACCGTATGGTGGGCATGCATGGTGTCGTCACCACCGAAATTCCATTTGATGGTAAAGGTGAAATCAAAGTATCCTCGCAAATTTGGACAGCCTTTTCTACTAGAAAAGATGCCATTCCAGTCGGTACTAGAGTCGTGATTTTGGATATCGTCGGTAACAAATTACTCGTCGATATTCTTAAAGAAGAAATATAAAAAAAGAAAGGATGATTTATATGTTTAATGTATTAGCAACACAACCGGGTACGATTGCGTTAGTCATTCTACTCATCGTTTTACTGCTTGCTGTGATTATTGCCCTTTCGAGTATTCGAATCGTTCGCCAAACTCAAGCATTGGTTATTGAAAGATTGGGTCGTTATTATACGACATGGAACACCGGCATTCACTGGTTGGTTCCATTCATTGATCGAGTTTCAAAAGTAGTCACTTTAAAAGAAATCGTCAATGACTATGCACCACAACCCGTCATTACTAGAGATAACGTTACGATGCAAATCGATACCGTTGTGTATTATCAAATCACTGACCCTAAAGCGTTTGCGTATGGGGTGGATAATCCGAACCGCGCACTAGAAACGTTGTCAGCCACCACATTGCGTAACATCATTGGTGCGATTGACCTAGATGAAGCCCTCACCAGCCGTGAACTCATCAATAGCAAAATGCGCATCATTTTAGATGAAGCGACAGACCCGTGGGGTATCAAAGTCATTCGTGTCGAATTGAAGAACATCATTCCACCAAAAGACATCCGTGAAGCAATGGAAAAACAAATGAGAGCTGAACGTGAAAAACGTCAATCGATTTTGATTGCTGAAGGGGAAAAACAATCCGCCATCTTAAAAGCTGAAGGGTTCAAAGAATCTCAAATCCTAGAAGCACAAGCGAGAAAAGAAGCAGCCATCTTAAAAGCTCAAGGGGAAGCTGAAGCCATCCTTAAAGTTCAAGAAGCAACCGCAAAAGGGATTGAAATGATCAAGAAATCTGGTGCAGACCAAGCCGTATTGACCATGAAAGCCTATGAAGCGTTGGTTGAAGTATCGAAAGGTCAAGCAACCAAACTCATCATCCCATCGGACCTTCAAGGACTTGCTGGATTGGTTACATCCGCTAGAGAAATGTTTTCAGAAGACAAGAAAACCAGTAAGTAAATCATAGAGCAGGCCTAAAAACCTGCTTTTTTTTCGTCTGATGGGGGATCAATTATGTTATAATTTGATGTAGGTGATACTGTGATTGCAGAAGTGATGCTGGATTTAAAAACCAATCAAATTCAATCTGCTTATGACTATCTCATCCCCAACGATTTAGAGGGATTTTTAGTCGTTGGGATGCGTGTGGTCGTGCCCTTTGGTAACACAACCCGTGTCGGTTTAATTACAGACATTAAATCCAGTTCAACCGAAGCCACCAAAACCATTATTGAACCCTTTGATTTGGATCCGTTCATCGATAAAGAACAACTCCATTTGATTGACTACTTAGAAAAACAAGCGTTGATTCCAAAACACTTGGCATATTATGAAGTCATCCCCAATGTGCTACAAATAGAATACAAGAAAACCATCCATGTGATTAAAAGAGAGGCTTTAAAACGACCATTATCCGAGCTTTTAACTGAAGACCATATGGTATTCAAAAAAACATGGATGAAACACTATAGCGCATTTAAAACAGCTGAATCGAAGAAAATCATCCACATTGAAACCACCTACGAACAAAAAAAATCGATCCAAATGGTATCCACTTACATAGCAACAGATTTTAAACCAAAAACGCCTAAACAACAAGCGCTTTGGATGTTTTTATCGTCAGAACGAACCCTTGAAGAGGTCACAGCAGAAGGTTACACAAAAGCCATGCTGAAGACACTGGTTGAACAATCGTCTGTAATGACCAAAACCATCGAAAAAGTGTCCACACACAAATCATGGATTGCCAAAGACCCTAAAATATTAACCATGGCACAAAATCAAGCCATAGAAGATATCGCTCAATCCTTCCAGAACTATCAAAGACACTTGTTAAAAGGGGTATCAGCATCTGGTAAAACCGAGGTATTTTTACAGTTGTGTCTGAAGTTGCAAAAAAAGGAACAACAAGCCCTGATCATTACTTTAGATGAGGCATTGGTCACACAAATGGCAGAATATATATCGCCCTATTTAAGTGTATCCACCATCCATTCGGGTTTGACAGAGCAACAAAAATTAGATGCCTATCGTGCGGTTCAATTGGGCATTTCTCAAGTCTTGATCACCACACCTCTTGGCTTATTTACCCCGTTTAAATCGTTGGGTTTGATCATTGCTGATGAAGCACAAGACCGCATCTATTTAGACTTCGCCAAAAAGGTGCATGGCTTAGATGTTTTGGTTGAACGTGCTAAGTACCACAAAGTACCATTGGTATATGCATCTGCCACCCCACCAGTACACCTTCTATATGACGCACAGATGGGTAAGCTCCACTGGATTGAACTGTCTGAGAAAGTCTATCAAACCGAGGATGAAGTGATTATCGTCGATATGAAAAAGGAGCTGGAAAACGGTAATTTTTCAATGTTGTCTAAAACGCTTCATGAGGCGATTAACCAAACTTTAAATAATAAACAACAAGTCTTGATTTTAGCCAATCGAAGTGGTTATGCACCTTATGTGATGTGCAGAAGTTGTGGCCATGTCCCCAGTTGTGAATATTGTGATACCCCACTCGTTTATCACAAAGAAAAACACAAATTGAAATGTCACCACTGCGGGTATAGCATCACACCTGTGTATGTGTGTAGTGCCTGTGGTAGTGAAAAGATTAAACCGGTGGGCATCGCGATTGAACAAGTTGAATCTCATATGAAGATGGCATTTCCACGTGCAAGCGTCCGTCGCTTGGATGCCGATGCCACAGCCAAAAAAGGGGTATACTTGAATGCCATCCAGGCATTTAAGAATAAAGAGATTGATATATTAATTGGGACACAAATGATTTCTAAAGGTCACGATTTCGATATCCCTTTGGTAGGCATTCTATTGATCGATTCGATGTTGAAAGCACCTACCTATTTGGCCAATGAACGCACCTACCAGTTGATTAGACAAACGATGGGGCGAGCAGGACGAAAGCAACCAGGTTTATCCATCATTCAAACCTATCAACCAGACCATTTTGTCATGAAAACCATCCAAGATGAAACGGCCTTCTACGAACAAGAATTGAGTCGTAGGATGCTTGCAAAAAATCCGCCTTATACCCAATTACTCACGATGGTTTTCCGTAGTAAATCCTTGGGTTTAGCGGAAAAAACAATTCAGCGATTGAAACAAACCGTGCTGGCACGTTATTCACAATATGACGTCATCGGACCGAGTGAATACCAGCAAAATACCTACAAATTGATGATTAAAACCCAAAAACGTCAAGATTTAAGTACACTGATTACGTGGATTAAACAGACGTTTGAAAATCCATCCTTATCGATCGCTTTTTATCGATACGACGATGAAGTTTAGGAGAAACAGATGAATATAGTCTTTATGGGCACACCTGCTTATGCGGTACCTACATTAAAAATGTTACATGAAACCTATGGGGTGAAGCTCGTAGTAACACAACCCGATAAAAAAATGGGTCGAGCGGGTAAAGTTGAATTTTCACCCGTTAAACAATACGCTTTAGATAACCAGATCCCTCTATTTCAACCCATCAAAATGAAACTCGATTATGAACCTATTTTGGCAGTGAATCCAGACATCATCGTCACCGCTGCTTATGGTCAAATGATCCCTAAAGCTGTATTGGATGCTGCCATAGCGGTCAATTTACATGGTTCAATATTACCAAAATATCGCGGTGGAGCCCCCGTCCAATATGCCATTAGACAAGGTGAGTTAGAAACTGGGGTTACCCTCATGTATATGGCTCAAAAAATGGATTCCGGTGACATCATCGATGTGGAAAAACTCCCGATTGAATCGAGCGATACCACCGATACTTTAATGGGCAAAATGAGTCTTTTAGCAAAAGATTTGTTAGAAAAAAATATCCAAGACATCCTTTCTAAAAAGAACCCTCGATACCCACAAGATGAAACCCTAGTGACATTTGCTTATAATTTAAAACCTGAGGATGAAATCTTAAATTTCAATCAGACCTATCGTCAAATCGATTGTCATTTAAGGTCGTTGTTATCACAACCGGGCGGGTCAATTTTTATTAACAATTCGCGGATTAAGGTGTATGAAATCGCAAAAAGTGATATAATATTAGACGGGGTCCCCGGTGAGATTTTAAGCGATAAAAAGCGATTGCTGATCCGTTGTTCTGACGCAGTCGTCGAATTGATTAAAATTCAACCTGAAAATAAGAAGGTCATGTTGGCAAAAGACTTTCTCAATGGGCAAAAACTATTCGTCAAAGGAGACAAAATAAGTCTATGAAGAAAAAAGTATTATTCAGTCGTGAAGAAATGACCAGACTGTGTGTGGAAGCACTCAAAAGTCGTGGCGTTTCCGTCGATGATATCGCAGAAATTGCGTACAAACAACAAGCGCGTTATACCGACAACATCAAGTTTGAAACGTGCAGACAATCGGTTTTAAAAGTATTGTCTTTAAGAGATATTTTCCACCATGTCTTGTTATCGGTAGAAATCGATAAATTGGTCGAAAAGAAAATGTTTTCTTCACCAATTCAAGACATCATTGAACAAGATTTGGGCTTATTTGGTGTCGATGAAGTATTGGGGCTCGATGTGGCTAGACTCTATGGTGTCATTGGTATGACTAATTTTGGTGATATCGATGTCAATAAGCACGGGATTGTTAAAAAACTCAATGAAGATGGCAAAAAAGAAGGTATCGTGCATACATTCTTGGATGACATCGTTGGTGCCATCGCAGCCGCAGCATCCACACGTGTCGCTCAAGTCATCAATGAGGACATTGCGCAAGAAGAACCACACAAACAAATGTCACTATTTGACTAATTCACTTTTTTTAGGGGGACAAGCGTGAAAAAGGATAAATTTAAGCATTTAACCAAACACTTTTTTAGCCGCTTGTTTGGCTTTGAAGAAAATATCGATATCACCGACGATGTGATGGTTTTACACCGTAGAAATATCGTCATCAAAAATATCATCTTTCTATCGAATATCGTTTATTCGATCATATTATTCTTTATCGCAGCGGTAAACAACGAGCCATCTGACTGGCTCTTTTCTGCGTTATCCTTCCCATTTACGTTCTTTTTAAATAATGTCATCAATCGCTTAATATTTGGTGAACGACATGACAAAACCAAGCAAGAAGTTGCGATGTATGTAGAAGCGATTTATATGTTTATATCCGCCATTTTGATTTATGCAAGACTTTATGGCAATTTCGAAACAGCGGCCTACATCCTCATCTATTATTCTGTGGTTGTCATCTCGCTGTATCAAAGTCGACGACTCATCATTTGGACATTCCAAGGGATGATTGCTGGGATTACCTTCATCCATTTTGTGTGGACCTACCAGTTGACACAACAATACCAAGGGATGGGTGTGATGGCGTTTTTAAAAGCATTCCTACCCACAGAAGAAGCCCAAGATTTTTACTTAAGAATCGTTTTATTTACCATTTTTATGGTGGTCATCTATTCGATTGTTTCGATGGGTGCCTATATGCAAGAAGAACGTAAAAAAGAACTCATGAAACGCCGTGAAGTTCAAACCGATTTTACCAACATCGTCACCGATTTATATTCAGTCGTGCTGTCATCAAAAAGAGCATTTTTAGACCGTCAGCACATCGATTTGGTATTAAAAATGAGTGGTAGACTTGGGGCATATTATGGTTTAAATACCAAGCAAATCGAGTATATTGAACAATACGCCACCATCCACATGCGTGCCCATGAAATTGAAGATTTGGTCCAAAAAGGGATTGAAACCGAAGATTATGAAAATTTAAAGAAGAAAACCACACTGGGTACGATGATTGCGAAAAGATTTCAACTGGCTCAAAAAGCCGAAGAAATCGCTCGCGCACACATCGAAGGTGTGGCCAATGATAAGTTTGTCACAGAAATGCGCGCAATCCAACCACAAATCGAATCACAAGTTATTTTATTGGTGGATTTGTATGTAACGATGCGCAGTTCTAAATCTTACAAAAGACCTTATCCGAATGCTGCAGTCATTCAATTATTCGAAAAAAGTTTCTATGTTTATTTTGAATCCACACTCGTTGAACGCTTCTTAAAATTCAAAACAGACTTCGAAAAAATTTACAATGAATATTGATGTAAATACGCTTGCAAAAAGAATCCAGCATGTTATAATAGGTATGCTTAATTAACTGAATCCAATCTTATTAAGAGCTACGGAGGCGAGTCGCCTGTGAGGTAGCAGCAACCTGCACAAGCAAGGTGCTAATGACGAGGGGTACAACCCAACAATGAGAGATTAGAAACTCTTTTCGTTGGGAAAGAGTTTTTTTGATCTTTGGAGGTATATAATCATGGAAAGAAAACTATTTACATCAGAATCAGTTACCAGCGGACACCCAGATAAAATTTGTGACCGCTTATCCGATGCCATCTTAGATGCCATCTTAAAAGAAGACCCAGAAGCCAGAGTGGCATGCGAAACCGCGGTGACGACCGGGCTTGTTTTGGTGATGGGGGAAATCACCACAAAAACATATGTAGACATACAAACCATTGTGCGCAATACCGTCGCAAATATCGGTTATGACCGTGGTAAATATGGATTTGACGCTGAAAATTTAGCCGTTTTGGTTTCAATCAACAATCAATCCCCTGACATTGCGATGGGTGTCGATGAATACGACGGCCACGAACAAGGTGCCGGAGACCAAGGTTTGATGTTTGGTTTTGCTTGTGATGAAACCGAAAATTACATGCCACTACCGATTGAACTCGCACACAAATTGGTCAGACGTTTGGACGAGGTTAGACATCAAAATACATTAGATTTCTTAAGACCGGATGGCAAAGCCCAAGTGACCATTGAATACGATGAAAATAACCGCCCGGCTCGAATTGATACCGTGGTGGTATCATCACAACACGCCGATATCGACATTGAAATCGTCAGACAAGGCATTAAAAAAGAAGTCATCGATGCGGTATTACCAAAAGCCTTAGTGGATGAACATACCAAATTCATGATCAACCCAACGGGTAAGTTTGTCGTCGGTGGTCCTAAAGGGGACTCTGGTCTAACAGGACGTAAAATCATCGTGGATACCTATGGTGGTTATGCCCGTCATGGGGGTGGGGCTTTCTCAGGTAAGGACCCATCTAAAGTCGACAGAAGTGCATCTTACATGGCAAGATATATTGCAAAAAATGTCGTAGCAAGTGGGATTGCTTCTAAGTGTGAAGTTCAATTGGCTTACGCAATTGGTGTGGCTAAACCCGTATCGATTCGCATTGATACGTTTGGAACAGCTAAAGTTGCCGATGAAAAAATCACCGAAGTCATTCGTAAACATTTCGATGTCACCCCTAAAGGCATCATTAAAACCTTGGATTTAAAACGTCCGATTTATCAAAAAACCGCGAACTACGGCCATATGGGACGTAGTGACATCGAATTGCCGTGGGAACGTTTAGATAAGGTTGATTTCTTTAAGCATTTATTATAAAATAAAGTAGGTGATTCTATGGAATATAAAGACGTTTTAGCGACTTATGAAGCGAAGCGATTGGAGATGTATCAAGCTTACCAATCGAACATGAAAAAAGGTTTCTTGTTATTGATTGTGTTGGTGGGCATCTATTTTCTAGCGAAAGCTGGACAAATCGCGAGTGAATACCGTAAACTCACCAAAGAAAAAATCATCAAAGCATTGATTCAATCACAGTATGAAGATGCAGAGTATTACCCAAAAGATTCCATTTCATTGGCTCACATCAATGGGTTGAACTTTTATCAAAGACCTGACCGTTTCCATGGGGAAGATTTGATGAGGGGTAAATACAAAGGCGTCCGATTTGCATGTTCAGACATTCACATGGAAGAACGCGTTGAACACCGCGACTCCAAAGGCAATGTAACCTACTCATACCAAACCATCTTTAAAGGCCGTTGGTATACCTTTGATTATGAACGTGATTTCAATCAAATATTACAAGTCAAAGAAGGACGTTTCGTCGGTGCAGCCGCTAGAGGATTAAAGAAGTATGAAACCGAATCGGTGCAATTCAATAAAAAGTTTAAAGTATTCGCATCCGACGAACAATATGTATACTATCAACTCACCCCAGTATTGATCGAAAAAATATTGGAAATGGAAAACATGCATCGTGGGCATTATCAAATGATGTATTATGGCAATCATTTGGATGTCGCTGTGTATGACTCATCCGATTCATTTGAATTAAAATTAAAAACACCGCTAACCATGGAAACCATTGGTCACATCTTAAATGACATTGACATGCCAGCAGCCATCATCAATGAGTTCAAGTTGGATAGCGAAAAGTTTAAGAAACAATAGGAGGATTGAAATATGGACACAGGACTTATCGTTTTATTTGTGGTACTCGGTTTACTGTTGGTCATCGTATTATGGGTGATTGGCACCATCAATACCTTCAACAGACTTTTGGTTAAAGTCGATGAAGCTGAATCTGGTATTGATGTCGCTTTAACAAAGCGTTTTGATTTATTGACTAAAATGGTTTCTGCTACCAAAGGTTATGCAGACCATGAAAGAAAGACTTTAGAATCCGTCGTTGCTATGCGTCAACCAGCGCACGGTGCACCGATTGGTGAAAAACAAGCGTTCGCGAATCAATTGTCAGAATCGATGGCACGCTTAAATGTGGTCGTGGAACAATACCCACAACTCAGAGCATCAGAAAACTTCGCTAAACTTCAAAGTGCAAGCACTGAAGTCGAAGAAAACCTACAAGCAGCTAGACGTGTTTACAACGCCAACGTTTCTTATTACAACCAAAAGATCGTGGTATTCCCAAGCTCGATGATTGCTAATTGGAAAGGTTTCACGAAACGCGACTTCTTTGAAGCAGAAGCATCCAAACGTCAAGACGTTGAATTTAAATTCTAATCTAGAAAAACGCTTCGGCGTTTTTTTATGTTAAAAAATGGGGTTTGGTTGTAATCCAACCCCATTTATAGTAATATACTATAGAGATATTAACCAAAGAGAGTGTGATTAGATGTTTAAAAAATGGTTTGACTCAGGTATTAAAGAATTAAAGAAAGCAAAACCAATCGCGGACAAAATCGATAAATTGGCTTCTTCCATGGCTGCCTTAAGCGATGAAGAGCTTAAAAATAAGACGGAATCATTCAAACAACGTTTCCAACAAGGTGAAACCCTAGACCAATTGTTGGTCGAAGCTTACGCTGTTGTTCGTGAAGCTTCCAGACGTGTGACTGGGATGTACCCATACTATGTTCAATTGTTGGGTGCGATTGCTATCCATGGGGGGAACATCGCTGAAATGAAAACCGGTGAAGGTAAAACCTTAACCGCGGTTATGCCAGCGTATTTGAACGCACTCAATGGGTTAGGCGTTCACATTGTTACCGTCAACGAATACCTCGCCAGACGTGAAGCCGATGGTGAAATTGGTGACATTTATCGTTTCCTTGGATTAACCGTTGGACTCAATATCCGTGAATTGACTCCAGATCAAAAGAAAGAAGCCTATGCTTGTGATATCTTGTATTCGACCAACTCCGAGTTGGGTTTCGATTACTTACGTGACCACATGGTTTTATATGCGAAAGATATGGTTCAAAAACGTGGTTTGAACTACGCCATCATCGACGAAGTGGACTCCATTTTAATCGATGAAGCGAGAACCCCACTCATCATTTCAGGTGGTGCGAAACAAAATCAAAACTTATATCAAGCGGCAGACCGCTTTGCGAAGTATTTAAAAGACGAGGATTATGTCATTGACATTGAATCAAAAACCATCGAACTCTCTGAAAGTGGGATTGTTCGTGCTGAACAAATGTTTAGAGTTGAAAATCTGTATGACATCAACAACGTAACTTTACTTCACCACATCAATAATGCTTTAAGAGCGAACTATATCATGTTTAGAGACAAAGACTATATGGTCGTCGATAACGCGGTATTGATCATTGACCAATTCACAGGTCGTGTTTTACCAGGTCGTCAATTTTCTGAAGGTTTACACCAAGCTTTAGAAGCCAAAGAAAACGTTGAAATTAAAAAAGAAACGGTGACGGTCGCTACCATTACGTATCAAAACTTCTTTAGAATGTACAAAAAACTCTCTGGGATGACGGGTACTGCAAAAACCGAAGAAGAAGAATTCAGAGAAATTTATAATATGTATGTTGTCGAAGTGCCTACCAATGAACCTGTTGTTCGTGTGGACGCTCCAGACTTCTTGTTTGTTACCTTAGAGGATAAATACAATGCTTTAATCGATGATATCGAAGAAAGACACCAAAAAGGTCAACCGATATTGCTTGGTACAGTCGCTGTTGAAACCTCAGAAATCCTATCCAGATTACTCTCCCGCCGTGGCATTAAACACGATGTATTGAACGCGAAACAACACGAACGCGAAGCCGATATTATTGCGAAAGCAGGTCATAAATACGCGGTGACGATTGCCACCAACATGGCCGGTCGTGGTACCGACATCAAACTGGGTGAAGGTGTGGTAGAATTGGGTGGTTTGGCCGTTATTGGTTCCGAACGCCATGAATCTAGACGTATCGACAATCAGTTGAGAGGTCGTTCAGGACGTCAAGGTGACCCAGGTTATTCTAGATTCTATCTATCTGCAGAAGATGAATTGTTGATGCGTTTCGGTGGTGAAACCTTCAAACAACGAATCGCGATGATTTCTAAATTGAATACCGATAAGGATGCAACCAAGCCTCAACCACTCGAATCAAAGATGTTCTCAAGATTCGTATCCTCTGCTCAAAAACGCATTGAAGGGCAAAACTACGATACCCGTAAAACGGTCTTAAAATACGACGATGTCTTGCGTAAACAAAGAGAAATCATGTACGCTGAACGCACCTTCGTACTCACAGAAAATAACATTGAACCATTTGTCATCAAAGCGATTGAATCGTACATCGATAGTGCGGTTCAACCCCTCATGGTTCAAGTGGGGAAAAATAAGTATGATATTAACGATGAAGCCATCCATGTGACTTTCGATGGGGTCTTGTTCGTTCGTGGTACGGTGGACAAACAAAAACTATCCGAACTCGATGAAAAAGGCATTCCAGCGTATTTAAAATCATTGGCGATGCATGAAATCGAAAACAAAAAAGCCCAATTCCCTGAAGAAATCTTCAATGAGTTCTTAAAGGTCATTTCACTGCGTGTCATCGATACGTTCTGGATGCGTCACATCGACCAAATGAGCGAATTGAGACAAGCGGTCACCCTCCAACAATATGGTCAAGCCAACCCGCTTCAAATATATCAAAAAGAAGGTTTCAATAAGTTTAGAGAGATGACCTTAAACATTTCTAAAGATATTGCAACCTACGTCTTACGTGCCCAAATCCGTGTCAATTCTGAACGTGAAGAAGTCGTTAAGAATACGAAAACCAATGAGGGTGGCGAACTGAGAACCAAGAAACCAGGCAAAGTCAAACAAAACCACAATCAACGTAACATGCCTAATTGGAAACGCAGATAAGCATTAAACACTCTTCGGAGTGTTTTTTTTCGATATAATGATACTAGGAGGATATACTTATGGATATCACAAATACATCAATTCAATCTTATATGGAACAATTACCGAAAGACCGATATGATGCCATCACCTATTTGATTAACGAAATGAAACAAATCACCCAAAGGGAACCAAAACTCTGGGGGACCATCGTCGGTTTCGGTAAACTCTATTATAAATACAAAACAGGCAACGATGGTTATATGCCCATCTTGGGGTTATCGAGCCGAAAACAAGCCATCACTTTGTACCTAACGTTTGATATCGAACAATACGCAGAATTGAATACATTGGGTAAATGTACCTATGGTAAAGGTTGTTTATACATTAAAAAGTTATCGGATGTGGATTTAAACGTATTGAAGGTGCTGATGCAAAAAGCGTATGTGGATGCCTTAAAATACGATTTCGTGACATTAATCGAATAACATATAACCGCTTTGTATGGTGAAAATCTTATAACTTTGTTATAATGGATTTGAGGTTATATTATGGAACGATATGAATTAAATAAATACCTAGAGTCATTCGAAATACGCTTGGCGGATTTAGAAAAAGCACTCGATATGGACAATTTAAAACAAAAGTTTGAAGCCAACAGTCGCCAAATGTCCGCGGCTGATTTTTGGGATGATGTAAAATCAGCTCAAAAAATGATTGAAGTGACCAACCAACAAAAAGAACAAATCGATACATACGAATCGTTGTATCATCAATTTAAAACATTGGAAGAATTGGCACTCGTGACCGATGATCAATCTGAAGATTTTATCATGATTACAGATGAAGTCTATGTCTTAGATAAAGCATTGAAGTCTTTTGAAACATTGACGTTATTGAACGGACCTTACGATGATCTGCCAGCCATTTTAGAATTACATCCGGGGGCTGGTGGCACCGAGTCACAAGACTGGTGTGAAATGCTTTACCGAATGTATCAACGTTATGCTGTGAGAAAAAACTACAAGATCGAAGTTTTAGACTATCAATCAGGCGAAGAAGCGGGCATCAAGAGTGTAACCATCCGTATCAAAGGCAAATACGCCTATGGTTATTTAAAGAGCGAACATGGGGTCCATCGCTTGGTTAGAATCTCACCATTTGATTCCAATGCACGTCGTCACACCTCGTTTGTGAGCGTGGAAGTCATGCCGGAAATCGACCAAAGAATCGATATTCAAATCAAAGATGAAGACATTAAAACCGATGTCTATCGAAGCAGTGGGGCTGGTGGACAAAGTGTCAATACCACCGACAGTGCGGTCCGTGTGACCCACTTACCGACAAACATCGTTGTCACCTGTCAAAATGAACGTAGTCAAATCAAAAATAAAGAAGTAGCGATGGAGATATTAAGGTCGAAACTCGCCGTTTTAGAAATTGAAAAACAAAGAAAATTATTGAATGAAATTAAAGGGGAACAAAAAGACATTGGTTGGGGTTCACAAATCCGGTCTTATGTGTTCCACCCGTATCAAATGGTGAAAGACCATCGAACCGATTATGAAACCAGCCAAACCACCGCGGTGATGGATGGTGAAATCGATGGTTTCATCAATGCCTATTTAAAGTCAGGTGATTAGATGATCAAAAAAATCGCGTTTGAGTACGCACAAATTGCTTTTGGGGTTACCATCATGACCCTTGGTTTTTACTTTTTTCTACTCCCTGAAAACTTAGTTATTGGGGGCGTCATGGGTTTGGCTGTCATATTTAAAGCACAAATTAACCCATCGATTGTCGTATTCATATTGAATACATTCTTATTATTTTTAGGATTGTTCGTTTTAGGCAAACATTTTTTCTTAAAAACCATATTTGGTTCTTTGGCTTCTCCAATCATATTATTTATCCTTGAAACCATTGGTGCCAATGAGGCATGGATCATGAACCAATTGACTGAATCGAAGCTTTTGATTGCAGCGGTGTCTGGGTCGATTTTGGTTGGTTCAGGGCTAGGTATCGTATTTAGATTTGGTGGCACCACCGGTGGTATGGATGTGCTTCAAAGCATCATCCATAAGAAACTGCACATCCCATATCAAATCATCTTTTATTTCACCGATGGTTTGGTCGTGGTTTTATCTTTGATATTCTTTAGAGACATCGAATTATTTATATACGCAGTAGCAAGCGTATTCTTGATATCCATCATCGTGGACAATGTGTCCATTAAAGGTCGTGCGGGACAAACCATTTTTGTGATTACGAAGAAACCAGATTTGATCAAACAAGCCATATACGACACCATTGATCGGGGTTGTACCTTGATTGATTCAGAAGGTGGATTCAGTGGGCATAAAAGTAAAATGGTCATTTGTACGATGCGCAATCGTGAAGTCAATAAAATGCGTTCTGTCATCGAACGGATTGACCCAGAAGCCTTCACCTTCATGACCGATACGAAAGAGGCGGTTGGACGTGGATTTAGTAAAGAATAAGAAATTATATGTAACAATCATCATTAGCCTTGTCATAGGTTTTTTAAGTGGGTGCGAAGTAACGCTACCCACTTTTTTAACCAAACCCGACTTGTATGAAGTATATTCAATCTTGGATCAGTACTATTATAAAGATTTAGATTTTACCATCAATGATGTCACATCTGTTGAAGATTTATTAGAACGACTCGATGATCCTTATACCTATCTTTATGTGCCCAATACCCGTACCATCGAACTCGATGAATCCTATTACGGCATTGGTATTACCATCATCGATGATCCGCTTGGGTTGAAAATCGCGAATGTCAATCCACTGGCCGATTTGGCTGGCAAAATTTATGTGGGTGATATCATCCTTGAAGTCAATGGAACGACACTATCACCACTCGCGTACGATGAAAAAACACCCCTTTTATCGGGTGATTTGAACGATGAATTTGCTTTGGTCATACAAAGAGGAGACCAGGTGGTGAATACGACCGTTTCGGTCCATGAAATTCCCATCAACTCTGTAACATCCAAAGTGTTTGACAATAAGATTGCTTACATCGATATCAACCGCTTTGCTGGAAAAACGGGGCTGGCTTTCCGTACAGAACTCGCCTTAATCGAAGCCCAAAACCCAACCGGTTTAATCATCGATGTGCGAGATAACGGTGGTGGTTATTTGACGGCAGTGGTCGATATCATCGCGCAATTCGCTACAGGGGATGGTCCAGTGGTAACCATGCACCGAATCTATGATGATCACAAAACCAATTATATGGGCAACCCAGATAATGTTAGAAAAACATACCCTATTGTGATACTACAAAATGAACACAGTGCGTCCGCTTCAGAAGTATTGGCGATCGCTTTAAGAGAAAATGGCAATTACCCCATTGTAGGTGCACAATCTTTTGGCAAATTCGTCTATCAAACCACCTTTGCTTTAAGTAAACAAGGGAAGGAAATGTATTTCAGTATGACCGAAGGTTATTGGTATTCACCGAATGGTAATACCGTTGAGGGGGGCATCGTGCCCGACCAAATCATCGAACAATCGGGATTATTATCGCGCAGTTATCCGATTTACGTCAAAGAACTTGTTTTAAACGATGACTTGACCGATTATCAAGCACTGATCGATGTGCTTAATTTACAAGAAGATACGTTAGAAGACCGTACCGATGTTTTGAGTTTTGATGAAGCCCTCGAAGCCAAAATTCGTGCTTTTCAAACCGCTCAAAGTCTACCGATCACGGGCACACTGAATTACGAAACAACCATTAAATTGATTGATTTTTATCGCACATATCGTGAACAATCGGTGTTTGATTTACAACTACAAAATACGATCGATTACTTGGTGAGTTATGAAAGTTGAAAAGCTTGAACGTATCCGCTATGGCTACAAACTCACCATCGATGGTAAAATCACACCACTCGAAGAAGAAACGGTCGTCGTATTTAAACTTAGAAAAGACACGGAAATCGATGAAAAAACATGGCGAAAAATCTTAGAGGCCGATGCAATCCATGTTCAAAAAAGAAAAGCCATTGTACAGTTAAAAAAGCCCCAATCGGTCCATGAGTTTAAAACCTATTTGAGGGGGCTAGGCGTGGATGAGCAAAATATCGAGACTTGGACAAACACCTATAAAAAACTGGGCTATTTAGATGATTTCGAATATGGTAAACTATTGGTAGAGGGCTACCAATCCAAGTATGGGGCTAAAAAAATCGAGTCCCTATTGAAGAATAAAGGATTACACTCAGAAACCATCGAACGATTACTGCCCAAAAATGACGACGTATTAAAAAAACTCGTTCAAAAATCATGCAAATCGGTTCAAAAGTCCACCTATATCCAAGCCAAAAATGCGATCATAAGGCAATGGATGGCCAAAGGGTTTGATTATGAAACCATCCAAACCTATGTGGACATGTATCTAGACCCAAAACGATTCAATGAAGATGATAACATCGTTAAAGAATATAAAAAATTAAGAACAAAATACGAACGCACCTATCAAGGGTATAAATTGAAACAAAAAATCACCCAAGCACTGAGACAAAAAGGATTTACCGGTCAAAAGATCGAGCAAATATGCCTAGAAATGGAGAACGATTATGTACAAGATTTCGAATGAAGATGCTTATTTCTTTATGCAGGGCAAACTGTATGATGCCTATCGTATTTTTGGTGCGCATTTGATCAAAGATGAACAAGGCTACATCACAGGGACCCGTTTCACGGTGTACGCCCCCAACGCTGTGATGGTATCGGTCGTGGGTGAATTCAATAATTGGCAAGAACATGCCCATACATTGAGTAAAATCGATGACATCGGTATTTGGTCTATCGAAATTCCGTGGAATTTAGAATGGGCCAAATACAAATACGTCATTTTTACGAATCAAGGCAAATTGTATAAAGCAGACCCATACGCTAAATTCGCAGAAAACAGACCGAATACGGCTTCGAAAGTGTATGACATCGATGGGTATGAATGGCATGACCAAGATTGGATGTATACGAAAACAAAAGTCTATGATCAACCGGTGATGATTTATGAAATGCACCTGGGTTCTTGGCGTACCCGTTATGGACAATTTTTTAAATTCAATGAAATCGTTGAACAATTGATCCAATACCTCAAAGAACAAAACTTTACCCATGTCGAATTGATGCCGATATATGAACACCCATTGGATGATTCATGGGGCTATCAAGGCACAGGGTATTACGCAGCAACCGCCCGTTATGGGGTACCTAAAGATTTGATGTATATGATTGATCGTCTCCACCAAGAAGGGTTTGGGGTCATCATCGACTGGGTCCCTGGCCATATTTGTAAAGATGCCCATGGGTTATATTTCTTCGATGGGTCGCCATTATATGAACACGACGAAACCTGGAAGCGTGAAAATGAGGTATGGGGTACTGCCAACCTCGATTTATCGAAACCACAAACCAAGAGTTTCTTAATTTCAAACGCTTGTTTCTGGATGGATTATTTCCATGTGGATGGGTTTAGGGTGGATGCGGTATCTAACCTACTTTATTATTTAGGCGATTCACGCAACGGTACTGACCAAGGTGCGATCGATTTCTTAAGACAATTATCACACGTCATTTTTGGTAAAGATGACCGTATTCTATTCATGGCAGAAGATTCCACAGCCCATGAAGGCGTCACCAAGCCGGTCGATGCGGGTGGGATTGGTTTTAATTATAAATGGAATATGGGATTTATGAATGATGTCCTCAGATACTTCAAACGTGACCCAATCCATCGTAAATGGCATCATCATGACATCACGTTCGGTTTGACCTATGCGTTCTCTGAACAATTCGTTTTACCATTTTCACACGATGAAGTTGTCCATGGCAAAGGCACATTACTCACCAGAATGCCTGGCGATTATTGGCAAAAATTTGCGAATTACCGTTTACTCATGGGTTTATACATGACCCACCCAGGGAAAAAGTTATTGTTCATGGGTCAAGAGTTCGCTCACTTCCAAGAATGGAGTGTCCACCGTCAACTCGACTGGAATTTATATGAGTTTAAATCGCATCACAATGCCAATGAATTTGTGAGAGATTTGTTATATTTATATAAATCTGAACCCGCTTTACATCAATTAGACCACTCAAAAGCAGGGTTCGAATGGATTGACTCACAAAACGCTGAGCAATCGATCTTTAGCTACATCCGTTATGGTAAAAACAAAGAAGACCACGTGATCGTTGTCTTAAATATGACGCCAGTCGTATACCACCAATATGAGATTGGGGTCCCGATGGCTGGGGTCTACGATGAAATCATCAACAGTGATTTAATGAAGTATGGAGGGTCTGACCAATACAATGGGTTACCCCTTGAAACACATGAAGGTCAATGTCACCATCAATCACAGTTCGTTCAGATGACTATTGGGCCATTAACGGCACTTATTTTGAAGTATCGAAAATAAAATGTAATCGTTTGCAAAAGAGAAGGCACCTTTCGATGAGGTGCCTTTATGGTATAATCACAATGGATTAATACTGTAAGGAGAACACACATGTCAAATATATTTGAAAATACAGCCATTTTTAAAAAAGCATTCGTGGAACAAGTAGAAAAGACATATGCGATCGATTTTAATACCTCTACCAGTTACCAACAATATGTGGCCTTGGGGACCTTACTCAAAGAACACATTGCTTTGGACTGGAAAGAAACAAATAAAATCGAAGCGGATAAACGTCAAGTCTATTATTTCTCAATGGAATTTTTAATGGGACGCATGATTACCAATAACTTAATGAATGCCGGCGTTTATGACGTCGTTAAATCCGCTTTTGAAGATTTAGGATTGGATATCAATGAAATCGAACACAAAGAAACCGATGCGGGTTTAGGTAATGGGGGTTTAGGTCGCTTAGCGGCTTGTTTCATGGACTCTGTCGCTGCTTTAGCACTACCGGTTCATGGCAATTGTATCCGTTACCGTTATGGCTTTTTTAAACAAAAAATTGAGAACGGCTATCAAGTTGAATACCCTGACCGTTGGTTAAAAGACATCCACGTTTGGGAAGTCAGACGCGATGAAGAAGCGGTGGACGTGCCATTTTATGGCTACATTGAACTTTCGGTCATCGATGGTAAACTCAATGTATTCCATCGAAATGCAGAATATGTCAAAGCCGTACCTTATGACGTACCGATTGTCGGTTATAACAACCAAGTCGTCAATACCTTACGCTTATGGAGTGCTGAACCGAGCGACCGTTACCAAAACCAAGGTGGGACTTTCGATTACCATAAGAAACTCAGACAAATCTCAGAAATGCTTTACCCGAATGATGATACCGATGAAGGTAAAATTTTACGTCTCAAACAACAATATTTATTTTCGAGTGCAGGCGTGAACGCCGTCATAAAAAAACATAAGAAGTTGTTTGGTACCTTAGAAAATCTGGCAGAAAAAGCGGTATTCCACATCAACGATACCCATCCAACCTTAATCATTCCAGAATTGATGCGTATCTTGGTCGATGAAGAATCGATGGAATGGGAACACGCATGGGACATCACCAAACGTTGTGTGGCTTATACCAACCATACCATTTTAGCGGAAGCTTTAGAAAAATGGCCAATCCGTTTGTTCCAACCATTGTTACCTCGAATTTATACCATCACAGAAGAAATCAACCGTCGTTTTGAAATTGAACTCAAACAACGCTTTGGTGAAAATGCCAGAGAAGTAGAAAACATGCAAATCCTCAAAAATGGCATGGTGCACATGGCCAATTTAGCGATTGTTGGTTCATTTTCAGTGAATGGGGTTGCACAGCTACATACCGATATCTTAAAAGACATCGAAATGCGCGATTTTGCCCAATATTATCCGAATAAATTCAATAATAAAACCAACGGGATTACCCACAGACGCTGGGTCTTACAAAGCAACCCTGAAATTGTATCTATCTTAAAGGATACGATTGGGGATGCATGGATTACCGATACGTCAAAACTGGAAGGTTTAGTCAAGTTTGCTAATGACGCATCGATTCAAAAACGATTTGAAACGATGAAGTTGGCAAGAAAACAAGCCTTAGCAGACAAGATTTATAAAGAACAAGGCGTCAAACTCAACCCACACGCGATTTTTGACATCCAAGTCAAACGTCTCCATGAATACAAACGCCAATTGATGAATGCCCTTCACATCATGCATCTATACAATGAATTGAAGTCCAATCCTGAAATGCGTAAGCAATTCTACCCACAAAACTTCATTTTTGGTGCGAAAGCAGCACCGACTTATTGGTTTGCGAAAAAGGTCATCAAATTGATCAATACCATAGCGGATAAAGTCAACAATGACCCAGATACCAATGAACTATTGAAAGTTGTGTTTGTGGAAGACTATAATGTCACCTACGCTGAAACCATCATGCCGGCGGCTGACCTATCAGAACAAATCTCGACCGCTTCCAAAGAAGCTTCGGGTACTGGGAACATGAAGTTTATGATGAATGGTGCCATCACGATTGGAACACTCGATGGTGCGAACGTTGAAATCGCTGATTTTGTCGGTGAAGAAAACATCATCATCTTTGGTTTAAATGCGAAAGAAGTCACCGATCTATATAAGAAAGGTAACTACCAACCCTATGAAATGTATCAAAAAGACCCGAGAATCAAAAAGGTCTTAGACCAACTCACCAATGGGTTCTTTGAAAAAGTCCCACCGTATGAGTTTGAAGATATCCGTAGAAATCTACTCGAACGCGATGTCTACCTCGTACTTAAAGATTTTGATGCGTATGTTGCGGCACAAGCCAAAGCCAACAAGTTATATCAAAATCGACCACAATGGCTGAAGATGTCCATCATGAATACCGCGAAGTCAGGATTCTTCTCGACAGACCGTACCATGGCGGAATACAACAAAGACATTTGGCACGTTGAAAAAATCAAATAATCATGAAAAATGCGCCTGCAAAGATGATTTGCAGACGCATTTTTTTACTTATTAAACATGATTTATTCGGAATTAAACATATTGGTAGGCAACCACGTCCCTGCACCAACCAACAGTAAGTTGATGATGATGGTGATTAGAAGATGGAAGTAGTTGACTTCTAGTCCTAGAATGAAACCAATCGATTGAACCGAATTATACACAGGAATCAAATACATCTTGGTATCGGTTGTACTCGAACCAAATATGCTCGAAATACTCACCAACATGATGATGCGGACAATTTCTAAATAGCATTTGGTAAAAAAGGTTTTCTTCATTGATTTTCCTCCTCATAAATAAAGACTTCTTCAACAGTCAAATCAAAATATCTCGCAATTTTCATTGCTAAAATAATCGATGGGTTATACTTACCAGTTTCGATAGAACTGATGGTTTGTCGTGATACACCCATCGCTTCAGCCAATGTTTCTTGTTTTAGATTGGCTTGTTTTCGTAACCATTCCAGTCGATTGTTCATACATACCCCCGTGTCAAGTTAACTTTACAAAAAAAAAACTAAGCAGGGTTGCCTAGTTCGTTTTTATGTAACGTTTGAGGTATTCAATGACACCATCTTCAGTATTGGGTTTGTCAGTAATATCGTTCGAAATCGCTTTAACTTCATCGTGACCATTGACCATCGCTACACCGTGAAACACGACTTGTAACATATCGATGTCGTTTTTACCATCACCAAAAGCAATCACCTGTTCAGGTTCGAAACCATAATACTGGCGGACGAATTCTACCGCTTCACCCTTAGAAGTGCGTTTTTGATAAATTTCAAATATCGCATTCTTTTGATCGTATCCCCAATCTCTAAAATTGAGGGTATCCTCACATTCATTCAAAATGAAGGACTCAAAGGCAGATTTATAAGCCACATCGATGATATACATTAAACCAGAAGGTTCGGGGTTGTTTTGGTTTGTAAAAGGACCTTCAACGAAGAAAGTATCCTCGGTTTCATGGTACAACCAATTCAATCGATCGGTCGGTTTATACACATACAAACCATTATCCACACTATAGAACGCTGTGCGCGTGAACGGTTCTGCATATGTAAACAATTTGTCCACGACACGTTTTGGTATGGTAAGCGTCATTTTTTTAAAATGTGGATCTCTAGGATTTTCGATAGAACCGCCATTATCCGTAATCAGTGGGGTATCTAAATCCAATGTTTGATAGTAGTGGTAGCAACCCCTGAATGGACGACCGGTTGCGAGGATCACTTTATGGCCATCTTTGGACAGCTGCTTAAGGTAGTTAACTGTGGTTTCTGATAACTCTGAAGACGCATTTAATAAGGTCCCGTCTAAGTCAGAAACAATCATGTATTTTTTCATTTCATCACCGTTTATATTATCGCACATTTGAGTGTAAAATCCTAGCAGTAAAACAAATGCTTCAAAAGATAATTCTTTATCTTTTAGGCGGCTTAAGGTATAATTAAACCAGTAAGGATGTGAAAAAATGGACTGGCGACAATTCTTTTCGTTTAGACTAGAACTGGGATATCTCGGTATTTTTTTCGCTGGTGTCATGTTTGGGTTTCTATTCTTATTGTTACTCTACCTATACACCATTTTGCAGACGATGCGCAACAAGGATTTTTATAAGAAAGCCATTGAACCCGATATCGATGCTGAAGAAATCAAATTATTGATCAAAGATGCCCAAGAACAATTCAAAAATAAAAAAGACCGCGACGATGCAGGATTGGTGAATCACTTACGGTCAATCGCGCTTGAATTATCCAAAGACATCGCAACCAAGTTTTATCCAACATCGAAATACCCACTACTCGAACTCACCATTCAAGAAACACTGTTGTTGGGTCACTACATCACAGACCGCGTCGACCGTTTGTTTGATGCGAAACTATTGAAGATTTTTAGAGGTAAAACCCTCGCTTCATTGATGTCTCTATATGAAGTCAAAGAAAAAGTCGATGATTCAGCGGTCATGAAAGTTGAGAAGAAGTTCAAGGTTCGTAAACGCATCGGCGACATTTTCTCTGCCATCAATATCGCAAACCCAGCATATTGGATTAAAAAAGTGACGGTCGATAAATTGACCCAAACGATCATATTAAAGATTTGTCTTGCCATCATTGGTATTGTTGGTGAAGAAACCTATAAAATTTACAGTAAAAATGTATTCGAAATGGAAAAAGTCATCGACACAGGTGTGGATGGCATATATGAATCCATTCAAAAAGATACCGAGAAGGAGGGATTGGACGATGAGCCTGTTCAACCGTAAACCACACGCTGAATTTATCAAAAAGGATTTTCAAGGCTTCAAAATCCACCAGTTTGTAAAAATTGAAGGCTTGAAACAACAAGGCCATAAGAAGTTCAAATCCTCTGAATTCATTTCGCCGATTTTTGGTTTGTCTGTCAAAGATGAAACCGTTGCACCATTCATCATCAGAAATACAGGCGATGTTAAGAAACGCTATGACGCTTTTAGAACCAAGCCAATGACGGATTTATCTGAGTATGCGGAATTCAAATCCACCATTTTGAGCAATCAAGACCGTAAGAACATATTTGGTCAAGATGCGGTCATCAATACCGAACGTAAATATGAAGATGCCAGAAAGAAAACAGTCGAACTTGAAGTCCCATTCATTCAAAAAACCAAAGAGGTGCCTACATTTACAAATCCAACACCACAACGACCGGTGGTTGAAGAACGTGTGGTATCCAGTGATTTTGAATACATCGATACGAAACCACAACCTCAAACGGTGGATGTGGTTAAAAAGACGGATATTCTATTTGATCGTTTCAACCAAAAACCTGCCGATAGCCCTTTAGTTAATCCGGATTATAACTATGAAAAACCGGCCAAAACCCCTGAAAAGATAGAAAAACCAACACAAACATTCAAAGAAGAACCGGCTAAACCAAGCTTTGTTCGTCCCAACCGTCCATACAAATTCCCAACCGTGGACATGTTTTCTAAGGTACACCGCGACCAAGATGCGAGACCCGCTTGGTTGGTGGCACAAGAAACCACCGTCAATGAAACGTTGTTACAATTTTCAGTGCCAGGTCATGTCCATAACATCACCAAAGGACCGACAGTAACCCGCCATGAAATCGAACTAGAACCAGGCGTCAATGTCAAAGAAGTGAACCGTATTAAAGATAACCTCATGATGAACTTAGCAGCCAAATCATTGCGTATCGAAGCACCTATTCCAGGCAAAGCGTATGTGGGTTTGGAAATTCCAAACGCAGTGCCTGAAATTGTAGCTTATGGTAATGTGGTCGACCACCCAGATTTCATGGGTGATACTACTCACCCATTGAAAGTGGCTTTAGGTGTCGATATTGATGGTAAAAACATTTATGCCGATATCGCAAAAATGCCGCACTGCTTAATCGCTGGTGCAACCAACTCTGGTAAGTCGGTGTGCGTCAATACCATCATCGTTTCATTATTGATGAAAAACCACCCAGACGATTTGAAATTCATTTTAATCGACCCGAAAATGGTCGAATTATCCATGTATAATGATTTACCACACTTGGTAACCCCTGTCATCACAGACCCGAAAATGGCAGCAACCGCACTCTCGTGGGCAGTCGAAGAAATGGACAAACGCTTCATGACTTTCGCAACCAACCGAGCGAAAGACATCAAAGGTTACAATGAACGCGTCAAAGAAGACCCTACCCTAGAAAAAATGCCTTATATCGTCATTGTGATTGATGAATTGGCCGATTTGATGATGGTTTCTGCAAACGACGTTGAAGAAGCCATCCAACGCATCACTCAAAAAGCACGTGCTGCAGGGATCCATTTATTGGTTGCGACACAAAGACCAACGACCGATGTCGTCAAAGGAACCATTAAAGCCAACATCCCATCAAGAATCGCTTTTAGAGTGGCTTCCTATGTCGACTCTACAACCATCTTAGACGGCGCTGGCGCTGAATCCTTGTTGGGCAAAGGTGATATGTTATTTAAGGAAACCGAACGCCCAATCCGTTTACAAGGGGCTTTCCTCAAAGATTCAGAAATTGAAAGTATCACAGACTTTATCCGTGAACAAATGGCACCAAACTTCTTGTTTGACCATGATTCATTGAGAACTTTCACCATCAAGAAAGATTCAGCGGCTTCGGATGATTTGATGTATCCAGTCGCACAATTTGTCGTCAGAGAAAACAACGCTTCAATCAATGCCATTCAAAAAGAGTTTGGCATTGGTTTTAACCGTGCCCAACGCATTGTAGAACTTTTAGAAGAACAAGGCATTGTCTCTAAAAATGAAGGCACCAAAGCACGTCAAGTCTTAGTCACGATGGCAGAATTGGAAAATATGTTATGACCTTAAAAGAAATAAGCACATTGGCGGCTTCTGGGGAATCCTCAGTGGAAGCCACCCAAGATTTAAACCGAAAAATGATTATAAAATTAGCGACACTCAATGTCGTCGCTTTGCTTGTTTTTGGTGTCTCACTGCTGTATGCCTTAAAAGCATATCCCACATTCACAGGCGAACTTCAAAAAATCTTACTGATTATATTCAGTGGGTTTTTTGTTTTGATTTCTGCTTTAGGTTTATATATGCTCAATCGACCATGGATGATTTCACTAACGAAGCATTTAACTTTGTTCAAATGGGTGGATACGATTCAGTTTTTGACCATCAGTTTATTGATTGTCATGCACATCATCACATTTTATGTGTTTACGGCCGAAGTTTTCCAAAGTTCGATGCAACCCACATTACAACAACATGACCGTTTGATTGTATATCAATTCGATTACACCCCGAAACGAAATGATATTGTTGTGATATTTATGGACAGCGACTTTTATGAAAATGCCGATGATTCGCATTATGTCAAACGTGTGGTTGGTTTGCCTGGTGATACCATTGAAGTGAATTTGATGAATCAATTGTTGATCAATGGCATCGTGGTTCAAAACTTACCCCCTGCCAATGTAGAAGATGTGAGAGATTTGATTGAATTCTTACCAGATGGTAAAATCATGTCAGGGTTTTACTTTGTCTTGGGTGACAATGTTCAAAATTCGCACGACTCAAGAAACATTGGATTCATCCGTGAACAAGACATCAAAGCCAAAGTCATCTTTAGATTTTACCCGAAAGTAGGCATGATTGAATGAAACAAGTCCAATGGTTCCCAGGACATATGTCCAAAGCTTTAAGAGAAATTAAAGAGTCTTTAAAACTCGTGGACATTGTCTTCGTTTTATTGGATTCGCGTTTACCCGAATCTTCAATGAACCCGAGAATTCAAGAAATCATTGAAAAAAAACCGGCATTACTGCTGTATACCAAATCCAGCATGGCCGATCAAAAAGAACTCAATAAATGGTTATCACATTATGCCAGTCAAGGCTTAAAAGGGTTGAAAATTGACGCCATTACGGGCTTAAATATCAACAAAATCAAAGAAGCAACGTTGGAAGTTTTAGAAGAAAAAATCGCGAAAGACCAGCGTCGTGGAATTTTACCGAGGGCCATTCGAACGATGATCATCGGTATTCCAAACGTGGGTAAGTCGACACTGATCAATACATTATCGAAGAAGAAAGCAGCCAAAACGGGCAATACGCCTGGTATCACCAAGGCACAACAATGGATCAAAATTTCTGAAGACTTTGAGCTTCTCGATACCCCAGGGGTATTATGGCCGAAATTTGATGACCCTAAGGTGGGGTATCATTTAGCCCTCAGTGGCGCGATTAAAGATGCCATTTTACCCAATGAAGAAATCGCTGTTTATGCCCACCGTTTTTTAAGTCAATATTACCCCGAAGCGTATAAAGCACGCTATGAATTGACAGATTTATCCGACATCGCTCAAACTTTTGAACACATCGGTAGAAAACGTGGCACCTTAATGAAAGGCAACATCGTCAACTACGATTTGGTATATGATATTATCTTAAAAGATCTTCGCGATGGTGCATTTGGAGGGATTACCTTTGACCGATTTGAATCTGTATGAATTTGAAGATGCCTTATATGCAAAAGGCATTACTTATATTGCGGGTACGGATGAAGCTGGTCGGGGACCGCTTGCCGGACCGGTGGTGGCTGCAGCCGTCATATTAAGAAAAGGGGCTGTGATTGAAGGGGTCGATGATTCTAAAAAACTCACCGATAAAAAACGCCGTGGTCTCATTGACACCATCAAAAAAGAAGCATTGGCTGTGGGCATTGGCATTGTGTCCCCACAAGAGATCGATCAAATCAATATTTATCGTGCAGCCAAACAAGCGATGATTTCAGCCATCAAAGCGCTAAAAATCAAACCCGAATACATCCTCGCCGATGCCATGATGTTGGAAGATGAACTCGGGATTCCCACCGAATCGATCATCAAAGGTGATCAAAAATCCGCAAGTATCGCAGCCGCGAGTATTGTTGCGAAAGTCACACGAGATGAATATATGATTGAAATGGATAAACTATTCCCGATGTATGGGTTTAAAAAGCATATGGGTTACCCAACCAAAACCCACATCGAAGCCATTGAAAAGTATGGCATTTGTCCAATCCATCGAAAAACATTTGAACCAATCAAGTCAATTATTAGGGAGAAATTATTATGAAGTGGCCGAGAATACTCAAACGATTTTTCATCATTCTATTGTTTATATTTGGATTTTTGGTGCTTTTTGAAGCGAGTCCAAAAGCATTATCTTATCCAAATGATAACCCATGGATCAACCATGAACTCCGCCCTTGGATCATTCCACATGGGGGTGCGAAAGCTTTATATCCAGAAAATACCATCTATGCTTTCAAACAAACTGCCTTTTATGACGCATTTGAAGTGGATTTAACCTTGACCAAAGACGATATTTTAATTTCTCACCACGATTTGGATTTAAGACACGATTTATTAACCGATGTGTTAACGGACGATTTAATCATTCGAAACCTCACCTATGCAGAAATCGTCAATTTGATCAAATTCAATGATTACCCTTACGTCAGACAATTCACCGACATCCACGGGAATAAACCGTATGCTCAAATCAATGACCCATTCATCATGAATCAAATGCTGCCGATGAAACTTGAAGATTTATTTACATCCTATCCGAATCGAAGATACATCCTTGAAATCAAAGATGTGAGAACCGATGAAGAAGATACCTTCACCATCGCAGCACATAAATTGGTGGAACTGATTGAAATGTATCACATGCATGACCAAGTGATGGTATCGTCATTCTCAGATGAGGTCATCGAACATTTCCTTGAAATATCCCATCACTCCATCCATGCTTCAACAGCAACCAGTGAGACGTTGAATATGGTGTTGTTATCTGCATTCAACTTAGATTTTTTCTATAGACCCGCTTACGCAGCTTTAGCGATTCCGATCGATTCTGGTTTATCGGATAGTCAAGGCAAACTCATTGGTAGCTTACCAGGTTTTATCAGTCGAAGAATTGCCCATCAAGTGAATGGACAATGGCGTACCAATTTAGCACAAACATCACTTGTAGAAGATGCCCATAGACACAACATGTCGGTCATATTTTGGACCGTGAATGACGTTGATGATATGCGAAAACTGATTGAACTCGGTGTAGATGGGATCATCACAGACCGTCCAGATTTATTGTTCGCACTTTACGAAGAATTGGGATTATGAAATAAAATAGCCATAAACATGTGAGAATATGAACAATTCTCACATTTTTTTTGAATATCAACCGTTTTTTTGGGTTGGATTACCAATTCATAACCGCTATAAATAACGATTATGTTAAAATGAAATTATAGATAATAAATCGAAGGTGAATTTATGAGTATCCAAACAACCACTGAATTTATAAAACTACATCAAATTGGTCCAATCAAAGTCGATGAAAACTTGTTGTTCAATGGCTACTTGTATTATTCAGATAAATCGAGTACGTTGATTGACTTGCCAACCTCGGAATGGATGGTTGCTTATAAAGAACGCATCGAACTCATTACACCGATAGATCAAATTCAAAATTTAATTATTGCTTACCCTAATTTTTCATTGATTGCTTCATTAAAAGCACTCATTACGATGGGCTTCAAAGGGGCCATCATATCGACCCGCGGGATTGCCAAACAAATCGTTCAAAACAACATTAAACTCCCCGTGACGACCATTGAAAAATTAGAATACAAGCTTTATGCACAAGACTTTAAACTGAATTTTTTACCGATTCAGTTTTTACCATTTACGAGTGCATTCATGATTTATGAATCGGAAACCCGTTCATTGATATCAAATTCACTATTCTCCAGTTTTAAAGTCGATAATCCAAATGAAACGGTTCAACTCAAACAAGGCATTTTTGCCTACCACAAAACCAATTTACCATCCTCAGAATACCTAAAGGACCCCATTAGAAGACTGCGTCAACATCGCATTGATGCTATTTGTCCTGTTTATGGTTATGTGCTAGAAAACGATGTCGATGGCTGGATTGAATATGAATACCAATTGGATTTTTATAATGCAGGTCAAGTGTTTAAATACAATGAAGAATTCATCAAAGAATTTAACTATGTCGAAATCATCAACCATATGATCAACCATTTGCATAAATCCTTAGATGCCAAAGATATATTAGAAACGTTTTCGAAATCCGAATTCATATTGAGTGAACGACCGCTCGAATTGGTCAATTCCACCCATGTGGGCTATAAGTTATGGCACGCCTTTTTCGAATACCTATACGCGAAAAAAGGGACGGTATGGTTGACCATTCTCGAACCGCTCATCAAACGCTACCACAACATTTTTGGGTTAGATTTACCGGCCATCTATGTTTCAAAAATGATGGAAGTGACCAAAGAAAATGAGCTCTTAGAACAAGATAAAAAAGCGTTGGAACAAAACCTTCAAAAATTGGAAGCACAAATTGAAGAGACCAAAGAAGCGCTATTGAAATGTCCAATCACCAAATTATACACCGAAGAAGTCCTACGTGCTTTACTGAAAAAAGATTTGGAATCGTCTGAATTTTTTGAGAAAAACAATGGTTTTATATTGATTCAATTAGACCAACTCTATGACATCAACAAACGCTATGGTAAAGATACTGGGGATGAAGCCATCCGTAATTTAGCTTATGTGATTGGACAAATCGCACCAGATGAAGTCAAACTATTCAAACAAAATGGGCCAGGCATCTTGATGTATGCGTCGTGTGAGAAGAAAGAAAATATCACCAATTTGGCTGTTCAGGTTAGAAACGCTGTAAGAGATTCGGTACTATTCATTGAAAAAGTGACGGCCAGTGCTTCTTTAGTCTACTATGAAGAATTGAATCCAGTGCTCACCAGAGACAATAAAATCAAAGAAATTTTCACATTGCTAGAACAACGCATCCGTTTAGCAAAACAATTGGGTTACGGTGAAATTATTGATAACAGTGCCGCTTTGCCTGCACTTAAAGAAGGCATTATCCTGCTCGTCGATGAAGATGACATGAACCGAAATATGTTGGTTCGTGTGTTTAATCGTTTGAACTTTGACGTCAAAGCTGTGACTTCAGTTGAAGATGCTTTAGCTACCCTAAGAGAATATCCGATTGATATCATCATCTCTGAAATTAATTTATCTAAGATGGATGGGTTCTCGCTCAAACGCGAACTCAATGAGTCTAAAACATTTTCTAACATCCCGTTCATCATGGTATCTCACAATAAGACCGTTGAAAACATCCGTCGTGGCAATTTACTCAATGTCGATTTGATCATTGAAAAACCAATCATCCCTGAGGAATTGATTGGCCATGTCAAGCGCTATCGAGAAAGAAGGTAATCCGAATGACATTACCTGTTTTGATTGTGTTGATTGCGTTTTTAGCGCTAGTAACCATCCTCATTTTGATGATTATTTTACAAAAAATTCACTACATACGTTTGACCAAAAAGCACATATTGGCGAGAGATTACTTATTCAAAAAATACTTTGATTTAGAAGAAACCACACCGAAAGTATCCAGTCGGTTCTTTTTTGATGCTTACATCGATATCGAAACACAAATCACCATAGAAGATGCGGTTAGAAAACGCATCATTGATGATTTGGAAACTTTGAAATTTACCAAAAAACAATACAAGCGAATTCACAGTTTTTCACCATTTAAACGTAAAATCGCCGTGTTTTACCTACAAACTTTAAAAACCAAAAAATCAAAGGATGCCTTGGCTTCCAGACTCGCCATTGAAAAGAATGACTCGGTTCGTTTTTACATCATTTATGCGATGGATGCGCACATTTCTGCACACGATTTTGATTTCATTTTAAGAACGTTATCGACCTCACGGGAATCTTACCCACACTGGATTTATGCCATCTTAAAAAACCGTTTTGAATCGATCAAAGGGTATTTACCAGACTATTTTTCAGACCGACGTAAAAAAGTGAAACAGTTTATTTTATATCTATCTAATCATATATACAATGACCAATTAAAACAATACGCCATCAGTCGTTTCATGGATTTAAATGAAGATAAAGACATTCGAAAAGAAGCCATCCGTGCCTTATCGACGATGTACCCGGAAGAATTGGTCACCGATACTTATTTGAACCATGAGGATGAGCAAATCCGTAAAATGGCCATTCGTGCGTGCTCAACCGTGGTTACCCAAGAGATGACCCAAGCGCTTCTCAATCAAATGGATGGGACATTGATGGACATTGAACGCGCGAATGCGCTCTCCCGTATTGTTTTTGATTCTAAAAAGTTATTGTTATATGTCCTTGAAAAATACCCAACGACAAAAAATGATTACCAAAAAATGGCGATATCCCGCGTTTTATCACACCATCTGGATTATTTGATGTTGAAGCTCAAATCCAATGAATACCCCCAGGTCAAAAGCATCATTCAGGATTTGCTCAAAATGCATATCATTGAGGATTTGATTGATTTTATCAACATGAATAAAGACAAAGAAGTCGAAAATAGTATGATTCAACTGGTCCGTACTTATGCAACACAAGACAAATTTTTACTTGATGAGTTTTCGGTTTACCTCAATCAAAAGTTTTTAAATAAACTGGGATTGATCAAAAAACCAATGCCAACATCCGTCAGAGAAAAGACACCTTTTGAATTGAATAAAGTGGTATGGATCAGCTTTTGGATATCAATCGCTGTAACGATCTTCCCAATTCTTTTTTTAATTTTTAATTTTAAAGCGATTTTTTCGGGTGAACCTTTATTAGAATGGTTTATGATCAGCATGAACCGCTACTTATCTTATTACTTTATAATCATCAATACGATATACCTGATTTTGATGTTATTTTCCATCAAAGGCTCTATTGAACGTATGGCGATGTGGCGTATTAAAAAACAAACCTTATTGTTTGAACACGATTTATTACCATCGATATCGATCATCGCGCCAGCTTACAATGAAGAAAAAAGCATCATTGAAAGCATCACTTCATTACTCAATTTGAAGTATCCAAAATACGAAGTTGTGGTGGTCAACGATGGGTCAAAAGACGATACGATCGGTACGTTGGTTAGACATTTTGAGCTTGAACGAAAACACCCATTTTTTCAAATGAAGCTCAGAACCAAACCACTGCGAAGTGTTTATGTCAGTAAACAAATTCCCAATCTGATTGTCATCGACAAACAAAATGGTGGGAAAGCGGATGCTTTAAACATGGGCATCAACGCAGCTAAAAATGATTATATATGCGGCATCGATGCCGATTCATTGCTAGAAGAAGATGCTTTACTCAAATTGATGAGCGTCACCCTTGATGACGCCACCAACCACATCGCGATTGGTGGGAACATCGTCCCAGTCAACGGATGTAACGTCGATAAGGGTAAAATCGAAAAGAGTGGCTTGGGTAAAAATCCAATTGTCCGTTTTCAAACTTTAGAATATTTAAGAGCCTTTACGACGGGTCGTATTGGCTGGTCAAAGCTCAACAGTTTATTGATCATATCTGGGGCTTTTGGTTTATTTAACCGGCAATCGCTCATCGAAACAGGTGGTTATTTAACCATCAGTGGGGATTTAAAGAAAGATACGGTCGGTGAGGACATGGAATTGGTGGTGCGATTAACCCACAAAGCCATCCAAAACAAGAAAGCCTACCGTGTATCCTATGTCCATAACGCCAACTGCTACACCGAATTGCCATCCGATTTGAAATCCTTGTTAAAACAGCGTAACCGTTGGCAACGTGGTTTACTCGATATCCTCAGTTACCACAGACAAATGCTCTTTAACCCGAAATACCGTCAGCCGGGTTTATTGGGGTTCCCTTATTTCTTCATATTTGAGATGATGGGACCATTCATTGAGATGATGGGTTACATCGCACTCGTGGTCAGTTTATTCATGGGGTTATTGAATGCTGAACTGGTCATCTTGTTGTTTTATGGGTCGATTGGGTATGGCATCATCATATCCCTATTCAGCTTATGGATTTCAGAACGTCAAAGCGGATTTTACCGAATCAGAGATGCGTTCATATTGATTATTTTAGCCATCGCAGAAAACTTTGGTTACCGACAAATCATGAGTTTACACCGAGTCAAAGCAACCTTCGCAGCCCTTCGTGAGAATGGGTCATGGGGTAGTTTATCCAGAACTGGATTCCAAAAGAAGTGATCCTTAGCCGGATGACTTCTTTATTTATATATATAGGCTATTTTTAAGAAAAGACCACGGCTAAACCGTGTGAAAAATCATATATATTATATTAAAATATATATCGAAAAAAGTGGATTGTTTTCTTCTTGACAGGGGTATAGACCCTATATATAATTATAGAAAGTGAAAGAAGTGGATTATATGAAAACCGTCATTATTGTCGAATCCCCAGCCAAATCCAAAACCATCCAACATTATTTAGGCAAAGACTATATCGTTGAAGCCTCGGTTGGACACATCCGCGAATTGGCAAAAAATGGCCCTGGTGGCTTAGGTGTAGATGTCGAAAATAACTTTAAAGCGACCTACAAAGTCGATAAAAAACACGATCAAATCGTCAAAGACCTGATTAAGGTCACCAAAAACAAAAAAGTATTGCTCGCAACCGACCCTGACCGCGAAGGTGAAGCCATCGCTTGGCACATCGCGGATGTATTGAACTTAGATTTGAATGACCAAAACCGAATTACCTTCAATGAGGTGACCAAACCAGCCATCTTAAAGGCGATTGAACACCCAAGACAAATCGATATGAATTTGGTGAAGTCTCAAGAAACCAGACGCATATTGGACCGCATCATCGGATTTAAATTGTCGCCACTGCTTCAAAAGAAAATCAAATCAGAATCGGCAGGTCGTGTTCAAAGTGTCGCTTTGAAGATGATTGTCGATTTGGAAAAAGAAATCGAAGCCTTCATCCCAGAAACGTACTACACCATCAAAGCCAGATTTTCTAAGTTTGAAGCCGATTATACTAAAAATAAAGACAAATCCTTAAAGACCCCTGAAGAGCTGAACCAAATCATTGAAAAGCTTCAAGGTCCTTTTGTCGTGACCAAAGTGAACCATCGTAAGCGAAGCCGTGCAGCACAACCGCCGTATACGACATCGACGTTCCAACAGGATGCGGTATCGAAACTCAATTATTCCCCTTCAAAAGCGATGGGTATTGCTCAGGAACTTTATCAAGGGATTCTACTGAGTGGTGAAGAAGTTGGGTTGATTACTTATATGAGAACCGACTCTGTCCGCTTGAATGATGATTTCATTTTAGAAGCACAAGCCATGATTGAAAAGCATTTTGGTCATGAGTATGTGGGTAAGATTAAAACCAAATCAAACACAAACATTCAAGACGCCCATGAAGCCATTCGTCCAACCATACTCGCCTATACCCCTGAGTCTTTAAAAGGCGTATTATCCGATGATCAGTATAAAATATATGACCTCATCTATCGTCGTGCTGTCATGAGTTTGATGGCAGATGCCTTATATGAAGAACAGTCCGTAGAAGTAGAAAATCAAGGTGAAGTCTTTGAATACGGTGGGTCTAAGTTGTTATTCCTAGGTTTCCATCGTGGTAACCCAGAATATAAGGAAAAACTTTCAACCCTCTTAGACATCGAAGTTGGTAAGACACTCGAAGCCAAAGAAATCACCCATGAAGAAAATCAAACCAAACCAAAATCTCGCTACACTGAGGCCAGTTTGATCAAAGATATGGAAGAATTTGGCATTGGTCGTCCATCCACGTACGCTGAAACCACGCGAACCCTCTTATCACGCAAATACGTAGAAAAGAAACAAAAAGCTTTGGTACCGACCGATCAAGGTAAACTTACCATCGATGAACTCGATAAGTTCTTTAATCATATTATTAATACCAACTACACCAAGAAGATGGAATCGGTACTTGACGATATTTCCAACGGTGAGCATGAAAGTAGTGTCATCCTAGATGGGTTTTACCATAAGTTCATCGCCTTGGTAAAACATGCCGATGAACACATGGAAAAACGTCAACCCACCCAAGTTGGACGCGATTGTCCACTGTGTGGCGCGCCATTGGTCATTCGAAAATGGCGCAAAGGCGAATTCATTGGTTGTTCCAATTTTCCACGCTGCAAACATACTGAAAATCTTACATAATTCTTAAGTTTGTTGACTTTACAAATGGCAATTTCCATGTTATGATGTTTTTGATAGCGCATAGCTAGGTGTGTACCCCGACACACCAATCCCCTGACCCCCCTCATTGAGTTGAGGGGGTTTTATTTTTTTCGATTTGTTTGAATATTAAAAATAAAACGACTATAATTAAAATAGATATTCATAGGAGGTTTCACCATGAAAACATTCAAACAAAAACCAATCACTGTCCTTGGACAACCCCTTCAAGTTGGCGATGTTGCTCCAGAATTCAATGTGGTCGACAATAAACTAGATCCTGCACATTTATCCGATTATAAAGCCAAAACGATTGTTTTAAATGTCGTACCATCGCTGGATACCGGTGTGTGTTCTTTACAGACCAGAACCATTAACCAACGTTTGTCGAATTACAAAGATTTGCTCGTCATCACATTATCCAATGATTTACCATTCGCACAACGCCGTTGGTGTGGGGCGGAGGGGTTAAATAACATCATTACGTTATCCGATTACCAACAATGTGACTTTGCTTGGAAGTATGGTGTCCTCATTGAAGAATTGAGATTACTCGCCCGTTCCGTATTCGTTTTAAATTCAAAACGCGAAGTGGTTTACGTTGAATATTTGGATGAAATGGCGAACCACCCGAATTATGACAAGCTATTTCAATTTTTAGATACCTATCAACCGCGATAATGGCTTGTAAAAAAGCCATTTTTTTCACCTTTCTAAGCACGATGTTTTAGTTATATGTTATAATAACATCTAGGAGTTGAACCTATGGGATTTTTTAAAAATTTATTCAAGAAAAACAACAAGAAAAATGAAAAATACGCGCTTGGTTTACACAAATCGAAAGAGATGTTGGGGAGCTTAAAGCGCTTGATAGAACAAAACCAAACGCTCGGTGAAGACTTCTTTATTGAACTTGAAGATATCTTCATTCAAGCAGACTTAGGGGTCGATACGGTTTTGTATTTTATTGATACACTCAGAAAACAAATGAAACTCAAAAACATCACAGACCCAAAAGAAATCGAAGAGATGATTGTCGATGAGATGTTTAAAATATACTTACAGGATGAAGTTGTCATCGCCGATTTAGACTATGTCGAAGGTGCAACAAACGTCTACTTGATTGTCGGCGTAAATGGCGTAGGAAAGACAACTTCCATCGGTAAACTGGCACATCAACTCAAGGGTGAAAAGAAGAAGGTATTGGTTGTTGCTGGCGATACTTTTAGGGCGGGCGCGATTGAACAATTGCGTGTATGGGCAGACCGTGCCAAAGTCGATTTTTTCGGTAAAGAACCCGGTTCAGACCCTTCATCGGTCATTTATGATGCCTTACAAAAAGCGAAAAAAGAAAAATATGATGTCGTCTTGTGTGACACCGCTGGCCGACTTCAAAATAAAGTCAATCTCATGAACGAACTTGAAAAGATGCGCCGTGTGATTGAAAAGGAATTACCGAAGGGATTAAGAGAAACCCTCTTAGTCATTGACGCGACCACTGGTCAAAACGGTTTGAAACAAGCCGAAATATTTAAAGAGGTCACCAAAGTCACAGGCATCATCTTAACCAAAATGGATGGGTCTGCCAAAGGTGGTATTGTCTTAGCCATCCGTCATTTATATCACTTACCGATCAAATACATCGGTTTAGGTGAAAAGATGGATGACTTGGTATTGTTCGATATTGAAGCATATATTTATGGGTTATTCTCAGATTTCTTCGGAGATTGATTATGGACCAATTACAAAAAACAGAACGACTCAATCAATTGTTTGAACTTTATGGGGTCTTGTTAACGGATAAACAACAAGCGTATTTTGTTGCGTATTATCAAAATGACTTTTCTTTAGCTGAAATTGCTCAAGAGTTTAAAGTATCACGAAACGCGGTGTTTGATCAGCTTAACAACGCGATTGAACATTTAGAACATTACGAAGAAAAACTCAAATTATTGAATAAAAAGAATGAACGCATGGATTTGATCAAATTGTATGAAGAGACCAAAGACGTTCAATATTTAGAAAAACTCGCAGAAATGGATGATTTATAATGGCATTTGACAGTTTAAGTAGCCGTCTCCAGATGGCAATGCGCCGTATCACCGGCAAAGGAAAACTCAATGAAACCGACATCGATGAAATGATGCGTGAGGTCCGCTTATCGCTCTTAGAAGCGGACGTCAACCTAAAAGTCATTCGTCAATTCACGACCAATGTGAAGGAAAAAGCCTTAGGACAAAAAATCTTGTCGGGTTTAAATCCTGGTCAACAAGTCGTCAAAATTGTATTTGATGAACTCAAACGTGTGATGGGCGATGAAACCGTCGGCATCAGTTATAAAGCCAGTGGGTTAACCACAATTATGACGGTGGGTCTACAAGGGACAGGTAAAACCACGGCGATTGGTAAACTCGGGGCATTCATTCGCAAGACTGAAAAGAAAAAAGTCATGTTCATCGCAGCCGATATTTACCGACCAGCTGCGATTGACCAATTGATGACCCTTGGAAAACAACTCGACATTTTTGTTTATCAAGAAGGGATTATTAAAGCCCAAACCATCGTTAAAAACGGGCTGAAATACGCCAAAGAAAACGATTATGATGTCGTAATCATCGATACCGCTGGTCGCTTAAACATTGACCAAGAGATGATGCAAGAACTCATCGATGTTAAAGAAATCGCAAAACCAGATGAAATCCTATTAACCGTAGACGCGATGACCGGACAAGTAGCTGCATCCGTTGCCCAAAGTTTCCACGAGCAACTCAACACCACCGGTGCCATCATCACCAAACTCGATGGCGATACCCGTGGTGGTGCTGCCTTATCGATCCGTGAAATCTCACAAATCCCCATCAAATTCGCCTCAAACGGTGAAAAGATGGATGCGTTTGAAGTGTTCCACCCAGAACGTATGGCCAGCCGTATCCTCGGGATGGGCGATGTCCTCACCTTGATTGAAAGCGCCACCCAAAACATCGATGAAGATGAAGCCATGGGCATGATGGAAAAAATGCTTTCTGGCAATTATAACTATAACGATTTACTCAAACAATTTAAAATGATCAAACGCATGGGTTCGATTTCAAAAATCATGGGCTTCATGCCTGGGGTTTCAAAATACAAAGATGCGCTCAATAATGTGGATGACAAGCAGTTCGATAAGATGGCCGTCATCATCCATTCGATGACTGAAGCAGAACGTAAAAACCCTAAACTGATTGAAGAATCTTCAAGACGTCGATCACGTATCGCCAATGGTGCAGGGGTCCAAGTCTCGGATGTCAACCGCTTAAGAGCGGCGCTAGACCAACAAAAACAAATGGCGAAACAAATGTCTAAGATGTCTGAATCTGACATGAAATCCGCCCAAAAAGACCCATCAAAGTTGATGCCACAACCGAAGATGAAAAAAGGCAAAGGCAAAAATAAAGGCCAATTTAGATTCTAACTAATTTGGCTTTTTTTCTAAAGTGTCGTCAATTACCCACAAAACTGGTGGAAAAGTATTCGAAACCTATATGTTAAAATACATATAAAGGAGACAAATTATGCAGAAATTGATCCTGATTGATGGTAACTCACTATTCTTTAGAGCTTACTACGCGACCGCTTATCTCGGTGGCGATTTAATGAAAAATAAACAAGGGGTATATACCAATGCCCTTTTTGGCTTTGTCAATATGGTGGATAAAATCCTCCAACAACCGTATAGTCATGTGTTGGTTGCGTTTGATACCAAAGAAAAAACAAAGCGTCACGAAGCCTTTGATGACTATAAAGCAGGCCGTCCACCGATGCCAGCAGAAATGGCTCAACAAATCCCACTCATACATACCTACTTAAAACATTTAAATATCCCAGACCACAGTTTGGTTGGGTATGAAGCCGATGATATCATCGGTACCTTATCCAAAGAAGCGTGTAATCGTGGGTTTGAAGTCTCTATTTATTCCTCTGACCGTGACCTTTTACAACTCATCAGTGACAATGTAACCATTCATTTGCTCAAAAAAGGTGTGACAGACATTGAAGACTTAACCCCAAAAACATTCCTTGAAAAATACGGGATCAACCATACCCAAATGATTGATTTAAAAGCCCTCATGGGGGATCCATCAGACAATATCCCTGGTGTCCCTGGGGTGGGTGAAAAGACCGCAGTGAAGCTTTTACAAACTTACGGTACTTTAGAAGCAATATTGCAAAAAAAGGATGAAATCGCTGGTAAATTGGGTGAACGCATCCGCGAACACGAAGACAAAGCCGTCCTATCGAAAATGCTCGCCACCATCGATTTGGCCGTACCCCTCGATTTTAGTTTAGACGACATAAAGCGAAAAGACGTCGATTACGATGGTTTGGTCTCGTTTTATAATGAGATGGACTTACATGTATTCATCAAACGGTTGGATAAACCTGTTCAAAAGGTATCTAACTTTGATTATACAATCATTCAAGACCACGATGAATTTGTAGATATCTTAAAACCAAACATGGCCATCCATATGGAATTGGCGGATTTTAATTACCATACTTCAGACATCCTTGGGTTTGGCTTATCCGATGGTTCAAAACATTACTTTATCCCTAAAGACATTGGGCTCGCATCGATCGATTTCCAACTTTATTTAACCGACCCCAATATTCCCAAATTAACCTACGATCAAAAAGCATTTAGAACCGCATTGAAATGGTTGGGCTATGACCTCCAAGGGGTCAAATTCGATTTATTATTATCGAGTTACCTCATCCATCAAAAGATTGCGAAAGATGACTTTAAAGTCATTTGTATGGCTTTTGAGTATGAAGATATCGAATACGATGAACTCATTTATGGCAAAGGTGCGAAAAAAGGCTTGCCAGCACTGGATGTCTATGCAGCGCACATCGCGAAAAAAGCGAAAGCCATTTTCCAACTTGAACCAATTTTGATTGAAAAACTCAAAGCGCTCGATTTGTTGGATTTATTCAATCAAATTGAAATGCCATTATCGACGGTTTTATCTGACATGGAATACAGTGGGATTGCAGTCGACCAAAATGAACTGAAAAATCAAAAGACCGCGTTAAAATCACGCATCGATGCGATTGAAAGTAACATTTATGCTTCGGTGGGTAAAACATTCAATATTGGTTCGCCAAAACAATTGGCAGAAATTCTATTTGTCGACTTGGGGTTAGACCCTTCAAAGAAAACAAAAACGAAAAACCTATCCACCAATGTCGATGTTTTGAATACGTTGATCGATAAACACCCGGTCATTCCGATGATCTTAGAATACAGACAATTGACCAAACTCTATTCAACTTACATTGAAGGGATTGAACAAAGCATTTTTAAAGATGGCAAAGTCCATACCATTTTCGCTCAAGCACTCACTGCAACGGGGCGTTTATCCTCATTAGAACCGAACTTACAAAATATCCCCATAAGAACCGAAGAAGGCAGACAAATTCGAAAACTGTTCGTTCCTTCCAAACCCAACCATTATTTTGTTTCGGCCGACTACTCTCAAATCGAACTCAGGGTGCTCGCAGATATGGCCAATGTCCAAGGGTTGATTGAGGCTTTTAATAACCATGAAGACATCCACACACGGACCGCGAAAGAAGTCTTCGGTACAGAAACAGTTACCGGAGAAGAACGTCGTAAAGCCAAAGCGGTCAACTTTGGAATCATCTATGGGATTGGGGCTTGGAGTTTATCGGAAGATATCCACACCACACCAAGGGAAGCCCAAGCGTTCATCGACAAGTATTTAAGCATTTACCCAGAAATCAAAACCTACATGGAAACCACCGTGGAAAATGCCATTAAAAATGGCTATGTCACAACCATGATGAAACGTCGTCGTTACATCGGTGAACTTGAAAGCCCAATTTACGCGGTGCGTGAGTTTGGTAAACGCACTTCTATGAACGCACCGATTCAAGGGTCTGCCGCGGACATCATCAAAAAAGCAATGATCGATTTGCATGCATATATTTATAAAAACAAGAAAAAATCGCGCATCCTCCTGCAGGTCCATGACGAACTCGTATTAGAAGTCCCTGAGTCTGAACTGTCTGAGATGCAAAGTGTTGTTCCAACCATCATGTCTAAAGCGGTTAAACTCAAAGTCCAATTGGAATCCTCCTGTGATACCGGTAAAAACTGGTATGAGTTGAAATAACATGCCAGAACTACCTGAAGTAGAGACCGTTAAAACGGTACTTAAAAGAAGAATCCAAGGGTTTACCATCCAAAAAGTCGATGTTTATTATGAAAAAATGATGGATATCGATACCCAACAAGCCTTGGTCGGTCAAACGATTTTAGACATCAAACGCTATGGTAAATACATTTGTTTTGTGTTATCGAACCACATACTCATCAGCCATTTAAGGATGGAAGGCCGCTATTTCTTTAAACATCATGACGAACCCGTTTTAAAGCATGAACACATCGTATTTCATTTATCCGATGGGTTATCCTTAAGGTATCACGATACGCGGAAATTTGGTACGTTTGATCTGCGGGATAAAGATCGCTATTTATCCTTACCGCCATTGAGTCTCCTTTCCAAAGAGCCTTTCGATATCGATCCTAAGGCGTTCTATTTAACCCTTAAGTCCAAATCAAAGGCCATCAAAACCGCACTCTTAGACCAAACCATCATCGCAGGGATCGGCAACATTTACGCCGATGAGATTTTATTTGCTTGTAAAATAAACCCGTTAAGAAAAACCAATTTAATCACACAAAAAGAAGCGAAAGCCATCGTCGAAAATGGCGTATTGATTTTGAATCAAGCCATTTTGGCGGGTGGAACAACGATTCGAACCTATGTCTCAGAACTCGGTGTTTCAGGTCGTTTTCAACTCAAATTGATGGTCCATCAACGTGAAGGTGAGCCTTGTTATACCTGCGGGTCTAGCGTCGTTCGTGAAGTCATCAACGGCCGTTCGAGTTTTTATTGTAAAAAGTGTCAATCGAGGTGATTTTTATGAAAGTCCTGGGAATCACAGGGGGGATTGCTTCCGGCAAATCCTTGGTCAGCCAACAATTCAAACAAAGAGGATTCACGGTGCTAGACGCGGATGCGGTGGTCCATGAACTTTTTAAGGATGAAACTGTCCTTTCTGAAATAAAAACCCGATTTAAAGCGGTTTTTTCCAGTGAAGGCTTCGATCGAAAAGCATTGGCTGACATCATTTTTACTGACAAAGAAGCCAAACAAGATTTAGAACATATCCTACACCCAAAAGTCTATGCACAGTTAAAAGTGGACATTGAAAAACATTCAAATGAACCCTGGGTCGTGGTTGATATCCCATTATTGTATGAAACCGGTGGGCAGTCCATGTGTGACTTGGTGATGGTGGTCTATGTCAATGAAGAGACCCAACGCCAACGTTTGATGGCCAGAAATCAATTATCATTGGAAGCAGCGAACCAACGGATTGCTTCACAAATGCCCCTTAAAGATAAAGTCAACCAAGCCGACATTGTCATTGACAATTCCGGTTCAATTCAAAAAACGCTCGACCGCGTCAATGAAATCATCGATAAAGTATTGATTTAGGAGGAAATATATGCCAATTTATCGCACCACAGATTCAAACAAAGATGCCCGTCTTCAAACCCGCTGGTATCAAAACGATTACAAGGAATGCCAACAAGCGGTCCTTTCCATTTTAAAAGGGTTTGGCTACAGTTTAAAGCACCAAGACGATACGTATGGTGAATTCATTTTTGAACGTAAAAATGAAACATTAGACGTCAAAGTGGTCAGTTTACAACGCCGTCAAACCGCCATCGACTTTGTATTAAACGCCGATGTCATGTTTGATTTTGGTCGTCGTAAAGCGGTCATCGCAGAAATTTATGCGAGACTACAAAAACTATTAAACGAGAAGAAGTTCAACTAAGAAAAATAGGTGTCACATGAAAAATGAATCGTTTTGGGTCATCGGTAGTGGTACCTTATCACTCGATGATTCATCCACATTAGCACTCTTATACCAGCCACTCATCGGCACCGAAAGCCATGGGTTGTATTTGTTTCTTCAAGCACTGGTGAATGCGAAAACATATCAATCTGAAGTCTACCCAAAATCGTTTCTTTTAGATGCGTTAAACCTCAAGGATAAAAATTTGAGTGACGCCTTTGGTAAACTTGAAGCGGTAGGATTATTATCCACGTATCAAAAAGATACGATTTTTATGTATCGTTTGACGATGCCACTCACCCCTAAGCAATTTTTCTTAGATGGCATTTTAGGTAGTTTTTTGAAGAGCGAAATTGGTGAAAGTAACTTTGAGTGGCTTTTTGAACGGTTCGCCATCCCCGAAATCAACCGTGTGGGCTATGAAAATATCACCAAATCTTTTGACCAAGTATACCAAGTGAAAACCCTCGATTCTGTGTCGTCTTCACTACATATTGTAGGTCGAAAAAATGGTTCAGGGATTGTCATCAACCAAGACTTTAAACTCGATCAATTGTTTGAAGTCTTGCCCGTTCGACTACAAAAGAAACGTATTTTTACTAAAAAGATTCAATCTCAAATCGCCTCCATCCTCTATGTCTATGGGTTTACTTTGGAAGACATGAAACAAGTACTCATCGAAGCGTATGATGAAGACCATAGTGGTTTGTTTTATGAGAAAATCAATCTCTGTGCACAAAGATACCATGAAAAACACAATGGTAAAGAACGCATCGAAATCGATTTAAAAGGCGATTCAGAACGTCCGAAATTATCGGATTTTAGCCCGCAAGATTTGATCAGCCATTACGCTCCAAAAATGACCAACAGTGCGTTTGCTTTAGAGACGATTCGTCAGTTTGTCGAAAGGAATGCGGTAGAAGTGGGTGTCATCAACGCGGTCATCATCATTTGTTTGAGAATCAAACCCGATTTACCGAACTTAAATTACTTAGAAAAAGTCCTCAATACACTCTTACAAAAAGGCATCACAACCGAACCAGAGGCGTATGAGTATATCATGAAAGACCCTGAACCCAAGGTCGAAAAGAAAACGTATTATCCAAAAGAAAAACGGGTTGCACCTGTCCCTGAGTGGATGGATGAATTCAAAGCATTGTTGGAAAGTGGGGATTAAATGGGCAGCTTAGATCTATTAAGAAAAGAAATTGCATCGTTTTCTGAAACCAAAGATTTAAACGTCAGTGATTCCGATGTCATCACAGTGGTTCAATACATCGATTTAAAAAAAGCATATAACCCTAAAGACCCAACTCAAAAGTTTGAACCTGTATTGGTGATTGAGCCTTTTGTCACCATCGAATACCGTGTGTCGGCAGCGTATCAAAAAAATGAAATCGAACAAGGCAAACAAAAGAAGTTGGACACCACCTACCACAACGATTATTTAATTGATGCGAAACTCGCTGATTTCAAGTTATTTAACGATGAACGCAGAGAAGCACTAGAGGCATCCAACCGTTTTATTGAATCCATCAAACCAGGCGAATTTGTTCGTGGGATGTATTTTTATGGTAAATATAGAACTGGGAAAACCTATCTACTCTCTGCGATTGCCAATGCACTGATTGAAAAAAACATTTCGGTTGTGTTTGCATACTTCCCAGATTTGGTTAGAAACATGAAGAATGCATTTGCTGACAATTCGTTAGAAACCAAAGTCAAACAACTCAAATCCTGTGGGGTTCTCATTTTAGACGATGTGGGCGGTGAGTACATGACCGCTTGGTTTAGAGATGAAATTTTCGGACCGATCTTACAATACCGCTTGACTGTGGGGTTACCTGTGTTGATCTCCTCAAACTACAAGATGACCGATCTACACCGCGTGTTCGCAGAAGCCAAAGATGGTGTCGATGAAGTGAAAGCGATGCGAATCATGATGCGCATCCGCGAACTCACCAAAGAAATCAAATTGTCTGAAAAGAGTTATGATTCGATTTAACTTGACAGGGCACTTTAAAGTGCTATAATTTATATGAAAAGCGAAGAATAGGCCATGATTTTTATACCCAAAGCGATGTAGGACGGTGCAAGCTACAACCATAAAAATTACTCCCTATGAGCTGCCTGCGAAAGCAGATGCCGTCTAACCGCGTTAAGGTGTTGAGTGCTAGAGTAATCTAGAACTAAGGTGGTACCACGATGATTCGTCCTTAACTTTTTGTTAGGGACTTTTTTATTCTAAGGAGGATAATCATATGAAACTACATTTACCTGATGGCAAACAACTCGAAGTTGAAGTTGGCATCAATCCATTACAAGTCGCACAGTCGATTTCCATGTCACTGGCGAAAAAATCAGTGGCTGCACTCTATAACGGTCAAGCGATTGAATTAGAAAAACCGATGTTTGAAGACGGTGCATTCAAACTGCTTACCGCCGCAGACCCGGAAGCATTTGCTGTACTGAACCACTCTACAGCACACCTTTTAGCACAAGCGGTGAGAAGTTTGTATCCACAAGCGTGTTTTGGTGTTGGACCATCGATTGAAGAAGGATTTTATTATGACATCGATTTGGGGGATGTGAAATTCACGGATGAAATGTTGCCTGAGATCGAAAAGAAGATGGCCGAACTTGCGAAACAAGGCTTTGCCATCCATGGCAAAGAAGTTTCTTATGAAGAAGCTAAAGCCATTTTTAAACAAGACCCCTATAAACTTGAATTGATTGAAGGGTTAAAAGACCAAAAGATTTCTGTATACCAACAAGGCGATTTCATCGATTTATGCCGTGGTGGACACGTATCCAATACCAAGGAAATCAAGTATTTCAAACTGCTCAACTTGGCAGGCGCTTATTGGCGTGGAAACAGTGACAATAAGATGTTGTCACGTGTCTATGGGGTTGCATTTTTTACCAAAGAAGCCCTCGATGCCCATCTAAATATGCTTGAAGAACGTAAACAGAGAGACCACAGAAAAATTGGTAAAGAACTCGATTTGTTCTTAATTTCTAAAGAAGTGGGATCTGGTTTGGGTTTCTGGCTTAAAAATGGGGCTACCATCCGTAGAATCATCGAAAGATACATCACCGATAAAGAAATCAGCCTAGGTTATGAACACGTCTATACCCCAATCATGGCGAATGTGGAACTTTATAAAACCAGTGGACACTGGTCTCATTATAAGGATTCGATGTTCCCACCGATGGACATGGGCGATGGTGAATTGTTGGTATTAAGACCAATGAACTGTCCACACCACATGATCATTTTCAAAAATGAAGTCCATTCCTATAAAGAACTCCCTATCCGCATCGCTGAACTCGGGATGATGCACAGATATGAAAAATCAGGGGCACTCTCCGGATTACAACGTGTACGCGAAATGACCTTGAATGATGCGCATATTTTCGTCAGACCAGACCAAATCAAAGATGAATTCAAACGCACTGTGGACTTACTCCTCAATGTGTATAAAGATTTCAACATCCATGACTATAAGTTCCGTTTGAGTTACAGAGACCCTGAAAACAAGGAAAAATACTTTGATGATAATCAAATGTGGGAAAATGCTCAAAAAGAACTCAAAGAAGTGATGGATGAACTAGGAATGCCATACTTTGAAGCGATTGGTGAAGCGGCTTTCTATGGACCGAAACTGGATGTTCAAGTCAAAACAGCTTTAGGTAACGATGAAACCTTATCCACCATTCAAATCGACTTCTTATTACCGAGACGATTTGAACTCACTTATGTCGGTGAAGATGGTAAAAACGACCAAGTCCCTGTGGTCATCCACCGCGGGATTGTTTCCACCATGGAACGCTTTGTGGCTTTCTTAATCGAAGAATACAAAGGTGCATTCCCATTGTGGTTATCGCCAGTTCAAGCGAAGATTTTACCGGTAAACTTAAACTTCCATGCCGACTATGCCATCGAAGTTCAAAAACAATTATTAGCCTTAGGGTTTAGAGTAGAAGTGGATTTGAGAAACGAAAAACTCGGTTATAAGATCAGAGAAGCACAAACCAAAAAGGTGCCACTTCAACTGGTCATTGGTGACAAAGAAGTTGAACAAGGCGGCGTCACATATCGCTTATACGGTAAAGAAGAACAAATCTTCTTACCAATGGCTGAATTCGTGGCTTGGTTCAAAGCTTATAACGATTCGAAGAAGTAATTTTTTAACCATAAATGAAGGCCCATGCATGGGCCTTTTGTTTAAATATAAATAAATTCAAAAAAATTCAAAACATCTATTGAAAATTCATAAAAAGGTGTATAATAAGGTTGACATGAGATTTTGTTCGATACGTTTAAGATTTATTCTAAAGCATGACAGTGTTTTTTTGGTATGCGAACAATTAATAATATTGAAGGAGTGAAACTATGTTAGAAGTGAATCACGTCAAAAAGAATTATGGGTCACTGACTGCGGTCAATGATTTGTCTTTTTCGATTCAACCAGGTGAAATCTTTGGGCTATTGGGTACCAATGGGGCAGGGAAAACCACCACATTTAAAATGATTTTGGGTTTATTAGAACCCACCGAAGGCAACATCCGTTTTCATGGTAAAAAGATCTCTTATGATGATGTAGACCAGATTGGCTATATGATTGAAGAGCGCTCGTTACTGGTCAAATTGAGTGTGAAAGAATTGGTTTTACATTATGGCGCATTGAAAGGTTTAGATAAAGATACCATCCTTGAACGTTTGAACTATTGGCTCAAACGTTTCAACATAGAATCCTATTTGGACAAAAAAATCAAGGAACTATCCAAAGGAAACCAACAGAAAATCCAATTCATCACAGCCATCATCAACAACCCGAAATTGTTGGTACTAGACGAACCATTTTCTGGACTAGACCCCATCAATACCAATAAATTTGTTGAAGTCATCCGAGACTTTCAACAAAAAGGGACCATGATTATTTTCTCTACCCACCAAATCGATCATGTTGAATCCTTTTGTGAACAATTGATTGTCTTAGAAAAAGGGATTCCAGTCTTACAAGGCAAAATCAGTGACATCAAGAAGGACTTCAAGCGACACAACATCCGTTTGATTGGTGAGGTTGAAGAAGCCAAACTCAGATCGATTGAAGGCGTATTAGATGTCATCATTCAACCGAATGAGTGGATTGTTAAAATCGCCGATGAATCGTTTTCTGAAGCGGTATTTAATTACGTGAAAACCTGCAAAAATGTTCGTAAGTTCGATGTTGAACAAGCGACTTTATCTGAAATTTTCATTGAGAAAGTAGGCGAAACTTATGAGCAAGTTTAAATATTTACTCAAATATGGCATCAAACGACGTATTGGAACGAAGGCATTCTATATCGCCAACATCGTCATCTTCATCGCCTTATTGGCGTTGATGAATATCCCAAACATCGTTGCTTTCTTTGACGATGGTGAGGCATCTAAAGAAATCGTTTATGTGGTAGATGATACCCAAAAAGGCCTCGAATCGATAGAAATCTTAGACCAAAGTGCACAAGCCCTCTTGAGCATGATTCCAGGGGCGAATGTCTCATTTGAACCACAAGCCACGGTAGACCCCAACAATTTGAGTTTTGGTGCTTCCAAAGCCATCATACATTTAACGGCCAATGGGGACATCTTGGTGGTCGACATTTATAAAAACGGTTTGGATACGTTGAATGAGACGGTTTTGTTACAAGCTTTATCTGTCTTAAAAGTCCAAGTATGGGCTGCCGATAAAACACCAGCCGAATTAGAACTCATCTCCGATTTTAACCAACCATTGGTCTATGAGATCCACACACAAGAAGATGACCATACCACGAGAGATTTAATATTATCTGCCATCAGCGTGTTTGTCGCTATCCCCATCTTCATCATGCTCATCCTAAGCGTTCAATTCGTGGGTGTCGATATCATTGAAGAAAAATCAACAAAAGCCATCGAATTTGTGATGTCTACCGTACCACCACAAACCCATTTCATGACCAAGATTTTAGCGTCATTTATTTTCTTAATTGTCCAATCGGGATTGATTTTCATCTACGGGATCATCGCTGGGTTTGTTTCAACCACAGTCCTTGGTGCGACCAATGGTCAAATGTCGATCAGTGAACTCATTGGGATGTTGACTGAAACCGATTCAAACATCATCTCAAGTGTACTGAATGCCTTACCGATGGCTTTATTCATAACCCTGATCTTTATGATTGTGGGTGGTTTGTTCTTCATGATATTCATGGCGACCCTCGCCTCTATGTCAACCTCGATGGAAGACTTCCAATCGTTTCAATCGCCGTTCATGTTTACGATGTTGATTGGATTTTATGCTTCGATTTTCTCCATGTACATGGGGGATTCCATCGTACTGAAGATTTTAGGTTATATCCCACTATTTTCACCCATCGTGGTTCCGACCCTGTATATGAGTGGGGTCTTGGGTGTAGTCGATGTCATCATTTCATTTGTGATCTTAATCGGGTCTACGGTTGGGATGTATTACTTACTCGCCCCAGTGTACAAAGCCTCCATCTTGAGTTATGACCAATCGCCATTTTTCCAAAGAATTAAAAAGATGTTTAAACGCAGTAAAGCGATGTAACCAAAGACTTCCCGAATTGGGAAGTTTTCTTTTTAAATTAGATGATTATCTAATTAAACGGGTGTTTATTCAGAACATTAATCATAAAAATAGATAAAAGTCTAACAAAACAGTTGACAAAATTAGATGAACATCTTATAATTGGTGTGTATTCAGGGGAGGTATCTATGCACACACACATCTTAAAAAACACACAATATCGAAGACTCATCTTTGGTAAACTCGTCTCGCTATTGGGATCTAATATCATGCAATTTGCGCTATCGCTATACGTATTGAATACCACAGGTTCAGCGACACTGTTTGCCAGCATGTTGTCGATTTCCATTTTACCCAGATTGGTATTCACCCCATTTGCGGGCGTCATTTCAGACCGTTGGCATCGTAAACACATGATTGTTGGACTAGACATGCTGAGCGGGGTTTTTCTCATCCTCACTGGGTTTTATTGGTTGGCCGATCAACAACAATTATCGATACTTGCCATTTACATCATCATCGTGGTATTGGAAATCATAGAAATATTCTTCCACGCAGCGATGTCAGCGGTCTTACCTTCAATCGTTCCAAAGACACAATATTTAGAAGCCAATTCATTTCAAACGGTGGTTTTGAATATCGGCCAACTGCTTGCACCTGTGTTGGGGGCATTGCTTTATATGCATACCGATATGCTATGGATTTTATGGATCAACGGGTTGAGTTTTATCTTATCTAGTATCGCAGAGATGATGATTACCTTACCAAAACAGGTGAAGAACAATGAAAAAATGACATTCAAGGTGTTTTATCAAGATACCATGGCTGGGATCGATTTGATCCGTAAAGAAGCGTCTATTTCATCGATGATTTCACTCGCAACCATCATCAACTTTTGTATCGCACCGCTGTTTTCGGTGGGTTTGATTTACATCATCAAATCGGTCTTATTGGTCAGCGATTTTGAGTTTGGTTTTTATCAAATGGCGATTTCTCTATCGATGATTGTGACCCCATTATTCGCGGTTAAAATCATTAGACGATTTTCATTATCCAAAGTCTTTTTCCAGGCTTTTATGGGGTTGTCGTGCATCATATTTGTTTTAGCATTCATATTGTCCCCTTGGGCAATTCAAGCCGTGGGTGCGCTAAAAATCACATTTTATGTCATTTTGATTTTAAGTTTCCTAACGGGGATGTTGGTCAGTATCGCCAATCTCGCGAACGCCACGATTTTTCAAAAAGTGGTCCCGTTATCGATGATGGGTCGAGTATCCTCGGTAATGATGTTGCTTGTTACCATATTTGTACCGATTGGGCAAATGATTTTTGGGGTGTTGTATGATATAATGGACCCAAGCATTGTGATCTTTTTTGCAGGATTGATTTTGATGGTTTCGGTAATTTTACACAAATCAAAATTAAACCAAGTCAATACCACAAAACAACCTAAAATAATCAAAGGAGTGGAAGTCGTTGGAAGTTAATTTTCTAAAACAGGAATCACGTCTATTGGATTTATTGAAATTTGGTAAACTGTTATTTTTGACCGAAACGGAAAAAGAATTTGATGACCAATATCAAATTTGGATCAAGGAGATTCAAACCAAACTAGAACCATTCAGATCGCAAATTCAGTCATTTTATTTAAAAGACGAGTATGCAACCCAAGATTTGAGTCATCTGTTGTTCAATGCTTTTCCAATCCACGGTTTTGATCAACAGGGTTATTTCAACTATATACTCAGTCAAAACACCGATACACTTAAATCCAAATTGTATGAAGCACTGGTGGTTTCGAATCAAGAAAAAGTAGAATCACACCCCAATCCAATTGTATTTATCCAAGGATTGGATTTGGATAACACCTTTAAGTGGCAACTCCTACTGATGATTGAAAACCCAATTCAAACCATCCAATCGTTTACCCAACTGATGAAGCAATTAGAACCCCTCTTCAATCGTTACTATGACATGGTATCAAGTGCTGTCATTACACTTGGTGAACAGATGTCCCACGAACTTTTAACCCAGGGCAGTTCAGTGATAGAAACATGGAGCCAAGGGCGAATCAAAGGGATGACGATTGAAGACCAAACGCTCAACCTCATGATTTCCGGGGTCTATCAATATGAAGTGATGATCAATCCGAAAAAGGATTGTCTCAATTTGGTTTGGGGACTTAAAATGAAACAAGCCTTTGACCACATGAGTCAAGCGGTTGAAAATAAAACATCAGAACGGGTCACGGTCTTTAAAAACCTCGGCGATAAAACCCGTTATGAAGTGATTAAATGGATTTCAACGGGTCTCACCTCAGTGAAAGAAATCGCTGCGAAGATTGGTGTTTCCTCAGCCACCATTTCCTACCACATCAATGAACTATTGAAAAGTAAAATCATTACTCTGGAAAATCAAAACAAGAAATTTTCCTATGTCGTGGATTATGCCTATCTGAATGAAATCATCGATGAGTTGAAAACGGATTTGGATTTTCCAAAACCATAACACATACGCCACCCTTAGGGGTGGTTTTTTTGCATTTTTTACATGCCTGCGGGGTCGGTTATGTTATAATCATTGTCGAGGTGTTAATTTATGGCTACATATGAAGAACTTAAAAAACGCATTGAAGAACTCGTTGACCCAGGGTATGAAAAACCGTTAAGAGACGTCAATGGGATTAAAAAACTGACCGTAGGTCCAACCGGTGTGGTGGATGTTGAACTCTACTTTTCCAAACCAGGCACGCCTGAAGAACAAAAATTTAAAATCAATTTAATCAAACTCGTGAAAGTCGAGTTGGGTTTCCCAGGCATCAAAGTCACCTTTGAACAAAACGAAGTTGTCAATGAAGGTGAAAAGAAAATCATTTATTTAGGCATCGCCTCTGGTAAAGGTGGCGTGGGTAAATCGACCGTTACAGCGAACCTCGCTGCGGCATTAACCCGATTGGGGAAAAAAGTCGGCATCATTGATGCGGACATTTATGGGGCTTCGATCCCACAAATCCTTAAAGTCGACATCAAGCCATTGTCAGGGACCGATGACGATATGATGATCCCTTTACAAAGCGATGGCATTGAAGTCATTTCCACAGAATTTTTCATGCCAGCAGATAAACCCATCATGTGGCGTGGTCCGATGTTAGGCAAAATGCTTTCGCATTATTTCGGTGGGGTTGCGTGGCGTCCGGATACCGATTATGTGTTAATCGATTTACCTCCAGGCACTGGCGATGTTGCCTTAGACATTCAAAAATTCGCACAACATACCAAGATGTTGATCGTTACGACCCCACATGTAAACGCGGCACACGTCGCGGTGAAAGCAGGGCTCGGTGCACAACAAATCGGTCACGCCGTGATTGGTGTGGTTGAGAACATGAGCTATTTTTTAAACCATTGTAATAGAAAACGTGAATTCATCTTTGGTCAAGGTGGTGGCGATAAAGTGGCTAAACAATTGGGTGTCGATGTATTGACTCAAATCCCGATTGGTCAACCAGTCGATGGCTATATCTTCCAAAGTGTTGAACCTGCAGGTTTAGCTTACGACCAACTCGCTTCAAAAGTCATCGATTTATTAGACGAGTAATATGGTCCATTACCATCTATTTGAAACATCGCCTAAATCACCACTCATCATTTTTACCCACGGGATTGGTGAGTATGGGTTGTTGTATGAAGGGATTGCAAAAAGATTCAATGCTGCTGGGTATGCGTTTCTTGTTTATGATGTGAGGGGGCATGGTCAACAGATACCACTAGGTGTGCTTAAAGATTATAAGCACCTGATAGAAGATTTGGATGAGATCATCGCTCAAGAGGAAAAAGACCGTAAAGTATTTTTGATGGGTCATTCATTGGGGGCATTGATCAGCCACTTATATGCCACTTCGAGACCAGATATTCAAGGTGTCATTTCTATTGGGTACCATTACCACATCATTTCAATGGTGAAGTGGTTGGGTTTCTTGTTTCCAAAACGAAAACTCCATCTCAATTGGGCAGATCCCAAGAGTCGCCATGAGAAAACAGAAGCAGAAATCCATGATCCCATGTTATTGAAGTTTGTGACATTTAAGATGTTGTATGAAACCATCTATAAAGCCAATAAATACATACATAAGCAATTGGATACATATAAACCAGATTTACTCGTCATCCATGGGGGTAGCGATTTAATTGTGCCATTAGATAATGCACACGCGTTATATGATAAAGCCAGTACGAAAAACAAAGACATCATCATTTATCCAGACAGTTACCACGATGTTTTACTCGATTTTGACCAAGATTTGGTTATATCCGATATCCTTGCTTGGCTCAATATGAAAAACTAATCCGACTTTACAAGTTCTTTACAAACTGCTTACAAGAGTGTGATATATTCACATTCTTTTTTTTTGTACAATCGAGGTGAACAAAATAAAAAAGGAGATTATATGAGAAAAATATTCTTAGTATTGGCTTTAGCATTGTCATTCAGTTTAGCTGCTTGTACATCGGGTTCATCGTTTGATGATTCCAAAAACATCACCGTTTACACCCGTGATACCACCTCAGGTACACGTGCAGGGTTTATGGAAGGGATCGGGTTCTCAGCAGCAGCTGGTTCAGATGATGTGTTGGTTGAAGGTTTCGTCATCAAAGACAACACAGGGATCATGACTTCAATGGGTACCGATGAATACGGGATTGGCTATGTATCCTTATCCTCATTAAACAATACAATTAAAGGGTTAAGTTTTGAAGGTGTCGCACCAACGGTTGCGAACGTACTCAACAATACTTACGGATTAAAACGCCCATTCATGTGGATGGTCAGAGACGCTGGTGATTATGAATCGACAGAAATTGAACAATTGGTCAATGCATTCGTCGCATTCTTAGGTACCACCGATGCCGCAGACATCATCAACAACAATGGTGCGATTGCGTTACAAACCACAGTGACTTGGGATTCGATCAAAGCACAACACCCAATCACCGCTAGAAACAATTCAAACGTGACCTTACGTTTTGGTGGGTCTGACTCCATTCAAAAAGTTGCACAAGCCTTAACACAAGCATTCAGTGCGAAAGCCGGTAACTTTGTGGCTGAACACGATCACACAGGTTCTGGGGATGCTTACAAGCGTACACAAACCATTGGTTTAAGCGATCCGGTTTCTAAACACGTTGGGTTCTCTTCAAGATATTTCAAAGACACAGAAAAAGTTGGGGTTGCAACCTCGGATATGGGTCAATTGGCTTGGGACGCGATTGTTGCGATTGTCCATAAGAACAACCCAGTGACCAACATTACAGCAGCACAACTCAAAGCGATTTACGACGGTACATATACTAAGTGGTCAGACGTCGTTTCTGAATAAACCTGAAATAGGCCCAATCGGGTCTTTTCTTGCATAAAAAAGGAGTATCTGATGCAATCAAAAATACATTTAAAACAGACTCAAAAAAGACATAATCAATGGCTAGATAACGCCATTAAATACATCTTGATGGGTTTTGCCATATTATCTTCCTCATTCATCTTCATCATCGCAGGTGTCATCATGGTCAAAGGGGTTACCCCTTTTATCACGAATAATGGTGGTTTAGGTCGTGTGAATCTCGCTGACTTTTTAACGGGTTCCACGTGGTTGATTGGGGAATCGTTTAACTCCAATTTATACGCGGTGGGTTTTCTCATCATCTCCACCCTATTCATCGCGTTTTTATCGTTGCTCATCTCATTTCCAGTTGGGGTACTGACTGCCTTATTCATTGCGAAAATCGCCCCTAAAAAACTGGCTGAAACCTTAAGAACCGTCATTGAAATGCTTGCCTCGATCCCATCGATTATTTACGGTTTGTTTGGAGCGGGGATCATTTTAAAACTGGTGTATGATTTTTCAACAATCCTTGGTTTCCAATCCAAAGGTGGTAACTCGATTTTATCTTCTGTACTGGTTTTAGCCATCATGACGATTCCAACGATTGCTTCCATCAGCGAAGTGGCGATCCGTAGTGTGGATAAATCGATTGAACATGGGTCTTTAGCCCTTGGGGCATCCAAAACCCAAACGCATTTCAAAGTCGTGTTAACCTCAGCGAAGAGTGGGATATTCACCTCAGTGATCCTGGGTATTGGCCGTGTGTTAGGTGAAGCGACCGCGGTTTCATTGGTGGCGGGTGGTAGACGAAGCGGGATCAATTTTAATATTCTGGATACCACATCGACGTTAACCACCATGATGTTAGAAGGCATGAAGGAAACCACAGGGCTCGATTATGATATTCGCTTTTCTGTCGGTATTGTCCTGATGGTAGTGATTTTGATTACCAACTTCACCTTAAACTACATCAAACGAAAGGTGGGGAATGTCGATGTTAAATAGCCGTAGAAAAAAAGACCTCATTTTACAATCCATCACTTATATGGCTTCATTCATCTCCTTATTCGTTTTGATATCGATTCTATTATTTGTGTTCCTCAATGGATTCAAATTGCTCAATATGGACCTCATTACCCATAACTTTGAATCGACCAGTTATATCGCCGATTTGAAAGATTTTACCGGTCCTGGGGTATTCAATACCAATAAAGATTTTGATGATCACACCTATTACTCTACCAAGTGGGGGATTGCTTTGAGTGATTCTGAAAACTTGATGGGGCATACGATTGTCTTAGTGACCTACGTTCACGAAGATTCACCGTTTAAAGATTTACGTAACAAAGGGGTAGCTACCCAAGATCTGATGTTGGATGTCGATTACGAAATCGTCCGAATTGCTTTTGACGATGGGCCATCTGCGCTATCGATTCAAGGGGCACAAAACATGATTCAAGTATTGGATACGAAAACGACCTTCCGTGAATTGGAATATTCAACCTCAGGGGGTGGAATTCGAGGGTCCATCATCACCACACTTTATTTGATTGGCTTAACCTTATTGATTGCTTTACCTGTTGGTGTGGGTGCAGCCTTATATTTGAATGAATATGCCCCTAAAAATAAGTTCACCAAAGCATTAAGAAACTTGATAGAAACCTTAACAGGTGTCCCATCCATCATCTACGGTTTGATGGGGTTAGCCTTGTTTGTCCCAATCACCATCTCCCTCACCAAAGCGACTGGGGCAAACCTCATTTCAGGGGCACTGACATTATCCGTCATTTTGATGCCTGTCATCATCCGTACCACAGAAGAATCGCTTAAAGTGGTGCCTGATGATTATAGACATGCCTCCCTAGCTTTGGGTGGAAATAAAACCCAAACCACCTTTAAAATTGTTTTACCGAGTGCATTTTCAGGGATTCTAACCGCGACCTTGCTCGCGATAGGCAGAATCATAGGGGAAAGTGCAGCTTTGGTATTCGCGGTAGGTACAGCCATCAAAGACCATGTATCCATCTATGATAAATCAACGTCATTATCCGTTCATATTTGGGCGATGATGACCGATGAACCTGCCAACATTGAATTATCGACCACCATCGCCATCATCATATTGGTGATCGTGTTATCGATGAATTTATCGATCAAATTGATCTCGAAAAGACTGTTAAGAAAGTATGGTGTCACCCATGAATAAAGTATTTGATGTCAAAGGACTTGACCTTTATTATGGTCAAAAACAAGCCTTAAAACAAATTGAATTTTCAATTTATGAGAAGAAAGTCACCGCGCTGATTGGGCCATCGGGTTGTGGGAAATCGACTTTTTTACGTACCTTGAACCGGATGAACGACTTGATTGACAACTGTGTCATACAAGGCGAAATCCACTACAATCATCAACAAATTTATGATAAACAAACCGATGTCATTGGTCTTAGGATTAAAGTTGGGATGGTATTTCAAAAACCAAACCCATTCCCGATGAGTATTTATGACAACATCGTCTATGGTCCTAGGTGCCAAGGCATTAAAAACAAAGCAGAACTCGATGAAATTGTTAAAACCGCTTTAGAACAAGCTGCCTTATGGGAAGAAGTCAAAGACCGTTTGAGAGAATCCGCCTTATCCTTATCGGGTGGACAACAACAACGTTTGTGTATCGCTAGAGCATTGGCGATGAAACCCGAAGTCCTTCTGATGGATGAACCCACCTCAGCACTTGACCCGATCGCAACCTCCAAAATCGAGGATTTGATTTTACAACTCAAACAAAATTACACGATTGTCATTGTCACGCACAACATGCAACAAGCGGCCCGTATTTCGGACTATACCGCATTTTTCCTCTTAGGTGAAATGGTCGAATACGAAGAAACCGAACGATTATTCTCACACCCGAGGGACCAACGCACCGAAGATTACATCACCGGTCGTTTTGGATAATGATATAATGAAAGTAAAGGTGATTACCCATGAATCGTAATACGTATCAAACCGCCTTGAATCAACTTAAAAAATCCGTCATTGAAATGGCTGACCAAGCCTTACTCAATGTCAGAGATGGCTTAAAAAGTTTTGAAACCAACGATTTGGTTTTAGCCAAAAACATCATCAAAGCCGACGACCAAATCGACATGATGGAAGAAGAAATTTCCAAACAAGCCTTAAGAATCATTTGGAAAGAACAACCCATCGCCCAAGATTTACGTTTGGTCACGACCATTCTAAAAATACTCACAGACATTGAACGCATCGGTGACCATGCTTCAGACATTTCAGAGATTTCTTTACATTTGGAAGGTCACCAATTTGTGCGCGATTTATCGGTCGTTTTATCGATGGCTAAACACGCCGAACACATGGTCCAATCCGCGATTGAAGCGTTGGTGAGTGAAGACGCTGTGTTAGCGAAACTCATCATCGCTCAAGACGACATTGTTGACCATGAATACCGACAAATGATTCAACTTGCTGCCCAGTGGATCAAAGACGATGTCGATGATACGCCTTATGTCATCTCCATCATCTTAATTTCTAAATACCTTGAACGCGTCGCTGACCACGCCGTGAATATCGCCGAATGGGTTATATTTTTGGTCACGGGTTCACACAAGAATACACCCCTATTTTAAGGAGGGTTTATGCCAAAAATCTATTTTATCGAGGATGACCATTCGATTGCCTATGTGATTGAAAAAACCCTCAGTAACGCAAAATATGAATATAGATGGTTTCAACAGGGTAAAGACTTATTCGAAGCGATCGAAAAATCACTGCCAGATTTGATTCTTTTAGATTTGATGTTGCCCAATGAATCGGGGTTAGATCATTTGAAACGCTTGAGATCAGACAAACAAACCGAAGATATCCCTGTGATCATCTTATCGGCATTATCCAGTGAACTCGACAAAGTCACAGGTTTGGATTTGGGTGCCGATGATTATTTAACCAAACCATTTGGGGTCTTGGAATTGTTATCGCGGATTCAAAGTAAACTCAGAAAAACCAAAATCAAAAAACGCTTGGAAATTGGTAACATTCAAATGGATTTACAAACCCGTGAGGTCACTGTGGATGCACAACTCGTCACATTGACCTATAAGGAGTTTGAACTCTTAAAACTATTGTTAGAACACCCAGATGAAGTGTTGCACCGAGACCGCATATTTCAAGTGGTTTGGGGGTCGGATTTGGTTTTGGAGTCCAGAACCATCGACATGCATGTCAAATCGATTCGTAAAAAACTGATGGATTTGAGTGCGAGCATTGAAATCATCACCGTGAGAGCGGTGGGTTATCGGTTGGTGAAACTATGAAACGCACCTTCGTTTTATACCACCTCTTGATGACGAGTTTGCTGATTGTTTTATATTTAGCGATTTCTTTTACGCTTACCAACTTTGTCAATCAAAGACAATCGGCCTATATGCTCGATATTGTTTTAGAAGACACTTTGGTGGCTTATAATTATAAAACGGTCACAGATGAAGTCTTCGTCACCCAATTTCAAAACTCAAATAAACGCATTTCCATCATCACTCCTGAAGGGGTCACGATTGCCGATTCAATGCGCATTTCAACCTCTGGCAATCAAAATAACTACCCTGAAATCAAAAATCTAGGGCGTGCTTACACCCGATATTCAGAAACACTCAATTTGAATTTAATGTATATCGCGAATCGTGCTGCCAATGGCAATTACGTGCGGGTTGCCATCGTTATGGATCAAAATATCGCCTTAAATACCCAAACCATTTCCATTTTAATCCTCATCTCTTTGGGGATTCTTGGGTTATCGGTAGGAAGCTATAAAAAGATTTCCGATACCTTCATGAAACCCATCCATGACATCGCCCTGTCGGTTAAAAGTATTAAAGACGGTCATTACCAATGGGTGATGCCTGCCACACAATACGATGAAATCAATGAATTGTTACGAGAAATCAATGGGGTCAATGAATCGATTGTCAGAAACATCCATAGCCTCAATGAAAAAGAAGAATTGTTATCGATTTTGGTTAAACACATGGACCAAGGCATCTTACTGGTTGGTTCAGACCAATCGATCGTCTTTTATAATGAACTTGCACAAAAATGGTTTAACATCAAAGAACACGATTTGATCCTTTCGATTCGTAATAAAGAAATTTATGAAGCGATCAAACTCGCCACGGAAGAAGATATATCACTATCCTTTAGAGTTCCTTACCACGAACGATTCATTATGGTCACAGTCAATAGTGTATACAACAAGTTACTATTGAAATCAAAAGGCAAACAAGGGGTATTGGTTACCTTGATTGACGATACCGACCGCATTCGCCTAGAAAACAACAAACGTGATTTCTTCGCCAATGCTTCCCATGAACTGCGTACCCCACTGACAGCCATCAAAGGGTCTGCAGAACTCATCTTATATGAAATGGCGACCCCTGACGAAAAGAAAAAGTTATCACAAGAAATCATTCACCAAGTGGTGATCATGGATAACTTACTCAAAGACATGTTAGAACTCTCTAGACTTGAGAACAGACCAAAGATGGATCAAGTCTCATTCAATTTGAAAAAGGTATTGGATGGGGTTTTAGAAGATTTGAACCCGCTCATTCAGGATAAGCAAATTCAAGTCACTTTGGAAACACATAACGTGATGTTTAAAGGCATCGAGACCGATTTTAAATCCCTCTTTAAGAACTTGATTGAAAATGCCATCAAATACAATAAATTTGGTGGGGCCATTGACATCGCTTTAACTCAAAATGAAGATGTCATCAAAATCAGAATTAAAGACACGGGCATTGGTATTCCAAAAGAATATCAACAACGGATTTTTGAGCGGTTCTATCAGGTCAACAAATCAAGGAATCTGTATCAAAATGGCACAGGTTTGGGTTTAGCCATCGTGAAGCATGTGGTATCTTACTATAAAGGCATCATCACGGTGGAATCAGAACTCAATGTGGGGTCTACGTTCACCATCACATTCCATAAAGAATAATAGAAATCCCCGCTAAGTATCGTTAGCGGGGGTTTTGTTATTGGTTAAACATACCGTTTTTTAAGACATACATGACTTGATCGACAATGCGGTCTAAGTCCATGTCTGTGAGGGTTTCTCTGAATAATACTTGTAAACCAACGAAGTTTGAAATCCCCATCAAAATATAGGATAAGGTTTCTAAGTCGATTGCAGCATCCACTTCACCGGAGGCTACCGATGTACTGAGTTTATCCACATAAGCACTCGAGAAGTTTTGGTAGTACTCTTTGAAGATGTCTTTATCGACGAACATCGACTCCCAAATGATTCGATAGGAAAGCGGGTCTTGCCACGCAAATTTTAAGAATGCTTTGATACCAAGGCGTTCTTTTTCATAGCGAGTATTCGCGTCTTTGATCGCTTCGTTGATGGCTTCACCAATCTTTGCTCTATACTGATGTAAGAGGTAAACATATAAAGCGAGCTTGTCATCAAAATAAATGTAAAAAGTTCCAGTGGCGATTTTTGCCTTGTCAATAATCTCATTGATTGATGTCGCTTGATAGCCTTGTTTGGAAAATAGTTTTTTACCACTATTGATTATTTTATTGAATGTCTTTTGACCATCTTTTCTTTTTGGTAAGCGATAGTTCATTTTGTCCATTTTCATCACCTATAATTAGTGTAAACGATTTCTTTGAAAAAAACAAGAGATATCTTTTTCCCCCTATTGACATCTATGAATAATCGGTCTATTATAAAGGTAAGATGAACGTTTATTCATAGTATATAATGAAGAAAGGAATATTATGACAAGCAAAACAATTAAAGACATCAAGGTTGGGGATATCGCTTTTTTCGAGAAGACCATCACCGAAGAAGACGTGAAACACTTCGCACAAGTATCGGGGGATTTTAACCCTGTCCACTTGGATGAAGACTTCGCAGCACGATCGATTTTTCACCAAAGAATCGCGCATGGGGGTCTCATCAATGCTTTGTTTTCAACCGTTTTAGGCACCCAGTTGCCTGGGGTAGGGACGATTTATTTACAACAAGATTCCAAGTTTGTAAAACCCGTCTATTTAAACGACCATATCAAGGCTACGGTCGAAGCCGAAGAAATCAATGAGGAGAAAAATCGCGTGTTGTTCAAGACAGTGGCTTATAACCAAAACAATGAACCAGTGGTTGTTGGACACGCGCTGGTGATGCCAAGACGATGAAACATGAACTCTTATTAAAAATGCTCGAAGAATTTGCTTTAAAAGAAGTGAAACCACTGGCGAAAACCATCGATGAAGAAGAAAGATTCCCCATCGAAACGGTTCAAAAAATGGCTGAACTTGGGATTTTAGGTTTACCTTATGAACCACTTTATGGTGGGGTAGGTGCGAGCTACACGGCTTATGTGGATGCGGTCCGTATTCTATCGAAATACTGTGCCACCACTGGGGTGATTTTATCTGCCCACACCTCCTTATGTGCTTCACCCATCCATGCGTTTGGTACAGAAGCTCAAAAGGCTAAGTATTTGCCTAAACTCAATCGTGGACAGTGGTTGGGTGCCTTTGGGTTAACCGAACCGAGTGCAGGCACAGACGCCTCAAAACAACAAACCAAAGCCCTGGATAAAGGCAGTTATTATGAAATCACAGGGTCTAAAATATTCATTACCAATGCGGGTTATGCGGATCTGTACATCATTTTTGCGATGACCAATCCAGAACTCGGACTCAAAGGTATCAGTGCGTTCATCTTAGAAAAAGATACCAAAGGGTTCAGTGTTGGACCAAAAGAACGAAAGATGGGGATCCGTGGGTCATCCACCTGTGAATTGGTATTCGATAAAGTTCAAGTACCCAAAGAAAATTTACTGGGTAAATTAGGCGAAGGTTTTAAAATCGCGATGTCTACTTTAGATGGTGGACGTATTGGGATTGCCGCCCAAGCCGTAGGGATTGCAGAAGGGGCATTCGAACGTGCAGTGGATTATGTCAAGACCAGAAAACAGTTCGATAAACCCATCGCTTCATTCCAACATACCCAATTCAAGATTGCAGACATGAAAACCGAAATTGAAGCGGCTAAAGCATTGTTATACCAAGCAGCAACCGCGAAAGAAAAAGGCGAATCTTATTCTGACAAAGCGGCGATGGCTAAACTATACGCCTCGAGGGTCGCTTTTGAAGTTTCTGACCAAGCGATTCAACTGATGGGTGGTTATGGCTACATCCGTGATTTTGAAATCGAACGCTACTTAAGGGATGCGAAAATCACTGAAATATATGAAGGCACCAGTGAAGTCCAACGTATGGTCATTGCCGGAAAGGTGTTACGCTAATGGATATCATTGTATTGGTTAAACAAGTACCAGATACGACTGAAATCAAAATTGATAAAGAAACCAACACCTTGATCCGTGCTGGTGTACAAAGCATTGTGAACCCCAACGATTTGGCTGGGGTCGAAGAAGCACTTAAACTGAAAGCCCGTTATGGTGGGACGGTTTCTGTGGTGACCATGGGGCCGATGCAAGCCGAATCGATGCTTGTTGAACTCTATGGGCGTGGGGTGGATGCGTGTTATTTACTTTCTGACCGTGCATTTGCGGGGTCAGATACGTGGGCCACATCGACCATCTTATCTAGTTTCTTAAAAACATTAAAGTATGACTTAATCATCGCTGGTTACCAAGCCATCGATGGTGATACCGCTCAAGTAGGGCCACAAGTGGCTGAGTTCTTAAATATCCCACAAGTGACTTATCTATCTGAAATCACCGCTTTAAATGGCCGAGAATTGATTGTTAAAAAACGCACAGACAGTGAAGTCCTCACATTGTCAGTTGAATTACCTGTCCTCGTGACTACATTGGCAGATATGAACAAACCTAGATACATGAATGCGTGGGACATTTATCATAATACCGATAAAAAAGTGAACCTCGTGACATTCAATGATTTGAATATTGACCCAAGCCATATTGGTTTAAAAGGGTCACCGACCAAAGTGAAAAAAACATACGTCAAACAAGTTCAAGCGAAATCTGAGAAAGTCGTGATGACCCCTGAAGACGCGGCGAAATGGATTACGAAGTTATTGTATCCTTATATGGAGGTTAAAAACCATGAATAATGTATGGGTCTTCATCGAACAAAATCATGGGAAACTACAACCCATTGGATTAGAATTACTCTCTGAATGTCGTCGTAAACTCGATGCATCGGTTCAAATCAGTGCCGTCTATTTTGGTCAATCGTTACAAGCAAAAGACATCGATGCGATGACCTTTTGTGGGGCAGATGAAATCATTTATACCGTGGATGAGAAACTGGCTGTTTACGATACCCATTATTATGCAAGAGCCATCACGAACTTGATGAAAGACACACGTCCGGATGTGTTCTTGATAGGTTCCACCTTAGAAGGTAGAGATTTGGCACCAAGGGTATCTGCGAGACTAAACACAGGGCTAACTGCAGACGCGACGTTATTAGAATTTGAACAAAGCGATAAATTACTGTTGCTTGCAACCAGACCAGCACTGGGGGGTAATTTGTTCGCAACCATCATTTGTGAAAATACCATCCCACAAATGGCGACCATCAGACCTTCAATATTCAAAATTGAAGAGGATAGAACACGAACTTCTAAACTCAAAGCTGTGCCGTTTGTGTGCGAATCTGAGTCCAAAGTAAAAGTTTTAAGCAGTGAAAAACTCACCCACAAAAAAGTAGAACTCAACAAAGCCCAAGTCATCGTCGCTGGTGGACGTGGGGTATCGAACATGTTCCCTGTATTAAAAGATATTGCTAACCTCATCGGTGGTGAAGTCGCTGCTTCAAGGGCTGTGGTTGACGCGAACATTGAACAAAAAGACCGTTTGGTTGGCCAAACAGGGACAACAGTCCATCCAAAAGTCTATTTCGCCTCTGGCATCAGTGGTGCCATCCAACACATCAGTGGGATGGATAAATCGGAACTCATCATCGCGGTCAATACTGACCCCAATGCGTTAATATTTGATGTCGCGGATGTTTCCATCATCGCCGATGCAAAACAAGTTTTACCGCTTGTAAAAGAAGAACTCAAAGCCATCTTATCTTATAAATAGATTTCTCCAAGGGAAAAGCCTTCTATACGGAAGGTTTTTTCTTTGTGTATTAAATGATAAAATATGCAAAAATCCAAAAATAACGTTAAAAAAATATGTGGATACACTTGCTAAAAAACGATCATTTAACTATAATGATTGTGGTGATAATATGTTGAAAAGAAAGATTAACCAAGATTTAGCGCTCTGGCGTGAGAACCCAAGTCGTCCAGCTTTACTTGTAAAAGGACCACGTGGCGTAGGTAAAAGCACATCCATCGAACGATTTGCGAAAGAAAACTACAAGTATGTCGTCAAAGTGGACTTTGAAAAAAATCCGGAATTGATCCCTGTATTCAATGAAAACTTGGATGTGACCACCCTGATTAAAAAAGTCAGTCTATTTTTACAAGTCGAACGCATCGTTTCGGGTCAAACGTTGTTTTTCTTTGATGAAATTCATCTGTGTCCAAATGTGCGTGTCGCGGTTAAAAACTTCGTCAACAACCAAAAGTTTGATGTCATCATGGCGACCTCTTATTTTGGTATCAACCCAGATATTTTTCCAACCAATCCATACAGTTATGAACAAATTTTAGACATGAATGCACTCGATTTCGAAGAGTACTTATGGGCGAGTGGCGTATCTTCGAACATCATGAATGACTTAAGACATTATTTTAATAATAAAATCCCAGTACCAGATGCACTCCATGAATTGATGCTCAATGTCTTTTATGAGTATATGACTGTGGGTGGGATGCCAGAAGTCGTCAATTCGTTTTTAAATACCCATAATTTCAGTTTAGTGACTAAAAAGCATGCGAAAATCATTCAAACCTATACGAAGGATATGAAACAATACTTATCCAAACCAGACTTTACAAAATCTGTGAAATGTTTCTTATCGGTGCCATTTCAGCTTGACAAAGAAAATAAAAAATTCCAATATGGGTTTGTTGAAGCCAAAACAGCGGCACGTAAATATGAGAAGAATTTATTGTGGTTATACTATGCCGACATGGTCGACATTTGTTTCAATTTGAACTTGCCAAAAATGCCGTATGCACAACAAGCCAAATACGACGTGTTTAAAGTCTATTATAAAGACATTGGTCTATTGACATCCTCTTATGGTGGGGATGCCCAAATTGCCATCCATACAGGCAAACTCAAAGCGTACCATGGGGCATTATTAGAAGCTGTGGTTGCGGATATCTTGATGAAAAATGGGAAGAAGTTGTACTACTTCGATCGAAACACCACGTTGGAAGCAGATTTCTTAATCAAATTTAATGATAAAAATACGGTGTTGGAAGTTAAAGAAGCGGATAATCCAAAAACCAAAATGATTGAAAGTATGTTTGAAAACTTCGGTTTGACTCAAGCCATTAAACTGTCTTTGAATAACGTTTCGTATACCAAAAATGTCATCACCTATCCGATTTATATGGCGATGTTCCTATAGTTTTTTCAAGAAAGCATTTTCTTTAGAAAAGCGCTTAGTATAGGGCTTGTTTTATCGATATTGGTGCTATAATGATGGGTGGAAATTGAAGGTGTTATTATGTTGAATTACTTGCTTGGATTGGATACTTGGCAACTTGCGTTATTGGGTGGCATACTCACTTGGTCGTTGACAGCGCTTGGGGCTTCCTTGGTATTCTTTTTCAAAGGCATTCATAAAAATGTATATAACATGATGCTTGGTTTCGCAGCCGGTGTCATGATCGCAGCATCCGTATGGAGCTTAATCATCCCTGCGGTTGATATGGCAGAAGCCCAAGGGGCCATCCCTTGGTTGGTAGCAGCCATTGGGATTTTGGTGGGTACAGGGTTTTTATTCGCATTCGATAAAATCATCCCACACATTCACTTTGGTAAAGAATCACTCCAAGAAGGGATTCGAACCAAATTATCACGTAATATTCTTTTGGTATTCTCAATCACATTGCACAACATCCCTGAAGGGTTGGCGGTTGGTGTGGCATTTGGTGCTGTCGGTTTAGCAACCAACCCAGAAATAGCTTTATACGCAGCCATCGCTGTGGCCCTCGGTATTGGGATTCAAAACTTCCCAGAAGGTGCAGCGGTATCCATCCCACTTAGACAAGAAGGCAACTCCCGTCGAAAATCCTTTTTCTATGGACAAGCCTCTGCTTTAGTTGAACCCATTTCAGCCGTTATTGGCGCGATTTTGGTCAATGTTGTCAGTCAAATCTTACCTTATGCACTGACATTCGCTGCAGGTGCGATGATCTATGTTGTGATTGAAGAACTCATCCCAGAATCGAAAGATATCGTGGATGAAAAAGGTGAGCACTACGCGACCTTTGGGTTTGTGTTGGGGTTCATCATCATGATGATTTTGGATATTGCTTTAGGCTAAATAAAAAACCACGACATGTGGCTTTTATTTAGCAACTACAGTTGAAAGTTCGAAATAGGTTTCTTTTGAAGATTCGATGACCCCAGGCATCTCACCATGGCTTTTACCGCCCTTATGCAGTGCCTTATGTTCCTCTGAACCTTCCCAGGCATAAAATGCTTCACGGGAGGTCCAATAAATCGAAACGCGGTAGGTATCGTAATCTTTGTTTTTCTCATCGATCAACACTTCACGTTTGATGAAACCATCGACGGTTTGTAAACGGAAGGGTTGACTGAAGCGTTCTTGTAAAATGGTTTTCTGGCCCTTTTCAACTTTGAGCACTCGTGTGATAATATACATCGTCATCATCCTTTCGAATTCATTGTAACAAATGATAAAAATCAAAGGTAAATGATATGATAAGGATTCTATTTTATGGCTCAATTGGCTATAAATAAACTATAAATATAAGGGGTTAAGCATGAAATCTATTTTTTTTAAAGCCATTTATGCAGGGCTTTTAATCGGTATCGCAGCAGTAGCGTATTTGTCAGTTGACAGTGCGTATTTGGGTTCACTCCTATTCGGATTTGGGCTTTTAATGATTGTATCCTCTGGTTATTATCTCTATACCGGTAAGGTTGGGTATTGGGTAAAAGAACACAACTACACAAAAGTATTACTGACTACTTTAGGCGGTAACTTAATCGGAACATTCATAATCGGTATTTTTGTAAGATTAATGCAATTACCGATTATTGTTAAGACAGAAGCCTTAGTTGAACTTAAACTTGAAAATGGTTTAATCAAAGTTTTAATACTATCAATCTTATGTGGGATGATGATGTATTTGGGTGTCGATGGCTATCGAAAAGCTAAAAATGAAGTTGCGAAAGTCATAATGGTTTTATTCGCCGTCATGATTTTTATTCTTTCTAAGTTTGAACACAGTGTCGCAAACATGGCCTATTTCGCCATTAGTGGTAGCTACTCGATTAAATCATTGATTTATCTTGTTATTATGATCATTGGTAATGGTTTGGGTGCGATGGGGTTATGCTATTTAGATAAAACCATTGAACATTTAGACCAAAAGAAATCGATTGAATCCTAGTTGACTATATTTTATTCTTATAAAAAACAGGTTAAATTGCCAATATTTTGCAAACGAGTTTTTCTGTTTTGAACAATCCTATTTAGTAATCTAATTCACCTAAATAAAACAAAATAAAATAGCCTTTTTTCTTGCAATTGACGCGGTAATTGTTTAAACTGGTCTTACTAAGACTGAACAAATAAAACATTGATAAATGACAGATTTTGATGAGTCTTAAAAGTTTTATTTTAAAATTGAGTACATAGTTTACTTAATTTATTTAAATATCTTAAAGAGGAGGAATCAAATGAAAAATTCGATTTTAGTCGAAAAAATTATCGAATCGGCTAAAGCCATCCTACCTGTGGGTCTTTTAGGTTTAATCGTCAGTATCCTCATTAAAGTAGAAGGTACCGATTTGATTAACTTCGGGATTGGAACAGCGATGTTGATTTTAGGCTTAGCTCTGTTCCAAATTGGTTCGCTGTCGTCTACCGTTGCGCTTGCTGAAGATATCGGTATATTCATTACTCGCAAAAAGAAGTTACCCCTTTTCATTGGTGTAGCGTTAATTCTTGGATTAATGATTACAGTTGCAGAACCTCAACTATGGGTGCTTGGAGACCAATTAAAAGAAGTCATTCCACCCGTTGTATTGATTCTAACTGTATCAGTAGGCGTTGGGATTTTAATTGTCCTTGCACTCTTGCGTATCCTATTCCAATTTAGTTTACAAAAAATGTTCATGATTCTTTATATCACGCTATTCATATTGGCTGGTATCGTATCATTTAGCAGTCCAGATTTCATTCCTGTGGCATTTGACTCGGGTGGTGTAACGACTGGACCCATGGTGTTTTCATTTATCATGGCGTTTGGATATGGTATTTCTCATGCCCGTGGTGATAAATCTTCTGAACTTGATGCCTTTGGTTTAATTGGTATTGTTTCTGTAGGCCCAATTCTCAGTGTTTTGTTGTTGGGAATCTTTTACAATCCGAGTGCACCAATTGTGGATACGAGTTCAACACTAATCGATTATTTGCTCATCAATATTACTCAAATGGCGATTGCAATATTACCGTTTGTTCTATTATTTTTCGTTTTTCAAATTACCGCTTTCAAATTCCCAAAAATTCGTGTTTATAAGATTTTAGTATCCTTTTTATATACATATTTAGGTCTGGTGTTATTCTTAACAGGTGCGAATGGCGGATTGGTCAATATTGGTACTTACATAGGCGAATATTTTGGGGGTAACATGAAATGGTTACTCATTCCACTAGGCATGATCTTTGGACTATCGGTCGTTGCAGCAGAACCAACTGTTATCGCATTGAATCGTCAAGTTGAAGAAGTTTCTGCCGGTGCTATTAGCCGTCGCATCATGATGGTTGCGTTATCGATTGGGGTTTCAGTGGCTGTAGGATTATCGATGCTACGTGTCGTGACAGGTATCAGCATCTGGTGGATTTTATTACCTGGCTATGGTATAACGATACTATTGACATTTATATCACCTAAAATCTTCTCATCGATTGCATTTGACTCAGGTGCAGCTGTGACCGGTGTATTAGCGACCGGATTCCTCATGCCACTCGCAATTGGGGCAGCGATTGCCATCCCAGGGGCGAATCCATTAACAGATGCTTTCGGGTTGATTGCTTTAGTAGCGATGACCCCGCTCATCACCATTCAATTGGTTGGGATGATGGCTCAACGTCGTCAACATAAATCAAAAGCGGTTGTTGTTGAGGATGAAATTATTGACTTAAAAGGAGAAAAATCATGAGATTGATGATTACAATTGTACCGAAAGGTAAAGCCGATGCAGTTGCAAAAGTCATCGGTGAAGGACTCATTCATCATCAAGAAACGATGCTTGGACGTGGGACAGCACCAACCGACATTATGGAGATGTTGGCAATGAGTGAACGTGACAAAGAAGTGATCTTCTCGATTGTAGATGACAACGATGTGAATATGATTTATCAGGATTTAGACGAAACATTCGACTTTAAAAATTCCCATTTTGGGATTTCCTTTACGATTGAAATTGACTCAATTGGTAAAATGGGATTTAATTATTTATACGAAATTACGGAGGAAGCATAGTATGGAAAATCAATCATTGATATTATTCGTTTGTAATCATGGCTATGCCTATGATGCAATGGCTGAGGCTAGAAAAGCAGGGGCTCGTGGTGGAACCATTATTCATGGTAGAAGTAGCATATCTACCGAAAAACAAAAGTTCTTTGGAATCACTGTACACCCTGAAAAAGACATTTTGATGGTTGTATGTACTGAAGAACAAAAACCTCTTTTAATGAAGGCGATGAGTTCAAAATACGGTGTCACTTCCGATGCAAAAGGGCTTTGTTTCTCTCTCAAAGTTGAAGATTCAATTGGCATCAGTTTTGATCCACTCGTTTAATCTTTGAATAAATAGAAAGAAGGCTTACTTTTGGATACTTTGGTATTTGCAATCAACGCCATCATGCCGATTGTGCTTTTGATTGTGTTGGGTTACGGTTTAATGAGGGTACATTTTCTCGATGAAAAATTCTTAAAAATGGCGAATCGTTTTGTATTTTTCATCGCTTTACCCGTATTATTAGCGAAAAATATATACGATGTCGACTCGATTGGACAAATTGAGTTTGGGATTGTCATCATCTCTTGTTTAGGCATATTCTTATTGTTTTTAATCGGTCTTTTGGTAGTTAAATGGTTGGTACCCAAGGATGAGCGTAAAGGTGTCGTCTTACAATGTTTATTCCGTTCGAACTTCGCCATCATCGGGTTGCCTTTAGCCACGTCTTTAGGCGGTAATGGCGCAGCAGCATTGGTATCCATTCTAGCCGCATTCACCATCCCATTATTCAACATATTAGCGGTATTATCCTTAACGATGTTCAATAAAGAACACGGCAGCCTAAACTTTAAAAAAGTGGCTCGAGATGTGGTGAAAAACCCACTCATCATCGGTGTCGTGGTCGGATCTTTCTTATTGGTACTACGTGAATTTATCCCTATGGTGGACGGCGAACGCGTCTTTTCCATTAAACGCGATATGCCATTTTTCTATCAAGCAGTGAAATACGTCGCAGACATCGCTTCGCCACTCGCATTGATTGTTTTGGGTGGTCAGTTTAAGTTTAAAGCACTCGCTTCCATGATCAAAGAAGTATCGATTGGTGTGGTGGGTAGATTGATATTCGCACCAACCCTTGGGTTCGCTTTGATTTATTTGGCAGATGCTTTGATTCCAAGTTTTGAAATGAAAGCGAGTTATTTTGCGGGAACCATCGCGTTATTTGCTTCACCGGTAGCGGTATCTTCTGCAGTCATGGCATCAGAAATGAAAGCCGATGAATCCTTGGCTGCACAACTGGTCGTTTGGACATCCTTATTTTCTGTGTTCTCGATTTTCGGGATTGTCGTCGTCCTTAGAAGCTTAGGTTTATTATAATTACATCCAACACGATGACCACAATCCCAAGGTAATCGTGTTTTTATTTTGATAATCGTCAAGGTTTTGTAAAGATTGTGTTAAAATAATTACAGCAACGATGATCGAGGTTTTTACTATGGCTTTAGGGCAATCTTTCAACCGATTTGAAAAAAAATATTTAGTCACCAAAGCACAAAAAGACGAACTCGTCGATTTTTTAACACAATACTTAACGTTTGATGATTATTCTAAAGATGACTATTATACAATTTACAACATTTACTACGATACTGCTGACCAAAACATCATCCGCCAATCGGTGGATAAACCGCCATATAAAGCGAAATTAAGGTTGCGAAGTTATACGTGTCCAGTCGAACCAACCGATTTGGTATTCCTAGAAATTAAAAAGAAAATCGATGGTAAAGTCACCAAACGTCGGGTCATCATGACCTATGTAGATGCCAACCGGTTTGTGATCAAAGGGGTGCGTCCTAAGATGCACGATTACATGTCGCAACAAGTACTCAATGAAATCGACTATTATTTGAAGCGAAACCCCGTTCAACCGAATTATTACATTGCCTATGAACGTAGGGCGATGGCAGATGCACAAAATTTGCTTCGCGTCACCATCGATAAACGGATCGATATCCGGCGCGAAGATGTGAGTTTCTTGTTGTGTGGGGGACATTCAATGTTACCGAAAGACCACTACTTGATTGAAATCAAATCGGGTGAAAATTTTCCGATTTGGTTAGCTCACAAACTGTCTGAAATGAACTTATTTGCGCAAAGCTTTTCGAAATACGGGGAAGCTTACCGCATCAGTATACAAGGAGAAGAATTATAATGGAAAACTTTTTAAAATTACCAATGACCAACATCACTTACACCACGGTCTTAATCGTACTTGTGGTGACCACCTTGCTTGGGATGTTACTATCCTTAGCACTGGCTTATATTAGACGTAAAGAAGGGTATGATCGTTCATTTGTCGTGACATTATTGTTGTTGCCACTGATCATTTCAATCATCATCATGTTGGTCTCCGATAACGTCGCTAGAGCCTTCAGTTTGGCAGGTGTATTCACATTGGTTCGTTTCAGAACAACCATCAGCGACACCAAAGACATCACCTTCGTCTTTTCAACCGTAGCGATTGGTTTAGCCACAGGGATGGGCTATATTGGTTATGCCATGATCATCACCGCGTTCATTATCGCTGTGCTCTTATTGATTCATCTATTCAAACTCGATGAAATCAAAGACAACCATGCGAAACTCAAAATTGTGGTTCCTGAAAGTTTAAATTATGTGGGTGCCTTTGAACCTGTGTTGATTGAATATTGTTCGCACGCCAAATTGAAAAAAGTGAAAACCACCGATTTTGGTACCACGTTTGAACTGACCTATTTAATTAATATGAAAAGTGGCATCAATCAAAAAATGTTCATCGATGATTTAAGGGTCATCAATGGCAATTTAAACATCATTTTGACCCAGGAGTATCTTGAAAGAGCAGTAGACTAAACCATGAAATCATTTCAATATCGAATCTCCATTGAAATCGAAGTACCGCGTCAAAAAGTGGTAGAAACGTTGTTTGATTATGACCAATTTGTGAATTACCAAGAACCACCCCTCAAGTCTTATACTTTAAAACAAGGTAATTACTTACAACCCAACGCGATTGTCGATTTGGTTTACCTATATAAAAAACAAGAAATTCACATGGCTGAAATCACCGTTGAATGTGATTTGCCCAACCGTATTCACCAACTTTTCATCTTAGGTGAAGTCAAGAATAAATGCATCTCGCATTTTATTGAGACCAAAAAAGGCACGCTATGGACCATGGATGTGACCTTTCAGTTTCCTAAAGACGATGGTCAAGACAAACTCGAATACATGAAGAAAACCGAAGAAGACATGGTCACTTTCAAACATTACGTGGAGAACTTATGATCCGATTAGCAACCGAAAAAGACATTAAAGCAATACAAGCCATTTATAAAGACGGTAGGGCACTGATTGCATCCTACGGGTCACCGCAGTGGCAAAATAATTACCCTATGCTTTCAGTGACATTATCTGACATTGAACAGCATGCATTATACGTCTATGAAGACCAAGATATTCTAGGTGTCATGACAGTGTTTGATGATGAACCCACCTATAATAAAATTGAAGGGGCTTGGTTATCCAATAGACCTTATAAAGTCATTCACCGCATCGCGACCAAAGCAGGCCATTATGGTAAAGGTATCTCAAAATCATTGATTGAATTTGTGTTTACCGATTTGAATGCACAAAGCATTCGTATCGATACCCATGAACTGAATATACCGATGCAAAACTTACTCAAGAAGATGGATTTCACCTATTGTGGGAAAATCTACTTGAATCAACCCACCGACCGGATGCGACTGGCATATCAAAAAGACAAATAATCGAAAAAAGTCTTTGACAAATGAATCATATTCATTATAATAGATTATGCGTGGAGGCTTAGCTCAGCGGGAGAGCACTTGCTTGACGTGCAAGGGGTCATGGGTTCAATCCCCTTAGCCTCCACCATGCATAAGTTAAAAACAACACTTCTATCAACTCAAGATGCGTATAAGGAAGTGTTTTTTATTTTTTTAGTGAATGACGAACTAACATAAAAATCTCCTCATTAAAACAATAATGAATACATTCATACTCATAAAACTATTAATAAAAATCATCATATAGGTATTTTGAGTATGTTTAAATGAAAAAACAACTAAAAACATAAGGGTCATGAATCTGGATGATCATACGATTGGTTGAGCAAACTATTACAAAAATAAGTTTGATTGAGCTAAACTACCCTCAAAGGGGGATTTTATATGAAAAAAATCATCGTTTTACTCGGGCTATTGTTCTCATTCTCATTACTTGTGGGTTGCACAGAAAAAACACCTGAAGAAGAAGGTAGAACATTTACCCTCGCTGAACTTGCCAATTTTGATGGACAAAGCGGTAGACAAGCGTATGTTGCTGTCGATGGTGTGGTGTATGATGTCACGAATGCAAGCAACTGGTCGAATGGATCTCATAATGGTCAACGTTTGGCTGGTACGGATGCTTCATCTGTAATTTTGTCGAGCCCACATGGTAAATCTGTACTTGCTGGATTACCTGTGGTAGGGACACTGGTTACCGACTAAAAAAGTCACGATATTTTAATGAAAACCACTTCATTTGGACCTATTTAAAAAGATTCTATATAAAATAAAAAACAGTGGTTTTTCGCACCTATAAGCAATTATACGGTGCTTTTTTTTATTTTAATCTATAAATTTCTTTGAAATTCAAGATATTAAAAACGCTTACAATTTTTATGGGGTTTACAAGCAGGATTGATGGTGCTAAAATAGGTGCATGCACGTATATTTTGAACATCAAAACAACTTATGCGTTAACGGGGGAGATGGTAACCATTCTACCGCGGATCATGATAAACCTTCCAACATTAAACACCTATCCACGTAGAATACCAGACTGAATTGCTTCACCACAAGCGCGACCACTTATCTTGGGCAAGGCCTCAATTTAACTAAGGATCGTGATTGTGTAAACACACACTTTATAGAAAGAGAACAGAGAATTATGACCATAAAAGAACTGCAAGCCATCATCAAAGACATCGAGAATTCGCCTTTGATGACTTTAGAGCTTGAAATGGAAGATTTCAAACTCAAATTATCGAAAAACAAATTCGAACCTACCCAAGTATTACAACCAGTTAATACCCCTGTGGCTGCCCCAGTTGCACCACAACCTTCAGCCCCAGTGTCTGAAGTTAAGCAATCCCTAAATACACCGAAAAACACCATTAAATCCCCATTAGTCGGGACATTTTACGCATCCGCAACCATCAATGGCAATCCATATGTAGAAGTTGGACAACCTGTGAAAAAGGGCCAAGTCGTCTGCATCATTGAAGCGATGAAAATCATGAACGAAATTACCTCACCTTTCGATGGGGTCGTTAAAGAGATTTTCGTCAGAAACGGTGAGGTCGTGGGCTTTGACCACGAACTGATGGTTGTGTCGGAAAATGAAAAATAAAATCTTAATCGCGAACCGTGGCGAGATTGCTGTTAGAATCATTCGAGCAGCCAAAGAACTCGGCATTGAAACGGTCGCCGTCTATTCCCTAGCGGATAAAGACGCACTGCATGTGAAACTCGCGGATGAAGCCGTATGTATCGGTAAAGAAAAATCCAAAGAGTCTTATTTGAACATGAATGCAGTGTTATCAGCAGCTGTGGCTACTGGGTGTAATGCCATTCACCCAGGGTACGGTTTTTTATCCGAAAATGCGAAATTTGTCGAAATGGTGGAATCCATTCAAATCAAATTCATCGGACCCAACTCACAAACCATCCAGTTGATTGGTGATAAAGCCAGCGCAAGATCGATTGCGAAAGCCAATGGGGTGCCTGTGGTTGAAGGGTCTGATGGGATTTTGGAAGATGTCCATGAAGCCATTAAGATTGCGAAAAAAATAGGTTATCCAGTGATGATTAAAGCCACCTCAGGTGGGGGTGGTAAAGGGATCAGTATTGCACGCTCTGACGAAGAACTCATGAGTGCCTTTGAGCGTACCCAATTGGAAGCTTTATCTTCCTTTGGTGACAAATCACTTTATATTGAAAAATTCATTGAATCACCAAAACACATTGAAATTCAAATCATGGGGGACGCGTTTGGTAACGTCGTTCACCTCTTTGAGCGCGACTGTTCAACCCAAAGAAGAAACCAAAAGATGATTGAAGAAGCACCTTCACCAGTCCTCAATGAGATCTTAAGAAAAAAGATTGGGCAATCGGCGGTTAAACTCGCCAAAGCCATCAATTATGAAAATGCCGGAACGATGGAGTTTTTAGTCGACCCTAAAGGCAATTATTATTTCATTGAAATGAATACAAGAATTCAAGTCGAACACCCTGTGACAGAACTCATCACTGGCATCGATTTAGTGAAAGAACAAATCAAAGTGGCTTATGGCAAGCCATTATCCTTCAAACAAAAAGACTTGGTCATTTTAGGCCACGCGATTGAATGTCGAATCAATGCCGAAGACCCAAGTAAAGGCTTCATTCCTACCCCAGGTAAAATCTTGAATGTATTATTCCCTGGTGGTAATGGCGTCCGCATGGATACCCATATTTACCCAGGGTATGTCGTCCCGCCATTTTACGATTCGATGTTGGCGAAACTGATTGTGTTCGCACCCAATCGTAAAGAAGCGATTAAAAAAATGCGTGTTGCATTAGAACAATTTGTCATCGAAGGCATTTCAACCAACATTGAATACCAATACTTGATCATGCATGATTTAGAATTCATCAAAGGTCAATACGATACTGGTTTTATCGCAAAATTCAACGCGAGATATGAGGCGAAGCGCAATGAGTGATTTCATCAGCGAACGCAAGAAGCGGATTCAGGAATTCAAAGACCGCTTTTTTGGTAAAGATAAAAGCAAACCCATCGACATTCCCGATGGGCTCTTCGTTAAATGTGACGAGTGTGGGACAGCACTCTATGAAAAAGAGTTAGAACAAAAGTTATCGGTTTGTCCAAATTGTGGCCACCATTTTCGTATTGGTGCCCGTAAACGTATAACCATCACCGTCGATGCGGGGTCTTTTTGTGAAGTCGATCAAGACCTCATTTCAGTGAACCCTTTATCGATGCCAGACTATGAAGTGAAAATCGCTTCAGCGAAAAAACTCACGAATCAAAATGAAGCTTTTGTTGGCGGTTCTGCCACGATTTTTGGATACCCATGTTATATTGGTGTCTTAGACAGCTATTTCATGATGGGATCCATGGGCAGTGTGGTCGGTGAAAAAGTGACCCGATTGATTGAACGTGCGACCAAAGACAAACGCCCACTCGTGTTATTTTCAGCCTCAGGCGGTGCCCGTATGCAAGAAGGGATTTTATCTTTGATGCAGATGGCGAAGACCTCAGGTGCATTATTTTATTTAAATCAAGCCGGTGTGTTATTCATCAGCATCCTAACCAACCCAACCACCGGTGGGGTTGCAGCGAGCTTTGCCTCCTTGGGGGATATCAACATCGCTGAAAAAACAGCCACCATCGGGTTTGCTGGGGCACGTGTCATCAAACAAACCATCAAACAAGATTTACCACCACATTTCCAAACGGCAGAGTTTCAACTCGAAAAAGGACAAGTCGATTTGGTGTTATCCAGACACGACATCCGTCCAACACTCGCTAAACTCTTGTTATTCCATGGAGGTCAACATGTCTAATACCGCGTGGCAACATGTTCAACTGGCCAGACACCCAAAAAGACCGACCAGCCGTGTCTTGATCAACACGTTATTCGACGATTTTATCGAATTGCACGGGGACAGACAATTTAGAGATGACGTGTCCATCATTGGTGGGATCGCCACTTTAAATGGAATTCCAGTCACCATCATCGCTGAAGAAAAAGGCGATTCAACCAACGATAAGATCTTACACAACTTTGGTATGCCACACCCTGAAGGCTACCGTAAAGCCTTGAGATTGATGAAACAAGCAGAAAAATTCAAACGCCCAATCATCACGATCATCGATACCCCAGGGGCTTACCCTGGTTTAGGGGCAGAAGAACGTGGGCAAGCCCAAGCCATCGCTTTAAACTTACAAGAAATGATGGGCTTGAAGGTACCTATTTTGGTTATTGTACTGTCTGAAGGGGGGTCCGGTGGTGCTTTAGCCATTGGCGTGGGTGACCATGTCATGATGTTTGAACACAGCATCTATTCGATTTTATCCCCTGAAGGCTTCGCCTCGATTTTATTCAAAGACGCCAAACAGGCGGAACACGCCGCCTCATTGATGAAACTCACAGCGAAAGATTTACTTGATTTCAATGTGATCGATGAAATTATCCCTGAAGGCTTAGGCTTACATGAGTCTAAGGAAGGTTTATTCCATTTAAAGAGTGCCCTTTCCTTTAAAATGGCTCAAATCATCCAAGAGAAAACCAGTGTTATTTTACAAAAGAGATATCAAAAATACCGTCAAATGGGCGTATTTTTAGAAGGAGTAACCATTGAACACACACAACATTAAGGTGGTGGCTTCTGGGAAATATGCCCCAGAAAAAATCATTACGAATAAAGATTTAGAAGCGATTGTGGAAACCTCAGACGAATGGATTCGTACGAGAACCGGGATCCATGAAAGAAGAAAAGCAGAAACTGAAACGTCTACAGATATGGCGTATTACGCTGCATTAAACGCGATTGAAACGTATGGGTATGACAAATCCAAAATCGATTTGGTGATCGTCGCAACCATCACGTCAGAACGTCAAACCCCCTCAGTAGCGAATTTAGTGATGGGTCGTTTGGGCCTAAGGGAAGGCATCATGAGCTTTGATGTGAATGCAGCATGCACCGGCTTTGTTTATGCCTTAGAAATTGCTTCTTCACTCATCTCAACCAACCAATACAAGAGTGCTTTGGTGGTCGGGTCTGAACGGTTATCTTCGGTTTTAGATTATACCGATCGAAACACATGTATTTTATTTGGGGATGGCGCTGGCGCGGTCATCATTGAACAAAATATAAATGCCAAAGCCTCTTACTACAATGCTTCAAAAGCCGATATGACCGACATTTTAACGGTGGATAAAACCATTCGCATGGATGGTAAAAAAGTATATGTCTTCGCCACCGATGTTGTTGAAAAAAGCATCCGACACATCCTAGAAGTCAATCACTTAACGATCGATGATATCGATGCGATCTTGCCGCACCAAGCGAATGAAAGAATCATTCAATCGGTTGCGAAATCGATGGATATCCCGATGTCTAAGTTTGAACTCAATATCGCAACCTATGGCAACACTTCTGCAGCGAGCATCCCCATCCTCATTGCAGAATATATGACAAAACATCAAAATAAACGGGTCCTCTTGGTAGGGTTCGGCGGTGGATTCACTTGGGGTTCCGCCATCATCGAGGTCTAATATGAAAAACATCACAGAAATTTTAGGAACGAAGTACCCCATCATTCAAGGTGGGATGGCGAACATCGCGAACGCCGTGTTGGCCAGTGCCGTATCGAATGCGGGTGGTCTCGGTTTAATCGGGGCCGGTGGTTATGACGCTGAATGGGTCAGAACCGAAATCCGTAAATGTAAAGCCCTAACGAATCAACCCTTTGGGGTTAACATCATGTTGATGAGCCCACATGCGAAAGACATCGCACAAGTGGTCATCGATGAAGGTGTAAAAATTGTCACTACAGGCGCAGGTTCCCCAGGGATTTACATTCCTGCATGGAAAGCCGCAGGCATCAAAGTCATTCCTGTGGTACCCTCAGTCGCCTTAGCTGTGCGCATGGCACGGGCTGGGGTAGACGCCGTGATTGCTGAAGGGACTGAATCGGGAGGTCATATTGGTGAACTGACCACCATGGCACTCATCCCGCAAGTCGCTGATGCGGTTTCAATCCCAGTGATTGCTGCCGGTGGGATTGCCGATCAACGGGGTGTCCTCGCCGCTTTCGCTTTAGGTGCGAAAGGGGTTCAAGTCGGTACAGTCTTACTCGCAACCAAAGAATGCCCAATTCATGATAACTATAAACAAATTGTGGTGGATGCGAAAGATACCGATACCGTGGTTACAGGTAGAGGGACTGGCGCACCTGTACGCGTTTTAAAAAATAAAATGGCCGTTGAATACTTAAGAATCGCTGAACAAGGGGTGCCACTCGCTGAACTTGAGAAATTGACCTTAGGTTCTTTGAGAAGAGCTGTGTTTGATGGCGATATCGACCGTGGTTCATTCATGGCGGGTCAAATCTCTGGTTTAATTAAAGAAATCAAACCAGTTCAACAAGTCTTGTCTGAATTGTTCGATGGTGTCGACCAATACAGACAACAATTGAGTGTGTTATGATGGGTAAACTCGCGTTATTATTTCCAGGTCAAGGAGCACAATACGTTGGGATGGGTTTGGACTTTCCAAATCACCAAGCGCTATTGGCATTGGCTCAGGAGGATACAGGCTTAAATATTTTACATGCCATCACAACCGGTGAAGGTTTGAATGAAACGTTATACACCCAATTATCGGTATTTCTAACTTCCGTGCTCGCTTTGGAAGTGGTCGAATCCTTAAAACCCAAATATGAAGCGTTAACCGGGTTCAGTCTAGGGGAGTATTCAGGGTTATTCGCTTCTGGTGTATTATCGCTTGAAGACGCGATTAGACTGATCCATCAACGCTCTACTTTTATGCAAGGTGAGACACTCAAATCACAAGGTTTTATGGCCGCGGTTTTAGGGCTAAGTGCGAGTGAAGTCGATGCGGGGTTAGCCAAAGTCACTTCCGGTCAAGTCGTTTGTGCGAACTACAATAGTCCGATTCAAACGGTCATCAGCGGCGAAGAAGTTGCATTTGTTGAGGCTGAACAAATCCTTAAAGGGTTGGGTGCGAAACGCGTGATTAAACTATCTGTATCTGGGGCATTCCATTCCCCACTCATGAAAGAAGCCGGATTGAAACTGTCTGAATACTTAAAGACAATCACCCTTCAATCGCCAAAAGTATCTGTATACTTAAATACCACGGCACAACCTTTAACCATCGAAACCTTAAAGGCTGAAATGACTTTACAGGTCTATAGTTCGGTGCGTTTTCAACCCACCATTGAACACATGGTGAAAGCAGGGTTTACCCACTTTTTAGAGATTGGTCCAGGTCAAGTCTTAGGACCGTTGGTTAAAAAGATTGACCCAACACTGGAAACCTTCAGTTTTGGTAAATATAGTGAATTAGAAAACTTGAAAGGATGGTTAACAACCCATGGATTTATCCAATAAAGTAGCAATCATCACAGGCGGTGCCGCTGGGATCGGCCGCGCCATCACCAAGACTTTGGCATCGTATGGTGCGAAAGTGGTCATCAACTACAACCGCTCTGCAGAAGCAGCGGAATCATTACAAAAAGAAATTGAATCGAGTGGTGGTGAAGCCCTCATTGTCCAAGCCGATATTTCCAAATTCGCTGACGCTGAGAAATTGGTATTGGCAACCATTGAACGCTTTGGTACCATCCATATTTTGGTTAACAACGCCGGCATCACCGATGACGCGCTCATCTTACGGATGAATGAAACCCAATTTGACCGTGTCATCGATACCAACCTTAAAGGCGTATGGAACGTGACCAAACACGCCGCGAAAACCCTATTAAAATCCGGGTATGGTCGTGTAATCAATATCTCATCGGTTTCTGGTGTGTTAGGCAACGCTGGACAAACCAATTACAGTGCCGCCAAAGCTGGTGTCATTGGTTTGACCAAAGCCTTAGCGAGAGAATTTGCTTCCCGAGAAGTGACTGTAAACGCAGTGGCTCCAGGGTTCATTGAAACCGATATGACCAGAAAACTATCGGATGATATTCGCAACCAGTGGCAAGCCCAAATCCCACTTAAACGCTTTGGTCAAGATACTGAAGTTGCTGAAGTGGTGGCCTTTCTCGCAAGCCCGCGTGGGGCGTACATTACAGGCCACACATTGGAAGTTGATGGCGGGTTGGTGATGTAAATGAAAAGAAGAGTTGTCGTTACAGGCTTAGGCTTAGTCAGCCCCCTTGGCAATACCGTAGAATCTTCATTCCAAGCGATGATTGAAGGCAAAAACGGGATTGATTTCATCACACTAGAAGATGTTACCAACTGGAAAGTGAAACTCGCTGGTGAAGTTAAAAATTTAAACTTTGAAGATTTCATCGACAGAAAAGAAGTCAAACGTTCAGACCGTTCGGTCTTACTGGCTTTGATCGCTGCCGATGAAGCTTATAAACAAGCCAAACTCGAAGGTGCAGAGATTGATCGTACCCGATTTGGACTATTCGTAGGTAGTGGGATTGGGGGGTTAAATACCATCCAAGAAGAGGTTTCTACTTACGCAACACGCGGTCAAGACCGCATGTCACCGTTTTTTATCCCAAATTCCATCATCAACTTGATTGGTGCGAAGATTGGTATTAAATATCAAATTTATGGACCGAACTTACCACAAGTTACGGCGTGTTCAGCAGCCACCAACTCGATGGGTGAAGCGTTCAGATACATCCGTGATGGGTATTTAGACATCGCCATGACTGGCGGTGCAGAAGCGCCTGTAAACGGGATCGGTGTGGGTGGATTCGCAGCGATGAAAGCCCTCAATACATCAAATAATCGGGATAGAGCATCCATCCCATTCGATGCTGACCGTAGCGGGTTTGTCATCGCTGAAGGTGCTGGCATCCTCATTTTGGAATCCTACGACCACGCAGTCAAACGCGGTGCACCGATTTTGGCAGAAATGGTTGGGTACGGGTCTTCGACCGATGCTTTCCATATGACCTCACCAGATGAAGAAGCCAAAGGCATCACCTTATGCTTAAAACAAGCTTTACAAGACGCAGGGATTGAACCCAAGGATGTGGGTTATATCAATGCCCACGGAACCTCGACTGTGTTGAATGACAAATTCGAGACCATGGGTATTAAAAAAGCCTTTGGACCCGCTGCCTATGATGTCAATATTTCATCGACTAAATCGATGACTGGACATGCTTTGGGTGCGGCTGGGGCGATTGAAACGATCGCTGTCATCAAAGCACTTCAAACGGGTATCATCCCTCCAACCATCAATTATCAAAATCCTGACCCGGATTGTGACCTCAATTACACGATAAATGTCGCGGTCAAACGCGATATTCAGTATGGGATGAATATCAATATTGGTTTTGGCGGACAAAACGCTGCCATCATCTTTAAAAAGGTGTAAGTATGCTCAATCAAGAACAAATAAAAAACATCTTACCCCACCGTGACCCTTTTTTGATGATCGATGAAATCACTTTTCTAGAACCCCTCAAAAAAGCGATTGGGGTGAAGCATGTGAAAGTAACCGAGGATTACTTCCGTGGTCATTTTCCTTCTAAACCCGTGATGCCAGGGGTACTCATCATTGAATCCCTCGCTCAAGTCGGTGCGGTCGCTTTGTTATCCTCTGAAACTTATCAAGGGAAACTCGCGTTTTTCACAGGGATTGAATCGGCTAAATTTAGAAAAAGTGTCTTGCCGGGCGATGAACTCGTCTTAGAATGTGAAATCACGAAAGTCAGAGGACCCTTTGGTTTTGGGTCAGGCAAAGCGTATGTGAATGACGAACTGGTATGTGAAGCCAACATCTCATTCGCTGTCGGCAGCTGATGAGCTATACCATTTTAGAATACAAGACACTCGATTCTACCAATACATTTTTAAAGACGTACCACAGTGCATTATCCCATTTGACATTCGTTAGAACGAGACACCAAACCGCTGGTCGAGGCCAATTCGACCGGATTTGGACATCGAATGACAATGAAAATATTTTGTGTTCAGTCTTATTAAAAGACGTCCCATTGGATAAAGCAGAACACCACAAGCGTTGGATTGAACAAGGGTTATTAACATTTTTAAAAAACATGCAACTGATGACCACCTTCAAAGCACCCAACGATATCTATGTTGGTACTCAAAAAATATGTGGGATTCTCACTGAATCGCAAAGTGATGCAAACCAATTCACCTATGTGGTGATTGGGTTTGGACTCAATGTCAATCAAACCGAATTTGGTGGGTTAAACGCGACGTCTTTGGCACTTCAATTTAAACAAAACTTCAATGTGGATACACTGTTTGAATCGTTAATTCAACATTTATTATCCACCTATGGTGACTAATATGACGAAACTCAACCATTGGATTAAAATAGCCGCGATGACGGCTGTTTTATGCATATCTGTATATCTTGTTCCACCCATCGTGGTCTTTGGGGGTGTTCCATTGACCATCCAAACGTTCGTCATTTTCTTGATCGCCTATTTATTCAATAAAACAGACGCTTTTTTGACTTTAGTTTTATATCTTTTCATTGGGGTACTAGGGTTACCTGTATTTTCAGGTGGTACGGGTGGTTTATCAGCCATCTTAGGCCCGACCGGTGGATTCTTAGTGATGTTTCCCATCATCGCATATTTGATTTCTAGCTTTAAATCCAAGGACAAACACAGGGTTTATGACATCCTCATGACCTTTGGATTTGGTATTCTTTTGTTGTATGGTTTTTCAGCCTTATGGCTGGCTTATGTTTTAAACGTATCGTATTTAAACGCAATCGTAATATTACTTCCATTTGTGCCATTAGACATCTTTAAGATTGTCATCGCACATACTGTGTACACTAAAATGCCATCCGTATACGAACTATCTACACATTAGGGCAACCCCCAATAAAGGAATTGTAATGACATTATCTTTACCGAAAATCATCCAAGGTGGGATGGGCGTGGGTGTGAGTTCTGCACAACTCGCCAACACCGTATCTAGAGCAGGGCAACTCGGGGTGGTCTCAGGGACCGCACTCGGTTTAACTTTCGCAAGAAGACTCATGCAAAAAGGCAATGAAGTCTATCTTGAAGCGATGAATCACTTTCCATTTAAAAAAGTGATTGAACGCATTCAACAAAAGTTTCATCTAAAAGCAGACAATGACCCATTCAAAATGGTTGAAATGCCAACGATTCATCCCTCAGAAGATTTGAATGAACTGATTGTCGTGGCGAACTTCGTCGAGGTCCATTTGGCGAAAAAAGGCCACCAAGGGGTGGTAGGCATCAACTTTTTAGAGAAAATCCAGTTTCCAACCCTCGCGTCCATTTATGGGGCGATTTTGGCCGGTGTCGATTATATCCTGATGGGCGCTGGGATCCCCCACCGCATTCCAGATGTCATCAAAAAGTTATCGAAACATGAGGATGCGAACTTACCGATTAAAGTAGCGAATGAACACGCCAATGACATCGAGTTATCGACATTCTCACCCAAAGCATTTGCGAAAGAAGAAGCGCTGCCTGAACTGAAAAAACCTCAATTCTTAGCCATCATTGGGTCACATACGTTAGCGAATTATTTGATGAAAAGTGAGTTTGGTTCACCCGACGGTTTTGTCGTTGAATTGCCCATCGCTGGTGGGCATAACGCCCCACCCCGTGGCAATTACCCGCTCACCGAATCGGGCGAACCGATTTATGGGGATAGAGACCAAGTGGATTTTGAAGCTTTAAAAGTACACAATAAACCGTTTTGGTTGGCTGGTGGGTTTGGTAATCCAGAAAGCCTTCAACGGGCTTTGGTTTTAGGCGCGGTAGGTATTCAAGTTGGGACAGCGTTCGCGTTTTCCAATGAATCGGGGTTTGAAGCGGAATTGAAACAACGTGTCTTAAAACAAGTGGTTTCTAAAAATATTCGGGTCAAAACCGACATCAAAGCCTCACCCACTGGATTCCCGTTTAAAGTTGCAGGTGTGTCTGATACCCTGTCTGAAGATGCCGCATACGCCGCACGCAAGCGTGTTTGTGATTTGGGTTATTTAAGAGAAGCTTACCGTAAAGACAATGGGTCGATTGGTTACAGATGTCCTTCTGAACCCATCGATGATTATGTCCGTAAAGGTGGTAAAATCGAAGATACCGTGGGTCGTAAGTGCTTGTGTAATGGGTTGGTTGCAGGCATCGGTTTAGGTCAAAAGCGTAAAGATGGCCGCGATGAATTACCTTTGGTGACCTCCGGGGACGATTTGGTGAACTTAACTCCACTCATCCATAAGGAAACGTTTAGTTACTCAGCGACCGATGTTTTGAAATATATCTTACAGTCCTAAAAAAATGGGTCAATACCGTTCGGTGTTGGCTTTTATTTCTTCTTTCTTAACTCGAGTGTTTACATTATATCTTTGGGCAGTTATAATGATTTTGGGTGTATGAAATCGGTTTCCTTATAAAGAAACCCCTAGGAGAACTACATGAAAAAAATAATGTATGCGATTCAATGCTTATTATTGGTGGTGTTTTTGGTCGGTTGTACGAACCAAGGCCCTAAAACCATCGATGGACCAGAAGACTTAGATACCATTGAAGAAAAGGTTGCTTGGTGGGTAGAAAATTTGTCTTTAGATGAAAAAGCTGGACAAATGATTCAAGCGGAACGCATCAACAATAACAATGGCATTTCGGTAGACGATGCGAGAAGACTCAACATCGGTTCGATTTTAAATGGCGGCGGGAATACCCCAACCACCAACAACGTACCGAGTTGGTATTTAATGTATCAATCGTATTATCAAGCATCGATTCAAAGTTCTTCAGGGATTCCAGTCATTTACGGGGTAGATGCGGTGCATGGTCATGGGAACTTACAAAACGCGACGATTTTCCCACACAACATTGGATTAGCTGCTGCGAACAACCCAGAACTTATGAGAGCGATTGGTGAAGTCACGGCTTATGAAATCGCACAAACTGGATTAACGTATAATTTTTCGCCTTCACTTGGTATCATTAAAGACAAAAGATGGGGTAGAACCTATGAAACCTTTGGTGAAAACCCTGCTGTTCCGATGAATTTGATTGGACCTTACATTGAAGGCTTACAAACCTATGGCATCGCAGCCTCTGCGAAACATTTTGTGGGTGATGGATACACCACGTATAGTACGGGTTTAGGCGGTAAATTAGACCGCGGAAACGCGACGATTACACTCGATGATTTAGAAAATATTCATTTACCGTTATACCGAGAAGCCATTGAAGCTGGGGTTAAAACCATCATGGTTTCTTATAGCAGTTTAAATGGATTACAAATGCATGAGAATGCCCATATGATTACGGATGTTTTAAAAGGTGAATTGGGTTTTAAAGGGTTTGTTATATCGGATTATAACGGGATTGATAACATTGCAGAAAATGGTTTTGAACAGAAAGTGGCTGCAGCCATCAATGCAGGCATCGATATGCTGATGCAACCCCATAATTTTGAAGACACCATCGCAGCGATCAAAATCGGTGTTCAAACCGGTGATATCCCAATGGCACGCATCGATGACGCGGTATCGCGTATATTAACCGTAAAATATGAATTAGGTTTATTTGAAACTAAAGAACGACTTGCAGCGGATTTAAGAAACGCCGAGAGTTTAGCAGTCGCGAGACAAGCGGTGAGAGAATCCTTAGTACTATTAAAGAACGAACAAAATGTATTGCCATTATCCAAAGATATGAATCTATTGGTGGTAGGTCAAGGGTCAAACAATATTGGTATCCAATCTGGTGGTTGGACCATGACATGGCAAGGCAGTGACAATTTAAACATCGCTGGCACATCCATCTTAAAAGCATTCAGAGAAGCGACTTCAGGTTCCATTTATACGAACATGGCCGATGTCAATAAAGTGGATGCCATTATATTGGTATTATCGGAAAAACCACACGCAGAAATGATGGGCGATTCTGTGGGGTTATCCTTGATTGATGATACGGGGTATGCTCAAAACTTAAACTGGATCAACCAAGTGAGAAATGCAGGCAAACCGGTCATTACCATCATGCTTTCATCAAAACCGTTGTTAGTGACGGATTACATCGATGACTTCGATGCCTTTGTCATGGCATTCCTGCCAGGGACAGAAGGGGCAGGCATCACCGATGTCCTTTATGGCGATTATGACTTTGTTGGTAAACTGCCTTATACCTATCCAATGTATGTATCTCAAGCTGCACATACGATGCTCGATCCCGATTATGACCCAGAGGATTACTTGTTCCCATATGGGTATGGATTGAACTATCCAAACTAACTAAAATATAATGATTATAAAGAGTCCGAAAAATCGGACTTTTTTGTTGTTTTCATGCCTGTTTTTTGGCTTGATTACGATGTAACCGTTATCATTAATATTAAATGTAAAACTTCTAATTTAGTGTCTATTATTTATAATAACTTATGATAAAATGAGGGTGTAATCAACGATACATTACAGGAGAAAAATGAATATGAAAGACCATCTTTGTCAGGAAAAGCTCAATCTTTTTTATGCTAGAATGGCGGAAAACAAGCAAAAGCCAGGACCGCTCATGCCAACACTACATGACGCGCAATCGATTTTTGGTTACATTCCTTTAACCATTCAAAAGATCATTTCGGAAGAACTTGGCGAAAGCATCGCTAAGATCAATGGTGTTGTCACATTTTATGGCAACTTTTCTGTTACACCCAAAGGCGAACATACCGTTTCTGTATGCTTAGGTACTGCTTGTTATGTCAGGGGTTCTAAGAACATCATGGAAACCTTAGAAAACGAACTTAAAATCAAAGAAAAAGAAACGACCCCGGATGGACAAGTGACCCTTGTTGCGACACGTTGTATTGGCGCGTGTGGTTTAGCACCGGTTTTTTCTGTTGACGGTGCAATCCACGGCAACGCCAACGTGTCTAAAGTCAAAGACATCATCAAAGAACTTAAGGAAACCCACCATGAAGCTTAATGAACTCATGGCTTTGATGGATGCGAAAAGTTATACACCGACTTTGATGAAAGATAAAGACATCCATTTTGCTTTTTGTTCCGATTTGATGAGCGATGCTTTGGTCATCATGAATTCGGTGAAAGACCCAAAAATCTTAGAACACACCATCCTCATCACGGGTTTAGCGACCCAACAATCGATTCGAACGGCAGAAATGCTCGATGTCGATGTGGTTTTATTGGTCAGAGGTAAAATCCCTTCTGAAAAAGTCATTTTACTGGCACACGAAGCGCAGGTCATGTTGTTATCGACAGAAACCACCATGTTTAACGCGAGTGGCATTTTGTTTGAAAAAGGCATCCGCGGTGTCAAATACAATATCCAATGGTAAAAGAACACCAAATCATCGCTGGCAACTTTGACTTGGCTGGTAGAGCGTCATCTGACCTCAAGCGCTTGTTAAAGCATAGTGCCGCATACCCTCGATTATTCATCAACCGTGTCTGTTCTGCTTCCTATGAAGCCGAAATCAATGTGGTCATCCATTCGGTGGGTGGCTATATGACTTATGAAGTCGAATCCGATACGATTGAACTCAACTTTTATGACGATGGCCCTGGGATTCCAGACATCGAACTCGCGATGAAAAAAGGGTATTCCACAGCGACACAAATCGCACACTTGAATGGCTTTGGTGCTGGGATGGGTTTGAATAACATGAAAGAACTCTCCGACAGACTGACGATTCATTCAAGTCCACGTGGTACCCATTTACAAATGAACTTTAAAGTTGGTGAACGCGATGTCTAAATTATCCGCACTACTTGAAAATACACACTATGAAGTTTTAAACCCAAGTCAGGATGACCTTTATTTTGAAGGGGTCTACGCGACAGACCTGTTATCGACAGCCATCAAGCACATGAAACCTGATATGGCATTGATCACGATGATTTCAACCAACTCGACATTGAATCTGGCGATGATGGTGGATTTCAATCTAATCATTTTAACCAAAGACGCCGAAGTATCCGACACATTCTTACTTAAAGCAACCTTAGAAGAAATCACCATCGTAAAAACCGATTATTTAACCCATGAAGTCATCATCGACATGGTTAAGCGGGGGTTCTTATGACCTATGCGTATGATTTACACATCCACAGCGTCTTATCGCCCTGTGGTGATGTCTTGATGACGCCTAACAATATCTTCAACATGGCGACTTTAAAAGGTTTAGACATCATTTCCATTACCGACCATAATTCGCTCAAACAGTTATCCACCTGTTATGAACTATCTCAAAGTTATGATTTGTTATTTATCCCAGGGGTAGAAATCACCGTGGCTGAAGACTTCGATGTCTTGTGTTACTTCAAGTCCATCAAAGATGCACTGGCTTTTGACCTTGAATTAGAACAAGCGTTACCCAAAGTCATGAATCAACCAGAGATCTATGGTGAACAATACATCTGTGATATCCACGATGATTTCATCGCAGAAGTACCGTATCTTTTAATCCAACCCATCCAGTGGACATTAAAGGAACTTTTGACTAAGTTGACACCATACCCACATATTTTGATTTATGCTCACCTCGATAAAAAACATCGAAGTGGTCAAGATTATGTCGAACGATACCCACTCGATGGTAAGGAATTCATTGATCCGAGTTTAAAACAAGCTAAAACCCATGTGAAAAATAGCGATGCTCACCAAATCATCGACATATTAGAAAAAACACAAGACAATCAAATCGAACTCGATGAATTGACCATAGACGCTTTTTTTAGGTATTTCAGGCATGACTAAATTCACCGATTATTTATACGATTTGATTCAAAACTCAATTGAAGCGAACGCCTCTCATATTGAGTTATCCATGGTACATCAAGGGTTATTTAGAGTCACCATCCGCGATAATGGCAAAGGGATGGATGAATCAACCTTGATGAAAGTCAAAACATTCAGTTATTCTTCAAGAAAAACAAGAACAGTGGGGTTAGGCCTTTCCCTCATCCACGATTTAACGATTCAAACCAATGGTTACTTTGAAATTACATCCAAGCTGGGTGTAGGTACGACCTTATCTTTAGGGTTTGACGACCAACACATCGACTTCCCAGAGATGGGGGATATACCTGCGTTAATAGCTGATTTATACATTCATCAAGGGGTTTCAAACTTGGTATTCACCTATGATGGATTTCAATTAGACTTTCAGTCATTGGGGCTCAATCACCCCAATAAAACATACAAACAAAGAAACCAATTATACACATACGTCCAAGACAAATTAATAGAGGTGGCAAATGAAAACACTAGATGAACTCAAGCAGTTACGTGACGAATCCTTAAAAAAGATGACCATGCGTTATCAAAAGAATGGCTTTAGAATTCAAGTTGGGATGGGTACCTGTGGCATAGCCAGTGGTGCGAGACCGATTTTGAATGCATTTTTGGAACAAATCGAACTCAGTGAATTGAAAAATGTGACGGTGACTCAAGTCGGATGTATGGGCGAATGTGCCCATGAACCGATGGCAGAAATCATCGATGAGGCGGGACAGTCTTATATTTACTGTGCCCTCACGATTCCGATGGTCAGACAAATTGTCGAAAGACACATTGTGAACCACCAACCGATCACGAAGTATTTACTCTCCGAAAGAAAGGACAAATAAACGATGTTAGAACGTGTTCAAGTCCTCATCTGTGGGGGAACCGGGTGCATGTCTTCGCACTCGAGAGAAATTAAAAAAGCATTTGAAGACGAACTCACTTTATTGGGCATCAAATCCGAAGTCGGTTTGGTTTTAACCGGTTGTTTTGGGTTGTGTGAAAAAGGCCCTGTATTGGTGGTATACCCGGACGAAACCTTTTATTCACACGTCACTGTGGGTGATGTGAGAACCATTTGTGAAGAACATCTATTAAAAGGTCGTCCAGTTCAAAAACTCATGGTCAATGACCCGATTGCGAAAACCAAGATCAAACAAATGAGTCAATTGAAATTTTATTCAAAACAAAAACGTATTGCACTAAGAAACTGCGGACAAATCAATCCGTTAGACATCAATGAATACATCGCACGCGATGGTTACATGGCATTGGGTAAGATTTTATCGGAAATGAGCCCAGAAGCTGTCATCGATGAAGTCATCCAATCCGGCCTTAAAGGACGTGGCGGTGGGGGCTTCCCAACCGGCATGAAATGGCAGTTTGCGAGAAGTTCTCAAAGCAAGATTAAATACGTCATCTGTAACGCCGATGAGGGCGACCCAGGTGCGTTTATGGATAGAGCGATTTTAGAGGGTGACCCACACTCGGTATTAGAAGCGATGGCCATTTGTGGCTACGCGATTGGGTCCAACCAAGGGTATATTTACGTTAGAGCCGAATACCCTGTCGCGGTTGAACGTTTATATCACGCCATCGATCAAGCAAGATCCTATGGTTTACTCGGCAAGCATATTTTTGGAACCGATTTTGAGTTTGACATCGATTTAAGACTCGGCGCGGGGGCCTTTGTGTGTGGTGAAGAAACCGCACTCATCAAGTCGATTGAAGGCTACCGCGGCATGCCTACGTCTAAACCCCCATTCCCAGCTGTAAAAGGCTTATGGGGACAACCAACCAACGTCAATAACGTCGAAACTTTCGCCAATGTCCCAGTGATTTTCTTACGTGGGGCTGATTACTTCAAATCGATAGGTACAGCCAAATCCTCAGGAACGAAAGTATTCGCTTTAGGTGGCAAAATCAATAATACCGGTTTGGTTGAAGTACCGATGGGCACCACCTTAAGAGAAGTCGTTTTTGACATTGGTGGTGGGATTCCTCAAAAACGTAAATTCAAAGCAATTCAAACCGGGGGACCTTCCGGTGGTTGTATTACAGAAAAAGATTTGGATACCCCGATTGATTTTGATAACTTAACCGCCCTTGGTTCGATGATGGGTTCCGGTGGGATGATCATCATGGATGAAGACAACTGTATGGTCGACGTCGCGAGATTCTATCTGGACTTTACTGTCGATGAATCGTGTGGGAAATGTACGCCATGTCGTGAAGGCACCAAACAAATGCTCGATATCTTAAACAAGATTTGCGACGGTGAAGGCACATTAGAAGACATCGATGAACTTGAACGCTTGGGTGAAATGATCAAAAAGACCTCCTTGTGTGGTTTGGGTCAAACCGCACCTAACCCAGTATTATCCACGATTAAACACTTTAGAGCAGAATACATCGCCCATGTTGTCGATAAAACTTGTCCAGCAGGTGTGTGTTCAAACCTTACTCACTTCGTCATTCATGACAACTGTATTGGTTGTACAAAATGTGCGAAGAACTGCCCAGTCAACGCGATTTCGGGTTGGCCAAAACAAATCCATATATTGGACCAAGAATTGTGTATCAAGTGTGGCGCATGTAAGAAAGCTTGTCCAGTCGGTGCCATCACCTCTGAACCATTACATAAAGGAGTATCCCTATGAAACCTGTACATATTACCATCAATGGGTTACCTTATACCGTCGACAGTACCCAAACGATTTTGGAAGCTGCCAGCAAAAACAACGTCTACATTCCCCGTCTATGTTTCTTAAAAGATGTGCATGAAGAAGCGAACTGCCGTGTATGTAGCGTTAAAATCGAAGGTCAAAAAAACTTAAAACCAGCGTGTAAGACTTTGGTCTCTGAAGGGATGAACATCATCACCGATGATCAAGAAGTCTACGATACCGTCAGTATGAACTTAGAGCTCTTGACCCACAGACACCATTTTGAATGTTTTAAATGCTCAAGAGAAGACAATTGTGAATTCTTGGATTTACTTAGAAAGTACTCTATTGATAACGAGTTTTCACAACTTTATGGGATGTTTGATGAAGAAAACTACTATTATCAAGACGATAATGGTGTGATGATCATCGACTCTAGTAAATGTATTTTGTGTGGTCGTTGTGTATCGGCTTGTGAGAAACAATCCGGATTATCTGTCTTACATTTCAATAACCGTGGGAATAAAACCTATGTCGGACCAGCTTTATTCCATAGCTTAGAAGATGCGGGTTGTATTTACTGTGGTAAATGCATCGGGGCATGCCCAACGGGTGCTTTAAGAGAAAAAGACGACATCAAAAACGTCGAACGTGTCTTAAGAGACCCGAAGAAGAAGGTTGTCGTCCAAGTCGCACCAGCGGTGAGAGCTGCTTTGGGGGAAGCCTTTGGTTATCCAATCGGTACCGATGTTGAAGGCAAGATGTTCCACGCCTTGAAAGAACTGGGTGTCGATGAAATCATGGATACCAACTTCACTGCAGACTTAACCATCTTAGAAGAAGGTACTGAGTTCTTACACAGACTCGAACATGGGGGGCCATTCCCAATGTTCACCTCTTGTTCACCTGGTTGGGTCAATTTGTTAGAACAATATTACCCTGAATTTATCCCTAACTTATCCACATGTAAATCCCCACAACAAATGGCGGGCGCACTCATTAAAACTTATTACGCCGATAAGATGGGTTATAATCCGAAAGACATCGTATCGATTTCCATTATGCCTTGTATCGCGAAAAAAGCAGAAGCGAGACGTGAAGGCATGGGTCGAGATGGGTATCAAGATGTTGATTATGTCTTAACAACAAGAGAATTTGCGAGACTCATCAAACGTCATGGCATCGATTTTAGAAACCTAGACGATTCCAAACCATTTGGGATGCTCGCGACCTATACCGGTGCTGGTGCGATATTTGGCGCTACCGGCGGTGTGATGGAGGCTGCACTCAGAACGGTATCCGAAATCCTTGAACAAAAAGAAACCCCGATCGATTTCTTAGATATGCGTGGTAACCAAGACATCAAAGAAGCGACTTATATGCTTCAAGGCAAAGAAATCAACGTCGCGGTTATTCATGGCGGTGCCGCAACCAAAGCGTTCTTAGAAAACCTCAAAACCTCGGAAAAACAATACCATTTCGTCGAATTCATGGGTTGTACCGGGGGATGTATCAATGGGGGAGGACAACCTGTGGTCATCGCGAGAGACCAAGAAGCCTATGATGTGAGATCACTGCGTGCGAGTGTACTCTATAAGATCGATGAAAAATCTCGTATGCGTAAGAGCCATCAAAACCCATTCGTTCAAGAACTCTATCAAAACTTCTTAGAAAAACCACATTCGAAGAAATCCCATGAGTTATTACATACCAAGTATAAGAAACGTGATATTTATGCCAGTGTGGAGTAAAAAAAGTTTCTTATTGGTATTGATTGTCACTTTATGTCTCAATCTTTTCGGATGTGAATCTAAAAAATTAAACATCTTAATCCCCACCGGTAGTCCACAGTACGCCGCTGCCTATCTACAACAAAGTGACCATTACAATGTTACTGTCGTGAGTGGTGCAGACGCGTTAACGGCAGGGTTCAATGACATTGGTTATGACATCATCATCGCCCCAGTCAATATGGGGGCGAAACTATACGCAGCAAAACCGAATTACCAACTCTCAGGTGTCATCACTTGGGGCAATTATTATTTGATCAGCGCGTCAAGTATCGATCTATCTATGGTAGACCGATTGGACATCACTGCGTTTGGGGAAAACCAAATTCCGGACTTCATGTTGAAGTATATTGTAAATCACCACAATATTGAAGCGAACATCACTTACCTCGATTCGGTTTCAAGCGTCACGAGCGCTTATCTATTGGATTCCTCCAAGATTTATTTAATAGCAGAACCGAGCATGAGTATTTTACAAACGAAAAAGTCGCTTCAATTTGTCGATTTACAAGCAGAATATCAAAACATCACGGGAGAAACGGGTTTTCCTCAAGCCGGTGTATTCGTACACAAAAATATCACCACACGCGATTTAAATTTATTTCATTCGAGATTGATTCAATCCGTATACGCACTCAAACATAACGAAGACGCGATAGAGGTACTAAAATCAGTTGGGATTGAACTCCCGGAAGCCGCTTTTAGTACAGCGATTGAGCGTTCAAACATTGACTTTTTAGTCACAGCGGATGCGAAAGCATCGCTCATCACCTTTTATCAACTGATTTATGATTTTAACCCAAACTTTATTGGACAAATACCAAACAACGATTTTTACAGGTAAACTATGAAACATTGGATGAAATTGTCGTCAATTCTATCGATTTTCCTGCTATGGTATCTCATTTATTTGTGGGTCGACCACCCACTCTTGATGCCTTCCATAAAAGATACCTTTTTGGCTTTATTTAGGCTGTTCGGCAGCAGGGATGCCGTGCTTGCAATGATGCACACTTTCGTGCGACTTGGCATCAGCATCGGCATCTCCCTTGCCTTAGCAATGATTTTAGCCTTTTTAAGTTATCGATTTAGACACGTTGAAACATTCATCCACCCTTATATGGTCCTTTTAAAAACCATCCCATTGGTATCGGTCATTCTCATTTTGTTCGTCCTGGTTCATTTCAGTTTAACAACTTATATCATCACCTTTTTAATGATTTATCCGATTTTATATCAAGCGATTTTAACCGGCTTAAAATCTATAGACCAGAGTTATATCGATGTTTACAAATTAGAACAGGGTACACTTTTAAAAAGTATTGAGTATTTGTATTTTCCAATGACGAGACCTTTCATTCTATTAGGGTTCTTACAATCCTTAGGGTTAGGACTCAAAGTCATTGTCATGGCTGAATTCATCACACAAGCTCAAAATGGGATTGGTAGAATCATTTATAATGCCAGAGTGAACCTGAGTTATGATCAAATTTTCGCCATTACCATCGTATTGGTCTTGATGACGTTTCTCATAGAAACGCTCGTTAAAAGACTCAATCAAGACATTGAACATGCATAAAAGCACAGTTAAAAGCTGTGTTTTTTTATTTACTAGGAGTTTTTTATATCCATCTAAATCATTTTTAATCGAGAAAGCTTTCTTAAAGAACTCTCCCGATTCATTTAAAATCACGATGTCATGTTTAGTTGAGGCGACATCAATTCCTA
>JAVBWN010000015.1:0-79846 GCA_036677365.1 Acholeplasma sp.
ATATATAATTTTCACAATACGCGTATTTAATACCAAGTTTATAGTAGAATTATATAAAACTGATTGAAAGAACATTCGGAAAGCGAACAATAAAAGACGAACTTTCCTAGTAAACAAAAAAGAGTTCAGTGATGAACTCTTTTATTATCTATTCAATTAGATTTCAATGATACGAAGGGTATTGGTTGATCCGTGTTGTTGAGCCCAACCTGAAGTGATGATGATCTTATCACCCTTTTGGAACCCAAATTCTTTAGCCACATCAATCGCAACGCGGTCATAAGAACCCATGTCGGTAAAGTCTCTACGATAGGCAGAGAACACACCCCAATAATAAGTCAATTGGTTGCAGGTAGCACGGTTATTTGAAACAGCGATAACGGGTACTGAAGGTCTAAATTTGCATAGACGTTTTGGTGTACCACCGGTTTCTGTAAAGGCGATGATCACTTTGACTTCAGGTAAAGTCAGTGCACTTAAGCTGACAGAGATTCCAATCGCATCATTCACTGTGGATTGTGACGTTTGGATCGCTTTTTGAAGTTTTTCATAATAAGGAATGTTGTCTTCAATGGCTTTGGCAATCGTATCCATGGTCAATACAGATTCAACAGGGTATTCACCAGCAGCCGATTCACCAGATAACATGATTGCATCCGAGCCATCCAAGATGGCATTCGCAACGTCGGAAGCTTCCGCACGGGTTGGACGAGGGTTACTCATCATGGATTCTAGCATATGGGTAGCTGTAATGACTGGTTTACCTTTAGCATTGGCAACCGAAATGATTTTCTTTTGATAAAGTGGGACCAAAGCAGTTGAAACTTCAACGCCTAAGTCACCTCTAGCAACCATCACACCGTCACACACTTCAAGGATATTTTCAAGTTCATCGACACCTTCTTGAGATTCAATCTTAGCGATGATTTCAATTTTTGGTGCTTTGAATTCTTTTAGGATTTCTTTGATTTCTAATACGTCTTCTTTACGTCTAACAAAAGACAACGCAATCATATCTACAGCCATTTCAGCGCAGAATTGCATATCTTCCTTATCTTTTTTAGATACGAATGGCATGGACAACTTAACGTTAGGTACGTTAACACCTTTTTTGGTTTTAATGACGCCATTATTAAAGATTTCACATGTCAATACGTCATTGGTAGCTTCAATGATATTTAAACGCATTTTACCATCGTCGATGAGTAAGAAATCGCCTACTTTGATGTCATCAAATAATTCTCTGCAATCGATATGGAAAGCTTCCTTAGTACCAACGATTTGTTCCTTATGGACCTTAACAATGTCACCTTTTTTAAAGGATGCGAACCCATTTTCAAATACACCGGTACGAATTTCAGGTCCTTTGGTGTCAGCTAAAATACCGACAAAACGACCCATTTTCGCAGCGACACGTCGAATGGTTTCGATACGGTTTCTATGTTCTTCATGAGAACCATGAGAGAAGTTCAAACGTGCAACGTTCATCCCTGCTTCAATCATTTTTTCAATCATTACTTCATTTTCACTTGATGGTCCAATGGTACAAACAATCTTGGTTTTTCTTTTCATACGATGCCTCCTATAATCGATTTTTCATAGGAAAAATTGATTCAATTTATCCTGTTTTAACATCCATAAGTATTTTACCATATATTTCATAAAATGGTAGACAAAAGGACAAGTTTTTCACATTTTCACAAAACCTTCCAAAAATCATATTAAACCCCATAATGGCGAAACAACGATGTAAAATCAAGAAAGCGCTTTACTGAAATTATTCATAATAAAAAGCCTAGCATGACTAGGCTTATCGTTAAAATTCAAAATATTTTTCAACTTTTGGATTCGATTGACTTAAAGCCAACATGAGTTTCAATCGCGCTTTTTGACTCGATAAATCCCCAGCGAACAATACACCCAATTGTTTTAAGTGATAACCGCCACCTTCATACCCATACGTATCGCGTACGCGTCCTTTAGGACAGCGTGATGTGATGACGACCTTGATACCTGAATCCAAAGCTCGTTTAATCGCGGGTACCATGGTTGGTGGCACATTCCCACGTCCAAAAGCCTCTAAAATGATGCCTTGAACTTTCTTTGAGTCCGTGAAGAAGTCAATGAGATCGCCATTTTGACCCGTAACCACTTTAACAATCTCCACATTCGCTGTCAGTTCACTTGGGGTTAAATGGTATTTTTTCTTCGCAGAATCTCGGTAGTAAGTTACATCCTGTTCATCGACAATCCCAAGTGGACCAAACTCAAGTGACTTAAATGTGTCAAGCGCAAGTGTATGTGTTTTGGTGACTTCAATAGCCGAGTTGATTTCATCATTTAAGACAACTAAGCACCCACGGTTGAAAGAGCTTGGGTTAGAAGCAACCAAAATACCAGACAATAAATTACTGAATCCATCATAGCCAAGTTCAGAGAAATTTCTCATCGACCCTGTAACGACCACTGGCTTTTTGGTTTGGACAAATAAGTCTAAAAAGTACGCCGTTTCCTCCAAGGTATCTGTACCATGTGTGACAACAGCACCAACGAATTCATCGTCTGACATATGGGCATCAATGAGTTGGCCAATCAGTAACATATCATTTGGCGTGATCGAGGGTGATGGTTTCATTGAGTACAAATATGGCACCAATGAAAAATTATGAAAACGCTTACTGATTTTGCTGATTAAATCGGATTCATTGTTAGATATGACCGACTTAGAAGTCTGATCATCGTTGGTCATCGAAATGGTACCACCGGTAAATACAATTAGGATTTTTTTCATAGTCATCAACTCCGAATTCATTGTACCATGAAGCATGGGTTTTTGCATTTAAAAAAGATGGTCAAAAGAGAGTTTTTTTTCAGCATCTAAAGAGAAGCTAAACTTGAATGCCTAAAAACACAAAAATACCCATAGCAACATTTGAGAAGGCCAAAATTCGATGATTAATAGTTTTAAACATTCCCACACAAAACCCATTGTCCGCACTATAGTCGTTTTCTTATATGGTTTACATAATATACATTATAGGTACAAATACAAAATTATAATGGTAAACTTCTATCGATTAAATGATGTCAGTAAAATAGGTTTTATATTGTTTAATCGAGGTGTTTAGCGTCTATTTTTGCACTTAATTATACTCATGAATCAATTATTATATAATTAAATATAGGTGAGAGAGGTGTTTTGCGCGAATGACATCTGCTATCCTTAATATTTGTCCATCTAGGCCCTTTTTAGGGTATTTTTACCCATTTTGAGTATAGTTCAAGCAATCCCACTTCTCTTCTATTACTTCTTCTTTTTCTCATGGGTATATGTGTCATTTTTCATGTAGACAATATTTTCAAATGATCTTAAATTCACTTCTATATTCTGATGGTTGGTAGGAGTCGCATTCGTGGTTTATAGTGAATTGGATTCTAGACGAATTAATATGACGTTTTATTCATATTAGAAAATATGGTTACTATTGATGTTTAAATGGAAACAGTCTAAAATAAAAGTATACAAGAAAAGAGGTTAATTCATGGCAGTTACTTTTAAACGCGTTGTTTTGAATCATACCCACTTGGCACAAGCCATGGGTAAATCCGCTTCTGAGGTACACGATATACTTCAAACTTATTTAGATCAAAATGGTGTTACCGATTTTGAACCATACACTTTTGAAATGGTCATTAAACAAGGGGGCGTCAAAAATGTCCTTTACGTTAAATATGCTTCAATACCTGCAAGCATGAAATCCGCTGGTGGTATCAAAGTTATTCCTTTGAAGCGAAATGACTTCTTGGAATGTGAAATTCCTAAATCCGATTTCGAATCCTTCATGGATGGCAAATTCAATGAGGACTTGAATGAATACATGAAGGTCAATAACCTTCAAGGTGATTTAACAAGTGTGTTCGCGCTCGTTCAAGAAAAAGACACGCACATACGTGTACTTTTCCCTTACAAGTCAAAATAGAAAAAAAAACGCATATCGTTGTGATATGCGTTAATTTTTATTCCATGTGATTGAATAGATCCAATTGTTGTGGATTGAATTTTTCTAGTTTGTCTGCAACCCTCAACCATTGAGCGGTTCGACCACTGCCAAGGGGACGAATCATCCCACGCTCTTTTAAGCTCATGAGGGTTCGATTGATGGTAGCGTCTGAGGCATACGGGTGTTTGACACGTATGTCTTTTTTACTGAATGTCGCAGGACCACTGAGAATGGTGCCCTCGATGCTGTTGGTTTTGTTCATTTTACGTTCAAACTCATACTCATGGGCCTTCGTCTCGACATTTCGATGTAATGTCTCTAGGACATTGACAAAAATGCGTTGGATGGGTTCGATTTGTGAGAACCCTTCGCTCCAGTTGAATGAGGCTTGGATGAAACCACTGTCGAATTGGGCTTGTAGCGGTAATAAGGCTTGGAAAAACGAATCGTAGCGGCATACCTTGAAGTATTTCGCTGCGAGGGTGTAAATCACCATCAAACCAATCAAATCGTTCTTATCGGTAAATAAATTGAGTTTGACAAAATCAATATAGAAATTGGTCATGATTTGGACAATCTCGTATTTATTATTTCTACGGTGTTGGTGGAACAATTCAATGATTTTCTTCAGTTTATCTTCTGAATTCAATTCATCAAAGGATTTCGCCAATTTTTCTACTTTCGCTTTAGGGTCTTTGACCAAACGGATATCTTCATAACCTCGAAAGAGTGTCAATGTGAGGTCTTTAATCTCATTGGTTGTCAAATCGAATGTATCTGCCAATTGTTGAACACGCGTAAGGATTTCTTTGATATTTTTAAGCAAAATTTCATCTCTGTTTTTAGAAACGAAATCTTTTCTTGGGTCAGACAGTAATTTGATTCTTGCAGGTGTTAAATTGAGCTTTAGATAATAGGCTAAAGCTTGGGTATCGAGTTCGAGTGTGGTTCGCGCCATGACCTCGTCATCGCGGCTAAATAAGGCTTTGTAGTAATAGGATTGACCTTTTTGTTCATAAAGCTTGAACAGTTGCATGACCAAGTCATTGGGTAAATGAAGTCTTTCCATGTTGCCTAAACATTTCAAAGTAACACCTCCTTAAATCTTAGACGTGGAATACAGATCCACCGATGAATTCTCTTAATAATGAGTTATTTGGTACCAAATCGTCTTCAATGTCTTTGAAGTACTTCAAGAACTTGATTAAACGGTTCGCGGTGATGAAGTGCTCAGAATCTCTTGGAATCGCATTTAAAGTTCTAAATGCATGTTTCTTCATGACGGCGAGTTCATATGTCAATTCAGAATTAAATACGTAATTCGCGGTTTCTTGGTATGGATAAATCCATTTAAATTCGCCACGTCTTACACTCGCCCACATCGCGATGGTTTCTTCCGCTGGTGAGTTTCTGAATTTTTGGTCACGGACGATACGTCTTAATAAACGGAGGTCCGTAAAACTGATTGGGTTATGGTTATCGATGTGCAATTGGGTTTGTGGGGCGATGAACACTTTGAATTTTTGATGGTGTGGAATCGATTCTGTCAATCGGTCATTCAATGCATGGATGCCTTCAATGATGATTGGTGTGGTTTCACTGATTTTCACTTTACGGCCATCTTCACGTTTCCCAAGTTTAAAGTTAAAGTGTGGTAATGTGACCTCTTCGCCTTGAATCAACGCCAACATTTGTTCATCAAACAGCTGAATGTCTAGTGCTTCAATGTGTTCTAGGTCTGGATTGCCAAATTCATCTTTAGGGGCTTGTGATTTAGGTTTGTAGTAATCATCGATGGAAATCATCAATGGCTTAATCCCTCTGGATAAGAGTTCGATTCTCAAGCGGGTTGAGAATGTGGTTTTACCCGAGGAGGATGGTCCTGCGATCGCAATCAAACGAATTGAATCGATGTCGGATGCAATTTTGTCCCCAAGTTCAGCCATTTGTCGGTTGTGTTTGGTTTCACACATATTGATGAGTTCAACCTCAAGACCTTTTTCAACGTATTGGTTGAGTTTTGAGATGTATTCACCACCGATGAGTTTACCCCATTTGGTCGCTTCTTTGATTGTTTTGGAGAAAATAGGTGCATCGTCAAATGGCGGAATAACGCCACCAAGTTCACTTCTTGGGTATTGAATGATGAATCCTGGATGATACAAACTTAAAGCGTATTTAGTCAAATAGCCTGTGCTTGGTAACATGTAACCAAACATGTAGTTGAAGTATTGGTCACAGGTGTACATATTGACCTTATCTTCGTCGCGGTACTTCAAAATGGCGACTTTGTCCAAATGCCCACTGGATTTGTATAACTCCATGGCTTCTTCTAAATCCATGTTCTTACGAATGATTGGTAAATCGAGTTCAACCAAACGTTTGATTTCCGAATCGATGGATTTGATGATGTTTCGATCGATTTTTTGATCTAAGTTTTCCAAAACCCCCAAAATGGCTCTAGACACGCTATAGTTGAATTTTACGGTAACGTTTGGATACAGATTTCTCACGGCCATCGCAATCACATATCGGAGGGTCGCTTCGTAAATTCTTACAGCGTCGCGGTCTTTTAGATCTAAGAAGACCACGTCCGAATTTTTAGTTAACGGGAATGTTAACTCACGAATTCGGTTGTTGACGGTGGCAGCATAAGCTTCAATACCTAGTTGATTCTTAAGTGCTTCGAGGGTAATGCCTGGGTCAAGTTCTAAGACTTGATTTTTAACGGTAATTCTAATCATGTTACTCCTTCCAATCATCTTCTTCATCGAAGAGTGATAATTTTTTAATTTGGATTTTTTTCGATTTAGACTCTTTTTCTACCGGTTTGGTTGGTGTGGTCTCAATCGTTGGACTGATTGCCGGTGATTGTTCGATCGGTTCAGTTTCAGCGGTGTGTTTAACTACAGGTTCGATTGGGGTTTCTTTGATGACGGTTTGAGCAATCACTTTAGGTTCTGGTTTTGGTTTTTCTACCTTGACCGGTTTCGCTTTTTGAACCGCGACCCCTTTTTCAACAATATCCTCATCGGAAGATTCATGTAGCGCAGCTTCAATCGTGATGAATAATGATTTACCAAAGGTATTGAAGTCGACAAATGGTTTGCCATATTCTGCACTGCTCTTAATGTCTTCTACTTTAAGGGAAACGGAACCTTGTTTTGCTGTGATCAACACCGACACATTTTCTTTGATTTGTTCATTGGATAATCGAGATACGTCACGGATGAAGTGTGGGTTGCGTTTCTTCATAGCAAACAATTGGATTGGGTTTTTCAAACGCTTCGTCAATGGGATGTTGCTTACTTTTTCACGTTTAATGTTGCCTAAAGAGGTTAAAATGACCAAGTCATCGGAGGATTTTGCATAAATTGCCTTGACGACTTTATCATCGCCAATGAGTGGTAAGGATTTGATGCCACTCGCTTGTGTCCCGTAAATAGGCACATCGTTCGCGCTGAATCGAAGGGCATACGCTTGTTTGGTAAATACGATGATATTTTGTTTTGGACCAAGTTCTACGGATGTCAATTCATCGTTGTCATCGACTTTCATTGCACGGATTGGTTTTGTATACCTCGATACATTGAAATCTGCCAATTTGGTTTGCTTGATTTGACCGGTTTCGGTGATGAGTAAGAGGGTTTGGTCTTCATCAAAGTTGCTGATGCATAAAATTTTGATGATAAACTCATTTTTCTCAATTGGAATGATGTTGTTGATGAAAGAACCCAAATCTTTCCATTTGGTTTCTTCAATTTCAAACACTGGAATATATAAGTAGTTGCCTAAGGTGGTGAACATCAGTAGGGTATCTTTGGTTGACACTTCTTGGTCGAACAACATACCATCTTGTTCTTTCAATCCTGGTTGTTTAGAAGCCACATAGCTTCTGAGGTTTGAACGTTTGATGTAGCCATCTTTGGTTACACCAACCCTGACGCGCTCTTCACTGATGAGGTCAGATTTTTCAATCTTGATGGCTGAAATTTCTTCCTCAATTTGTGTTTTACGTTCAGTACCCACTTTAGAAGATACTTCTTTCAATTCTTTTTTAATGACCGATAACAATACTTGTTCATCGGACAAGACTTTGGTCAACCACTCGATTTTTTCAGAAAGTTCGTTTGACTCTTTGATTAAAGCATCAATATCCGTCGAGCTCAAACGATAGAGTTGTAAAGTCACGATGGCTTCGGCTTGTAACTCAGTGAATCCGAATGCATTCATGATGTTTTCTTTGGAATTTTGTTTGTTTTTGGATTGACGAATGATGTGAACGACTTCATCGACCACATCGACCATCTTAATCAAACCGTTGACGATATGCAATCGTTTCTCTGCACGATCCAATTCAAAGTTGGAACGATTGGTGATGACTTCTTTTTGGTGGTTAATATACGCATCTAAGATGTCTAAAATACCCATTTGAACGGGTCTTTGATGGTGAATGGCCACCATATTGTAGTTATAAGTAATTTGTAAATCGGTATTTTTGAGTAAGTATGCCAAACATATGTCCGGATTGGAATCCTTTTTAAGTTCAATCGAGATTCTCATCCCTTCACGGTCGGATTCATCTCTCACTTCTTGAATGTCTTCAAGTTTCTTATCAATTCGAAGCATGTCGATGGATTTCACCAATTCAGCTTTATTGACTTCAAACGGGATTTCGGAGACGACGATGCGGGTTTGGTCTTTATTAAAGGTTTCGAAAGACGTTTTGGAGCGGATGATGACTTTACCTGCCCCGGTTTCAAACGCTTGACGGATCCCTTCTTTACCTTGAACGATGGCCCCTGTTGGAAAATCAGGGCCTTGAACGATTTTTAAAATACGTTCGACGGTTAAATCCGGTTTGTCGATACGTTCAATGGTTGCTTTGATGATTTCTTTTAAATTGTGTGGTGGAATTTTGGTGGCGTAACCGGATGAAATCCCGTTTGCACCGTTGACCAAGAGGTTTGGAAACTTCGCTGGTAGAACAGTAGGTTCCAATTCTTCATCATCGAAGTTCGGAATGAATGGAACGGTCCTTTTATCAATATCAGCAATCAAAAATTCCGCTTCTTTAGACAAACGCGCTTCGGTATAACGCATCGCTGCGGCAGAGTCGCCGTCGATCGAACCGTTGTTGCCGTGCATATCGATTAAGCATACGCCCATTTTGAAGTTTTGGCTCATACGTACCATGGCTTCATAAATCGATGAGTCGCCATGTGGGTGGTATTTCCCCATGACTTCTCCAGCGATACGGGCAGATTTTTTATAGGGTTTGTCATTGAACATACCCATTTTGTACATGGCAAAAAGAATGCGTCTTTGGACAGGTTTGAGGCCGTCACGCGCATCCGGTAATGCTCTATCTTGGATGATGTATTTGGAATAACGTCCAAAACGTTCCCCAACGATGTCTTCTAAACGTTCGCTGGTGATTTTCTCTTCGATAAAGGTATCAATGGCTTGGGAGACTGGTTTTTTACTCATAATCTGCCTCCTTGATTTGATAATCGTCGTCATCGATGAATTCGACGTTGTGTTCAATCCATTCACGTCTTGGACCGACTTGGTCGCCCATCAAGATGGATACACGCTTTTCAGCTTCGCCTTCATCTTCTAAACGCACTTGAATGAGTGTTCTGGTTTTAGGGTCCATGGTGGTTTCCCACAGTTGATCAAAATTCATTTCCCCCAACCCTTTGTAGCGTTGGATGGTGGTGTTGCCACCTTGGGTGAGGCGTTTTAATTCAATGTCATTCCACGCATAGTTGGAGATGAGTTTGCCACCCTTTTTCTGAGTGACTTTATATAAAGGTGGTAAAGCAATGTATAATTTGCCTGCTTCCACCAAGGGTTTCATATATCTAAAGAAGAATGTGATTAACAAGACTTGGATGTGCGCACCGTCGGTATCCGCATCGGTCATGATGATGACTTTGTTATAATTACATTTACTGATGTCAAAATCGACACCAAAATCCGCACCAATGGTGTGAATGATGGTATTGATTTCTTCATTTTTCAATATCGCATCCACATTGGCTTTCTCGGTGTTGATGACTTTACCACGCAAAGGTAAGATGGCTTGAAAGCGTCGGTCACGACCTTGTTTTGCTGACCCACCCGCGGAATCACCTTCGACTAAGAATAATTCGTTCTTCGTTTTATCTTTACCTTGAGCTGGGGTTAATTTACCCGATAATGAGACTTCTTTTTTATTTTTCTTTTTATCGCTTCTGGCTTCATCTCTGGCTTTACGTGCAGCTTCACGCGCTTTAAATGCATCGAAAGCACGTTTGATTAAGCCATAAGAAAAGTCCATGTTTTCTTCTAGGTAATAGGTTAATTTATCATAAATGATGGATTCCATCGCATTTCTTGCTTCAGGGGAACCCAATTTGGATTTGGTTTGACCTTCAAATTCAAGGAATGCTTCAGGGATACGCACTGATATGACGGCAGTCATACCTTCACGGATATCTACGCCATCGAGGTTTTGGTCTTTTTCTTTCAATAGGCCATATTTTCTCGCATAATCATTGATGGCACGGGTCGATGCACTCTTGAACCCGGTTTCATGCGTACCGCCATCGCGGGTACGGACGTTATTGACAAATGAAATGATGGTTTCACTGTATTGGTTGGTGAATTGGAATGCTGTTTCAACTTCAATGGCATTGTTCTTATTGACAGTATATACACCCATCAAATCCTTAACAGGGTGGAATTCTTGTTTGCCTTTATTGAGAAATTCTACGTATTCAGAAATGCCACGTTCATATTGGAATACGTCGCTTTGATTGGTACGTTCGTCATTTAATGTAATCTTAAGATTGCGAATTAAAAAAGCACTCTCACGGAGTCGGTCTTTAATGGTATCATAGCTGTATAGTGTGGTTGAAAAAATCTTTGGATCTGGTTTAAACCAAACCGATGTCCCAGTTCGTCGTGTTTTACCGATTTCTTCTAATGGAGAAATGACTTTTCCACCTTCAGAGAAGCGTTGTTGCATGATGAGACCATCACGGTAAATGGTGACTTCAAGGAATGTCGATAAAGCGTTGACGACCGATGCACCAACCCCGTGCAAGCCCCCTGAAACCTTATAGCCACCTTCAGAACCAAACTTACCACCCGCATGTAAAACAGTAAAAATGATTTCTGTCGTTGGTCTGCCAGACTTATGTAACTTATATGGCAAACCGCGACCAAAATCATTGATCACGATGCTATTATCATTTTTAATTACGACATTGATTTCAGACCCAAATCCAGATAGGGCTTCATCGATCGCGTTGTCGACAATTTCCCAAACCAAATGGTGTAAACCCCTGGTATCGGTAGACCCGATGTACATCCCAGGACGTTTCCTGACCGCTTCTAGTCCTTCTAGTATCTGGATCGAATCTTCAGAATATGTCTTCTTCAATTCTTCCATTAAATCAGTCCTTGCTTTAGTCATATTATACCAAATTTTAAACCGTTTTCACAATAAAAAATATAGTCATTTTGGATAAATGCGCTATTTTAATTGGAATTTCAAAATATATGATATAATATTGTCATTACGAGGTGAAAAGATGGGCTTTATCGCAATACAAATCGGTTTAATTTTATTCGCTTATCTGATTGGTTCAATACCGAATGGACTATGGATTGGCAAAGTTTTCTTAAAAATTGATTTAAGGGAACATGGTTCAAAAAATATCGGGGCTTCTAACGCCCTCAGAGTGATGGGACTCAAGCTTGGCATATTGACTTTTGCATTAGACGCACTCAAAGGTGCACTCCCAATCATCATCGTTAGAATCTTGAAATCCACAATCGAACTTACAACCAATGTGGTTATATTTGATCAACCTTATGACTATGAAATCGTCTTTGGTGTGGTCGCAGTCTTAGGCCATACCTTCCCACTATTTAACCACTTTAAAGGTGGTAAAGCGGTGGCGTCATCTGCAGGTATCGTGTTGACGTTAACACCAATTGCCGGCATTTTATGTATTTTCACTTACATCATCACTGTCATTTTAACGAAGTATGCCTCTTTGGGGTCGACTTTCGCTGCACTTACTGTATTCATCGCGGCACTCGCTGAATTTTGGATTAGAGACATCATGTTAGAACAATTGTTTGTGCTCATTGTCTATTCATTGATGATTCTATTCATATTCTACCGCCATCGTGAAAACTATAAGCGCTTATTAAAAGGCACTGAGAATAAGATGTCGTTTACAAAGAAAAAAGTGTAATCCCCAAACCCTTCACCATTGGAGGGTTTTTATTTTACCCAAATCGTGTTATCCTTGTCTTAGGAAGTGATACTGTGATTTTAAAATCGATTGAATTTATAAAAACCGATGAAGATGGTTATCCTTACAATCTACCTTTTTTTGGCCATAAAATTACCCTTACTACACCCATCACCATTTTGGTGGGTGAAAATGGGTCAGGTAAATCCTCTTTGCTTAAATTACTGAATGATGTCCTCAAATTATACCGGATTGACGCCAATGATGCTATGAAGAAAAACCCTAAAGCGTTCAAGTCATCCTTACATTTACCTAGTGTTCAGTATGTAAGGACCAAACCCAAAGGTTTTTATTTCAGTGCTGAAGATTTCACCACATATATTCATAGTCTTGAACAAAATCGACAAGAGGCTTATCAAGCCCTCGATGACATTGAAACTGAATACGCTCATAAATCCGATTTTTCAAAATCATTGGCAAGGATGCCGCACATGCGTACCTTGAATGACATCGATCAAATGTATCAGAAAGATTTGTTGTCATCTTCCCATGGTGAGGCATACCTCGATTTTTTCAAGTCTCGATTGAGAACCCATGAACTCTATTTGCTTGATGAACCCGAAACCCCACTGTCGATTCAAAATCAAATCACGATGTTATCGGTACTTGATGATGCGATCCTCCGTGGCAATCAGTTCATCATCGCCACACATTCACCCATTTTGATGTCTATCCCTGGCGCAACCATATATGAAATCCATACCGAGGGCATTCGAAGCATCGAATACGATGACATTGAATCGGTCAAGTTACTCAAACACTTTTTAAATCACAAAGAACAATTTTTTAAACACTTATACGAAAAAAAGTCCGAGTAGGACTTTTTGTTTTTATTCAGGGTCTGCTTCGATGATGGCTTTGGTTTCATCCAGCCATATTTTTGCGAAATGGTTGTTCGAAATAACAATTGGCATCGCTAGTACATAGAAAAGCGGTAAGATCAAATAGTAATCTAAGGATAAATCGAACACATCGATAAATACAGTCAAAAGCCCAATCGATAGAATTAATATCCCTACGGATACAAAGTTCCAAACGAAACGGTTCTTCTGGAGGTGCGGTTTTAATTTGTAGTGCAAATTGAATACATGACGGTAAGTGAACGCTGAAATCAATAATCCGGCGATGGCAGCGAACCCAAGGAGAATCCCAGCCAATAAATGGTGATATTTCAGTATGGCCAACACAGAGATGATGCCAAACAGTTCAAAAACCCCGGCGGTCAATAATTGAACAAGCGTTCTGGAATAATGGATGGCCTTCAAATACTTTTCTTGAATTTGAGCACTCTTTTTAGGGTGTTTTTGGGTTTCCTCAATCAGTTTGATATAAGAGGACTCAGGTTCTTTGGTATCTTCTAGCAATTTTTCATAATCCTTATACATGAACCATTCCACCAAAATATCAGCAACAAACAAGGGTATTGTGATCATGTTGAATAAGATATAGCCTTGGGTATCCAGCCCACTTGCACGTAATACCACAAAGATAATCGATATTTTCAACAAAAAATCGATCAATGTGTATCGTTTTAAATCTTTAAACGATTCTGAAAAACCGAATAAAGTCAAAATCACCGGGACAACCATGGTAAAAATCCAAAACGGATGGATTGAATCTAGACCATCGGTATGGATTTGGTAATTTAAGAACAAAACATTCATATAGGAAAGGATTGATAATGCGATTAATAATCTTAAATACGTTTTCATAGACTCAACCTCATGACTATTCTACCATAAAAAAATAAAAAGGTGATTACTCACCCATTATTTAACTTGATTCATTGAGTTCATTACTTGACGAACTTGCTTTTCAGAAGGGGTTCTGCCCATTTGACGCATCATTTCGCGAATCATACGTTCGTTGACAGGTGGGTTTTTCTTTAAGTAGTTTTTAAACCAAGCCCTTGCAATAAAGAAACCTGCTGCGCCACCAACCAATAGACTTCCTAGACCAGTCAATAAATACCATAGCCATTCCATTAAAAATCACTCCTTCAATAACAATAATATCATACTAAATCATCGGATTAAAAGCAAGCCAAAACGCGAATTCACTTAAATTGTGGGTTTACATTTTGCTTGACATATAATAAAATAAAGTATAAGGAGTGATGATTATGCCAAGATGGATCGACGACAGCTGTATCGCATGCGGTAGCTGCCAATCTGTATGCCCGGTAGACTGCATTTCAGAAGGCGACATTTACGTGATTGATGAATCCGTATGTATCGACTGTGGGGCTTGCCAAGAAGTATGCCCAGTAGGAGCAATTTCAGAACGCTAAAAAGAAAACGCACTCGCGAGAGTGCATTTTTTTTCGTTTAAAACCATCCTTAGGGTGGTTATTTTTGATAAATTCCGATTCTTTTGATCCCATGAACACGGTCTTTATTGAGGGTGATGCCTGAAACAACTGGACATGGATTCGATGATTCGATTTCAATGATGATTTTGCCTTCTTTGCTCAATATCGAAAGCACCCCTTTTAAAATGGGTTCGATGTCTATAGCATACGGTGGGTCTAGAAAGATATAGTCAAATTTAACCTGTTGTCTTTCATAGAAATGCAACGCTTCTTTGTAATCGAGTGCTGTAATGGTTGCCCCTGTGCTTAAATTGGCTTCATTCATCTTTAATGATTTGTATGCCAAGGGGTGATGGTCATTTAAATAAATTTTGGTTGCGCCACGTGAATAGGCTTCAAACCCATAAGCGCCAGACCCAGCGAATAAATCGAGTACAGTACCATCGATTTGAAACAACATATTGAACACAGCCCCCCGCACGAGTGAGGCCGTTTCTTTGGTGTCTTCACTCAAACTGATGAGGGTCTTACCTTTCAAAGTACCGGCAATGATTTTTAATTTGACCTGTTTCATTCGAACAATTTTAAAATCGCCTTATTGTAATAGAGGTTATTAAAATAAGTGGTTTTCTTCGAAATCAAATCCAAATCCATCAAATCACGGTAACGTTTGATGATGGTCTTCGATAATACACCAAAATGGGCTTGTAAAGGTTCATTTTCAAGGTAGATGACTCGGTGACTCACATGGATCATTTCAAGTAAACGACGCTTTTGATAGATTGTATGGTCGCTTTCTTCAATTTTTTCTTCTTGTTTCAATTTGATACGGTTGTAGCCCGTAATCATTCGATTGGCATCCTTAATGGCTGCTTTTAAACCTGTTAAGTAGTAAACGATGAAGCCATTGATGTCATCTTCAACCAGGGCTTTTTTGCGGACATCTTCAATTTGCTTTAAGTGTCTGGTTAAAGGAATGAAATGTTTAATGCCATCAAATTCAATCAAATAAAGCTGAGAAGCCATACGAGCGAGTTCCACATTCCCAATTAAAAATGGTAAGGACGTCGCGATTTGATAATACAGTAACGCGGCACGGACATACACAGGAATGTCATCACGGTACATGAACAATTCCATTTCTTCCATGATGGTCACCATCGATTCTGGGTCTGGTGGAATGTAGGTTGCTTGTTCCATGGATGGCCCAACAAATGATTGGGTACGTCTAAATTCGCCTGGGTATTGGTTTTGATGTTTGGAAAATAAAGCGTAATGTAAATCTTTCAAGAATCGGTTCGCGTAACCGATTTTTTTCATGTGAGCAGGTGCTTCGTCATAGGTTTCTTGAAAACTGAGTAAGTCATTGTAAAACAAGTTAAAACCGCTTGGTGCGTATAAATCACTGAAGTTATAATCACCAATCGATGTTCTCATCCAATCGAGCATTTCAGCGTCTTGAATCAGTCTGAAAAAGGCTTTATTGAGTGGGGATTCGAGTGGCAAAAGTCGATTGATGTCATCGACCAATTGATCGATGCGTGCATCTTTTTTAGAGGTTATGTAAAGACCATTCAATGTGTATGGAACAAATACATTGATTTTCTTTACCCCGTAAGGCTTTTGTTCGTATGTACCTAGCATATTATCACCTACCTTAAATTATACCAAAAAACCGCGTAATTAAGCAATAAAAATGACAAAAAAAGGCATTATGGATGCCTTTTAAAGTTTCTTCAATTTGATGGTCTTGTTCTTGAAATTTTTACCGTTCAAGGCCATGACACGATTGACAGATTGCTTGTTCAATTGGAAAACAGTCTTGGTATCACCAATCGTGATGTCACCGACATTACCGGTATATAAATCTGCTTCTTTTTTGAATAAATCGAGTAAAGAGACCGCACGAATTTGATCCTGTTTACCGTAGTTGATCTCGAATTCAACGAATTCTTTTTGATTGGCTCTGGCTGGTCTCGCTTCACCCTCCGTTTTAGGACGTCTGGTGTCACCGCTGGCTTCACGTGGACGTCGATCGTTACGATCAAAGGTTTTCTTCTCACGTGGTTTATCGACTGGGATGTCACGGTATTCTTTTTCTTGATCATCGATTGACATGGTCATCAACGCGTTGATGATGTCAATCCCGTCGTAACCATCGGCCAAGAGTTTTTGAATTACAATTTCATACTTGTGTTCTTTCTTTTGGCTAATCATGTCAGCGATCTGGTTGTAAATCCCTTTGATGGTCACCGCGTGGATGTCTTCAACCGTTGGGATTTCTTTGAGTTCAAGGGGTTGTTTGGTGAAGCTTTCAAGTTCCTTGATACGACGTCTGTTCCAAGCGTTGGATAAGGTAATGGCATAACCACTCTTACCCGCACGGCCAGTACGACCAATACGGTGAACGTACACTTCCAATTCTTGCGGGATGTCATAGTTGATGATGGCTTCTACATCGTTGATGTCTAATCCACGGGCTGCAACGTCTGTAGCCACTAAAATTTTGACATTTTTTGACCTAAAAGCATTCATGACACGGTCGCGTTGAAGTTGTTTCAAGTCCCCATGTAAAGCATCGGCGCTGTACCCTAAATTTTGTAGGTAAGCAACCAAATCATCCACGCCTGCTTTGGTGTTGGCGAAAATGATGATGGATTTAAAATGATAAAAATCCAATAGTCTGACCAATAGGTCATCCTTATATTCTTTTTTCACTTCATAGTAGACTTGTTTGATTTTTTCTACCGTGAGTGTCTTCGCTTCAATTTTGATATGAACAGGGTCCTGTTGATAGGTTGAAGCTACTTTTTTGATGAAAGGTGGGATGGTCGCGGAAAAAAGCACAGTTTGTCTTTCTTTCGGCGTGTCTTTCAAAATAATTTCCAAATCCTCTTGGAAACCCATTTTCAACATTTCGTCGGCTTCGTCCATAACGAGCATACGTAAGTTGTTGAAATCGAGTGTCTTTCGGGTCATGTGGTCGATGATACGACCCGGTGTCCCGATGATGATTTGTGGTTTTTCCTTCAAGCTCTTAATTTGTCTTTCAATCGATTGGCCACCGTATACCACGGTTGCTCTTATTTGTCTAGAGAAGCGAATTAGTTTTAAGAATTCAGCGTAGACTTGGAGTGATAACTCTCTCGTTGGCAATAAAATAAGCGCTTGTACATTCGGGTTATTCATATCAATCTTTTCGATGATTGGAATCGCGAAAGAGAATGTTTTCCCGGTACCTGTTTGGGCTTGCCCAATCATGTCTTTACCGTCACGGACCACGGGGATCGATGCGGCCTGGATATCCGTCGGATAAACGAATCCCAATTTGTCTATCGCCTTCTGAATATCTTCCTGCAAGTTTAAATCTTTAAATGTAATCATGTAATTCCTCAATTCTGTATAATACCTTAATACTATATCATATTTAGGCCATAAATCCTAAAGTTTTATCGACAATATTTGTAAAAGTGCTTACAAAGTAAAAGCCCATCAAAAATGGGCTTAAAATGGCGTATTTTACCTAGAAAGGTGTGAGAACTAAAAGTGTTACAGTGGGTAAAATCGACCTTTACTTCGTGATTCCTATATATATAGGCATTCTAACCCCGCAAGGACTCAATTCCCGTTTCGGATGGTTGGGTTCCACAGCTTACCTTCTAGGCACCTTCATTGTATCACTGTATCAACCATTTTGTCAAATGACCTACTTCGACTCAATCTCTGCCAATTTCTTCTTTAATAGGTCAATGACTTGTGGCCGAACATCATCGCGTTTGAGGCCAAAATCGAGGGTAGCTTCGATGTATCCAATGCGAGAACCAATATCATAACGCTTGCCTGCAACATCGAATGAGTAGACGGATTCTTCAGCCATCAAGCGCTTAATGGAGTCTGTGAGTTGGATTTCTCCACCTGCCCCACGGGGTTGATTTTCTAAATATTTGAAGATGGTTGGACTCAAAATATAGCGGCCCCCAATGGCACTTCTCGATGGGGCATTTTCAGGTTTTGGTTTTTCAACGACAGAAGAAAGTTTATAAAGACCGTCTTCCATTTTTTCTTTAGGTTCACAAATACCATATTTTTGGGTATCTTCATAGCTGACTGGTAGTGTACCTAAAATGGTTCCACCATAGCGATTGTATTTGTCAATCAATTGTCTTAAGACAGGTTGTTTATCACCCACATATAAGTCGTCCCCTAAAAGCAATGCGAAGGGTTCATTACCGATGAAAGCTTTCGCACATAAAACGGCGTGACCAAGACCCAATTGTTCCTTTTGACGGATGTAGTGGATATTCGCTAAATTGGACACATCTGTGATGATTTTTAATTCCGCATCTTTATGTTTTTCCTTTAAGATGTTCTCTAATTCGAGATTACGGTCAAAATGGTCCATGATGGCGTTTTTGTTGGCTGAAACAATGATGAGGATTTCTTCGATCCCTGAAGCGAGTGCTTCTTCAACGATGTATTGAATCGTTGGCGTGTCGATGATGGGAAACATTTCCTTAGCGAGTGCTTTGGTGGCAGGTAAAAATCGAGTCCCATACCCTGCGGCTGGTATAACTGCTTTTTTGATCATAGTGATTACGCGAGGCGTATCTCCTTTCTAATAGTAAAGCATGATGCGTACATACGTACCTTGATTCATCTTTAATTCTAGTAATATGTCTCTCACCGTGTTCTCGATGATGTAATCGAGGTTTCTTACCCGAACATTGGTTTGTAGGGTGATGATCCCCGCTTCATCGTAATCGAGTTCACGCGATGGATAAGCCTTAATGTAGTTTTTTGCCTGGTCTTTATCTTTAAAGTATACCATTAAACTCACGATGACTTCACCACGAATTTCAAGTTCATTCAACAGGTGTGCTAGGTTGAGGGCGCGAGCCACGATGTAGTCTGAGTTATGGAAAAATGTGGTTTCATAAAACTTACGATTGAGGTCAGAAAACTGTCTTAATCCAACATGTGTCTTAAAAATGCCTTCCAAAAACGATTGGAATTTCAAGATACGTCTGTGCTGTGTGTGGTGAAATTCAGCGTAAATATAGGCATATTTTTTATTGTGTGTATACGCAGTGATGATGAACCGGTGGAAATTCGCATAGATCAAAATCTCACTTAAATGGGCTTGGAACGTTTCTAAAGACACTTCCATCCCATAGTGACCAATTTCTGTCGTATGCTCATTATACACCAAAGGCTCAAATAAAGCATTAGCAAACACGAGTTCTTGACGGTCTTGATCGTAATATTGATACGCACTGTAGCTGATACGCATATAGTACCGAATCAATTCAACTATACCCATGGTTATGCCAAAAATGATGACCACGGGTACGAATACCCATTTGTATGTGGTTGAGATATCATCGGTCACTGCCAGAATGAATATGATCGGTAAGAAAACAGACAGTCTTACCACACGCATCATCGTAGTGAAGCCCTTTTTATGTAGTAAAATCATCATGATGAAAATGATGGTTATGAAATAGATAACCAACACATTATTTGGCGTAATACTGCGGAAAATCGCGATGTCATTGGCAACGAAAATCAACATGAATATATCCAGTGCAAACAAACCGAACACCGTCAAAGTGCGGGCTTTTTGGTACCATTTTTTAGTGTATAATTTGCGCACTTGAGGTAAGTGATAATGTGATTTCATTTCCTTACGATACGCATAGAACGTTTCAAATTTGCCATACCATGGCACTTTGAATGGTTCGATGTCTTCATCGTCTAATGTTTTATTCAAATAGGCTTCAAAGTCAGCCAAAGGGTTTAAAACGAAGAGCAACGTACCGATGAATATGATTGCTAAACTGAATCTCGTATCAAACAACGCCAATGTGATCGCAATTAAAACACCGTATATGAAAAATACGATGAGTTTGGCAAGTCCACCAAATAAATACAAGGCCACATAAAGTAAAAACAATACACTGACCAAGGCATATATGGTTTGTTCATCCGATTGTAAGAAATACGAAGCGATGATCATGCCCACAATGATGGATGAGCCGATCGTTAAAGCAATCAGTAAACGGCGTGACATATTTTATCCTCGATATATTATAAATTATACAAAAAAAAGAATGGGGTGTCCATTCTTTATTCTTTCAATTATTTTTGTGCAGCTTTGATGGCTTCAACCAATTCAGCTTTCTTTAATCCAGAAAGACCCGTTAAGCCTAAGCCTTGTGCAACTTCTTTAAGTTGTGCAACCGTCAACGTTTCTAATTCGACTTGTGGTTCAGCAACTTTTTCAACCACTGGGGCTACTTTTTCAACTTTAGCCGGTTTTACGACTGGTTTAACTTCAATCGCTTGTGGTTTGATTTCGCCGGATAATCCTTTTCTAGCCACTTCGACAACTGCAGTGAAGCCTTTAGGGTCGTTGTAAGCTAAGTCTGCCAACATTTTACGGTTGACGACGACGCCAGCCTTCAATAAACCATTGATCAACAATGAATATTTGAAACCGTTCAAACGGCAAGCTGCGTTGATTCTGGAAATCCAAAGCTTGCGCATATTTCTCTTGGTTTGTTTTCTGTCTCTATATGCGTAAGCAAGTGCTCTCATGACTTGTTCATGGGCTGTCTTATAAATCGTGTGTTTCGAACCAAAGTAACCCTTGGCTAATCTTAATATTTTTTTACGGCGTGCTCTTGTTTGCACGTTACCTCTTACTCTTGGCATGTGTGTCCTCCTACTTCAAGTTCGAAATCAGTTGTTTGATACGTTTGTAGTCTGATGCAGACACACCTGTTTCGCCTCTTAATTGTCTATTTTGTTTGGTTGTTTTGCTGCCGGCTAAGTGATTTGAATAAGCTTTGCCTCTCATGAGTTTACCAGAGCCAGTAACTTTAATTCTCTTCTTTAAACCGCTATGTGTTTTTTGTTTTGGCATAATGTTTGCTCTCCTTTGTTATTTGGTTGGTTTTGGTGCAACCGTCGCGAATAATTGACGGCCTTCCATCTTCACTGGGGACTCAACCACAATAGTGTCACCCAACGATTGAATAAAGCCTTCCATGACTTTAACGCCTTGATCACTATGGACGATCATACGGCCTTTAAAGCGGAGTGAAATTTTGACTTTATCGCCTTTTTCAAGGAACTTGATGGCTTGTTTTGATTTTGTTTCTAAATCGTGTGTGTCGATGACTGGGGATAAACGAATTTCCTTCACTTCGACGACATGTTGATTCTTCTTCATTTCACGTTGTTTTCTTTGTTGATCATATCTAAACTTAGAATAATCCATGATTTTCGCAACCACAGGCTTAGAATCTGGTGATACCACCACTAAGTCGAGTTCACGTGTTCTCGCTTCATATAGCGCTTGATGGATTTTGATTAATCCTAAATTTTGACCTTGATCATCGATGACCAACAACTCTCTAGCTGAAATACCTTCATTGACTAAAGCATCGACTTGTTTATTGCCTTTAACAGGACTTGTGCCTTTGACAGGACTCTTGATAAACGCCACCTCCTAAGTGTCTTTTATTAAAAGAAAAAGTGTGTACTCACAGTACCCACTTATATACGTAAATTTAAAATAAAATTTAACGTGACCATTTGCCTACCGATTGATCGATCAGGCGAGAAGTAGGTACTTCTTCTTTTCACTATTTCTAGTTTCCTTATGTATTATAACGAAATCAACCCTAGATGTCAAGCATAAATGCATTTTTATTTTGGCTTGATTCGCTGTATGTGATATGACAGCCAATAATAGCCCAAAGCAAGCCAAATTGGGTACGATTCAAAACGTCCACGGTTGTATGGGATGAACCACGTTAGCCATGTGCCTTTTGTGAAAAATGCACTTAAGTTGGGATGTAACATCAATAACATCACACCAAACACGAGGGTATAGGTTGACTTAACCCGTATCCATAATACCACAATCCCACTGAAAATGCACGCATTGATCGAGAGTTGAATCCATATTGTTTTTAAAATGACAAATTCATGGAATGCCAGGCCATAAACGAGTTGAATCGAAGTCCCGTGAATGAGAACCAACCCCAAGGTGAACAACCAAAACTGAACCATTTTTATGGCGTTGTACGTATCACCAAACATGACTTCTAAATAGGCGTGTTTTTCGCCCATCCAATCAACCGATTTGAGGATGATATGGCAGCCAATCAATAGATAAGCCAAGTACCCACTTTGTTCGATGTAATACTGTTTAATGTATCCTTGTTGTAAAACCCGTTCCGTTCTCGAGGCCCAAATATGGCTGAAATAGATCAATAATCCAAACCATAAAAGATAAAACAACATCGTCATCCATACCCATTTGGTTGATTTCCGCTTGTTCAATTCGTACTCAAAAAACTTAATCCAACGCATGGGTGATGACCGAAAGTTTTGAAAACAATTTAGGTTCATGGGTCGAAATGATGAAACACGTCCCTAGGGCTTGCATCTGTTCAATCCGCTTAAGGATGACTTTCATCGTTTTAGAATCGAGTGCCGTGAATGGTTCATCCATAAAAACAACATCGGGTTTTCCGACCAAACTTAAATACAACAATACTTTTTGCTTGTTGCCTTTGGATAAATTAGAAACCTCATTGGCCATGTCAATTTCCAAATCTGCCAACAACGACACATCCATCGGAACCCGCATGATTGAAAGCATCCAAGCGATGAATGTATACGGTCTATCGGCATATGGCAGTTCCACCAAATCGGGCATATATCGACATTTGATGTTTTTTTGATGGATGATTTGACCCCGATCGGTTTGAATACGGTTCATGCAAAGTTTCAATAGTGTGGTTTTACCTGAACCATTTTGACCGACCAATAAGTGAATCGTCCCCGGTTCGAATTGAAGGGATAAATCATTAAAGAGGGTTTTATTCCCATAACGCTTGGTCACTTCTCTTAATTCAATCAATGACATAAATACGATTCATGCTATTCTCAGGAATGACTGTACTCATCGATTCAAAGTATAAGAACGTGTCAATGGTTTGAGCATAGAGTGTCCCTTCTAAAGTGTAAAAAATTCTAAGCGGTGTTTTGGAATAATAAAAAACATCGGTGTCCAGATCAATTTCAATGGTTTTTTGGTTTTGAATGTCTACTAGTATTTCAACACAGTGGTTAACCGTATAACAAATCGATTCAATTCGAATCGGACGTTTGACCAAGATGTCCAAAACAATGTGATTCAAAAATACACCCTCCTCTTGATTGTACCCATATTGATTGTAAACGGAGAGTTCTTGTTCTAAGTTGGGTTTCATCAAAGACAACCGCCCAATACTGGCTGTTAATCGATCACCATTCTTTAAAATGAGGGTCAAATAACAATCTTTGATATAATAATCTACCTCAAGTGTGGGTAATTTCAAAATAAACGTATGCTTGGTATAACGATCACCTAAATAAGTATATTTGCCAAATGTCTTAAATTCGAAGCTTTTAGGTATCAATTTATAGTGTTCATCTAAACTGGATAAATAAATCGATGCGATGGCATTTTCATCGATATAGGGCGATGTATGGTTAGAAAATCCTTCAATGGTGAGGGTTTCATCCGTCGTCAATTGTGCGTATAACGTTTGTCTAAATAACCATTTTTTAGAGGGTAATTGTTCCGCTTGAACACTCATGATGATGAAAAAAACCATCACCATGGTCACGATGACAAATAACCATTTTTTCATATCTTCACCTTTTCTAAACGATAGTATTGGGTGGTGACGATAAATACTTCAAACCCACCTTTTTCGAGTTCTATCCAAAATAAGTATCTGGATGCGACACCGTTGGTGATTTTACCTTCACCCACCACATATAAATTCGCCATCGTTTGTGGGTCAACTTGCATCTTCACGGTCCACGTTTCTGTTTCCTTTCGAGTGGTTTCTGTAGATGCAGTGATTTTCAAAGACCCATCCAAATTGCCTTTAAACTTTTTCACTGGTCCAGACATATTGATGCCGATTGAACCTGTGGATGTGATGTTTCTTGAAGATGTAAATTGACTCTCAAATTTATAATTGTATTCAATCGGGGTGGTACCATCGTTGTAATACGAAAATACCGATTTGGTTTTATAAGTCACTTTTAAATTTTCATACACATAGTGGACATTCCATCCAGCAAAACGTCTTTTATTGATTTCTTTTAAGTAGGATTTATAGTCTGTTTCGGTATATTCACTCAAAAATTTACCTTCATGGAGTGTAATCGACTCATAAGCTAAGTAATCACTGTCGGCTTTCAAATGAATCGACCGTAATCCTGTAAGCAAAATGAGTAAGCAGACCATCCAATATTTTTTCATGGTTAAAACCTCCTACTTAATACATACATAAAATGATATAAAAAAAAGAAAAGGCAACCAATTTACCTTTTCTCTTGGATTTATTTTTTCATGAATGCTTCGATGTCTTTGACTTCTTTGATGATGGCTTTGGATAAATTGATTCGACCATCCTTGGTAATTAAAACATTATCTTCGATACGAATACCAATGCCTTCATCGGCGATATATAACCCCGGTTCTACGGTTAGGACTTGATTTTCTTCAAAAGGTTTGGTGTAATTGCCCACATCGTGGACATCTAAACCAAGGAAATGACCCAACGAATGATAATAATACTTTGTGACTTCGGACTCATCTTGGATTTTACCCAATTTCATCAGACCTTCAGCCAATACTTTTTTACCAAAGTCATTCCATTCTTTGAACGTAACGCCAGGCTTCAAGAATTCAATCGAACGTTTGTTCGCTTCAAGAACAATTTCATAATAAGCCTTTTGACGGTCTGTAAAACGACCACTGATTGGGAATGTTCTCGTAATATCCGAACAATACATATCTTTTTGAACACCTAAATCAAATAGGATGAGGTTGTTTTCTTCGATTAAAGCGTTGTTTTTACGGTAGTGTAAAATGGTTGCGTTCGAACCATTGGCAGCGATGGTTCCAAAGGAAGGTTTGACCCCATGTTGATTCAAAACAAAGTTATAGTGGGCTTCCAATTGATGTTCTTTAATGCCCGCTTTAGCGGCTTTATAAAGCGCTTCAATGCCCTCCTTTGTGATTTCGATGGCTTTTTTCATCGCCTCGATTTCTAAAGGTTGTTTGAGGCTTCTAAGTTCACCTAATTCAGGGTGAAGACTACCAACGATGAGGTTAGGATACTTTTCTTTCATGATACTGCCAAATTGGTTGGCCAGTGTTGGCATATGTCTGAAATCCCTGCGTTCTAGGTCTAAATATAGATATTTTAAAGCCCCAAAAATAGCAGCTCTAGAATCTTGAAGGTATTTACTTAAAATGGCTTCAAAGTCTTTTCGATCGTAAATATCGGTGATCCCCGATACAGCGGTAGCTTCTTCTTTAGTTAAGCCAGCCCCAACCCAAAGGGCTTGGACAGGGTCAACCGGTTCAATGAACAACAACGCTTTTTCTAAACCCGCCCCTTTGAGCATGACCAAAATGACATCTTCTTGATCGATGCCTGTGAGGTAATAAAAATTGCGGTTGACTTCAAATGGGTATTGTTCATCGGCTGTCGATAACGGTGCAATCCCAGAAAAGAACACAGCGAAGCTCGATGATTCCATCTTGTTAAAAACATTTTTACGGTTATGAGTATACATGATATTTCTCCTATATTTGACCCAATAGCCCTTGGACAGTAAGCTTGTAGTTTTCTAAAGCTTCTTCAGCCAATGCTTTGGTTTGCCCTACAACAGACATATAAATCTTGAGTTTCGGTTCAGTCCCGGAGGGTCTTAAAACAATCCATGACCCATCACGATAATAAAATTTTAGGACATTTGATGCCGGGTAAGGTAAACTTTCTACCCCGGTCTTACGCCATGTTTGTTGTTTTAATACATCATCAATTTGAACAATTTCTTTATTTTTAATCGATAGACGGTTCGTTCTAAAATACGTCATTAAGGCTTCAATACGCTTTTTACCTTCAATCCCTGAAAGGTTGAGATTCAAGGTTTCTTCTAGGTAGTACCCGTAAGTTTCATAGACGGTTTGTAAGAGGTCTATGAGGGTTTTACCTTGTTGAGCCATGTAAGTAGCCATTTCAGCAAGCATATAAACCGCTTGAACGGCGTCTTTATCTCTGACAAAATCAGCGATCAAAGACCCATAAGATTCTTCACATCCAAACATGTAGACCCCAGAACCTTCGATGGCTTTGGCTTTCTCACCAATAAATTTAAATCCGGTCAGGGTGGTCTGTACGGTCATATCAAACGATTTCGCAATCTTATCGATGAGTGGTGTGGTGACATTGGTGGTGAAGACATACCCATCTTTTGGGAGTAAGCCTAAGGCTTGTTTACGACTTAAAATGTAATATAAGGTTAAGGATGCCGCTTGGTTTCCACTTAAGAAATGAAACTTCCCTTGGTGTTTGACCATAACGCCCAATCGGTCTGCATCGGGGTCGGTGACTAGGATGAGGTCCCCTTGAATTTGTTTTGCGAGTGCGAGTGCGCCTTCATAGGCCAGTTTTTCTTCAGGATTGGATGAATTGGTTGCACCAAAGTTTGGGTCATTGACCATTTGTGATTCTACCGGGTAGACATCATAACCCAAGGATTTTAATAAGTTAGGGATGAGTGGTCCCCCTGCCCCATGGAGTGGTGAATATACCAATTTCAATGGCTTATTCGGTAATTTTTCGATTTGAATGGTCTTAACCAAATCCAAATAGTTTCGATCAAATGACGCATCTACCCAATGGATTTTGGATGAGGATTCGTCGTAGCCAATCGTGAAATAATCTTCAATGCTTTGAATCTCATGAATGACCATGTCCGCTAAACGTGGTACCAATTGACAACCCGTTTCATCGTATACTTTATAACCATTATACGTTTTAGGGTTGTGTGATGCGGTAATCATAATCCCACCATCACAGTTGAAATGTCTGACCATATAGGATAAATAAGGGGTAGGACGCAATGCCTTTGTGATGTAGACTTCGATGCCTAAAGCGGCGAGTACCCCAGCGGCTCTTTTTGCGAACACATATGAATTTAGGCGGTTATCATAAGAAATCGCGACACGTTTATGTCGATTTAAGCTCAAAATGTATCGTGAAAATCCAAGGGTGGCACGCATGATGGTATATACATTGACACGGTTGGTCCCTGCACCCATCAAACCACGGATGCCCCCTGTACCAAATTCTATGTCCATGTAAAATGCATCTTCTTTTTGTGCATCATTCATTTCTTTTAATTCTGTTTTTAATGTTGAATCCAAGGCTTCATAGTTAACCCAGGACTGATATTTTTGGATATAATCCATGCTATCCCTCCTCATGTGAATATTATAAACGATAACCCCTTCATTTTAACAAAAAAACAGCCGAAGCTGTTAATTTTTTAATAATATATCGAGTAACCCACGGAGGACCAAATGTTCATCCCGTTCAACTTCTGTATAACAGAGTGGTTTGATGATTTCCGATAACCCGCCAGTCATGATGACTTTAAAGTTGACACCCACTTCTTTTTGGATGCGTTCGATCAACCCATCGACTTGAGCAGCTACCCCATGTGTCACACCCGATTGCATGCAAGCAATCGTGTTCGTTCCCAATACTTTGTTGGGTACTTCTAAATCAAATTCGGGTAATAACGCGGTATTCGATACCATGGCACGCATCGAAATCATGACCCCAGGGGTGATGATGACGCCTTTGATGGTCGCTTTTTCCATGTAAATGTATTTCGTCGCTGTGCCTAAATCGACGATGAGCACTGGGGTAGGTTCATTTCTCGCCCCAGCGACCGCACAGATGAGGTCTGCACCTACTTCTTTCGGGTAATCGGTTTTCACGTTGATGCCTGTTTTGATGCCAGGTCCAATCACCAAAGGTTGGATTTGATAATATTTGACAAAAAGCTCTTTTAAGGCTTTGGTCACAGGGGGGACAACAGATGCGATGGCTACTTTTTCAACCAAATCATTTTTGATGAATGGGTGTATTAAAAGATAATACGCATCGGCCGATAAATTCCGATCTGTGGCTAAGCGAAATTTTTGTTCAATTTTTCCTCCAGAAGTGACACCAATTTTGACTTCGGTGTTCCCAACATCAATCAGTAATATCATACAAGTTCCTTTCTCGTGTAGTTAAGAATACCGACGATGATCGGTGTTCCAACCAAGACTGCAGCGAGTGCTTCCATAAGTCCATTGGTCATCGCGATACCATAGATGATCGAAATCACATCGGTGAATCCTGCACTGAAGATGACCGGTTTAAATATCGCAACCACGGATAACACCAAAACGGTATGGATGACGGTGGCTAATATAAATGACGATGGGATAAATACATAACTGCCATGGTGTTTTTCAATAAACCAATAATAGGCTACTAAGAATGCTACCGTTAAGAACAATACCACTGGTGTGACGATGTTGCCAATACGCGTTTCTCTTTCGTTTGCTTCATCGGCCAACCCTGGTAAACTGAGTTCAATGACCAATGCTTCTGCGCGTTTCGCAGCCGCTTCCAATGGTTGTGCATCCTCAATGCTGTCCGCTTCGCCGTGGAGCACATAGATTTGTGCTTGTTTGGCATTGTAAGTAGACCAAGCATTCGCTGTGACGATGGCTTTAGACCCATAGAATAAAGCGAATACCGTAACTAAAGATACCACGCCAAATAATATGACTTTACCCAATTTAACGGTTTCAATCTTTTTGAAGAGTTGAACCACTTCAAACGCTGCCCATGCGAACAACATTCTTGGTAAAATCGAAATCCATGGCAACTGGAATGCTAAGTCAAATGCGGTTGCGCCATAAATATAGGAAGCAATCATTGACCCCAATCCCATGAAAAATCCTAAAATGATCGCGTTTCGTCGATCCACTAAAAAAACACCAACAATCACTGGGATGTGCACTAAGGTAACAGATACCCCTGGCATCACGGTGATGAATCCGATTTGTGGTAACAATGACATGGTCAAAATAATCGTCACAAATACGGCTGTCAGTGTGAGTTGAAACAGTCTTTTATCTCTCATATTTTCTCCTTTTTAGGCCACGAAGGGTCCCATAAGTACACCATCATTATAAAACTTTAGTGTTTATATTTCAACAAAAAAGGAACCCGAAGGTTCCATTTGTTTTATCGTGCTAACCAGCCACCATCGACAGCCAGTGTAAAGCCATTGATATAAGCGGATGCTTCTGAGGCTAAAAAGACAATCGCACCCATCATGTCGCTTGGTAATCCCCAACGACCTGCAGGTATTCTTTCTAAAATTTGGCCTGCTCTAGTTTCATCGTCACGCAGTTGCTTGGTATTGTTGGTTGCCATATACCCTGGTGCAATCGCGTTGACGTTGATATTGTATTTTGCCCACTCATTGGCCATCGCCATCGTGATGCCTTTGACTGCCGATTTCGAGGCAGTATAGGAAGGCACACGGATGCCGCCTTGATAGGCCAACATGGAGGCTACCGAAATGATTTTTCCACCGGTTTGTTGTTTGACATACTGATTGGCACACGCTTGAGATAAGAAAAATACCGTTCTGGCGTTGATATTCATTACGTCATCCCAGTTTTGTTCGGAAAACTCAAGGGCATCTTGACGTTTGATGATGCCTGCATTGTTCACTAAAATATCGACATGTCCGAATGCTTTTACAGCCTCTTCAACCAACGCCACCAAATCGGCTTGTTTTGAGTTGATCAAGTCTTTTTTGATCCCGTAAAAACGTTTGCCTAAAGCTTCAACGTGTGCTTTGGTTTCAGGCATATCGACATAATCGACACCGACCACATCTGCACCCGCATCGGCCAATCCTAAGCACATGCCTTGGCCTAACCCTGTGGATGCGCCAGTCACGATCGCGACTTTGCCTTTTAAACTAAATTGATCTAAGATTCCCATCATTTTTCTCCTTTATTTTAAATCTTTGGTTTGGATAAAATCCATGTCATCGTACGCTTGGTTTTCACCACACATGCCCCAAATAAACGTGTAATTGGTGGTTGCAACACCAGCATGGATGCTCCAACTTGGTGAAATCACGGCTTGTTCATTGGCGATGACGATGTGTCTGGTTTCATCGGGTTTTCCCATCATATGGAAAACGCGGTGTTCTGCTGGTAAATTGAAATAAAAATACACTTCCATGCGACGCTCATGTGTATGACAAGGCATCGTATTCCAAGATGAACCCAATGCGAGTTCAGTCAACCCCATTTGAAGTTGACATGTCTCCAAAATTGCTGGATGTAAATACTGATAGATGACCCGCTTATTCATCGTGGATTCTGCCCCTACTGCACGCGGGTTGGTGATTGAAAACGGGATGTGTTTGTTTGGATATGTCTTATGTGCTGGCGAAGAGTTGATGTAAAATTTGGCTGGATTTTTAGGATCTACTGAACCAAATTCAATCGATTTTACCCCTCTACCCAAATATAAGCCATCTTTGTGAGCCATGTCTTGTTTGAAACCATCATAGGTGATATACCCTTCACCACCAATATTGATGATGCCAAGCTCGCGGCGCTGTAAGAAATATTCACTCGCCACATCTTTAGGTGCATCTAATGTCAACGTTTGATTGACTGGGTATACACCCCCGGCAATGATTCGATCAAAATGCGAATAGGTCAAAACAATGTCATTTTCGACGAATACCTCTTCAATCAAATACGTTTTTCTCAATTGGGTGGTGTCATAGTGTTTTGAATCTTCTGGGCTGGTTGAATAACGAACATTGAATTTCATCGGTGAACCTCCTTTATTTTTTGAATAAAAGCCATACTTTCGGCGATGTCTTCGCCAGTGATTCCTTCAAAGATGAAATAAGCATCTGGGTTGCTTTTTAACATCATGGGTAATAATTGTTCATAATCGAATAGGCCTTTGTTGAGCCCAACTTGAACCAATTTACCTTCTTTAAGTTGGTAGTTTTTTAAATGAAATACAGCGATATCATCTTTCAACAAATGCAGTGCTTCTTGTAAGATTTGGGTATGTTGACGATGGTTTCGTGTATTGAGTAAATTGTATAAATCAATGATGACTTTAACGTGTGTACTGTTTAAGTCATGGATAAAGCGTTTTAATGCATGAGGTGAAAAAATCACATGACCATAGGCTGCTTCTACGAGCACTGTTTTGTCGACTTTTTCAGCGGTTTCAACCAATGGCTTGAACACAGATAATACGTGTTCATAGGCCATTTGGGTATGATTTTGTTCGTGGTATGTCCATTGGTCATCGTTGTAAGAACCCGTTTCTGATGCGACATAAGGTGTGTTAAGGATGTGTGCGAGCTCTAATTGTTTTTGGAACCGAAATACACCTTCATTGACTTTATTTTGATTGCTATGAATGGGATTAAAATAACTGCCTAACAGTAAAACCGCCACCCCTTGTTGTTGTGTGGCTATGGATTTAAATGCCTCTACAGTGAGGGGTGGTTCTGGGATTAAGGCTTTATTAACGACCAATTGGATCCCATCAAAACCATACGATTGAGCACGTTGAAACAGTGTTTTTGCATCCATTTTACCCATATCATGTGCTCGAATCCCAATTTTCATTACAAGATATCTCCTAAATAGCCAAGGCGACGTGAGATTTGTTTACCCACTTCAATGAATTGTTTTGCTATGCTTTGAGTATCTTCAATCGAGGTGTGTAGTCTTGAAATCGCGACCACACCACAAACACGGTTCTCAAAATTATATACAGGAATGGCAATATTCATGACGTGGTTGAGTTCACCACCCAATTCACAACTATAGCCCTTGCTGATGATTTCTTTTTTACGTGGTTCTTCGATTCGGACCAAGCCTTCAATTTTCTTATCGAAAGCAACGTAACATTCACCGATGAAGTTATCGGTAAAACTGGTATAAATTTGACCCACTTCAACATGAGAAACGATTTGGCTTTGTGGCGACTGATACGCATGGACAAACACGATTTTATCCCCATTGATGCGTTTGGTTGCGAATGCGTTGCAACCGAATTCGTCAGAAAATTGCTTTAAAAGCGGTGCAGACGTGGTAATAAAATTCGAGTTTTTGGTATAAACCGAGCCAATGGCATACATTTTAGACCCAATGACGTATGTCTTTCTAAATGGGTCTTTATAATAGATGGCATCCGCTTTATATAATGTCTGTAAGAAATCATAAGCGGTGGCTTTAGGCATATCGAGTTCACGATAAATCTCGCCTAAAGTCAATCCATCTGGATTTTTGGAAATCAATTCTAGTATGGCCAAAATACGGTTTACTGAACGGTTGTCTTTCATAATAATGCCTTCTTTCGCTATTTTTTAGCGTTGAACACGACCAGAGGCGTCTCCTTTAGCCAGTGTTTCAACTTCTTTTTCATCCACTAAGTTATAATCACCAAAAATGGTGTGTTTGAGGGCACTGGCAGCCACAGCAAATTCCAATGCTTCCCCTTGGGTCTTCTTTGTCAATAAACCATGGATCAAACCACCTGAGAATGAATCCCCACCACCCACACGGTCAACGATTCGAATATCATATGACTTGGAGTAATAGAATGCATTGCCATCATAAATCAGCGCACTCCAACCATTGTCAGATGCTGAATGCGATTCTCTCAATGTGGTTGCGACATATTTAAACTTGAACGTTTCCAACATTTCTTTGAATATGCGTTCATAGCCTTGGTGGTCAAGTTCACCTTTAGTGACATCGCCACCGGGTTTGAATCCCAATGTCAATTCTGCATCTTCTTCATTACCGATGCATACATCCACATATTGCATGAGGTCTCTCATGACTTTTTGAGCTTGTTCAGGGGTCCATAATTTCTTGCGGTAATTGAGGTCAACTGAGACAGTTACACCATGTTTTTTCGCTGCGATGCAGGCAGCTTTAGTGATGGCTGCACCATTTTGTGAGATGGCTGGGGTAATACCTGAAAAATGGAACCATTGGGCATCTTTGAAAATCTCATCCCAATTGAATTCTTCTGGTTTTGCCAGTGCGATGGCACTGTCTGCCCTGTCATATATGACTTTGGATGGACGCATGGAAGCGCCATGTTCTAAATAATATATCCCAATGCGTTCCCCACCACGAAGGATGAAATTGGTATGAACGCCAAATTTTCTCAATGAATTCACTGCTGCTTGCCCAATTTCATGCTTAGGCAATTTTGAAACAAAATAGGCATCGTGACCATAATTGGCCAAGGATACCGCGACGTTGGCTTCACCACCGCCATAAACCACATCGAAACCATCCGCTTGAACAAAACGATTTTTATCCACTGGGGATAAGCGTAACATGATTTCACCTAATGTAACAATTTTCATTGGTTTCTCCTTATAATTTCACTTTAAATACGGCTTTTTTGACCATATCTTGTGTCCCATTGGACAACTTAGGCATGTGAAGTTCATCTTTGAAAACCATCGCGAACATGCCTTTGGTCAATAATACAGTTGAAAAATAGCCGAGGGATTGTCCCTTTTTGACATCTTTTTCAGGGTTATAAGCTTCCGTGACTTGAAATTTTAAGTCATCTGCTTCGAGGTAACCCAATATTTCAGTGCCTTCCAAGACAAGTTGAATATCCCCATAGACTTGGTGAGATTCAAAATAACACTGCATCAACGGTTTTGGTATGTAGTCTTCTCGAATCAAACGGACTTGATCCGTGATGACGTGGTTGCCCACAGGCAAATCTTTGATGTCATGTGCATGGATATAATCAATCACGGTTTGAATATTCGAATTGAGCGATACATATTTATGCAAGTTTTTGATATGATCAACAATCATCGTTTAAACCCCTTTTCTGGCTGCTTTCACGGCTTCAACAAAAGCCCTAGCATTATCTGTAACGGCCTTGAAGTCGCCTTTTTTGGCCGGTCCGGTGAGTTCTCCACCGACACCTACAGCAACCACGCCATTTTTAATCCATTGTCCGACATTATCTAAAGATACCCCACCTGTTGGCATGATTTGAATGTTTGGTAGCGGGCCTTTCACTGCTTTTATAAATTCCGGACCAAAAACCGACCCAGGGAATAGTTTAATGATTTGAACGCCTGCTTTTAGGGCGGTTAACATTTCTGTGATTGTCATACAACCCGGCATGTAAGGTATACCGACCGAGTTACAATACTGTGCGGTGGCTAAATCAAACCCTGGGCTAACGATGTATTTCGCACCGGCTTCTATGGCTAGTTTCGCGGTAGCTTCATCGAGTACTGTACCAGCCCCTAATATCAATTTTTCTGCAGGGATGCTTTCTGCCAAATGTTGGATGACTTCATCGGCTTTTGGTACGGTGAATGTCAATTCGATGGCTTTAAGTCCGCCTTCGATGCATGCTTCTGCAATTTTGGTCGCTTCTTCTTTGGTTTGAGCTCGTACGACGGCGACCACGCCTACCGCTTTGATTTGTTCTAAAATGGGGTTTTGCATATCATAATCTCCGTTCAATATGATAGACACCTATCATCATTGTATTGCATTGGTATTTGTTTTACAAGGTACTATCGATAATTTCTTGTTTTTTAACGTGGATCAATTCGATGGGTTTGGTTGCTGCACCACGGATCGACACGTTTTTGATTTTAACTTCATCGACATGGTTAAAGTATAACCCTTGCTTGGTGCGTGGTTCTTCAAAACTCATCATGGCAGGTATGCCTGCTTCTGGGTTTTCTGCATACGTAAATTGGATATTTTCCAGTTCGATGCTTTTAATGGGCTGTTCTGGGAGTCCATAGAAAAAGCCTGCTGCCACATGAACATCCTCACAAATCATATTTTTAAATCCGAATCGCCCCAAATAAGGTGTTCGGTCATCGATCGGTAAAGCTTCTTTTGACCACACATATTCGGTCTTGCCATCGTCATCACAGAAATAATACATATTCATCACCAAAGGGGTCAAAACACCTTTCATGTAGATGTTATTGAACGTGATGCCATCGATGACGGCGTCTTTACCTCGGCCACGTCTGGTTTTGATACGTAACCCACGGTCGGTATCTAAAAAGTAACATTGCGACACTTGAATGTCTTTCATCCCACCAGACATTTCCGAACCCAACACCACAGCCCCGTGGCCATACTTCATCATGCAATTACGAATGACGACACGTTCGCAGGGTTGTTTATATGTTTTACCGAGTTCAATTTTACCGGATTTCAAGGCGATACAGTCATCACCTACAGAAAAATCGATGCCAATGATTCTGACGTCTTTACAAGACTCTGGGTCACACCCATCGGTGTTCGGTGAGTCTTTAGGTGATTCAATCTTTAAATCAATAAAATCAATGTGTTCTGAAAAATAAGGGTGTAAATTCCAAGAAGGTGTATTTTTAACCGTGACGCCTTGGAGTGCGACGTGTTTCGAATGGACTAAAAACAACCCATTTGGACGCCATGCACCACGCATGACTTTGTGTTTTACCCACCAATCACCGTGTTGTGCATTGCCATCAAACACCCCTTGACCAATGATTTTCACGTGTTCAACGTTTAAACCGGTAATCATCGAAGCGTATTGTGGGGCTGCTACCCCTTCCCAAGATGCCAGTTCATAAAATGAACCATCGGGCTTGGTGAAACGGGCAGGTAAAATTGGGTATTGTGCTCGATCCGTGAGGTATACCAAGGTTGCACCTTGGGCCAATTCAATCGTTAAGTGACTCTTTAAGAATATTGGACCCACGATGTAGGTGCCTTTGGGGATATAGACTCTAGCATAAGCTGGTGCAGATAAAATGGCGGTTTGAATGGCCATCGTATCGTTTGAAATACCGTCGCCTTTGGCACCAAAATCCATAACATTCATCGATAAGGATTCAGACTCCGTTTCAAATGAAGCTTCATGGGTGCCAATACGAACGCGATAAGTTTGATTGGGTATCAAGTCATAAATAGAAAACACATTGGTTTTTACGTTCTGTAAAACCAACGTGTCATTCAAAAACACGTCATACGCGCTCGAGCTATAATAAATATCTTGATTGTCCAACTCAAATGTAAAACTTCTTGAGGATTTAAATATGAGTTTAAACATGGCTTGCTCCTATTTTTTTATTTTTGTTATGATCAGATTTTTTGCAGTAATCCAAAGGTAATCCATGAAGAGGTACACCAACCCAAATGTGATTGGGTCAATCCCACGGTTTTCAAAACCAAACATCAACATCCCAATGGAAGGGATTCCTATAAGCATCATCAATTCAACAAAATAAACACTGGTGACCACCATGATGATGACAAACCCCAACGAAGCAAGGATGCTTAGGATTGAACTGCGCTTGATGTAAAATGGTAAATATTTTAGTGTTGGTGTTTTATCGTTATGCATCCATACGATGACTTTATTCGAAATGAATTCTACAGCCAATGTGAGTATGAGTACCAATAAAACAAATCGGTCTAACACATCATAAGTATCGATCGATAGTGCCGTAAATGTGACGAAGAATGCTGCCCCTGAAAACCAAAATTTCATGAAGCCAATTTTGACACCTGGTTTAATATTGGCCAGTTTGTCAATCCCATAAGGGTTGAACCCCTCGTGGTCAGGCTTATTCTTCAATTTTGACATATTTCCAGTCCACATAAGCCCACGCAAATAGCGTAGCAATCACATAAAACACAAATCCTGTCGCCATGATGCCCATCGACATGATGCTGTAGTTTTTCAAAGTATAATCTGTTCGGGTAGCGGCTTCAACCAAAAATGCATTCGAATACAAATAAACAAACAGCCCTTGAATCACATTCAACACCGTGAATAAAATCAAAGATATGGGTGAACGTTTTCTTGAAAAAGACATTGAATTGAAGATTTGTACCATCGCAATGATGTACATGGCGAATAAGTAGAAACCAACTTCTTTGGAGGTGAGTTCGTTGATTGCTGAGATGTGCGAACGGAAGACAAATCCGTTGGTTCTAAAATCGAGGAATAAGGTATAAATGAGTGACCCAATCACAGTGAACATCACAGGGATTTTGTATTTATTATAGCTGTACCAACGTTTAGTGAACTGTTGGAACGTTTCTTTTGGTTTTACACTATTCATAAATGCTTTGCTCCGTTTCTTTGTCAAAGAAATATAAATGAGATTGGTCAAAAGAAACGACAACCTCATCCCCGACTTGATATATGTGACGGGCATTGATTTTTAAAATCACATTTTTGCCTCCAAAACGGACATGCACCAACGCTTCAGCACCTAATAATTCATACAATTGTACGGTGGTATTGAAACCTTCGATGTCTTTCGCATCACATTGTTTGCAAATACGGAAATGTTCAGGTCTCAAACCGACAATGATTTCTTTTCCAAAATACCCTTTGGCTTTTAATGTTGAAAATGGTTTGGATTGGTTAATGTGCATTTTAACACCATCAATTTCCAATAAACCATCCGCATCGATATCGCCTCTAAAGATATTCATTGGCGGTGTCCCAATAAAATTTGCAACAAATAAATTATTGGGTTTATTGTAGACTTCTACCGGGGTACCGATTTGTTGGACATAGCCATCTTTCATGACAACCATGCGGTCCGCTAATGTTAGAGCTTCGATTTGGTCATGGGTCACATAAACCATGGTCGTCCCTAGACGGTGGTGTAATTCCTTCAATTCTTTACGCATGATCCCTCTGAGTTTCGCATCCAAATTGGATAATGGTTCATCGAGTAAGAATACTTTTGGGTCACGTACAATCGCACGGCCTAAGGCAACACGTTGACGTTGACCACCCGAGAGCTCACGTGGTTTTCGATTCAAATAAGGCTTTAAACCTAAAATATTGGCAGCCCACATGACACGTTCATGGATGTGGTCAGAATTGACTTTTCGAAGTGTCAATGAGAAAGCCATGTTATGATAAACCGTCATGTGTGCATACAATGCGTAGTTTTGGAATACCATGGCGATATCGCGGTCTTTGGGTGCTAGATTATTGACATTCGCACCATCAATCAAAAGATTTCCTGTAGAGATTTCTTCTAATCCAGCGATCATTCTTAGGGTCGTAGATTTACCGCACCCCGAAGGTCCAACCAAGACGATGAACTCACCGTGTTCGATATCGATATTAAAATCAAATACCGCTTGTACCCCATTTAAATAGATTTTATTGACATGTTGTAGTGACATCGTTGACATATTATTCACCTGATTCCTTTAAATGTGCCATCAATGCACGATGTTTTTTAATGGTAATTATTGCTGCAATCAAAAGTAAAATGATCGAACCAATAATCAAATCGATAATTATGAAGTATTGACGCCCTGAAATTTGCCCTAAGCGGAATAATTTCAATGGTTCATAAAAGATTCTAAGTAAGTGTAAAAATGCGATAACGAACAAACCATAGCCCCATTTGATGTTGTAAGCTTTGACTTTTTCAGCCGCTAGAAATGTAAATAGCATTAATGTAATGTTGATTAATATTTCCATAGCGGTAGTAAACGATGGTACAACCATACGCGGGATGATGGTTGAAAACAATGAACCAACCTGATTTACCATGGCCAACAATACCAACCAATAGGCTAACTTATTTTGTTGGTAACGCATCTTATCGACACGGATATTTTTAATGGTTGCCATAGGATGTCACCGCCTTTTGAATGAGTTGGGCACGTTCTTTTTGAGCACGCACTTTATATACTAAGAATACCACGACTGTGATTGACACCACAATCATCAAAATTGCGTATAAGTTACCAAATTCAAAGACGATATAGTTTTTAACTGTACGTCTGATTTGATACAAATGTTCAGGGACTTCTAATGGACTGATGTTTCGATACATCGGTTCTAATACACTGTTATAATAAAGCGTTAAAACAGCGGAAACAAGCAATGTGATCGATGAAAGTACGCTTAAAACAATATTACTTAGATAGAATTTTTTACGTGTAAATGATGCTGTAAAAACAAGTAATAGTAATAAAATCACACCAATAAAACCGACTTGTGATAACACACGATTGGCGGTTTGGGAGGCAAGATAGAATTGTGAAGCACGGGTTTCGGAAACGATATAAGCCCAGTTTGTACTGTAACCTAAAGTATATACATAGAACCCTGATGCAGTGAGGATCAATAACGTATAAACGATGGGTTGGATGTGCTTGCCGATTGTTTTAAGAATATTTTGCATAAAATCACTTCTACTTTCATTTAAGTTTAGTTAGGTTGGACCCGAGAAGGGCGAGTTGCCCTTCTCGTTCCAATCATGTTAATTATTTATTAACCCTTGCGTAAGCCGCTTCTAATGCAGCTTTATAAATCACTTGGTAAGTATTGATGCCATCTTTTGTAACATAAGTACTGAAATATACTTGTGCAGTGACAGTATTACCATTACCAGAGAAACCGTATCTAACGAGTTTAGCCAATTGTGCATCTGCCCAAATGTCATCGTAAGTTAAGGTTTGCATATCAGCAAGTTCATCGGCAGTAAGTGCGAATAGGGACGGCGCTAATCTGTACCATGGGTTTTCAGATTGATAAACACCCGCTAATCTAAATGTACCTGCTTGAACTGCGGTATTGATTCTTTGGATACCAGCGATACCTTGGCTAGACAATGTTTGGAATTCAAGACCTAGACCACGGATGTGTCCAATTGGCATGGTTGCGCCAACATAACGTCTTAGGTAGTTGATCATATTACCAGAAGCCAGTGTTTGCATTTCAGCGAGTGCTGCTGCAGAAATCGCAGGAATCATTTCACCATTATAGGAGATTTGTCCATCGATGAAGCCTTGAGGACCATATAAGTGGATGTTACCAACAGAATCATTGGATGAATAATCATACATACCATCGACTAAAGTCAAGACTCTAGCCAATTTCGCTGTATCGTTTGCCACGTGTGCTGGGATACCCCATGCTTCATTCTTAAGGGATCTGACACCTTCAGAGAAGTGGAAATATTCACCTGTTCCTAACCAGTCATTGACAGGAGGTAAAATGGCTTCAAAACGGAATGTAGGGTCTAATGCTTGAGCGGCTGTGATATAACCGTTTGGTGTTGAAGATGCATTGTAATCATAAGTGATGAAACCATATGAACCTTGTAACAATTGTGCTCTGTGGTCAGTGTTTGAACCAGAGTCAAATGTTTGAATGATCAATTGGTCAGCAAACATGTTGGTAAGTTGTGTAACACCATCGATGGTCTTCTGTTCTGCTCTCGCATCCACAATACCACCTTGTTCATTGAAGTATGCCCAGTCATATCTGGAGAACATACCACGTAGACCAAACATTTCAAGACCACGGAATAAGTTACGAATGCGTGCAGCTTGTGATGTTCTTGGGAACATAACTTCAACCGCTGTCTTCGGTGTAGATAATTCTCTAGTTAAGAATTGTGGGTTCGCTTTAACAACATACATCAATGCCAATAATTCATCGACATCGTATGCTGCGTCTGTACCGACGAATACGTCAGAAAGTTTCGCATAACCTTGGCTACCATAGGTTGCTTGCATATAAGATCTGAATGCGTTTGCCATCGATGCACCAGTCTTATTAGGTAAGTTTTGAAGGGTAGTTAAGATGTTTGCTGTGTGTGCTTTGGTTACATTACGGGTTGTACCATCCGGATTAGCAACTTGAACAACAACGTTTAAGTTTTCAGGGGTCGTTCTAGTTACTGTGAATGAACCGGTATAAGCGGTTGTATCAAATGCAGGGGATGCAACATCAAGGATATCTTGAACCCAGTCAATACGAACTAAGAACATTTGTTCGATTTCACCGAAACCATCGAAATAAGGGGTATAGTAGATACCACCATTGGCAGCGGTCATGGAAGCTCTAACTGAAGGGTTGTCTGTTAAGAACTTGTTTAAGTTAGGCATCGAGTTTAAATACTTGGATAAGTCAACAAAGTTGTTACCAGAAACACCATATTGTGTGAGTTGTGCACCAGTAGCGTTTACTAAATCCACTGTGGAGAAACTATTGGTTAATAATTCGTTGAATTGGTTGGTGGTAGTATTGCTGACTTTAGCATCTTGGAATGTGATGTTTAATTTTTGTCCAAGGGCTTCCCACACTGGCATCAACATACCATTGGTATAGGTTTTACCATTTAAAGAAACATATGGGTTTGCTTCTTGGTAGGAAATACCTCTACCTTCGTAGTTAATAGCGACTTTCAATGTGATTGCTTTTGAAGGGTCATCTTCAACCAATGTACCAGACACGTTTACTTGGAATTGTGCGGTTTGTGATTGATATGTCACAGTGATCACTTTTAGACCAGCAGACAATGAATCAAATCCAGCCACTGTCAATTCTGCATGTGGTATAGCGACTTTAGAACCATCTGAGTATAAAGCTTCAACGACTAATCCATTTAAGCTTAATACACCATTTAGACCATACGTGGTCTTTGAAGGTAATGTCTTCACTTGAATTGCAAGTAAAGTTACTGGGGCATCCGGGTCATTGACAACAACCACAAATGTAGTCGTTAATGTACCCACAGTTACAGTGATGGTCTTTAGACCTGGTGTAGCTGCAGAGAATCCAGATACTTGGTATTGGTTCGCACCCGTACCTTGAGTTAGAATCACGCTGGAAGCATCGTTATAGATACCTTCAACTTGAAGTCCTGTTAAGTCAAGCGCTGTGTCGTTGACTTCATAAGCTGTTTTAGTAGGTGCGACTTTAACGTTGATTGCGACCAACACTTTTTCCGGTTCAGGTTCATTACCGCCACCGATACAGCCTGCTAAAACGAATAGTGATAATACCGTTAGGATTATCCCAAACATTTTTTTCATACTTTTTCTTCCTCCTCTTTCTTTATTCTTTAACCCCACCAACGTTGACACCGCGTGCGAAATACTTTTGTAAGTACGGGTAGACAACGATGATTGGGATAATAGACATGACTATCATCGCATACATGTACGAATACGGTGAATAAGGGGTATTCGTGATCGATGCGTTTTCGTCCATCAAGTATTCACTCAAATACTTACGAAGATGGACTTGAAGCGGGTGTTCGACGTTCCAGTTGACCAAGACTAAGTTCCAGAAATAACCATTCCAACGCGATAACGCATAGAACAGCGTGACGGTAGCCAAGGCACTTTTAGACATCGGTAAGTATACATTGGTGAGGACTTGGAATTCGTTTGCACCATCGACGATGGCCGCTTCTTCGATTTCTTTTGAGACCCCACTAAAATAGTTTCTAAGTAAAATGACATTGAATGCTTGAACCCCAAAACCGTAGATGATCCCCCAGCGGAAATCGACCCCAAACATCTTATAGTTCAAGAAGGTCGGAATCATCCCTGCAGAAAACCACATGGTAAATACGATTAAGAAGTTGATTTGTCTTCTAAATACCAAACGGGATTTGGACAGTGCATACGCAGCAGCAATCGACATCACCATCGAGAAGATGGTTCCAAAGAAGGTATAGAACAGGGTATTGGTATACGCAATCCAAAATCCTTTATCGGAAATGACGGCGATCAACGCGTCTAATTGAAAATCCACAGGCCAAAATATGACTCGACCTTGCTCAAAAGCGAGTTTGCCCGATACCGATGCAGATAGTGTGTAAATGAATGGGTATAAAGCTGCGATAGCGAATAAGGTAACCAACACATACGCTATGACTTTGAAAATGACTTCAGATATATCTAATCTTCGCATAGGGGTTCTCCTTAGAATAATGACGTGTCAGATACACGTTTCGAGATGAAGTTCGCACCTAAGACCAAGAACATCGCGATGATCGAGTTGAATAAGTCTGCGGCTGCGGCGGTATTGAGTGAAATCGATTGTCCGCCCATCAACCCACCAATTCTGGTAACAAAGGTTGAGATGACATCGGCCGTTTCATACGTTTGAACGTTATATAACAAAATGATTTTTTCATAGCCAACCGATAATATTTCGCCGATACGCAAGATGAGCATGATGGTTAAGGTTGGTGCCATCCCTGGCAAGGTAACATATCGGATTTGAGCCAATTTGTTCGCCCCATCGATTCTAGCGGCTTCATAGTTGGTTGGGCTGATGGCCATGATCGCTGCGAAATACACAATCGACCCGTAACCTGCGCCTTCCCAAATCCCTGAAATGATATAAATCGATCTAAAATATTGAGGCTCATGTAACATACGGGTATTTTCACCAATCAGTCCAAACATTTGGAATAAGGAGGTTAAAACCCCTGGGGCTTGGTGCGGTTCATTGCCTTCAAATAACATCAACGTGATGATGGAGGTGATGACTACGGTACTGATGAATTTCGGTAAATAAGTTAGGATTTGTGTTAAGCTTCGGTAGAAATCCGATTTGATTTCCGAGAAAAACAATGCGAGGATGATGGGTACAGGGAAACCGAAAATCAAGCCATACATGGAAATCGCGAATGTATTTCTAAACGCTTGCCAGAACTCTTTTGCGTAGTCACCAGCAATCAGCGATCTAAATGCGTAAAATCCAGCAAATGGGGCCTGACCAACCGATAGTGTTAGATCGTTTTGGTTTTTAAATGCTGCCAAGATACCATAAATCGGCATGTATCTAAAAATGAAGAAATATAAGATGACGGGGATGAGCATGACGTATAATGGCCAGTCTTTTTTGATCGAAACCCAATAGCGATGCCACTTGTTTTTCTCCAATGACTCCATTAAGAGTTCATGTTTCAGTTCATCTAAACTCATGTTTTTAACGTCGTTGTTAACTTTCATAAATGCGTTCCTCTTCTTGTCTTTCCTTGATTTGTTTCAGTAGATATGCTTTCATATCGACCATAAAATCTTCTTGGTGACGTGCAATCATGAGAATGACCCACCCTAAGATGATGTTGAATCCATGTCTGGTGATGAGTACGACCCATTCAACGGTATCAAATAACCACCATTGAATCAGTACTTGGGTGAAAAACAGTGCTAAGTACCCTGTGAGAAAATATAATGTAACCAGCAAGACCTCACTGCGAATATGACTTTTATTGGTGATTTTAAACCACACCATGGCACTACTTAAGGTGAAAATCGATGCGATGTATCCCAACATCGGTAATAAATCAAAATTTCGATACAGTATCGTGTGTAATAAGGCAATCACACCATTGACATATAGTCCGTAAGCACCCCATCGAAAATAGATGATCATCAAGATGGGTGTTGAGAGTGTGACATATAAGAAAATCAATTCTTTTTGACTGGCAAAAAATCCAACAAGGTCTACAAGGACAGCCACTGCACCTAGTACAATCAAATCGATGAGACGGTATTTCGCTATTGTCAAAGTAAGACCTCCTTTATATAATAGATTTACGCGAGGTGTTTTATGAAAACAATTGAACTGACCCCTAAAGATGATATTCAAGCCATTTTGGATGGTTATCCACTCGAGACCAAACTCGAAGTACACCTGTCTAATGGTTTTTACAAACAAAAATTAACCTTGAGACACCCACATTTAAAGTTGATTGGTGAATCTCACGATACGATCATCTCATTCGACGACCACGCTTTGAAGTTCCACGCCGATGGTTTACTGATGAATACGTTTAGAACCCAAACGGTCTTGGTTTTGGCTGACCATGTGACTTTAACTAACCTTACCATTGAAAACACAAGTGGTACCGGTCCTAAAATTGGTCAAGCGATAGCGCTTTCTTCATACGGTGATGATACATTGATTCAAAATTGTATCCTCAAATCCACCCAAGATACCGTGTTCTTTGGGCCTCTGCCATCGGATTTGATATTGCGTTATGATCATATATTATCTGATTTGGAACTTTTGAATCGTCCACTTAAACAATTCATCTTCAATTCCACCATCATCGGAAACATTGATTTCATTTTTGGTGGTAGTGATGCGTTTTTCGATCACTGTACGATCATTTCGAATGGTAGTGGCTATATTGCAGCCCCATCTACACATCCCAAATCATCGTTCGGGCTGGTTTTCAATGGTTGTCGCTTCCAATCCCTTGGACAGTACAACATCGTTCTAAGTCGACCTTGGCGATCTGGAGGAAAAGCCATTTTTATCGATTCAACATTTACTATGCCGATATCGACCGAACGATATATGGATTGGGATAAACCGTATTTCGAGAATTACGAAACACCGTATGTACCACACCCATGGTCAAAACCTTTGCCCGAAACCATGAAATTAAAGATTTCGGAAATCATCGCTGAAAAGCGATTTTTTTTTACATGTTGAAGTACTTCTTCGCGTTGTTGTATGCGATGTCTTCAACGATTCTACCCAGCACATCATAATCTTCTGGGAATAAACCTTGTTCCACCCAACGACCTATTTTATCACAGAGTAGGCGTCTGAAGTATTCGTGTCTTGGATAACTTAAGAAGGAACGAGAATCGGTGAGCATACCCACAAATCTCGAAAGTAAACCATTGTTCGCTAAAGCATCCATTTGTCGGCTCATCCCGTCAATCGTATCATTGAACCACCAAGCGGACCCACATTGGAGTTTACCTGGGGTTTTACCATCTTGGAACGCTTGCATCAGTGTCACAACGACTTCGTGGTCGCGGGGATTGAGGGCATAGATGATGGTTTTTGGCAATTGATCATGATGGTCTAAAGCATCTAAAATGCGTGATAAGGGTTTAGCAATCAATTCATCATTGATGGCATCATAACCCGTATCCGGCCCTAAGGTTTGTAACATGCGTTTGGAGTTATTTCTGAGTGCCCCAATGTGGTATTGTTGTACCCAACCACGTTGGTGGTATGCTTTGCCTAAAAATACGAGCATATACCCTTTATATTTTTCAACTTCATCTTTGCTCAAGGTCACTTTGGCTCTGGCACGTTTGAATATCAGGTCAATTTCTTCATCATTGGTATCTTGGAAATGGATTGAATCTAACCCGTGGTCCGATAAACGGCAGCCATGGTCATGGAAATAATCCATACGTTGGTTCAATGCACGCATCAAATCTTCGATTGTATCGATAGCAAACCCCACAACTGCACCCAATTGATTCAACCATTCGTTAAACCATGAAAGTTCAATATTGATGGCTTTATCAGGTCTGAATGCTGGTTTCACTTTGAAATTGTTCGATTCTTTTTCTAATAACTCGTGGTATTTCAAATCATCGATGGGGTCGTCTGTTGTACAAACCAATTTAACGTTGCTCATTTCGATGAATTTTTTTGGTGTCATGTGCTTCAATTGAAGGTTGGCTTCATCGTAAATCGCTTTGGCGGTTTTTGGCGATAACAGCGTTTCAATGTTGAAGAAGCGACGTAATTCTAAGTGACTCCAATGGTACAGTGGGTTACCGACCAAATAAGGCATCACTTCTGCGTATTTGTAAAATTTATCAAAATCCGGCTGATTGCCTGTAATAAAGGATTCATCTACCCCATTGGCACGCATCAAACGCCATTTGTAGTGGTCACCACCCAACCAAACCTTCGATAAATTATCAAATGGTTTGTTTTCATAAATCTCTTTTGGGTTTAAATGACAGTGATAGTCGATGATGGGCATGTTTGAAGCATATTCATGATAAAGCTTTTTCGCGACCGCATTGCTGAGCATGAAGTCTTTATTCATAAATGTATTCATATGATTCCTCCTTATAGGATGACGCCTGTTTTAAAAATACCTATTTCTCTAAAATGATTGATTTCGTTTCTTGTTTTTTGGCCGTTGACTACTGAAACGATGAAATCGATGAATTGTTCTAATAAGGTATCCATATCGACCCCTTCAGTCAAACTACCGGCATTGAAGTCGATCCAATTGGGTTTTTTCTTATAAATTTCTGAGTTGGTTGATACCTTGATGGTTGGAATGAATCCACCAAATGGGGTGCCACGTCCAGTGGAGAATAAGACGAGTTGGCAACCACTCATGCCTAAGGTAGTGACCGATACTAAGTCATTCCCTGGGGCACTGATGAGGTTTAAGCCTTTGGTTTTGAGTCTTTCCGTTTGACCTAAGACATCACAAACCATCGATAATCCCGCTTTTTGTGTACAACCCAGCGATTTATCTTCTAAAGTAGAAATCCCACCATTTTTATTGCCCGGTGAAGGGTTATCATAAATGACTTGGTTGTTCTTCTTGTAATAAGCTTTGAAGTCGTTGATGAGTTTGACGGTTTTTTCAAAGACGGTTTGGTCTTTGGAACGTCTCATCAAAATTTTTTCTGCACCAAACATTTCAGGCACTTCCGTCAACACGGTGGTGCCACCATGGTGGGTGATGTAATCGGAAAGTTTACCCAATAAAGGGTTCGCTGTGATGCCTGATAAACCATCAGACCCACCGCATTTGAGACCAATGCGTAATTCAGAGATATCCGCCTTCACGCGTTGATCGTCTTTCATCGCGTTGTAAAGTTCTTTTAGCACTGCCAATCCCGCTTCGAGTTCATCTTCTACGTCTTGCATGACTAAAAATTTCACACGGTTCGGATCATAGTTGCCATAGGATTCTCTAAATGCTTTGACTTGGTTGTTTTCACAACCCAAACCCAACACCAAGACTGCGCCGGCATTCGGGTGTTTCGAGATGTTCTGTAACGTCTCTTTGGTATTTTCATGGTCATCGCCCATTTGAGAACAACCAAATTGGTGTCCAAATAGGTGTATGCCATCGAATTCTGGTCCTGGATTGACTTCTTTCATGAATAAATCCGCGAGTTGTTTGGTTTGTCCAACGATACAACCTACGGTCGGAACAATCCAAAGCTCATTACGAATGCCAACTTCACCATTTGCTCTGCGATAAACGTATATATCGCGATTTTTAGGTTTTACTTCATAAGATTCATATTGTGGGGTGTACTGATAATCGAGGACATCGTTTAAATTGGTGGCTAAATTATGTACGTGTACATGCGCCCCTGTTTTTATATCTTTTGTAGCATGTCCAATCGGGAAGCCATATTTGATGATGTCTTCACCCGCTTGGATATCTTTAAGTGCGATTTTGTGGCCTTTTAAAACATCTTCGGTCAAGGTGATGTCATTCACGATTTGACCTTGTTTTAAATCCATCAAAGCAATCATCACATTGTCATCGTTGTGGATGATTAGAAATGGTGTTTGTTTCAATGCTTAAGCCTCCAATACGTGTTGTAAAGCGTTTCTCATACCCAGTGATAGGATGGCTTCTACGTTTTGATTCACATAGTTCACAACATCGGTTTGAACCAAACGGCTGGTTTCCCAGTGAGATAAACCTAAGACCGTTTGAACCACTTCAGTGACATTGCCTTTAGACCATAGTTGTTGGTAGAGTTCTAAGAATTGCGGGTCATCTTGAAGTTTGATCGATTCATCGTTGCGTTTACCACGATAGAATACGATGTTGGCTGCCAAACTGAATAATTGTAACTTAGGGAACTTACCATGGTCGAGTTGAGTCAACACACTCGGTAAAATTCTCGATTTATATTTGCTCATCGAGTTCAATGCGATACTCATGAGTTCATGTCTAACAAAAGGGTTTAAATAGCGTTCCAAAACCGCTTGAGCGAATTTTTCCATATCGGCTTTAGGTAAATCGATGGTTGGAATCACTTCTTGCCAAATGAGATTTTGAATGAATTTGCCCACTTGCGGGTCAGTTACGGCTTCTTTGACCGTGTCGATGCCACAAAGATAAGCAATCGGAACCAATGCGGTATGAGAACCATTTAAGATTTTCACTTTGCGTTCTTTATAAGGTTTGAGCACATCTACAAAGTACACATTCAAGCCCGCTTGATCAAAAGGTAATCTTTGATTTAAGCCTTTTTCACCTTCAATGACCCATAAGTGGAAGATTTCCCCTTTGACCATGGAATGATCTAAATACCCAAATTCAGATTCCAAGCGTTGTGCATCTTGTTTTGGATAACCTGGAACAATACGGTCAACCAAGGTGTTATAAAAGCGATTGGCTGTCGTCATCCAGTGAATGAATGTTTCACTCATGTTGTTGTAACGGGCCATTTCAACCAACACTTTTTTAAGGGTTTGACCGTTATCGTCGATGAGTTCACATGCCAAGATATCTAATCCCGCTTCTTTTGCACCAGCGAATACTTCAAAGCGCATGCGTAGGAAGGCGAGTAGTTTGCCAGGGAATGAGGTTGGGCATTGATTGAAATGGATGGTTTCAGCCATGAATGCGATGCCCGCTTCAGTGGTATTGGAAACCACCGTGGTTAAGATGGGTGATGCTGCTAAATCCAAATAGTTTTGATATTGTGTGTATGGGTCGATGAATTCAGATAAAACATCGATGATTTTGTGTTCAGAGATGACTTTACCTTGTTCAAGGCCTTCTAAAATCAATGTGTATAAACCGTCTTGTTGTTCTAAATCTCTAACTCTGCCTTGTGGCATCGGTTGGATGACAGCGACATTGCCATCAAACAAACCTTGTTCATTCAGTGTTTGAATAAAAGGGTCTACGAAAGCACGTAGAAAATTACCTTCTCCAAATTGAACAACCTTGATTGGTCGTTTTGGAAAAGGTCGAATGACCCTAGATAATCTATCCATAAAATCCTCCCAGAAATGGTGATCAGTATTCGTTCAATTTATCGTCCGTATATGCGGACACCGTTTAAATACACCTAATTTTATCATGGAAAATAAAACCTGTCAACGGTTTCAGAGCAAATTTTGTAACCGTTTTTTGGAAAGTTTGAAAAAGCGTTTATAAATACCCGTAAAAACACAGGTATTTTTAAGGTGCTTCTTTAGAAGGGGTCATTTTATAAACACCATACACACTTTTTATGAAAAAAGCCAAAAAAAATGCACCGCTTGGGTGCATTTAGCTTTGTTTTACAAATGAATTGTTGTCTGGGTCAGTGTATACACGACGGCCACGATTGAGTTGATTGATCGATGCCAGTTCTTCTACGGTCAACTTCAAATCTTTGGCTTCAAAATTCTCTTTTAAGCGTTTTGGGGTCACCGATTTTGGGATCATTAAGATTCCGCGTTGTAATCCCCAAGCGATGATGACTTGTGCAATGGATTTTTGGTACTTATCTGCAATCCCTTTAAGTACGGCATAATAAGGCCCTTCTTCACTAAATACTTCACCCTTCATGAATGGACCATACGAAATCAATGCGATGTGCTTTTCATTTAAGTACACTTGGGTAGGTAATTGATAGAGCCCTGGGTGTAATTCAATTTGATTGGCCATTGGCACAATCTTGGCTGTTTTCAATAAAGCATCCATGTGATGAATCTTGAAATTGGATACCCCGATGGCTCTGGCTAATTTTTGTTCATACACTTCTTCCATACCACGCCAAGTCGCTTGATTTAAGGCATTCGACGGGCTAGGCCAGTGGATTAAGTATACGTCCACGTAATCTAAACCCAATTTTTCCAATGAAATCTTGAGTTCTTTTTTCGCTTCTTCATAACCTAGGTTGATGGGTGATAATTTGGTTGTTACAAAGATATCTTCCCTTGGGATGCCAGAGTCATGAATGGCTCTACCGACTGAAGCCTCATTCCCATAAATTTGAGCGGTATCGATGTGACGGTATCCCAGTTTAAGTGCTTCTAAAACCGTATCATAGGCTTCACCTTCGGATACTTTAAATGTCCCTAAACCAAGCATCGGCATTTTCACGCCGTTGGATAGTATTTTGTATTCCATTTTTAAATCCTCCTATAGTTTATTATAACAGTGGATTTTGAAGTTTTGCAATTTTCTCGTTGGTCAAGTCTTTAAGTAAAGCGCGTACCATCAGCCATGCAGATTGGTGGTCGGATAGATCAAACATCGCCACTGTAGAGTGAATGTAGCGCGCAGGTAAGCCAATGGTGGTTGCGATAATACCATCGTTGGAATCCAGTGCTCTTGCCGCGTCTGTTCCGCCTTTAGCAATATACACTTGGTGTTTAATGGATTGTGATGCTGCCAAATCTTTAAAATAATTAAATAGACGTGGTGCCATGATGTTTCGTGGGTCAAATAGGCGAATGAGGAAACCATCCCCCATTTTACCAGAGGCTTTAGGGTCAGCCAAATCGTTTAAAGGTGAAGCGTCCAATGCAAGGAAAAAATCAGGTTTGAATTTAAAAACTGAAGTCCCTGCTCCCCTTAAGCCCACCTCTTCTTGAACGGTTGCACCGACAACCAAATTAAACGGCAAATCGATGTCGTGGAAATCACGGATGATTTCTAAAGCCATGCCACAACCCCAACGGTTATCGACAGCTTTAGACATCGCTTTTGTGCCATCAAAATTGAGTTCAAAATCGTTTTTTGGTAATACCATGTCACCCACAGCAATACCTGCTTGCAAGACGTCTTCTTTGGATTTAGCGCCAATATCAAAAATCAAATCGGGAAAGTCCGCTGCTTGATTTTTAGATAAATGGGGTGGTACAGAACCAATGATGCCAGGAATCAAGCCTTTTTTGGTTTCAGCATACAATTTTTGTGAAATGAATACTTCAGCAACCAACCCGCCAATCGGGATCACCTTGATGGCTCCATTTTGTAAAATATCTGAAATCATTAAACCGACTTCATCCATATGGCCTGCTACCATCACGGTTTTCGCATCAGCAACTTTGGATTTTTTGACTGCGAAAATCGAACCCAAATTATCGACTTCAATGTCATATTTTGGGTACTTACGCATCTCATTCACGATGATTTGGAAGACATTGTGTTCATACGCTGAAATCCCAAATGCATTCATCAATTTTTCATAAATCGGATCAATTTTCATCATTTTAATCTTGCCTTAAACCCATAGATCGGGCTTTCCTTTCGTTTCTTTTCTTCGTATTCAGAGACAGCTTCACGACAATCACATTGGGTGTTGGCCCAAAAGACTTCAAATCGTGAAGACATCAAGTATTCTAAGGAATCTAAATAAAGTGGTTCAAAATCAGATCTAAACTCCAATTCCCCACCGTCTATCAAAATGGTTTCATACATACGTAAATAGGTTTCAGCCGTCAATCGTCTCTTATGGTGGCGTTTTTTCGGCCACGGGTCACTAAAGTTTAAGTATATTTTCGATACTGACTTGGGATTAAAATATTCTAGCAACGCATTGGCATCATCTTGGACAATGGTTAAATTGGGCAACATTAAAGCTTCTTGTTTTTCCAAAATACGGTAACACACATTGATGTCTTTTTCAAACGCCACAAAGTGTATGTTTGGGTACAATTTCGCCAATTCTGTAATGAATTTACCTTTTCCACTGCCTACTTCCAATACGATGGGTAGGTCAGCGGTGATTATTTTGGGTTCAGTTAAGATTAAGTTGGATTCATGAATGGCGTCATACGCCTGTTTGACTTTTTTAGTTCTCACTGTTTTTAATGATCACATACGACCCGTATGCGGCTCCTATACTTAAAATAATGCCTAAAAGAATTTCTACCCATCCAAAATATTGGAGGGGTTTGGTTTGGTGTAACATGGTTAAAACTGAAATTGGGCTCGATAACAATAAGCCCAAAATGCCTGCATAAAACAAAGATTCATACGTTTTCATGATGATTGAAATGACTTTTGAGAAAACGATTAAACCGATCAGTGCACCGATTAAAAATACCATGATTGCCGGTAATAACTCAAATAAAGTGACGAAATCTAGGCTAAATACGGCTTCAATCGCACCTTTTGCAAGCGACAACACATGGGCATAATACCCCAATAACAATAAGACCAAAGACCCACTGATGCCTGGTGCAATCATCGTGCCTGCAGCGATGAATCCCACCAAGAGTAACATCAAGTAATACACCCATCCGGTGTGTACGGTGATATTGGACTTCAAGATTGGTAATAATACCATCAACACAAACGCAATCCCAAATATTAGGGCATGGGCAACATCTTTATGTTGGATTTTCTTATAAATGGATTCAACCCCACCGAGAATCAAACCGATGAATATTAACGTGGTGAGTAAGGGTACTTCACGATACCCCAAATCGATAACAAAAACCCCAAAGACAATCCCTAGCGCCAATCCTATAAGGATGGGATAAAGTGCTTTGATGGTTTTAAGTGGCGTTTTAAATATCGATAATATCCCGTTGATAAGCGTTTCATAGATACCAAAAATGACGGCCATGGTACCACCGCTTACCCCTGGGATAATGTTGGCCAATCCAATGAAGAACCCGCCAACAACTGTTTTAAACTTAGACATCGAGAGGTAACCCTAAATTATCCTTAATCAATAAATCGGTTAACGCTTCGATTGCAACGGCTTCATCTTCGCCAATGACACGAATGGTAAATTCTGCATGGCGATAGATGCCTAAAGACATCACGCCCATGATGGATTTCATGTCTACGGCTTTTTGGTTAGCAATCAACCAAACATCGGATTTGAAGCGGTTGGCTAAAGTGACTAAATTGGTGGCAGGTCTGGCATGAATGCCATTTTCTGCGATGACTCTAAATGATTTTTCCATCGTATTAAGCTCCTTTTTCCAATTGTTTTTTAATGAGTTTTGGTTCGTAATCAAAGGTCATGGTAATCTCTTTCCCTTTGACAAAAACCCCTGTATTTGACAACGCCTTTAATGCATCAAAATTCACAGCTTTGATGTTTCCAACAGTGAATTTTACCCGTTCATGTTCAACTGTGATTTGAACTAAATTGTCAAATCCAAATGCGTTTTTAAGCGATAAAATGAATGTGGGTTCAATCGCATGACGGTCAAATGATTTGGGTTTACGTTTTTTTAAATAAGCATTGAGACTGATCAATACCACCAGTGATGCAATCGCAATCACACCGATGATGGTAAATGTATCGAACTGATAAGTGGCTAACATGCAAACACCCCTTCATTATGATTATACGTGGAGAACCTTTTTTTTACAAGCAATTATACGTTTTGTGTGGTATATTTATTATGTACATTTTTTTGAGGTGTTGCACATGATTATAGACTGGATTAAATACATTTTATTGGGTATTATTCAAGGCATTACCGAGATATTACCCATTTCTTCTTCGGGCCATTTGGTTTTATTTCAATATATTTTGGATTTAAAACAACCCGGTTTGGCATTTGAAATGTTCACAAACATGGCTTCTCTCATCGCGATGGTGTTGTTATTTTACAAAGATATTTGGCACTTAATTTCACAAACATGGCGTTTTATTTTTAAAAAAGACGAAACTGCGAAAGAGGATTTCTTGTATGTCATCAAATTACTGATTGCGGTCATTCCAATCGGAATATTTGGCTTCATCCTTAAAGATTGGGTCGGCTCAATCAAAAGTTTATGGTTTGTGGGGTTAGCTTTAATCCTTACAGGTACCTTCTTATTGATCATTTTTAAGTCTAGAAATCAAGTGGAATCCCACGATGATGTCCGATATAAAGATGCCTTATTCATTGGGTTGGTACAAGCCATCGCCATTTTCCCTGGTGTTTCACGCAGTGGGTCAACCATCATTGGTGGACTATCACAAAGACTTTCCTTGAAATCCTTGTTAAAGTTTTCATTCCTTTGTTATATCATCGTTTCGATTCCAGCATCCATGCTGTCAATCATCGATCTGGCTGAACAAGCCGAATCCATCGATGTGATTGGTTATGGGTTGGCTTTCATCTTTACACTCCTCACAACTTATCTTGCTGCATACTTTGTCATGAAACGCCTTCAAATCAAACATTTATTGTATTTTGGCGTCTATTGTGTGAGCGTTGGTTTGATGGCTTTCATCACACACTTCATCCTATAAAAATTCAAATCCATGCTTTCACGGCATGGATTTTATTATTTGATGAACATCGCATCTCCGAATGAAAAGAAACGGTATTGTTGTTTAACTGCTTCGTTATAAGCTTTTAATATCAATTCTCGATTGGAAAAAGCGGATACCAACATGATCAAAGTCGATTTTGGTAAGTGAAAATTGGTTATCAATGCACCAATTGTTTTAAACGTATACCCTGGATAGATAAAAATGCTCGTACGATAAATCCCTGGATTGAACTGTGTGGTATAGTTACTTTCAAGTGTTCTGACGGTGGTAGTACCCACAGCGACAATGCGTTTTTGTTTTTTAATCGCATCATTTAGACGCTCTGCTGCTTTTTCAGTAATTTGATATAATTCTTCATGCATGTGGTGGTCTTCGATGGTATCTGTGGAGGTTGGTCTAAATGTCCCCAAACCAACATGCAAAGTGATCTCAATGATTTCTACCCCTTTTTGTCTAATTTTTTCTAACAAAGGTTGGGTAAAATGGAGCCCTGCAGTCGGTGCCGCAGCACTGCCAATTTCTTTCGCATAAACGGTTTGATAACGGTCTTTTTCTTCAAGTTTTTCATGGATATACGGAGGCAGTGGCATTTCACCGAGTTCATCTAAAACCTCGTAAAATATGCCCTCATGTGTGAAGATGAACGATTTGATGCCTTCTTCTTTTTCCATAACACATGTCGCAATCAATTTCCCGCCACCAAAACTGATTTTGGTTCCGACTTTGACACGTCGACCCGGTTTGACTAAAGCGTCCCACATCGATTCGTGTTGTTCTAATAAAAGTAGCTCGATGACCGCGTTGGTATCCACTTTTAACCCAATCAATCGTGCCGGCATGACCTTGGTATTGTTGACCACCAGCACATCGTGGTCGGTGAGTTCATCGATGATTTGGCTGAATTTGGTATGGGTAAATGCGTTGGTTTTTCGGTTAACCATAAAAAGCCGTGACTCGTCACGGTTTTTCAAGGGGTGTTGTGCAATTAATCGTTCAGGTAATTCAAAATCAAAATCCGCTGTTCTCATTCTTCGAATAATCCTTTTAAATATTTTTTGCCTAAGGCATCGTAACTTTTTTGCATGGCAATTCGACCACGTGCGGTTCGCTTGATGAAGCCTTCTTGTAAAAGATAAGGTTCATACACATCTTCCACCGTGGTGATTTCTTCACCGATGGTCGCTGCAATCGATTCAAGTCCCACGGGTCCACCCGCAAACTTGTCGATGATGGCGGATAAATAGCGCTTATCGGTATGGTCTAACCCGTTGGATGATATGCCTAGTTTTTCCAAAGCATGATTCGTTATCTCTAATGTGATGGTGCCATCACCGATGATTTCAGCGAAATCTCTCACACGTCTGAATAAACGGTTCGCAATACGTGGTGTACCACGGGAACGCTTCGCAAGTTCAAGAATCGCGTTGGTTTTAATCTCTGTTTTATACACACTTGAGGTGCGTTTGATGATTTGGCCAAGCTCTTCTTGGTTGTAAAAAGATAGTCTCATTACCACGCCAAAACGATCGCGCAATGGGGCGGATAAATCACCAAAACGCGTGGTTGCGCCAATTAAAGTAAATGGGGGTAAATCAATTCTGATGGAGCGGGATTGTTGGTCTTTTCCTATCACAATATCGATGACATAATCTTCCATCGCTGCGTATAAGACTTCTTCGACGACGCGAGGCAACCGGTGAATTTCATCGATGAATAATACATCCCCCGGTTCCAAGGATGTCAAAATCGCCGCGAGGTCACCACTGCGTTCAATCGCTGGTCCAGAGGTGACTTTCATATTCACACCCATCTCATTCGAGACGATTTGGGCGAGGGTCGTCTTACCTAAACCAGGGGGGCCATAAAACAAAATATGGTCAATGGTTTCTTCACGCTTCAAAGCGGCTTTGATATAAACATCCAACATTTCTTTGATGTCTTTTTGTCCGATATATTCATTTAATTTTTGGGGTCTTAACGTTTGATCTTCATCCTCTTTCATCGCAAGTGAGGAGATGATGCGTTCATCGTTTTTCATATAATACCTACTTTATTAAGAGTTGAAGGGCTTGTTTGATGCGTTTTTCGGTTGACAAAGCGGGGTCTAATTTAGAGATGACTTTACGTAATTCTGAGGCAGAATACCCCAATGCCATCAATGCTTCTTGGACTTCATCTTTATGGTTGGTGTGAATTTCAAGGGCTTTTTTGTCCAATTTACCTTTCAAATCGAGTATGATTTGTTGTGCACTCTTTGGGCCAATCCCTGGAAATTTGGTTAAAAACTTGACGTCTTGATTTTCAATGGCATATTCGATTTGGTCTGGTTTACCAGAAGCTAAGATCGATAGTGCACTTTTAGGGCCAATACCAGAAACACTGATCAAATCTTCGAAGAGATTTCTGGCTTCTTTGGTATCAAAACCATACAAAGTATCTTGGTCTTCGCGCACATGGTGATGTAAATACATTTTGACTGTTTCACCTAATTTATAAATATATGGGTTGGGTGCAACAATCAAATAACCAACGCCTTGGTTATCCAAAACCACGTTGGTTGGTTCAATTTCAGCAATCGTGCCAATGATGTAAGCATACATAAAAAAATCACCTCAATAACAAAACCATTATACCATGATTTATTTTATAAAACGGGTTTTTCAAGCACAACCCGCGATTTGTTGTCTGAATAAATCAACTTCAAATCAAAATGTTCACATAAATAATAAAATGACTGTATGTTATAAAAAACGACATGGGTAACATCTCTCACATACCACCATTGGTGGATGTTTTCATAATCTTCATAAAACTGGGTTTGAATGATGAGTCTTCCGCCTGGGTTTAATAGTTCAACCAATCCATTAAATGCCTGGATTGGTTCTTCAAAATGTTCGATGACCTCAATCAGGATAATGTTATCAAATCTTTGGTTGAAAATAGCTCTGTCTGGATAATAAAACAAATCATATAAAGCCAAGTCTGGGATGAATTGCTTAAGCACTGCCCCTTCACCACACCCATAATCTAAAGTGGTTCCTTTATTCATATATATACCGATGAACTCATCAAAAATACGTTTTTGGTATGCGATATATTCTAAATTATCTTCACCATTATGGTGGGTATCATACCGCACTTTCGCATCCGCTAAAGATATCCAGTGTTTACGGTCTTTTCTCACGATATGGGTCATTTGATCGATATGAAATTGTATTTTTGGGATTTTTTTCTTCATAATCCATTCCTTTACAGTTTGATTATACCAAATGATGGCTTTATTATGGTATAATAAACAAGAATTAGAGGTGGTTTATTTGAGTAAAATAAACGCTAAAAATTATGAATATAAACAAAAAGGGCGTTTCGATACGCTTTTTCGTGATGTCTTAACCGCGTATGCCATCACCAATGAAACGTCTCACCAGCTCAAAGCAACCCGTGTTTCTTTAGAAAACCTGTATGACCAAATCATTGAACTCAATCGACAATATGAAAATTCACTCATACGATATACTAAAGATTACTCGATTCAACTCTCCGAAATCAACAAATCACACCAAGACGCATTACATCAGCTCGATGTGGTTTACGCCGATACGCTCAAGCAATTTAAACAACAAGTCGTCAATGAAAACATTGAAGCCAATAAGAAATTAACGGAGATTCATCTCAATTTTCAAAGACAAACACAGCAGACAAATATCCACATCTACCGTGCATTATTAGAGATGAAACAACGTCATCAAGAACTCGATTTTGAATATGAACAAGAAAAAGTGTCCTATCAAAAAGCGATCGATGAAATTGAAAAAATCAAGGAACAAACGCTTAAAGACATTGAAAAACGTTTTGAAAACGAACTTAAAGATAATAAAGCCGCTGACCAAGCCAGACAAGTTCGACTCAATACAGAAATTCAAACCATTCAAACCAAAAAACAATCGGAACAAACCGATTTTGATGAGTCTATTCTAAAAATCAAAACGGTATTTAACCGTGTCACCATCAAGTTCAATCAAAAAATCCGTGACATTCAAAAGAAATATCAAAAAATCATGGGTCAACAAGAATCGGATATTCAAAGTGAAATCGAACGTGTTCAAGAAGCAATGACTGCGCTCAAACAATCTTATCAAGATCAAGACCGTTTAACTCGCGATGAGTTTGAAGATGAATTGATCAAGTACGATGCCCGATTGGATCAACTCAAAATCAACTACGAAGCCACCAAAGACCAAATCATCCGCAACTTCTCTCGAGACATTACTGTCCACAACTCTAAACTGGCGAATGCGAAAGAACAAATCAACCTCCAATTGATTGCTCTTGAAAAAATGACCCAACAGCACCGTTTAGAGTTATCTAAAGAGGCTTTGGATTATCATGAACGCTTAGGTGCGATTAATAAAAACTATATCAAAGAAAAAAACAACCTAGAGTTACAAGCCAAACAAGCGATCAGAGATACTTCGATTCAAAATCGAATAAGACAAAAGCGTCATCAGCATGAACTGTTGACCCACGAATTTGAATTCATTAAAACCCAGGAAATTTACCGTCTTAAACGTAGAATGGCTGAGCGTTTTAAAGAACAAGAGTTGCGCAGACATAAATATGAGTTTGAAAAAGATTGGTTGAAACTGAATGACCAGAATAAAATGCTTGAAAAACGTTTATTCATTGAAAACCAAGTGTTGCGTGAACAACAAGGTCTAGATATTTACCCTTATGAGGCCATGGTATTATTGGCTAGGGAAGTTCATGACGCTGAAATGAATTATCGGACCCTAGAGAACAACCATTATAAACAACTATTTTCGCTAGATGAACGTAAACTAAACTATGTGTCTACCATCGATGAAAATACCCTTAAACATGAAAAAAACAGGATCATTTTGAAACACGATTACGATATCAAGCGCACCAATGTGGTCGCTTATTTGGACATGGAGTATGCCAAAAATAGTCTAAGTGGCCATAAACAAATATTCGATGAACGTAAAAAAGAGTATGAATTACAATATCAAAAACGAGAAAAAGGGTATTTATTTGAGCAAGATAAAGCCAAAGAAATCCGAATATTCGAACAAAAAATGATATCCTTCTCACAAAAATTACTTTCACAAATCATCGAAGTCCAAGAATCCAAAGCGCTGATTGAATATGATTCACAAGTAGAGCTTGAAAAGAGCCGTCATACCAAAGAAATCGGAATTCGAAAAGCAAGACGTATTTTAGATACCAGCATGAACGAGACACAGCGTCAAAAACGTTTATTCGACATTTACTTTCAAATGCTGCTTGTCATGCAAAATGAGTTTGAAAACATTCTATTATTGTTAAGGGATATTTTCCAAACTTCTTCGATTGAACAATGGCGTGGTTCTTTAAAATTTATTCACGACATTTTAGATGAACAAACCGCGTTAAAAACAAAGCTCATCGAAGAACTTGAAGCCGAAACCACCGCATATTACCAAGAAAAAATCAATGAACTCACCGCATTTAAATACATGAATTTAAAAGAATCCATCCTCAGTGATTATGAATCTGAACACAAATTATATGTGGAACAAATCACGATGTTGGATGAACAATTGAAGTCACTGCGTGCGAAAGGGGCCGATTTATACCAACAAATTGCCCACTTACAAAATGAAAATGCCAACATCGAATCGACCAAAGCATTGATCTATGAACAAATTTCACGCATTTCATCGCGTTTAATCTCCAAACAACAACGGAAGACTGCATGTAACTTAAAAAATGAATTGGCCACATTAAATAAAGAAATTCATAAGAACAATGATTTGATCAAACATATTCAAGAACAGATCCGTAAAACCAATAAAGAGATGCAAAGCCTCGACAAAAATCATAAACCCCTTGAAATGATGTTGGTTAAAATCGAAAAAACGCGTGAATTAAGAGAGAAAAATTTGGACCGCTCACAATATGAAGAGGGCCGTGTTTACTATGATTCCATTGATGCTATTGAGGCCCTAACAGCGTTAATTCTTAAAACAAACGATGATTTGTTAGCCCATACCAAGGCGGTTTTAAATGCACTCGACCAAGATGTTATATTGGAAAAGGTATTTTCTACTTCTTATATCTACTTGTCAAAACAAGCGGTCAAAACCCGTACACAGTTCTTGAATTACCACAAGAAAGGCATCGCTTTATGTGATCAACAATTCAATCAAATACGCTATGAACAACACCGTATCATGAAAGAATATGAGACCGCCTATGATCTCACACAACACAATATCGCCGACACCTTGGAAAAACGTGTTCAAAAGATGACTGAAAAATTGAAGGAACTCGAAAATTACCGACTATCTTTCACTAAAGTTCAACAACGCCAACTTCAGTCACAACTCAAAGGCATTGATTTGGCACTAACCCATTTCATTGAGCAACACAATGATAAATCCAATGCAGGCTTAAAAGCGTATCAACAAGCGGTAGAACGACGTGAGACTTTGTTGATGGCGACAAAAACAAACACAGAAAGCGTCACCGCTGAACTTGAAGCCAAATTCAAAGCAAGCAACACCAATATTGACAATCAAAACGCGGTCGCATTTAAAGAACTTTCTAAAAAGGTTTTCGCTGTGGATGCCGATATTAAACAGGCAACCTTAGTATTTGATGAGAAAATTGCGTTTTATGCCGAAAAAGATGCGCTTGCACGCACACGCATCCAAGAAAACCTCAATCAAAATCGTCTAAAATCGCACCGTGCCATCGGACAATACCAATTTGATATCGAAGTCATGAAACTTCAAATGACCCGCCATGCCAAACGTGCCGACGTGGTTTGTAGTCGAAAGATTAAACACTTGATGATTAAAGAACACTTAATGAAGTTCCCACTGAGAAGCGATACTTCAAAAACCATCAAACGTCGTAAACGACAAGCGAAACACACGTGGGCCATTAAACAAAATAAACTAATTCACTAAAAAAATCCGCCGAGTAGACTCAGTCTATTGGGCGGATTTTCATCTTATATGTGTTTGTCTAACCAAGCGACGACATCATTCAAGACATCTTCACGGTCAAGTTCATTTAATGTTTCATGCCAATCATTCGGGTAAATTTTTAACGTTTTATCGGGTTGTGATAACAATTCAAACAGTCGATTTGAAAACTCAACTGGGACAATTTTATCCAATGCACCATGGAACATCAATATCGGTTTGTTGTGATAAATGAGGTTTTTATTTAAGTGTTTGACTCCTTTTACAAACATTTCACCAATCAAATTGATGTAGTACTTTTTAAGTACCAATGGGTCACGCATATAGTCGTCTTCTACTTTTTCAATGTGTGACAACATATTGCGTGCCAAATTGTTTTTCACTTGTAAAAAACCATAATACTTGAATCCGATGTAACGGACAAACTGCACATCTTTGATGTAATAGGTGGGTCCAGCACTGGTAATTGAAGCATCAAATCCATTGTCTTGGGTCATATAAAGGTGTGTGATCAACGCACCCATGGAGTGACCAAACAAAATGTTTCTTGAACCTTTATGTGCGTTAAATACAGTGGTTACATCATCCAAATAATCCCGATAGGTACGGATGTAGCCGCGTTTACCTTCTGACTTCCCATGACCTCGCAAATCAAAACGAACGACGGAATATCCTTTATCGTTTAAAAACTTAGCGACATGATCGTATCTACCGACATGTTCAGCAATCCCATGCACGATGAAAATACGCATTTTTTCATTTGGTACAATGTTTGTTACGATATTTAATTTCATAATCACGCTCTCCTTACCCTTATTATAAAATAAAAACACACTTTCAACAATTGAAAGTGTGTAAATTTGATGATTAATCGGTAAATTCAAATTCGTATTCAAAGACACGAACGCTGTCACCCGATTGAACACCGGCTTTTCTAAGTGCTTCATCGACACCGTAACTTCTCAGTTGTCTAGCAAAACGTCTGACGTTTTCTTCTTTAGAAAAATCGGTACGCATGAATAAACGATATAAACCTTCACCTTTGACAACATAGACACCATCCCCTGCCTTTTCAATGGTAAAGAACGCTTCTTCCTTGTTTTTGATGTAGTTTTTATGTACTTCAGAGATTTCAAATTTCGGGGTAATTTCAACGAGGTCCATCGCTCGATAAACGAGTTCTTTTAAACCTTGTTTCGTGATTGATGAGATTGGGAAAACCTCATATTGATCGCCGATTTGTTCTTTGAATTTTTCTAAATTTGCCCACGCGTTTGGTAAATCCATTTTGGATGCTGCGATGATCATCGGGCGTTTGAGTAAATCGTAATTGTATGATTCCAATTCTTTATTGATTTTCAGGAAGTCTTCGTAAGGGTTTTTCTCCTCAAGTGAATCCATTTCAACCACATGGATGATGACACGGCAACGTTCAATGTGTTTTAAGAACTGAATGCCTAAGCCGGCACCTAAGGATGCCCCTTCGATGAGCCCTGGCAAGTCAGCCATGACAAAACTCTTATTTTCACCCACGTAAACAAGCCCTAAATGCGGTTCTAATGTGGTGAAGTGGTATTCTGCAATTTTGGGTCTCGCACGTGATACCGCGGAAATTAACGTGGATTTCCCCACCGATGGGTAACCAACCAACCCAACATCCGCGAGTACTTTGAGTTCTACGCGTAAGTTCTTTTGTTCACCCAAATCGCCTTTTTCACAAATTTCCGGGGCTGGGTTTCGATGGGTTGCGAAAGCTTCGTTCCCACGACCACCACGGCCGCCTTTGGCAATTAAAAGTGTTTGTCCGTGCATCGTCAAGTCACCAATCATCAAGTTGGTATCTTGGTCATAGACAATCGTACCAATCGGTACTTTGATATACGTATGTTCAGCGTTTCGACCATTTTGAGACTTATTGAGTCCGTTCGTGCCGTCTTTCGCTGTAATGTGCTTATTGAATGTGAGGTCTAAAAGTGTCGATAAGCCTTCTTCAGCAACAAAATAGATGTTACCGCCAGCCCCACCAGTACCGCCTGCAGGACCGCCGTACTCAACATATTTTTCGCGTCTGAATGCGACGATACCATCGCCACCTCTGCCGCCCTTAACTTTTATGAATGTTTCATCTTTAAACATGGTGAACCTCCTGAATTGAAAAAAAAGGATAAGTCGGGCTTATCCTTCGTAGACTGAAACTTGCTTTTTATCTCTGCCAAGACGTTCGTACTTGACGATGCCGGTTACTTTAGCAAATAAAGTATCGTCACCACCACGACCAACGTTGTTACCAGGATGTACTTTTGTTCCGCGTTGACGGTAGATAATAGAACCAGCAGTGCAGAATTGACCATCTGATAGTTTTGCGCCTAGACGTTGAGCTGCTGAATCGCGTCCGTTACGAGATGAACCCGTACCTTTTTTCGATGCGAATAACTGAATGTTTAATTGTAACATGTTATCCCTCCTTTTGGTGTTTTATATATTTAGGGTATTGTAGTTCTAGTTCTTTGAGCGTCTCCTCTAAATTGTTTAAGACATGCTCAAGATTGGGGTTGGATTGTAACACCTTCAAATCGAAGAAACCTTCTTCAACCGATACAGTGTAGTCCCCTTTAAAGCCCATTCTTTCTAATAAGTTTGCAGAAAGGATGGTGGCTGTGGATACTGCAGCACAAACGATGTCTTCGCCATGTTTTTTATAATTGGCATGTCCACTCACACGAATGGATGTGATCGTTTGGTCCTTACACACATGATATTTAATCATATGTTGTTATTAAGCGTTGATGGATTCAACGACTAGTTTTGTATAGCTTTGTCTGTGACCTTGTTTGCGTCTGTAGTCTTTTTTAGGTCTATACTTGAAGACAATAATCTTCTTGCCTCTACCTTGTTTAACGACTTTCGCTGTAACAGATGCGCCATTTACCAATGGGTTCCCTACGATTGTAGATTCACCACCGATGAGTAAAACTTCATTAAAGGTAACCACTTCGTCTGCTTGGACATCTAGCTTTTCAACATAGATTTCTTGACCAACTTCAACTTTGATTTGTTTACCACCCGTTTTAATCATTGCGTACATTACAAATACACCTCCTTATTATGTTTTGAAGACTCACTATCTAAGGTAATGGATATATCCATATTTATGACCTGTTCTATGTGGTATTCTTTGCAACGCTACTATTTTACCTTAGTTATAAACTAATGTCAATCGTAACCCTCATTTTTTTTAAAATTCTGCGGATTCTTCGTCTTTATTACGTTTAAATAGGTCGAAGAACTTTTGAGGGAAATGAATGATGGAGTCTTTGACGACGATAGGTATCATTTTTAAAGATTCCATGAATGCGCCTTTTTGAATGGCTTTCTTGCTCAATTCTTTGCTATCAGCGAACAGATATTTGCGCGTTACAACGCCAATTCGGATGGTTAATAAGCCGTTCGTGATGCCTTGTGCAACTGAATTCATGACTGGTTTGATGAGTGGAATTTCCCCCAACATATTGGCTGTGGAGGTTGGTAACATATCGTTTAAATTGATGTTTTCTAAGCCTTCAGCGATCAGTGCTGTAGTAAAGACATTGATGGTTAATTTGGCTAAGTTTTTATAACTTGGTCTGAAGCCACACATTTGTACGAGTTCTTTGATCATACGGATATTGACAACCACAACTGTGAATAAATCCAATCGCCCATTTTGGGAGATGGCCGTCGAAATGAGGACTGTTTTTGCATGTCTCATAATGACTTGGTTCATCTTCTTTTTCATGGTGGAATTATAGATTTCATTCAAGGCTTTTTGTAAAGCTTCAGGGTCATTCAATGCCTCGCTTAATTTTTCTTTTTCCGTTTGTGAAATCTCATTGCGCTCCATTAAGTTTTTTGAGACGCGTTTGTACGTTTGATATCGTCTATGGGTGGGTTTATCATCCATGACGGTTTCAATCGAAAATGCAGGTGATACCAAAATAATGCGTACTGGATTGATGATTAAAATGTAGGTGAGCAGGAAAGAAACACCATAAAAACCATAAGCCACAAACTCATGGATTTTCGCCAATCTTTCACCAATATCAATGATTGATGATACCAAAATTAACAAGAACAAAATCATCACACCAAACGCGATGGCTACCCAAAACTTGGTGCTTGTACTCGCTTTTTGTTTGGGTTCTTTTGGTTCTTGCTTATGTTCAATTTGTAGAGGTTCTTTGTCTTTTGCCATAAACTCACATCCTTGAATCTATTATATAACAAAACTACTCAAAATGATATTTACGATTTTCTTTGATGGAATAACATTCTTTCTTCCCAATGACGACATGATCAATCACAGCGACGCCCATGATTTTCGCCGATTGTTCGAGTTGTTCTGTGGCACGGTAATCCGCCAACGAAGGGGTTGAATCCCCACTGGGGTGATTGTGAACAAATATCACAGAAGCCGCAGACAATTTAACGGCGTGTTTGAATACTTCTCTTGGGTGAATATTCGATTGATTGAGGGTGCCAATATAAAGCCTTTTCGTGGCTAAAATTTGATTTTTCATGTCTAAATAAATGGTATAAAAGTGTTCTTGTTCTAAGTGACTTAATACGTTTTTTAAATGATGATAAATATCTGTTGCAACCACAATTTGTGTGACTTTCATTTCTTGGTTTTGAATCACACGTTTGGTAAGTTCAATCGCAGCCATGACTGTACAGGCTTTAGCCATCCCTATCCCTGGAATTTGAATCCACTCGGGATAACTCATGCGTTCGATGTCTTTCAACTGATCAAATCGATGTAACACTTGTTTTGATAAATCGATGACCGATTGTGTTTTGGTCCCCGTTTGTAATAAAATTGCCAATAACTCATAGTTTGATAACGATTCAACCCCATGTTGAACCAAACGTTCTCGTGGTTTATCCTCAGTCATCATTTCTTTGATAAATAACATCCAAATCACCTCATCCCATATATACAAAATTGGACTGAAAAAAAAGAAAACCTCACACTTTCTGTGAGGTTAGTCTTTCCATCAAATACGGTCTAATGTATGAAACAAAATACAAGGAGCCCGTGATTAAAATGATGTCGTCTTTGTCTGCTTTATGAAGCAAATATTCAACCGCTTTAACGGGGTCTTCAATCGCTTGTTTGGTATGGTGTGGGGTTTGTTCTAATAAAACCGTCAATTCAGCAACACGTTTATAATCAAAATGGGTTACTGTGACAGAGGATGAAATATTTGAAATCATTTCGAGCATCAAACTCGTTTCCTTATCGGCCATGGCACAAAATAAACTGTGGATGGTGGCTTGTGGATACATCGATTGAATGCTTTTAGTTAAAGCGTCAATACCATGACGGTTATGTGCACCATCCAAGATCAAAAGTGGATGTCTGGTGATGACTTCAAAACGACCAGGCCATTGAGTTTCATGGATGCCATCTTTGATGGAGCGGATTGGAATCTTTGGAAATAAATAGTTAACCACAGCGATTGATAAAGCTGCATTTTTGGCTTGATAGAGGCCTTGTAAGCCTGTTTCATAGTGGTGGTATTCATACATGAATTGAAGCGGTTCTTTCGATTCAATTTGAATCATACCATCATGGATATGATAGAGTTTTGAGCCTTTGTCTGCGCATGATTTTTCAAACTGAGGTAACAGCGCTTGATCGACAGATGTAAACAGCGGGATGCCTGGTTTGACAATACCTAATTTATTGTATGCGATCGATTCTAAGGTATGACCGAGTTGTTGCATATGGTCAAATCCAATATTCGTAATGACACTTGCAATGGGGGTGACAATGTTGGTCGCATCCAGTAGTCCACCTAACCCCACTTCTAACACCACCAAATCCACCTGTTGGTCTTTGAAATACATAAAAGCAATCAAGGTGACAAGTTCAAAAAACGACAATGTTTCGCCATAACTTGCTTTAAAAGATTCATTGAAATCATGGATTTGATTGATGTATCCGAGTAATACATCGTCTGGAATCATATCCAATGCGACTTTGATTCTTTCGTTGAATTTAAGGATGTATGGGGACGTATAGGTACCCACCTTCATGTGTTTGTTTAAGATGGTTGAGATATAGCTCGCCACCGACCCCTTACCATTGGTACCACCGACGTGGATAATTTTATAGGCATCCTGAGGATTGCCTAAGGCTTTCGCTGCTGCACGCATGCGATCTAAATCGGTTTTGGGTTTAAATTTGACTTGGTGTTCAATCCAAGTTACCGCTTCTAAAAATGTATTGAACATGTTATCCCAGCTTCTTAATCAAAGCGTCGTATTGCGCTTGATAGTTATTCATTTTTGCCTTTTCTTCTAAAACCTTTTCAGGTTTTGCTCGTTCGAGGAAGTTTGGATTTGAAAGCATATTTTTGACGCGTTCGAGTTCTTTTGTAATGGTGGCTAATTCTTTTTCCAATTTCGCTTTTTCTTCAGATTCACTGATGATATCGCTCTTTAAGACGTATAACTCGTAGCCAGAACCTGCCAATAAAATGGTTTCTGAGGTTAATGATTCTTTATTAGATACCAACAATTCATTGCTTCTTAAGAAATAAGCAAACATGTCTTTTTCAGCATTCAAGAACTGTAAATTGGATACAATTTCGATGGTGAGTGGTTTGGAAGGTGTGATGTTCATCTCTTGTCGAAGCTGTCTTACTTTCGTCACCATTTCAAAAAGCACATTGACCGATTTCAAAGTAGATTCAAAACCATAGGCACGTACTTCTGGCCAAGCAGAAACCATGATGGAATCCTCACCGGTGAGGTTTTGATATAAACGTTCTGTAACAAATGGCATGAATGGGTGTAATAATTTCAATATTTGTTTAATGACATATAGCAAAACTTTTTGGGTGTTTTCTTTACGGTGATCTTTCAAGGTTACTTTCGCAATTTCAACATACCAGCTCGCGAACTCATCCCAAATAAAATTATAGAGTGTTCTAGACACTTCACCAAATTCATATTTTTCATAGTTTTGATCGACATCTAAAATGACTTCATTGAGACGGGTTAAAATCCATTGGTCGTAAATCGATAAGGTAGCCTCGTTGAAATCATCGCGTTTATCATCAACGTTCATATCGATGAATCGAACGATGTTCCATAACTTATTGATAAAATTCCATGAGGACGCGACTTTTTCTGTTTCATAACGTAAGTCTTGTCCAGGGGCCGCATTGGTCGATAAGAAATAGCGCATCGCATCGGTACCATAGGCTTCAGATACGTCCATCGGGTCAACACCATTGCCTAGCGATTTCGACATCTTACGGCCATGTTCATCTCTGACTAAACCGTGCATCAAAACTTGTTTGAATGGGGATTGTCCTGTGAATTCAACCCCTTGGAAAATCATACGTGCAACCCAGAAAAATATGATGTCATACCCAGTGACCAATACATTGGTTGGGTAATATGTTTTTAAATCGCTCGTGGATTCTGGCCAACCCAACGTTGAAAATGGCCACAATGCACTACTAAACCACGTATCTAGTACGTCTTCATCCTGGGTGTACCCTTCCCCTGGTTTCTCGATTGAAACCACAACTTCATCGCCCTTGTACCAAACAGGGATACGGTGTCCCCACCATAATTGTCTGGAGATACACCAGTCTTCAATGTTTTCAAGCCAGTTCAAATACACTTTTTCAAAGCGTTTAGGAACAAATTCTGTATCACTCATTTGAATTGCTTGGTCAACCAGTGGTCTCATCTTGACAAACCATTGTAAGGAAAGTCTAGGTTCAACCACAACCCCAGTGCGTTCTGAGTGCCCAACATTATTGACATATTCTTCAATTTTTTCAACGAGGTTGGCTGCTTTTAAATCTTCAACCAATTGCTTACGGCATTCAAAACGTTCTAAGCCGTTGTATTTAAATGCCATGGCATTCATATGTCCATCTTCAGTCATACATAATGGCATGGCTAAGCCATGACGTTTGCCAACTTCAAAGTCATTTGGGTCATGGGCAGGGGTGACTTTAACGACCCCGGTACCAAACGACATATCGACATAATCGTCGGCAATGATGGGAATTTGAACTTGCGTATTTGGGATGTATACCTTTTTACCAATGAACGATTGATAACGTAAATCGCTTGGGTGAACCATCAACGCTTGGTCAGCAAACATCGTTTCAGGACGGGTGGTTGCGATGACCATATGGCCTTTTCCATCGGTGAGTGGGTATCGGAAATAAAAGAGTTTGCTTTTGGTTTCAATGAATTCTACTTCAATGTTCGATAATGCTGTTTTGGCTTCAACATCCCAGTTGATGATGCGGTTACCACGATAAATCAAACCTTTATTATATAATTGAATGAAGACTTCTTGTACTGCATCGGATAGCTGTTCATCCAAGGTGAAACGTTCTCTTGAGTAATCTAAGGATAGCCCTAAAACACCCCATTGGCGTTTGATATGACCGGCATATTCATCTTTCCAAGCCCACGCTTGTTCTAAGAATTTTTCTCTACCGATATCGTAACGTGAAATACCCATTTTCTTCAAACGTTCATCGACTTTCGCCTGGGTTGCAATCCCTGCATGGTCCATGCCTGGTAAAAATAAAGCATCGTAGCCCTGCATGCGTTTACGACGGATGATGATGTCTTGTAATGTCCCATCCCAAGCATGCCCTAAGTGTAATTTACCGGTGACATTGGGTGGTGGGATCACAATACAAAATGGTCGTTGTTTGGACCCATCTGCTTTAAAATAGCCTTTTTCAAGCCAGTACTCATACAGTCCAGCTTCAACGGCTTTGTGATTATATTTGGTGTCTAGTGTTGTTGCCATAATATTCGATTCTCCTTATACATATCTATGGTTAATGCGTATTCAGCACAGGTTTTTTTAACTTTAAAGCCGAATAAATTAAAATCTTTTTCAACGTCTTTTTGATAGATGAAACCACACTTTTCAATCACACGTTTGCTGGCTAAATTGTCAATAAAATGACCACAGCCAATCACCAAAGTATCGGTTTGTTCAAACGCATAAACAATCAGTGCTTTCGCTGCTTCCGTCATAAGCCCTTGGCCATGAAACTTTGGATGTAATACATAGCCTAGACTGCGAAATGTTGGTTTTTCATCTTCATCTTTATGCAAGCCAATCGTACCAATCAATGTGTCATCTTCACGTAAGGTGATGCCCCACACTTCATTGGTTTTGATCATATAATTCAGAATATTTGCCGATTCTTCCATATTTTTATGGGGTGTCCATCCGGCCTGAGGCCCCACGTCATCGGTTTTTGCATAATCATACATCGCTTTTGCATCGCTTGGTTTGAGTGGCCTTAATACCAAGCGTTTGGTCACAATACGGTCCAAAATATCATCTCCTCAAAAAGAAAAGTCCCTAAGAATTTGCATTCTTAAGGACGATTGATCGTGGTACCACCTTAATTCTATCCAGTTTTGACTGAACAGCACTTCATTACTGATAACGGGGTCAACCGAATTGAGTTACTCTGCGTTCACTCAATCAACTCCAGGGCTACCTTCAGCAATTCACCTCAGATTTTTCACCAACCAATCTGTCTCTTAAAAGTGGGGGTCGCTTACTCTTCCCATTCTGCGTTTGATTTATTGTAACATAATTGATGCATCTTGTAAATATAATGACTAAGGTTTAAGGATATACAATATACCGATGGTGCCTTTACCACAATGGGTTGAAATCACACAACCAGCGTAGGTTTCTAATAGGTTTTTAGGCATGCCAATTTCAGCCACTTTTTCTTTCATATACACGGCTGATTTATCTGCCAAGGAGTGGGTAATCATGACATATTCAGGGTCTATTTTATCCAATAAGGTCTGATAATCTTCAAGCATATAGTCTAAAGCACGGGTCATTTTACCAATGGCTTTTTTATAGACATCGAGCTTACCATCGTTGACTTGAATGATGGGTTTAATCGCCAATACACCACCTAAAAACGCAGAAAGCGCACTACATCTACCGCCTTTATACAAATAATCCATGGTTTGGATGGCAAATTGACTTCTGACGCGTGGCGTAATTTCATCGAGGTGTTGTTTGATGGTTTTCGCATCCAACCCTTGGTCTCTTAAGTCACAGCCTTTTAACACAACCAAGCCCACACCAGAGGATAAATTATTCGAATCTACGATATGAATTCGTGATTCATCGACCATATCTTTGGCCAATAAAGCACTTTGATACGTCCCGGATAGTTTAGACCCAATGGTGATGCATACAATGTCAAAGCCCTGTTCAATAAATGGCGTGAATTGATTGACAAAATCACCCGGAGATACTGCAGCAGATTTGGGTAAAAAGCCGAGTTCATCGACTTTCGCATACAATTCTTCTGTGGTTAAATCCACACCATCACGGTAGGTCAAATCGCCAAAATTCACGTATAGTGGTACCACATGGATCCCACGAGATTCAATCAACGATTTGGTTAAGTCACACGTTGAATCTGTCATGATGATTACTTTATTCATGTAAGTCCTCCTCAAATATCGCATGGATTTTTTCGATGCCACGTTTGGATTCACTTGAAGTGGGAATCATCAATACTTCAGCATCGTTTAGTTGTTGTTTAATGATGTTTAGGTTTTTTGAACGCTCACTTTGGTTCAATTTATCTTGTTTTGTCAAGAGTATCGTGACTTCATGCCCAGCCCTTTTTAAGGATTGATATACTTCAATATCATCTTTGGTGGCACATACTTTCATGTCAATCAACATAAATATACGTTTTAAAGATACACGATTTTGGATATAGTTTAAAAGCATTTGTTGGAACTGGGCAATTTGGGTTTGGCTTCTTCTGGCATACCCATACCCTGGGGCATCCACCAAATAGATTTCATCGTTGATGATGAAGAAATTCATCGTAATCGTTTTACCTGGTTCTGAAGAAGTTCTCGCGAGGTTTTTACGGTTGACAATCGCGTTGATCAACGAACTTTTCCCAACGTTGCTTCGACCTAAAAAAAGATATTCAGATTTCAGTGCTTCTGGGTAATGGGTTTCATCGGTCCCACTTTTAACAAACTCAGCACTTCGTATTATGTACATATAGAATCACTCATTTCGAAATCATTATATCATAAAATGTTGTATTTTTTACCATTGGTCAATCTTAATTTTCTCAGAAAAAGAAAAACCCATGACTGGGTTTTCCATTACTTTTTAAATGCAACATCAAATACTTCGGAAATATTGGCAACAGAAATGATTTTAAGTGCACTTCTGACTTCATTTGGGATGTCTTCGATGTCTTTTTCATTTTCTTTCGGAATGAGGATGGTTTTGAGACCACTTCTGTGCGCCGCAATCGACTTTTCGCGTAAGCCACCAATTGGTAAGACATAGCCACGAAGTGTCATTTCACCCGTCATACCGACTTCTTTATCAATGAGTTTGCCTGTAATGGCAGATAAAATGGCGGTGGTAATGGTAATCCCTGCGGATGGACCATCTTTTGGTGTTGCGCCTTCAGGGACGTGGACATGGATATCATGGGCATCAAAGAAGCTTGGGTCAATATTGAACTTATCGGCATTGGCTTTGACATAAGAGAGTGCTGTTATCGCACTTTCTTTCATCACATCGCCTAGTTTACCCGTTAAGGATAAAGCACCTTTGCCTTTGAAGAAGGTGACTTCAACCGATAACGTATCGCCACCAAATTGGGTGTATGCCAATCCGGTTGCAACCCCGACTTGGTCCTTGACATCCGCAAGGTTATGGGAGAATCTTTGTTTACCCAAATAGTGTTCAACGTTTTCAAGCGTCACATCAATTCTCGGTTTCTTTTCCATGAGGATTTCTTTGATTCCTTTACGGATGAGCGTGCCAATGAAGCGATTGAGTTCGCGTACACCTGCTTCTCTTGTGTAATGACGAATGATGTGATAAATGGTTTCATCTGTGACGGAGAATTCTTTTTCAGTGATCCCATGTGCCTTCAATTGCTTATCAATCAAATGGCTCCTCGCAATGTTGAATTTTTCAAACTCTGTGTAAGAGGATAGTTCAACAATTTCCATACGGTCACGCAATGGTGCAGGGATATTTTCTAAGTAGTTCGCTGTGGTGATGAACAAGACTTGTGATAAGTCGTAGTTTTCTTCTAAATAGTGGTCAGAGAATTTCGCGTTTTGTTCTGGGTCTAGTACTTCAAGCATCGCGGATGCTGGGTCACCTTTATAATCCGAGCTCATCTTATCGATTTCATCGAGTAAGAAGACTGGATTGATGGTGCCTGCATTCTTCATACCTGAGAGAATACGGCCTGGCAATGCGCCAATATAGGTTCTTCTGTGTCCACGGATTTCAGATTCATCGCGAACGCCACCCAAAGATTGTTTGACAAACTTACGACCTAAAGCGTCGGCGATTGAAATCGCAAGTGAGGTTTTACCAACCCCTGGAGGTCCGACCAAACATAGGATGGTTTGTGGATTCTTCTTGGTCGATATTTTCACAGCTAGGTACTCCACAATTCTGTCCTTAACTGTACCTAAACCATAGTGATTCTTGTCGAGTTTTTCTTGAACTTTCTTCAAATCATTGGAGTCGCGGCTCGCTTTTTTCCAAGGGAGTGCGACTAAGAAATCTAAATACGTTTTGATGATGCCCGATTCCGCCATGGCTGGGGGTGTCGATGAATATCTGGCCAACTCTTGAAGTGCTTTTTCTTCGATTTCTTTTGGCATTTTCGCCGCTAAAATCTTGGTTCTGAGTTCATCCACTTCATCTTCTTTGCGGGCTTTGTCCCCAAGTTCATTTTGGATCGCGCGCATCTTTTCTCTTAAGTAATACTCTTTTTGAGATTCATCGATCGATTTTTTGACTTCTTCATTGATGTGTTGTTCAAGTTCAGACACCATCTTTTGTTTAGCAATGTCCTCTAACACCATTTTTAAACGGTTGTTGAGATTGAGTTCAGCTAAGTAACGGTATTTGTCTTGTTCGTTGCCTTTCAGTCCAGCCACAATGGTATCCACCAATTTATCGGTAGTCAAACCGGATTGAACCGTTCTAACCACTTCTTGTGCGTTGTTTAACACAATATTCGCATTGGTGACCACTTCATTCATAACCATGCGTACCAAGGTCATTTCTTGGTCTACATCGGATGTGATCGTGGTGGTTTCTTCATATTCCGCAACGAAAAATGGTGAAGTTAAGAAATACTCTTTCACTTTAATGCGGGAAATGACGTTGAATTTTGCTTTTAAGTTCCCATTCGGTAACTTCAATTTCATGGTGGTTTTGGCTAATACACCATACTCTTCTATGTCCGCAGGTGTCGGATTTTCGATGAGAGGATTCTTTTGAATCAAAATTAAAATGTAATTACCAAATGAATTTTCCGATTCATCTAAAGCTTTGAATGAAATAGGACGTCCGATTTCTGTCCTAAAATCGTTGTTAGGGATCGGTACGATGCCTCTAACGACAATCGCCGGAAGGTTTTTTGATTCCATATAATCACCTCTTGATTTCATTATATACAATAACATCTTATTGTGTCATTATTATACATAAATTCCCCATAATTTGCAATCGAAACACTTGAGTGCCAATTATGGATTTAAATAAAGGACACCGAGGTGCCCTAAATCCATTAAACTTCTTTAACGCTTGCAGTTAATAAATCAATTGCTTTGTTGAATGTCACTTCATTGGAGACCACTTCTGGTTCAAGTTGTTTCTTGACATCCGCAACGCTTAATTTATACATTTTAGCGATTTCATCGTATTTCGCATCGATTTCAGCTTCGCTTGCTACGATGTTTTCTTTTTGAGCAACCGCTTCAATGACTAAGCTTGTTAAGACTCTATCTTTGGCTTGCTTGTTCATTTCTGCATTGAATTGATCCATCGTTAAACCGTTGAGTTGAACGAACATTTCAAAGTCAATGTTGTATTGTTTTGCTTGGTTTTCAACATTCTTACGAAGTTGTTTGACTTCTTGGTCAATCATTTCTTCTGGGATGTCAACAGATGCATTATCGCATGCAAACTTGACTGCAGAACCGGTGATGCGGTCAGCTTCACTGGATTCTTTTTGTTTTTCGAGGTTTGCTTTGATGTCTGCTCTTAAAGCATCGACGGTTTCAACGCCTTCACGCTTTAAACCAACGACGAATTCATCGTTTAACACTTCAAGTTTTGCGACTTTGATTTCATGTAATTTCACTTTGAATACCGCTTTTTTACCTGCAAGGTGTTCTGCTTGGTATTGTTCAGGGAATTGAACATTCACGTCTCTAGATTCACCGATGCGTAAGCCTACCATACCATCTTCAAAACCTGGGATAAATTGTCCTGAACCGATGACCAATTCGTAGTTTTCTGCTTTACCACCATCGAATGGGACATTGTCTACAAAGCCTTCAAAATCGAAAATTGCGGTATCACCATTTTCAAGTACATCCGATGTTTTTGCTTCTAATGACGAATTTTGTGCCAATAGTTTTTTGATTTCAGCTTCCACTTCTGCTTCAGATGCAACCAAATTCTTTTTCGCTACTTCGACACCTTTGTAATCGCCTAAAACAACTTCTGGTTTCACTGGAACGATGATTGAAACCGAGAATGGTTCGCCTCTTTTGACAGATTTGATGTCTAAATCGATTTGTGGTTCACCCACGACAACGACAGACTTTTCATCGAAAATTTGTTGATATAAATGGCTGATGACGTGGTTTAAAGCATCTTCATATAGAGATTCAACACCAAATTTAGTTTCAAAAATATTTCTAGGTACTTTGCCTTTTCTAAACCCTTTTACTTCGACATTTTGAACTGCGTGTTCAAACGCATGATCTAGACCATGTTCGAATTCGTGTGGGGTTACTTCAAACGTAAACTTTGCACGATTTGTTGATAGTTTTTCAAATTTCATTGTATTTCCTCCTGAGCCTATTTAATTATAGCATAATCTTCCTTTTTGTAAATGTTTTTACCTACTTTATGTAATAATATGGGGAGTATATCTTCACAATTGGATGTGATATAATGATATTGATAAGAAAATCAGTTGATGATTTTCAGTGAAGGAGGGCTCATAAATGAAGAAATTTTTCGGATGGGTTCGCAATACCATCGTTGTCCTAGGACTGCTCTATGTGACGAGCATTTTTGTCGATATTCGCATTGAAGGGGTCCCACTCAATACGGTCTATGAAACAGCTGCAAAAGAGACCTATAAGTTCATTGGCGACTTAATCGATCGTATCCGTAAGGAACCTGAAGTAACCACACTAACCATCACTAGAAATGATGAAGGTCAATACGAATTTTCTACCACCATTAAAAATGTCACGAAAGATGAATTGATTTCCATCACCATCGATGGGGTCACCTACACAGATTTTGATATCGTTAGTCACCGGACATCGATTGTTGTCAAATTTGTTGCTGATGTCACTTTTGAGCCTGGTGAAGCCAACAAACAATTCACCATCAACAATATTCGATACACCCGTAACGATACCGAACACATCCTCAATGCCGATGTCATAGGTACCGCATTCAAGTCCATCGACTTGGCGATTGTGGAGGCTAGAAAGTCTAGTGTTATTGGGATTTATAATTGTGTTCAAGGCGAATTTATGACCACCTGTAATTCTTGGGGTTCTGGTGTCATATTTGATCGAGACAGCCGTCAAGTCACCGTAGGATTAAATACATTTACTGAATATGACTATTACATCATCACCAATGCCCATGTGGTTGAAGGTGGCACAATTTACCGCATTTATTATAACGGTAGTGAACTAAATGATAAGGCCACTTTAGAGGGGACTTATACTGTCGATACCGATTTAGCCATATTGAAATTGACTACCCGTGCTCAATTGGTTGTTCTCAATGATAGTCAGTTTACAACTAAAGAAGCATTACCTGTATACCAAGGACAAACCGTCTTCTCCATTGGGTCTCCAGGCGGTCCACAAAACTTCAATACCGTCAAAGAAGGCGTTGTCACTGCACTCAATGTCCCCATCAGTTTAGGTACAGATTCCGATTTATGCACATCGACCTGTAGTTCATTCCAAACCAACGCCGCTTTAGGGGCTGGGTCATCGGGTGGGGCGATGTTTGACAGTGCAGGTAACTTAATTGGTATCCATTTTGCAGGCAATGAAGAAAATACCATTTCATCCGAGATTCCAATGGAAAAAGTATTCGAAGCCATCGAAGCTATTCTCAATCAAGACTAAAAACAAAGGAACTTTTCAATCTCGAAAAGTTCCTTTTTCATTTACTAGGAAAGTTCGTCTTTTATTGTTCGCTTTCCGAATGTTCTTTCAATCAGTTTATATAATTCTACTATAAACTTGGTATGAAATACGCGTATTGTGAAAATTGTATATAATTAAATAGTGTCATAAAATGTATAAATAAGAGTGTTTTTATGGTATTATATAAATAAGGAAGGAGGACGTCATTATGCCTTATAAAGCCCTAAAAACAAGACTCTATTTGAATTCAAATCAACATCAGTTTCTACTATCATTGATGCGTGCTTCAAGAAGTCTCTATAATCAAGCCCTTTATAATGTAAGACAACATTTTATAAAAACCAATGGCTACTTATCCTATAACGAAAACTATCAACTACTCAAAGACAGTGAACACTATCGTTATTTAAGTACTACTCAAGGTCAAATGGTCATTCGTAAGGTTGATGAAGCGATGAAAGGCTTCTTTGGATCATTGAAGTCAAAAGTCAAACAAACCATCAGACTACCGAGATACTTAAAGAAAGACACCTATTATCCCATCTATGACCGAATGGTCTATAAACCAAATCATGAAGTCTATACCTTACCAAGAAGTAACTTCATCAAGAAAGTATCAAAAGCATTAGAATTGGATTCAAAACAGATTCATAAACATACCTTTGAGTTAAATGAAGTCGATTCTCTATCCTTAGACATACCAACACCAACGTGTATCCAAAACAAACCAATCAAAGAAATCACCATCAAATCTTATTATGATGGCAGATACATCGAAGTGGTTTATGTCTATCTAGATGAAACACCTAAAGTTGAAACAAGTCATCAAACAGAAACCATGGGTATTGATTTTGGGTATAACAACTTAGCGTTTTGTTCAGTCACGAATAATACCCATTTATTGTTAGATGGAAAACGATTAAAGAGTATGAATCAGTTTTATCATAAACGAATCGCGAAACTCGCGAGCATTAGACCCAATCAAACCATACTCACCAAACAAATGATTCATCTGATGGATAAGCGTAATCATCAAATGGATTATGGAATCTATAAAGCAGCTAAACTCATCATGAATCACGCAGTTAAGAATAAGGTAAAAC
>JAVBWN010000016.1:0-108487 GCA_036677365.1 Acholeplasma sp.
TTCACAATACGCGTATTTAATACCAAGTTTATAGTAGACTTATATAAAACTGATTGAAAGAACATTCGGAAAGCGAACAATAAAAGACGAACTTTCCTAGTAAACAAAAAAAAGAAGGCCGGAGCCTTACTTCTTTCTTGGTTTAATGACGATTTGTCTGTTTTCGCCTTCACCTTCAGATTCTGTATAAACGTCGCGCCATTCTGCCAATTTGGTATGAATAATGCGTCTTTCATAAGAATTCATGGGGTCTAAGCGTACTTCAACTCTGGTAAACGCGACTTCTTTTGCAAGTTTGGTTGCGAGAATTTCGAGTTGTTTTTTACGGTTTTGTTTGTATTGACCGATATCGAGAGATACAGTTAATTTTTCGTCGGTATAGTTGTGTAAATAAGTCTTTAAAAGGGTTTGGATTGCATCGAGTGTCTTACCATCTCTACCGATCAAAAGTGCATTTTCTTTGCTTTGAATTTGATAGTAGATTTCAGTGCCTTCATTGAGTGATCTAAACTCAGTTTTAACGTCGATTTCTAATGATTGGAAGATGTTATCTAAATACTTCTTACCTTCTAAAGCAAGGTTGACTTCTAGGAGTGCTTCATATAAAGTGGATGCACCAATCCCTAAGAATCCTTTGTTTTCTTTGACAGCCGTAATCTTAATGTATTGTAGTGGCATTTTGAACGCTTCTACTGCTTTAAGTTCAGCTTCTTTTAGGTTTTTAGCTTCAAATTCAACTTTCTTTGTCATAAGTTTAACCTACCAAGTCCTTATTTTTCATCTTTTCGTATTTCTTCTCATTGAGATAACGATTTATGAGATTTTGACCGATTGAATAAATGTTACCGACTACCCAGTAAAGGGCAAGTGAATTACTTGTTAGCGAGATTGAAAACATCATGAAGACCATAAAATATTGCATATACTTCATCATCTTTTGTGTTTGTTCTGCTTGTGTGCTTTGTGGGTTGTGTGCAGCTGTATTCTTAGAATATGCTGGTTTCTTCATAGCGAGGTAGTTCAATGCGAACATGGTACCACCAACGATGATTGCAAGGATCCACCCTGCTAAGTCACCAGATTGACCATAGATTGCACCGAAATTTCCTTTAGATGACAAGTCAATACCTAAAAACAGCTGGTTGCTAACACTATTTGCAAACGATCCAAATAGAGTCCCTTCTTCATTTTTTACAATCCATATTCTTTGTACGACTTGATACATCGCTAAGAAGATTGGCATTTGGAGGAATGGCATTAAACATCCCATGAAATTGATGCCGTACTTTTTGTAGACAGCCATCATTTCCATTTGCATCTTTTGTTGTGATTCTGGATCTTTACGAGTTGCGTATTTCGCTTGAACACGTTGCATTTCTGGTTGTGCTACCGCCATCTTAATGCTCAAGTCATTGCTCTTCGCATAAATTGGCCATGCAATCGTACGAACAATGATCGTAGTGATGATGATCCCCATAGCGAAACTATTGTTAAATAATGCTCCGAAGAATTGCATAATCCACGCAATCGGAATGACAAGTAACCAATCAAACCAATCACCTTTGCCTATTACAATAGGGACCGTTGTGTTTCCACTACATCCAGATAGAACCACTAACAAAGTCATTACAATAAAAACAGCAACGATTTTTTTATAATTTCTCATTCATGTGCTCCGCTTTCTTAAATTTTGATAAATGTTTTAAGATGTTCGCTTCGATTTCTTGAAATGAAAGGGTGCTTGCATCTTTTTTAACGACAATCACGTAATCTAAAGGAGATAACCCTTTAGCCTGGTTATGCAGGATCATTCGGATTTGACGTTTGATTTTGTTTCTTTGTACAGCGCCACCATATTTTCTTCCGATAGATATGGCGAATCTGAAATGTGCTAAGGCATTATCTTTGTAGTATACTACAAAGGATTTATCTCCTACGCTTTTTTTGTTTTGTATAATCGCATCGATTTCGTTATTTTTTTTGATTCGATATACCTTTTTCATGTTAAGGTTTTGTTTTTAAAATAAAAGGACTACTCAAAAAGTGCGCGTTCGCATATTTTAATCGAGTAGTCCAGGTTGTTTTAAAATGTTGTATTCAGTTATACAGTTAACGAAGCGCGTCCTTTAGCTCTACGACGTGATAGAACGAGTCTGCCACCGACTGTAGCCATACGTGCTCTAAAACCGTGAGTCTTTACGCGTTTAAGTTTACTTGGTTGATATGTTCTTTTCATAAATAAACCACCTTTCTCACGAAACCATGCGTGTATTATTATATAAATATAGAAATCAAAAGTCAACCCAAATCGATAATAATTTTAAGCAATCATTTTTCATTGTCTATGGTCCTCTAGTGCAATAAAGTTATTCACACTTTTTTGTGGAAAACTTTCCCCCACTTTATCCCCAATTGTGGATATCTTTGAAAGTCAATGAAAATAGGTGGTTAAGCCATTATAAGGATACTTTTAATTCACAATCCCGATTTTAATGATTGGTTTATATAAAAGTTTTCCACAATTTTAGTGGATAAGATTTTGATACACTCTCATGCGTATGTGCTAATATATGTATACGAGAAGTTTGGAGTGAAAATATGAAAGAATATGATGCATTATGGGGTCAGATTTTGGATACGCTGAGATCATCCTATTCAGATGAAATTTACGAGGATCTGTTTGAACCTCTTTCATCTGTGAAAAAAGTCTCAGGTGGCTACATCTACGTGATTGCACCTTCTGTGTATGTTAAAGACCGTATAAATCGATTATACCTTACCAGAATCAATTCATTGGCAGATTCCTTATATAAAAAAGAACTAATAAAATTTAAATTTGTGCTCGCTTCTGATCTGGTTGGCGAAGAAATGCTTGTCGGACCAGAGAAGAACTTAGATAAGAAATATCGCACAGGCAATTTGATTGCTACCCTCAGTTTTGATAACTTTGTCGTTGGTAAATCCAATCGATTCGCCTTCCAAATGGCTTTAAAAGTGGCTGACCAACCTGGTATTGTTGCTAACCCGTTTTATATTTTTGGTGATGTAGGGTTGGGTAAAACACACCTCATGCAGGCAATTGGTAACTACATTTTGGATAATGATATCAATCAAAAAGTATTGTATATTAAAGCATCTGATTTTATCGAAGAGCTTGCGGATCAAATAAAAAAAGAAAAAATGGACCAATTCAACGAAAAGTATCGTGATTTAGATGTTTTACTTATTGACGATATTCAAATGCTTGCTGGGGCACCAAAAACCCAGATGGAATTCTTCCGCTTATTTGACTTACTATCACAACAAAATAAGCAAATCGTCATTACTTCCGATAAACCAGCTTCAGAACTTAAAAATATCATGTCTCGCTTGAGTTCTCGATTTGAACAAGGGTTGGTTGTAGACATCGGTATCCCTGATTTGGAACACAGAGTAGAAATTCTAAGGAAAAAACTTTCTACCGAAGCACCCGATGTTATGGATATCAATCCTCAAGTACTCGAATTCATTGCGAGTTACTTTACAACCAATGTGAGAGAACTTGAAGGCGCATTAAAACGTGTTTTATTCTATTGTGTCACCAATAATATCGATATAACCGTTGATACAGCAGCCGAAGCGTTGGATACTTTGATTAAAACAAGGAAAAAAACAGAAGCTTTAACTGAAAATAATTATGATCGTATTCAAAGTGTCGTCAGTGATTATTACAGTATCAGTGTTCATGATCTAATTGGAAAAAGACGCAACGCTAAGTTTACTTTACCGCGTCATATAGCCATGTATCTAATTAAAAACAAATATAATATTGCTTATCAAACCATCGGTGCTTTATTTGGTGGTCGTGATCATTCAACGGTTTTAGCTGCTTGTGAAAAGATTGAGAATGATTTAAAGCACAATGAGCAATTGAAGTTAGCGATTGATAATATTCTTAAAAAAATCGATAAACCAAGCAACTAATGTGTGGTAAAATTGTGGGCAATATGTTATAATTATATTGTAAGTAAGCGGTTATTGGGGTTTTCCACAATCCCACATCAACTAACAATAATAATGAATTAGAAAAGAAGAATAAAAAGGAGAAAAATTATGGTCTTTAGTATTAATCAAGATGTTTTATTAGATACACTGAATGTAATCCAAAGAGGCTTACCAGTCAAAACACCACTACCTGTTTTAAATGGCATTAAACTTGAAGTGTTTGAAGATCATCTGGTATTCACTGCCTCAAATACCGATATCGCTATTCAAACCATTGTTAGCGATGAATCCTTAGTTATTACTTCCCCAGGTAAAGCGGTTATCCCTGGTAGATACTTCATCGAAATCATGCGTAAGATTGTATCGAATCGCGTTGAAATTTCTCTTATTGAAAATAAGATGATGGTAATTAAAGCGGATCGTTCTGAATTCAAACTTAGAGTGATGGAAGCTGAAGATTACCCTGATGTTGACTTCCTAGATTTAGGCAAACCAATTGTGCTAGAAGCTAAGACACTCAAAGCGATCATCAAAGAAACCAACTACGCCACTTCACAATATGAAAAACGTCCAATCCTAACAGGTGTTAATCTTAAACATGAAGATGATAAGTTGTATTGCGTCGCTACAGACTCTTACAGACTCTCACAAAAGATTTTACCGCTATCACACGATTACGAATCATTTAACATTGTTATTCCGAACCGTAGCCTAGATGAGTTATCTAGAACATTGGATTCGATCAATGAAGAAGTCTCAATGTTCATTAATCCTAACAAAGTGTTATTCAAGTTTAAAAACATTTTGTTCCAAACCAGATTGTTAGATGGTGTTTATCCAGATACCCTTAGAATCATTCCAAAAGAATTTCCGATCGTGGTTAAATTCAACAAGGAAGAGCTTCTAAAAGCGGTTGAACGTGTCAGCGTCTTAAGTCCACGTGAAAAAGATAACAACTATAACATTGTAAAGTTAAATATTCGCCCAGATTATATAGTTGAAGTTTCCTCAACAAACAACGAAGTTGGTGACGCGGTTGAAGAAATCGTTCCAGCGGATGATGTGGTAGGACCAATCATCAAGATTGCTTTTAACTCGAAGAATTTAACCGACGCACTAAAAGCATTCAATTCAAATGAAGTATCGATTAATTTTGCTGGTGAAATTAAACCATTTGTCATCAAAGGTGAGTTAGATCCAGACATGCTTCACTTGATTTTACCTCTACGAATTGAATAACTAAATACACCCAAGAAGCCTTGAAATTTCCGTTTTAAGGCTTTTTTTGTTTTTCATCGTTGTTGGTATTAAAATCAGCAAAAATCGAAAATAAAAGGCACTAAAATCCTTATATTATGATATAATATAATCAAGCGAGGTATACGAACTTGAAAACATTTAAGATTGAGGGCGTTGAATTCATCACTTTGGGGCAGTTTGTAAAGGCTGCAGGATTCGTCTCCACGGGTGGTATGGTTAAACCGTTTTTAGAAGAAACTAAGATTTTATATAACGGCGAACCAGAAAACAGACGAGGCAAAAAAATCTATCCAAAAGATAAAGTTCAAATTGGTAAAGACGTCTACATCTTTGAACATGATTAAAGAGATTAAGCTTAAACAATTCAGAAATCACCCAAGCTTACATCTAAAAATCCAAAATAAACGGGTTTTTATTTTTGGCAACAATGGTTTGGGTAAAACCAGTATCCTTGAAGGCATATATTTCGCTTCGTTAACCAAATCGCATCGCACCAGTGAAGATAAAGCGTTGATCATGACTGGAAAGCCGTATGCAAAAGTAGAAATCACCACCGACCAGCATCAATACCAAGTGGTCATTTCAGAGGCAGGCACGAAAGCATCCATCGATAAAGTTCAAATTTCGAAGATGAGTGAATACATCAATGGGTATCGTGTGGTGATGTTTTCACCAGAAGATTTGGAATTGATCAAAGGACAACCTGCCGATCGTCGTCAATTTTTAGACATCGAGATGTCACAAATCCATAAACCCTACATGCTCGTTCTCTCAAAATATAAGCAGATTTTGAAGCAAAGAAACGCATTACTCAAAAATTTAACACTGAATGACGACATGACCTTCTTTAAAATCATCACCGAACAGCTAAGTATTATTGCAGATGAGATGATTGAGAAAAGAACCAGCTTCATCCAAAAGTTGAACCAAGCATTTAAAATCCGTTTTAAAGCCTTCAATGATGTGGATGATGTATCTGTGAGTTATGAGCCGAATGTCGTCTTAAACTCGCTCAAACAGGTTTTAAACGATAAAAAAGAGAAGGATATCCTCAGTCAAACGACTTCATTCGGTCCACACCGTGATGAACTCAGGTTTGATTTCAATGGCCAAGAAGCAAAAACATACGCTTCACAAGGTCAACAACGACTCATGGTCATCGCTTTAAAACTCGCACTACTGGATATTTATGATAGTGATCAAATTGAAACCATCATATTACTCGACGATGTATTGAGTGAACTCGATTTAGACAAACAACAAAAACTCCTCAATCACCTACCAGGCAAATACCAAACCTTCATTTCTGGTGTGGAAACGATTGAGATCAAAGATATGCAACAAATACACCTAACAAAGGAGCATTTACATGGACAACTTAAACAACAATAACAACAGTTACAATGCCGAGAATATTCAAGTCCTAGAAGGCTTGGAAGCGGTCAGAAAACGCCCAGGGATGTACATTGGTTCAACGGGGGAACGTGGCTTACACCACCTCGTATGGGAAATCGTCGATAACTCGATTGACGAATCGATGGTAGGGTATGCCAGTGAAATCAACCTAGAAATCCAAAAAGGCAACATTATTCGTGTCATAGACGATGGCCGTGGTATCCCAGTAGATATTCACACTAAAACTAAAAAAAGCGCTGTAGAAACGATTTTAACTGTATTACATGCCGGTGGTAAGTTTGATGGCAAGTCCTATAAAGTATCCGGCGGTCTACATGGTGTTGGTGCATCTGTCGTTAACGCCTTATCTTCTTGGTTTAGAGTTACCATTCGCCGTAATGGTCTTTTATACCAACAAGAATACAAAAGAGGGATTCCACAATACGATCTAAAAGTAATTGGCACATCCACACACACCGGGACTGAAATCGAGTTTTTAGCAGACCCTGAAGTATTCACTGAAACCACAACATATGATTTTGAAACTTTAAGAAACAGAATTCAGGAATTGGCATTCTTAAATCGCCACATCAAGATTTCTATTGAGGACCAACGTGGTGAAACCCCGGTACGTTTCGATTACCAATATGAAGGTGGTATAGAAGAGTATGTTAAATTCCTCAACAGCAACAAAGGCATCGTTCACCCTGAAATTGTCTATGCACAAAAGGAAGTCGACAACATCACTGTCGAAATGTCATTACAATACAACGACTCCTATTCAACCAACATATTCTCATTTACCAATAACATCCATACCCATGAAGGGGGTATGCATGAAGATGGATTTAAACTCGCTTTGACCAGAGTCATTGGAAATTACGCTAAAGACAATAACATCTTGAAAAAAGATGAATCCTTTATTGGCGAAGATACCCGTGAAGGTTTAACCGCAATCATTTCTGTGAAGCACCCGAACCCACAATTCGAAGGACAAACCAAAACCAAATTGGGTAACCCAGAAGTCCGCCAAATCGTATCTCAAATCGTCGGTGAATCTTTAGAACGTTTCTTACTTGAAAACCCGGCTGCAGCAAAAGCAATCATGGACAAAGTCTTGATGGCTTCTCGTGCACGCATCGCGGCACGTAAAGCGAAAGAAGCCACACGTCGTAAGAGCCCACTCGATATGCTGGGTTTCGCGAGCAAGCTCGCAGACTGCAGAAATCGAAAACCAGAAGAATCTGAGATTTATATCGTCGAAGGTGACTCCGCGGGTGGGTCGGCTAAACAAGGCCGGGATTCCGCATTCCAAGCGATTTTACCACTTCGCGGTAAAGTTTTAAACGTAGAAAAAGCACGCCTGGATAAGGCATTATCCAATAAAGAAATTTTATCCATGATTCAAGCGTTTGGTACAGGTATCGGTGAAGATTTTGATATCACCAAAGCACGTTACCACAAGATCGTCATCATGACCGATGCTGACGTCGACGGTGCGCACATCAGAACCTTGATGTTAACCTTCTTATTCCGTTATATGAAACCACTCATCGATTTTGGCTATGTCTATGTGGCACAACCACCGCTATACAAAGTTCAAAGCGGTAAGCGCATCGAATATGTGTATGACGAAGAAAGACTCAGAATCGCTTTAGAACAAATGGGTGGTAGACCAACCATTCAACGATACAAAGGTCTAGGGGAAATGAACCCAGAACAACTTTGGGAAACCACCATGGATCCTAAATCGAGAACCCTTTTACAAGTGTCCTTAAAAGACGCCATGAACGCGGACGCTGTATTCACCATGTTGATGGGCGAAGAAGTTGAACCACGTAAGAATTTCATTCAAGAAAATGCAGTATATGCATCGAATATTGACGCATAGGAGGGCAGGTAAACATGAACGATCTAGAAAAAGACTTAGTGTTAGAATCTGAAGCCGAAAAGAAAGAAGACAACGGCGGATCAGATTATATTCACGGTAAAATCAAAGAACTCAACATCGCGACTGAAATGAAGACATCCTTCTTGAACTACGCGATGAGCGTCATCGTTAGCCGCGCGCTTCCTGATGTTCGAGATGGTTTAAAACCAGTTCAAAGACGTATTTTGTACGCAATGAACGACTTAGGTATGTATGCCGATAGACAGCACAAAAAATCCGCGAGAATCGTCGGGGAAGTCATCGGTAAGTATCACCCACATGGGGACTCTTCCGTGTATGAAGCGATGGTCCGTATGGCTCAAGATTTCAACTACCGTTACCCACTGGTAGATGGGCATGGTAACTTTGGTTCTGTCGATGGCGATGGTGCCGCAGCGATGCGTTACACCGAAGCGAGAATGTCTAAAATAGCAATGGAACTCGTCAGAGACATCGAAAAGGAAACCGTCAATTTTGGCGACAACTACGACGGGTCTGAACATGAGCCTTTGGTGATGCCTGCGCGATATCCTAACCTGTTGGTCAATGGCGCTACCGGGATTGCTGTCGGGATGGCAACCAACATTCCACCACACAACCTAGGGGAAGTCATCGATGGTATTCAAGCCTTGATGGATAACCCAGATTTGACAGACATCGATTTGATGGATTATGTCAAAGGGCCGGACTTTCCTACGGGTGGTCACATCCTTGGTTTGGGTGGTTTAAGACAAGCCTATACCACTGGCCGTGGTACGGTAACCATCCGTGCCGTGACCGAAATCATCGAAGGTAAAGGTGGCAAAAACACCATCATCGTTAAACAAATTCCTTACCAAGTCAATAAGACCAAGCTCATCGAAAGAATCGCTGAGATTGCGAAAGAAAAAATGGTTGAAGGAATCACCGATTTAAGAGATGAATCCAACCGTAAAGGGATGCGTATTGTGATTGAACTCCGTAAGGATGTCAACCCACACGTCATGCTAAATAACTTGTATAAACTCACTGAAATGCAAAGCAACTTCTCTATCAATATGATCGCTTTAGTTGGCAACCAACCAAAGACCATCACCTTGAGAGATGCCTTATATTATTACATCCAACATCAAATTGAAGTCATTCAAAGAAGAACCATTTTTGATTTGAGAAAAGCAGAAGAACGCAAACACATCTTAGAAGGTTTGGTCATTGCTTTAGAAGACATCGACAACATCATTGAACTCATTAAAAAGAGCAACACAGGTGATGATGCGAGAACTGCCTTGATGGCAAACTACCCACTCGATGAAATTCAAGCCAGAGCCATCCTCGATATGAGACTTCAACGTTTGACAGGTCTAGAAATCGAAAAGATTAGAGAAGAAGATTTGGATCTTGCAGTGAAAATTGCCGATTACAAAGACATCATCTCAAGTGACCTCAGAAAGCATCAAATCATTAAACAAGAACTTTCTGAAATCAAAGAAAAATACAATGATGCTAGAATGTCATCCATCAGTTTACATGATAATGATTTGAACATTGAAAACGAAGATTTAATTCCAGTTGAAGATGTCATCATCACAGTAACACACAACGGTTACATCAAACGCATGTCTATGGATGAATACAAAGCTCAAAATCGCGGTGGCGTTGGTATCAATTCCATCAAGATGCATGACGATGACTTTGTTGAACACATTCAAATGACCAATACACACTACTATCACCTATTCTTCACGAATAAAGGTAGAGTCTATAAGATCAAAGGTTACCGTATCCCTGAAGGTTCAAGACAATCTAAGGGATTACCAATTGTCAACCTCCTACAATTTGAGAAAGATGAAACCTTGGTCACATTCACTCAAGTTCAAAACTTTGAAGACGAAAATGCATTCTTATTCTTCACAACCAAGAAAGGTGTCGTTAAACGTACACCAATTAGTGAATATCAAAACATCCGTACCAATGGAATCATCGCACTTAACCTAAGAGAAGACGATGAATTGTTGGCAGTTAAACTCACCGATGGTAAATCACACATCATCCTTGGCGCATCCAATGGTAAAGCCATTCGATTCGATGAAAACGATGTGCGTTCGATGGGTAGAACCGCTACCGGTGTCCGTGGTATGGAATTAGAAGAAACTGAAGAAATCGTTGGTATGACGTATGTTGAATCTGACGATGAAGAAATCTTAGTAGTCACTGAAAAGGGCTATGGTAAGCGCAGTCTAGCCGATGAGTATCGTCTCCAAATTCGTGGTGGTAAAGGGGTTAAAGCCTTAAACGTCACCGAAAAGAATGGTGCTTTAAGAGCATTAAGACGTGTCACACCAGAAGAGGATGTCATCATCGTGACCGACCGCGGTATGGTCATTCGTACCCACATCGCACAAATCGCTCAAACCAGACGTGCTACCCAAGGGGTTCGCATCATGAGTTTGAAAGATGAACAAGCAGTAGTGACACTCGCCGTTGTTCCGCATGAAGAAGTCCCTGAAGTAGAGCAACCTGTGGTAGAACAAGTGGCATTAGACTTAGAAACCAAGACCAAAGTGGTCGATATCGTTGAGGTATCCGCTGAAGAGGTCAAGGCAGAAACCGTTAAACCAAAAGAAAATCTATTCGATCTATAATCAATAGCTGCAATCCCACCGTGGGGTTGCAGTTTTTTTATTCATATACGCATAAAATATTAAAAAACAGTATAGAAAATCTCAAAAATGATAAAAATGATGAATGTTTGTGGATAATAAGTTGTTTTTTATAAACGATAGATATATATTGAAAGTGAAAACAACCATTCTGAGTATAATACTCATTTATCCAATATCCGTTTGTGCATATAAAGGGGGAGAACTTCATGCGTAAACTTTTAACTGTATTGGCATTCTTGCTGATTTTTTTGACTGCATGTAATCAAACGAGTGAAATCAAGATTACATTCATTGAGAACGGCGGTGTCGAACTCGAAGATTTAACCATCAAGACCACCGACACTTCCATCGATTTACCAACCCCAGTTCGGGATGGTTATACATTTGATGGTTGGTTTACGGATGAAGATCTCACCATCCCATTCACCATCGCATCCTTACTCACCCAATCGGGCGGGATTACGGTATATGCGAAATGGACCCAAATCATCAATCAATTTACGGTTACCTATCAAACCAATGGTGGCTCAACCATTGCACCTGTGGTGTACGCCTCAGGCGCAACAGTGATTGAACCAACCGATCCAACCAAAGAAGGGTATACGTTTGTTGGATGGTTTGAAGACAGCGCTTTATTGTCACCTTATACCTTTGGTCCAATGCCGGAATCCAATTTGACGCTTTACGCCAAATGGACCATCAACCAATACACCATTTCATTTGAATCAAATGGTGGTTCAAGCGTAGCTGCAATCACAGCAGACTATCAAGCAACAATTACTAAACCAACCAATCCTACGAAAGTGGGTTACACATTCGTCGATTGGTTTGTTGAAGCTACCCTAACCACACCATACGTATTCAATCAAATGGGTGCTAGCAACATCACCCTATACGCGAAATGGCAAATCAACACGTACACCGTCTCATTTGAATCCAATCAAGGGACACTTGTAGCATCCATCATGACCGATTATAATACAGCCATCACCCAACCTACTGACCCTACCAAGGTGGGCCATACCTTTGGTGGTTGGTATACAGATGAAACACTCACCATCCCATTTGTGTTTACAACACCAGTGACACAAGCGTTTACGTTATACGCGAAATGGGACATCAATAGTTATACAATGACATTCAATACCCTTGGTGGGTCGCCAATCAATCCTGTGACACAAAGCTATGGTTCAGTCATTACCATACCAAACCCAGCCAAAGAAGGCTATGATTTTGCTGGATGGTATAGCAATGAAACGCTCACCACGCCATACACCGTAGGCACGATGCCAGATACCAACATGACATTGTACGCGAAATGGACAGCGAGCCCATACACGATCACATTTAATACAAATGGCGGTACAACAGTCACAGCAATTTCAGCCAACTACATGGATGCTGTTACCAAACCGGAAGACCCAACCAAAGTGGGTTACACATTTGATGGTTGGTATTCAGATGCCACATGGATTACACCATTCGTATTTACGACCATGCCGGTGGGTGGTGCTACATTACATGCGAAATGGATCATCAACACATACACCATCACATTCATCGTGAATGGTGGTACTACCATTCTTCCGATGACTGCTGATTTTGAGTCAGCCATCACCGCACCAGAAACCACCAGAGTTGGGTATAGTTTCCAAGGTTTCTACACAGAATCCACTTTTGAAAATCTATATACATTTAACAAGATGGGTTCATCCGATATCACCTTATATGTGAAGTGGATGCCAATCCAATACAGCATTCATTTCATCAGCAATGGCGGGTCTGAAGTATCTACCATTTATGGTATCATCGATGAAAATGTGACGAAACCGACAGATCCAACCAAACAAGGTCACACATTCATGGGTTGGTACACAGAATCTGAGTTTACGACATTGTTCGTGTTCAATCAAATGCCTGTCGATGGCGCGGTATTGTATGCGAAATGGTCGATCAATAATTATCAATTAACCTACATCATTGAAGGCGCATTGATAAATCAAGAAATCGCCTATCAAAGCCAAATTACGTTGATGGCTCCACCACAAATAGAAGGATTCACCTTCGTGGGATGGCTAGAAAATGACACCCCATTTACCTTAACAACCATGCCTGATCGTAATATCACTATTGTTCCGAAGTATGAACACAACATTTACACGATTAGCTTTGGTAATATTGTTAAATCTGAGATGCAAGTGAAGTATGCTGACCCGATTGCTATTGAACCACCTACCAAACCAGGGTACGCATTTACAGGTTGGTTCACTGATGAATTCTTACTCAATGAATTCACCCTCACACACATGCCTGCAAACCATATTCGTTTGTACGCACAATTTGAACCACTCGCGATTGAACTTCACCTACACATTGAAGACACGTATACTCAAGTGTTGTTGATTGGTTATCAAGATAAATACATATTACAAACCCCAACGAGAGATGGCTATCAATTCTTAGGTTGGTATTTAGAAGATACATTTGAAACCAAAGTATTTGACATCCAAATGGGTCTTGAACCGATCCATGTGTATGCGTTATGGAAACTTGATGAAGGCTATGACCTCATTGAAACCATATTGTTATCTAAGCCTGTAGACCGCATCTTAGTCAAAGGGGTCATCACGTTCATATTCCCTAGACCGGGATTCCCAGGATTCTATGTTTCAGATGGCACTGGCAACATCTTTGTTTTAGCGAACCCTACAGGATTTGTTGTGGGAGATGTCATCGAATTTGAAGCTTCTTATGATAATTTTGAACACACCCCTCAACTCATTAACCCATCGGGTATGGTTCTTTCTACAGGCACATTTGATATGCCAAGTTTGACAACCCTCACCTATGAAGATGTCTTGAGATTGGATGAAACCAACCCATTGGTCTATGGACAACGTGTCCAACTCGAAGCTTATTTAGGTTATGGTATGGGTGGCTTCTATCTACAAGCCCCATTCTCAGAGGACAAGATCATGATCAACTATCGTTCGATTGTGGATGATAACGTACTCATGCCATTCATCAATCAAACGGTCATTATTGAAGCGTACATCCATGATTTCCAATCGATGGCTGGTTTATGGCACATCGCTTATATTCCAAATAGCATGGATGTGCCTACATACACACCTGAAGACATCATTGACCAAGTGATCGTTTTAGGTACAACCCAACTTGAAGGTAGGGTCTTCTACCCAGGTGCAGTATTACAACTACCAAATGGTGACCCAACGTACGGCACCACTTTACAATGGTCAGTGATTGGTGATAATGCTACGTATTTCGATATGCAAACCTTCACGTTCCAACCAACCGATTCAGAAAGAATCATACAACTCCAATGTGTGATTACATTACAAGGGTTCAGTAAAACAGCGGTATTTAACCTCACATTGAAACCTGATACGTTTGTTACTTATGAAGAACTCTTAAGTCTAAACGACAATGACTATGTCAAGATTAAAGGGGTTGTTTTGGCACACATTCCAATGATTCCAGGTACAGTCATCCTACTAGATGGATACACCGTATTTATTCCTAATTACCAAGCATTGAATCCAGGGGATGAAGCGGTATTCGTTGGTTACAAACAAACTCAAATGGGTATGATTGTCATCGCTAACGATCCAAATACCGTTTTACTCGAAGTTTTACAAACCGGATTACCTCTACCAGAAGCTACCGAAATCCCATTATCGGTATTCGTTAACCTTCCAGGCGATAACCCACTATACTGGTTCAAGTTTGTCAAACTCACAGGTACCCTTCAATTCGATCCTAACAGTGGCTATTATTTCTTGACCGATGGCCCATACGCCACAGGTATTTTAAGCTTAGACCCAATGGGTAATCAAAACCTAGCCATGTATGAAGGCATGCCAGTGACACTCACAGGCTTTACCCTCATGAACTTTGATATGGGTGGTAGATTACACTTCGCATTCCTCAATGGACCTACAGACATCGAAATGCACGAATTAACCACACCAGAAAAGATCGATTGGATCTACTTCCAATTGATGAATCAGTTTGTGCATACATTCTACCTTCCAGGCGATACCATCCATTTCCCACTCACAGACAAACTCTATGGGTCTGTCATTTCGTGGCAACATGTCAATGATTCAGCCAACTATATCAACTTATCGACAGGGTATGTCAACGATCAAATCGATCAATTCATCGCGATTGAACTCCAAGTAAGGATTGTTTTAGATGGCGTCACAACGCTTTACACCATCTTTATTCACATTCAACCGATGATTCAATTCACATCGATTGTAGATTTACAGTCGATGCCAATCACCGAAGTGACGTTAGAAGTCATCGTCCTCACAGAACCGAACAATGGGTTTGTTATTGTAGGGGATGAAACGGGCTTTTTGGCACTATACACGAATCGAAATGACATCCATGTAGGTGATCGTATTCAAATCAAAGGTCACTTGAGTGGCTCACAAGACAATATATTGGTCAGTGAATTTGGTGATGTGGTAACAATGATTGTCGATTATGGTAATCCTGACCCGACCTCGACCGCTGTTCTCTCGGTTTCAGAATTTATGAACATCCCACTATCCATCTTATTCTTTCAGTACAAACGTTTTGAAGTTAGTGGTACTTTAGGCTTTAATGACATGACCAGCCAATATTTCATCGTACAAGAAGGCAGTGTCGTCTCTATTGTTCCGACCACCCCAGAAGGTATGATGACTTTACACATGAATTTGAACCGTAATGTTACCCTTAAAGGGTATGCTTCACCACACCCTATGGGCAATCAATTGATGTTCTTTAATGCTATGGGTGATATTAAAGTCAATCTATCCAATCAAATGATTGTGGATGAAATACAGCAACAAATCATCGATATGTACGATAAAGTCTATCGTCCGGGACAACAAGTTATCCTTGAAGTAGGGTTGAGTCCATATTACCCAGAATTATCCTATATACTTATTAGTGACCCAAGCCTATACAACATGGACTTTGGCTATATCAGTGAAATGATCACCGAAATCACCACCATCACATTTGAAGTGACGATTGAATATTATGACATCATTCAAACATTCCAGCTTTACCTATATGTAGAACCGATTGAGTTCTCTACTGTAGAACAAATTCAAATGGCACCACTTGGCGCAACGATGAACTTAGATGCGGTAGTTCTATTTACAAGCTACGATGAAACCATCCCATACATCATCGTTGGCGACGCTACAGGGTACATCATGATTTTGGGTAAACACTATTATTACACCAATGACCGTGTCCAATTCCAAGGCGTAGTTACCACATATCAAGGTGAAAAAGCACTACAAGTTGAAGCTTACAATGCACAGTTCATATCGAGTGATAACACCAGCCTCACACAACCAATCCCGATGACATTGTTTGAAGCAAGACAAATCAATTCATCTTCACCATGGATGACATACATCGTCATTACAGGTACGGTTGGTCGCGAATACAACAATTTATTCTTAGTCGATGAAAACACCCAAGAAGATGTATTATTCGCGAATATTTACGAAAGAAATGTGTTCTATAACTACGTTGGACTATACGTCACAATTAAAGCATTTATCCATTACAACGAAACGATATCCGCGCCAGCAATTTATTATTCTGGTGGTGAAGCAGGCATTCAGTTATCATATTCAACCGATCAAGAAAAATTGGACGCGTTATTTAACATGGGTAGAGAACATTTTGAAAATCAAATTTACCACCCATTTGAAACCATTGAAATGCCAACTTACTTTGGGTTATTTGATGCGTATCTCAGTTATGAAATACTCACAGGTAGCGCATACTTGGTAGACAATATCGTTCAAATGGTCAATGAACCTGTGACGATGACGCTACAAATCACCGCTTTGATTGGTACCACCGAAGATGTCATCGTTTATACGATTCATATCGAACCGTATCCGATCACCAATATCGTTGACTTAACCTTACTGGATGATGATTCGTTTGTTGTAATCCAGGGCACCGTTCGGGCTGTTCAAGAGATGCGAACCATCATTGAAGACGCCACCGGCATGATTGTTTTAGAAGGCTTTGGTGGGTATCAAATAGGGGATATCATCCTTGTTTATGGGTACCTAAATTATGTCTATGGTACGATTCAAGTGAACGCCTGGGGTAACGACGCGTTATCCGCTGTCATCGGTTTTGATGACAGTGAACCGACCTTATCGGAAATCTCGTTGTATGAAACAGGTATGTTAGATCCAAATGGCGCATCACTTGCCTTTTATACCACCTATTATGGCGTCATTGAAAATAGAAATGGCACGTTCTATTTAACCAATGCGATGTATGCCATTCAATTATTAGAAGCAAGCGAACAAGCCCATACCGCATTACTTCAAATGGAAAACGAACTTGTGGGTATTCAAGTATACTTTGTAGGCATTGAAATGTATGGTGAATTGATGATGACTGCGGTATTCACAGGCAATACCAATGAATACACATTCTTGCAGATGACTGCCGAAGACATCACCGCTGAAATCCTCAATTACGCCCTACATATGCTAGACCACCCATATTACACCGAACAAGTGATGCCATACCCGTTAGAACACCCTTATTTCCATGGGTCCATTCAAATTACTAATGAGGGTATTCACGCGAATCTCATCAGTTTCAATCAAGGTGTGGTGACGGTAGGTGAAGTCAGTGAAGCTTATCAAACCGATATTTTGGTGGAAGTGACCTATTTGGGTATGACGTATGGTCAAACACTCACCATCACGATTTCACCATTTCCTATCACCACCTTACTGGATGCACAATACAACCACCTAGGTGAACGTGTGTTCTTAAAAGTCATCATTACAGCGATGCAATTCCACTATGACACGATGACCTATGTGATGGATGAAACAGGTTTTGGGTATTTCATTCGAATGAGTGAAGACCTACACATGTATACGGGGTATGAATTGATCATTTCTGGATACGTATATGAACCGATGGAAGGTATTTCCTACATCGATCAAATCGTGGTACATAAAATATTGAACCCAGTCGTACTACCTAACCCAACCACCATCCAAATGAATGAATTACTCATCAATGGTGAATTGAATACCGCCCTCTTGGGAGAAGTTGTCACTTTCGAAGCAATATTGATGGATTACGGTATGGAAAAAACCCTCAATCAACCGGGTATTCAAGCGGTACTGATTGGTAACGTGTTACCACCATATCAATTGCTCAGTACATATCAAGGACAAATGATTCAAATCGTAGGTATTTTGGTAGGGTATCGTGTGGATTATGTGACACAACAAGTCATCCCACTCATCGGTTATCTACCGCTCGTTTAATTTAATATATTATTGGATAAAGCGACCAACTAAAGGTCGCTTTATTTTTGAAAATATACAAAACGTATATAAAATTGTTGATAAAGCGCTGTATTTGGTGTAAAATAACATTGAGGTGATAAGAATGCGCTATTTTATGCAAAAAATGACCATCAGAGGAATTAAGAATATAAAAAATAAAATCACCATTGAATTTTCGAACAAAAAATTAGGTAAAGAGCTAGATTACACAAAAGTAAAAGCAATTTACGGACCGAATGGCGCAGGTAAAACTGCAGTTGTGGACGCTTTAAAGATATACCAAGCTTTAACCACTGAAAAAACACAATTGTATAATAAGGCGTTTAAAGAAGAACTTCTTGAAACGATGAACAAGATTACGAATAAAATCCAGTTATCTTTAACAGCGATTATTATTGACGACGAATTTCATGAAACAAATAAAATTCAGCACGACATCGAGTTAACTGCGAAAGATAAGGATGTTTTTTTAACATTTGAATCATTGAAACGATATAAAAACATTAACAGCGATATGGTGGTAATGTCAATTTCTCAACAAGACGGACTTTTAACATTAAATAAAGTTGGGCAAGACAAAATTATTAATCATGAGGTTAATCAAAGATCCATGATTGAGTTGTATTCAGGTTATATTAAGTCTTTGTATGAAAGAAAAGTACCTTGGAAAAAATTGACAAAACAAGATCAAATTGACTATGGATTCTTTGCTGATTTCATTGGTTTTTCAAATGCATTGTATATCATTAGCGAGGATGCCGATGATCATGCTTATTATTTTAAAGAACGTAAGCATAATCAAACCGATGAAATGTATCTCGAAGAAAACACAAAAACAAACTTCAGTATTTATGATGAAATTGTTCGTGTAGACGAAGTAGATAAATATAAGAGTTTTTATCAAAAAATCGAAAACTTCATTAAGGTTTTTAAATCGGATCTAATTCAAATTGATTTAGAAGAAAAATCCATTAATTCCAATGAAATCAAAATAGAAAAGTATTTTAACTATGGTGATTACAAAGTTCACATGGAGTTTGAAAGTGCGGGTATTAAAAAACTTGTAAAACTATATGTTGCAATTCACAATGCGGTCAGTGGCGGAATCACAATCATTGATGAGTTTGATGCCAACATTAATGATATTTATTTGAATAAGCTTATTGAGTATGTAATTTATCACGGACAAGGGCAGTTGTTGTTTACTACACATAATACATCGCCAATGGATACGTTAAGAAATCAAAAGAAATCGATTGACTTTATTAACGAGTCTGGTGAATTGGTGAATTGGGTCATAAATGGTAATGCTTCACCTGCTAAAATGTACCATAACGGAGCAATCGAAGGTCTGCCATTCAATATCGATTCTTTCGATTTTATCGGTCTTTTTGATGAACAAGAATGAATAGAGTGATTGTAATTTGTGTCGAGTCATCAAAACAGGCAGGTTTTGATGATAAGTACATTGACAACATCATTAAGCATTATTATGGAGATAGAAATCCCATACGATATGTCAATATGGATGGCAAAGGTAACTATAATAAAAGAAGTATAAAACAAAATATTCAAGATAAGTGTATTGGTTTTAGAGAAGCTGTCATCATTTATGCTATCGATCTAGACTACTTCGAGTCAAACTATCAACAAAAAGAGTTGAATGAAAGGGTTATAGCCTATGTCAATCAAATGAATTACCAATTGGTTTGGTTCTATCCAAATATAGAACACGTTTTGGTTGGTGAGGATGTTGACAAAAATAAAAAACGTGCAAGGGTCACGCAGTTCACAAAGAATCAAGATATCATATTTATCAACACTGTTTATCTTGAGGCATTAACCATCAAAAAGGGGTATTCTAATATACTGTCAGTTTTAGATAAGTACCTGCAAAGGAAAAAGTAATTCATAGTATCGGATTCACGATGTATTTACTTTAAGATGAAAACAGGTTATAATTAAACCAAATCGAAGAATGAGCCGTAGTATGGTCACTATTTTAAGCGAGTGGGTGGTTGGTGTGAACCCATAAGTGCCCTATGAATTCCACTCAGGAGAGGTGTTAATCCCACCCGCTGACAAGCGTTAAAATGTTTAAGTGCTATCTGTAGGTACAGGTAGAATTAAGGTGGTACCGCGACTATTTCGTCCTTAAGAATGCAAATTCTTTTGGACTTTTTTTTCTAACAAAGGGGGACAAATCATGTTAGATATTAAATGGATTAGAGAAAATCTCGATGAAGCCATCGAACGACTCAACACCAGAGGTGGCGACTTCAGTTATTTAAGAGAAGTCGTACAAAAAGACGAAGAACGTAGAAACTTAATCTCAACCGTTGAAAAGCTTAAGAGTGAACGAAACACCAAATCCAAAGAGATTGGTATTTTAGCGAAAAAAGGTCAAGATACAGAGGCGATCAAAGATCAAGTCAGACAAATCGGCGATCAAATCAAAATCGATGATGAAAAGATTGCTGAAATTGATGCTTACATTTTAGAGAAATTGTTGATCACACCCAACATCCCATCGAAGACCACCCCTGTGGGCATCGATGATAAGGACAATGTTTTGATCAAAGACTGGGGTACACCCAAAGAATTTACATTCCCAATCAAAGATCATGCCGATTTGGGTGAAAAATTGGGTATTTTAGACTTCCAAAGGGCAGCGAAAATCACTGGGGCACGTTTTGTCATTGATAGAGGTATGGGCGCACGTTTGGAACGTTCCTTGATTCAATTCATGATGGATTTGCATGCTGAAGACCATGGATATACAGAAATTATCCCACCTTATTTGGTCAATGAAGCATCGATGTATGCCACAGGTCAATTTCCTAAATTCAAGGCGGATTCCTATAAAGTCACTTCAGATGAAGATACATGGTACTTAAACCCAACCGCTGAAGTACCGACCATCAACATGTACCGCGATGAAATCATTGATGGTGATCAATTACCACTTAAGTTTGTTTCTTATACCACAGCTTTCAGAAGTGAAGCAGGTTCTGCAGGTAGAGATACCAAAGGGATTTTAAGACAACACCAATTCAATAAAGTGGAACTCATTAAATTCACCAAACCAGAAGATTCCTATGCAGAACTTGAAAAGATGTTAAAGAATTCCGAAAAGGTCTTACAATTGCTTAAATTGCCTTACCGTGTGGTCGCTTTATCTACAGGCGATATGGGCTTTGGTATGGCGAAAACCTATGACATTGAAGTTTGGGTTCCAAGTCAAAACACCTATAGAGAAATTGGTTCGATTTCCAATGCTGAAGATTATCAAGCAAGACGTGGCAATATCCGCTTCAAGCGTACCAGAGATTCTAAAACGGAATATGTCCATACATTGAATGGGTCTGGTCTCGCTGTCGGTAGAACCATGATTGCGATCATGGAGAATTATCAAAATGAAGACGGTTCGATTACAGTGCCAGACGTGCTTGTACAGTACATGCACACGACCGTCATCAAGTAACACAAAAATCCATAATTATGTGATAATTTACCCATAATTTATAGATATAATGTGTACATACTGATAACTTATTTTTTCTCCTACCTTCCTATGTTATAATGAAAGTGCCTTAAAAAGGGGCACTTTCTTTATTTTTTTGGAGGTTAAACCATGAAAATTTACTATGTAGAAGACGAACAAGACTTAGCTTCAATCATTAAAAAGTACTTAATCAAAGAAGGCTATGAAGTCTCTGTGTTTGATTCAGGTGAAGAGGCGATGACCCATGTTTCAGACGATATTGATCTATGGATTTTAGACATCATGCTCACAGGTGACATCAACGGGTATGACCTCATCGCAGCCATTAAAGAAAAGAACCCGAAAGTCTCGGTTATTTTTACCTCAGCCAGAGACCATGATTTGGATAAAATTAGGGGGTTAGAATTGGGGTCTGATGATTATCTTGCGAAACCATACTCACCTAGAGAACTCATCTTAAGGGTAAAAGCCATTTTAAGAAGAGCCAACCGTATGAGTCCTAATTTGCTCAAGTATGATAATTATGAAATCAATATTGAAAAACGCATCATCAAAGATAACGATCAAGTGATTGAGTTGACCAATAAAGAGTTTGAACTGATGTTGTTCTTTGTTGAGAATAAAAATCAAGCCTTCTCAAGGGAACAAATCCTCGCCCACGTTTGGGGTCAAGATTACTTTGGGTCTGATAGGGTCGTTGACGATTTATTGAGACGTCTTAGACAAAAGATGCCAAACTTGATGATTGAAACCATCTATGGTTATGGATACAGATTGTTATAATGAAAAAATTTAAACTGTCGACTCAAGTAGTCATTCTATTTACGACAGTCACCATATTATCCTCGATGATCTTCGGGTACATCTCTTGGCGTAACTACCAAACGGTCTATCTCGGTTTGGCGCGCAACCAAGTAGAAACTTACTTAGAAGCGAGCATTGACTTACCGAAGGATAGAGAAGATTATCTAGGCTACATTTTGGTCACTGTCAACCGGGTTTCGACGTTTCGCGCAGACGTGACAAACCGCATTGTATCGCCAAATGCCAATCAAATGCTTGGTGGCGATATCGACCGTATTAACCGCATCATTGAAGCAGCCTATCTGGGGGATTTCATCTACAGTGACGCTACAGGCATTTACTATTTAGACATTCAAGAACGATTGATTATTGACGGTGAAACCTCAGAATATATGATCGCTGTGATGGATAATTCCTACATCGATTCGATCAAAGCCTCCACCATGCGTGAAGAAGTATTGACCACCTTCTTGGGTACATTCTTATCGTTCGCCATCATCGTATTTATTGGTAACACCATCATCGCGATGTGGAGTAGACAAACCGCAGCACGCATTAGACACATTCAAAAAGAAGTCGGGACATTCAATAAGACTGGCTATGAAAATAAAGTAGAGCTCGAAGGTGAGGATGAATTGTCTGAACTGGCGAGAAGCATCGAAGCATTGAGATTAGAAATCCGTGAGAACGAAAAAACCAAACAAGAAATGTTTCAAAATGTATCACACGATTTGAAAACCCCAATTTCAGTCATCCAATCCTACGCGGAAGCGATGATGGACGGGACAACCGATGTGGGGGATGCGAAAATCATCATTAAGCAAACCGAAAAGCTTCAATCGAAGGTACGCATGTTGTTAGAACTCAACAAGATCAACAACATCGAAATGAATCATACCCTAGAAGAAGTTTCAATTAAAGACATCATCATGAATGTCACTCAAAACAACAAACACCGTTTTGGTCGTGTTGAAGTCATCACCGATTTGGATAACTCCAAATTCATTGGCGTCAAAGAGTATTTTTACACATCGGTTGAGAATTTGATCGATAACGCGATTCGATACGCAAAAACAAAAATCATCATCACATTAAAAAACGGCACCCTCACATTTTACAATGACGGTCCCGCTATAGAAGAAAAATATATTCAAGATGGATTTAAGCCATATGAAAAAGGTTCAAAAGGCCAGTTTGGTATCGGCATGTCCATCGTCCAAAAGACATTCAATCGATTTGGCTTTTCGCTGTCGGTTGAAAATGTGGATAATGGCGTCAAATTCACTATAAAGAAGCTTTAATGGCTTCTTTTCTTTTTTCGAATTCTTGTCTCGATACTTCATTCACATGATTGACCAATTTCATGTTGATTAAGTCATCACCCACGAATCTTGGTATTAAGTGTAAATGAAAGTGAAAAACGCTTTGTGAAGCGAAAGCACCGTTGTTGCTTAAGATGTTTAAGCCTTCCGGTTTGAATGCTTTTTGGATCGCTTTCGCGACTTTGGTAGCCACTTCTAAGACTTTTCCAGAGAGATCTTCTGGCATATCAAAAATGGTTTCATATTGGGCCTTAGGGACAACCAAAGTGTGTCCTTTGGTGGCTTGGGTAATATCTAAGAATGCGATGACGAATTCGTCTTCGTACACAATGTGGGCAGGGATTTCTCGTTTGATGATTTTCGTGAATACAGATTCCATATGTTTTTTCCTCGTTTCTTTACTTACATTATATCATAATCGTTCATCTGTAAAAGTATCACCTAAAAAAACTTAATTATGAACCTGAAACATTATTCACATTGTTTGTGCTCGAGGTTGTTTTATAAAACAAAGGGTGCTATAATTAAGCAGTAATGGAGGACTATAACATGAAAAGAATACCCGTAGGCATTTCTGGTAGACATTTACACCTTACACAAGCACACCTTGAAGTCTTGTTTGGTAAGGATTATCAACTCACAAAAATGAAAGACTTAAGCCAACCTGGCCAATACGCAGCTGAAGAAAAAGTGGACGTATATAGCCCTGCTGGTAAGTTGATTGCAGGGGTTCGTATTTTAGGACCAGTGAGACCTGCATCTCAAGTAGAAATTTCAAGAAGCGACGCAATCAGAGGTAAGTTTGTTGCCCCAGTGAGATCCAGTGGTGACGTGAAGGGTTCCGGCCCATGCAAACTCGTTGGACCTAAAGGCGAAGTTGAGTTATCTGAAGGTGTGATTGTTGCAGATAGACACATCCACTTCTCCTTAGAAGAAGCGGCTGAGTTTGGTGTTAAAGATGGCGATAAAGTGTCCATTTTCATCGATAACAACAAAGGTGGTTTACTCAATAACGTCTTATGCCGTGTATCCCCTAAGTTTGCTTTAGACTGCCATCTAGATACCGATGATGGTGCAGCATTTGAACTCAATACAGGCGATACTTGCATCCTTGTAAAATCCTACAAAATCAACGAATAAGTCCTTCACAGGGCTTTTTCTTCTTCAAGGAGGGACCCCATGTTTCCTAAACTCGAACGTAAGAAAGTATTCAGAGACCCACTCTATGGTTACATCTATGTGACTGAAGCGGTCATCTCTGAATTGATCGATACCAAAGAATTTCAACGCTTAAGAAGAATTCGACAACTCTCTGGGGTGTCGATGGTTTTCCACGGCGCAGAACATTCACGATTCTCACACTCTTTGGGTGTCTATAGTCTCGCGCTGAATGTCTTAGAAGAAGTCGATATCTTAAAACAAAAACTCTCTGAATACGAACAAATCGTATTTTTGGCCAGTGCACTCCTTCATGATGTGGGGCACGGCCCTTACTCCCATGCTTTTGAGCATGTCTTTAAAGTGCGTCATGAAAAATCAACAGCACGCATCATCACAGGCGAAACTGAAATCAAAACGGTGTTGGATAATTATGATGTGAATCTTGCTTCAGACATCGCCAGTGTCATTTTGAAGGCTGGAAAATTTCCAATCATTGAACAGCTCATTTCCTCTCAACTCGATGTCGACCGCATGGACTATTTAGAAAGAGATGCCTTCCATACGGGGGCAGCTTATGGTCGATTGGATAAAGACCGCATCATCCGTATGCTCACGATTGTAGATAACCAAGTGGTGTTTAAAGAAGGCGCAATCCACGCGATAGAAAACTATTTAATGAGTCGTTACCACATGTATTGGCAAGTTTATTACCACCCGGTGGCTAGAAGTTATGAAGTCATGCTAGAATCGATTTATAAACGTATTTTAGACCTGATTAAAAGCCATCAGTTGAACGATGAATACGCCGATTACTTAAAAACAATTATTGAAAATGGCTTCGAAGAAAACGCCTATTTCGAATTGGATGATTATTATGTTAATGGCTTAATTAAGCGTTTTTCACATTGTGATGATTTGATATTAAACGAATTGTGCAATGAATTTTTAAAAAGGAAACTCTTCAAATATATCTCCGTGAATGACAATCAACAAGCGATTTTTAAAGACATCATCGATGGGCACCATTTGACCCCATATGAATATAAAATAGATTACATTTCTCAAGCAACTTACCTTGTGGATGAGTTTGATATCGCGGTTTCGAAAATCCTCATACTTTCAAAAGATGGTGAACTCAAAACCCTAGACCAAATCTCACCAATCATCCGAGGTTTGTCCACATCCGGCATCAAGTCTGACCAAAAATTATATTATAGGGATAAAACACATGCCTGAGATCATCGTCGTAGAAGGTAGACACGATTATCAAAAAATCAAAGCCGTTTTACCCGATGTAGATATACTCATCACCAATGGTTCTGCCATTGAAGAGTCGTTCTTACAACAACTAGAAAGATTGTCTTTAACACATGACATCATCGTGTTTGTGGACGCCGATAATTCGGGTGAACGTTTAAGAAGAATCATCAGCAAAAGAATTCCCTCAGTAAAACACGCCTTCATTGAAAGGCAACTATCTTTATCCAGCAATGAAAAGAAAGTCGGCATTGAACACGCCGACCATGAAACCATCCTAAAAGCACTCCAATTGAAAAAGAGTGCGAAACCAGGATCGGATATCACAAAACATTTTCTCATCGAAAAAGGGTTAATCGGTGAAAATGAATCTCGAATGAAACGACTCTTTTTGTGTGAAGCGTTGAATATAGGTTATGTCAACGGTAAGGGTCTATTTCAACGTTTATCGTTATTCGGGATTACAAAACACACGGTGAAGGAGGTTCTCGATGGATACCAATCGTCCTAAAAAGAAGTTTGGACAAAACTTTTTACAAAGCGATGTCATCTTAAAAAAAATCATCCACGATTCTAATGTCACAGTTGATGACCACATCATCGAAATCGGACCTGGTCGAGGGGCACTGACGAAATACTTGGTTAAAGCAGCCAAGACATTGACTGCATTTGAAATCGATACGACACTTTCTAGTTATTTAAACCCACTAGAACTGTTGAATCCTAATTTTAAAGTGGTATATCAAGACATCCTTGAAGTCGATTTGGATGCTTATATCGGTAAAGAGATTGGATCTCGAGTCAAAGTCATCGCCAACATCCCTTATTACATCACCAGTCCAATCATCTTTAAACTTTTAGAGTCACCCTTGGTCAGTGAAGCGACACTGCTCATTCAAAAAGAAGTGGCGGACAGACTGGTTGCGAACGAAAAATCCGGGGATTATGGTTCGTTATCGATCATGATCAACTATCAAGCCGAAGTTAAAAAACTCATCCAAGTGAAACGCACGGCTTTTTACCCTGTACCGAATGTCGATTCAACGGTCATTCAAATCATCAAACATAGAAAATACCAAGATCAAATCCAAGACGAATCTTTATTCAAAACACTGGTCAAAGCGGCGTTCACTCAAAAACGTAAAACACTCATCAATAACTTAATCGGATTAACGGAAGGTTCAAAAGAAGCTTTGTTGGCTAAACTAAAGTCCATCGATCCTAAATATGATGCTTTCACTAGAGCTGAAAGCTTATCCATTGAAGACTTCATCTTGTTATCCAACCGGTGGTCATCATGACTGAAAAAGCGTATGCCAAACTCAATTTAATCCTCGACATCGTCGGAAAAAGACCTGATGGTTATCACGAACTGAAGAGTTTGATGATTCCGATTGATTTTTATGATGAGCTCACCTTTATGCCGAGTGATACCGTTGAACTTATCTCCAATATCGAGATATTAAACAATGCGATCCTCAAAACGGTTCAATTGATTCAAGATACCTACCACATCCAAAAAGGGGCCAAAATCATCTTAAACAAAAGAATCCCAATTGGTGCTGGTTTGGCTGGCGGGTCTGCTGACATATCCGCTACCATCCGTGGATTGAATCGTTTATGGGCATTGAATTTATCTTTGGATGAACAAGCATATCTAGCCAATCAACTGGGTTCAGACACCTTATTTTGCTTACACAATCACCGCGCCATCATTACTGGGCGTGGCGATCACATCCACCTGATACCCAACCATCCAAGGATTGAAAACATTACATTGGTATGTCCAAAACTGGCGATACTCACCAAAGATGTGTTTGGGGTCTTTAAAAAGGAAACCCACCGTGAATTTGATTATCATGTCATGAACTATTTGAACACAAGAGACGAATCCATGTTGTATAATGACCTATTCGATCCTGCGTGCTTGGTGTCACCAAGACTCCATCAAATTTATATGTACCTGATCCATGTAGGACTAAAACCACACCTTTCTGGTAGTGGTTCTACCCTATTCTTATTCAACTTAAATGAAAGTCAAAAAGCCTTACTTAAAAAGATTCAAGACATCGAAATCATCGATACAAAAGAACATCAATAATTGTTATAATGAAATGGGGGTAATGTCATATGTCAATCATCGATGGAAAGAAAGTCAAACTGTTTAGTTTGTCATCCAACAAAAAACTAGCACAAGAAATCAGTGAGGAATCCGGGATTCCACTATCGGAATGTGAAGTCACTCGATTCGCAGACGGCGAAATTGGTGTCAACATTACAGAATCGGTTCGAGGACATCACGTGTTCGTGATTCAACCAACCTCAAAACCAGTCAATGATCACATCATGGAAGTACTCATTTTCACAGACGCACTCAAACGTGCTTCTGCAGCGAGTATCACCATCATCATGCCTTATTATGGTTATTCTAGACAAGACCGTAAAGCGAAATCGAGACAACCGATCACAGCGAAATTGGTCGCTGACCTCTTACAAGTGGCAGGTGTAGACCGCGTCATTTGTATTGACTTACATGCAGCACAAATCCAAGGGTTCTTCGATATTCCAATCGACAACTTCCCAGGGATGCCACTATTAGCAAGCTACTTCTTAAAATGTAAATTAGAAAACGTCACCATCGTGTCCCCTGACCATGGTGGTGTGACCAGAGCACGAAGCTTCGCGAAGTTCTTCAACGCCCCAATCGCCATCATTGATAAACGTAGACCAGAAGCGAATAAAGCTGAAGTCATGAATATCATTGGGGATGTGGCAGGCAGAACATGTATCATGGTCGATGACATCATCGACACCGGTGGTACATTGATGGCCGGCGCACAAGCCTTGGTCGACGCTGGCGCGAAAGAAGTTTACGCAGCTGCAACCCACCCACTCTTCTCCGATAACGCCATCATGCGTTTACAACAATCGGCGATTAAGAAAGTCGTTGTGACGAATACCGTCGTCATTGAAGACTTAAAGAAATACGATAAAATCACGCAACTATCGATTGGTCAACTCTTAGGTAGAGCTGTCATCAACATCATCGATGATGAACCAATCAGCCAAATCTTCGAACAAATTTACGAAACCCACAAAGAGGAATAATGAAACTCATCGTTGGTTTAGGTAATCCAGGTAGAGAATACGAACACACCAGACACAATGTTGGGTTTGAGGTATTGGATCTTCTTGCAAAAGAACTCGGTGCTTCATTCAAACTCGACAAGGCGTTTAAGGGGTATATCGCTACCCTGAATGTTGGTGAAGAAAAAGTGATTTTATTGAAACCCACCACCTTCATGAACCTATCCGGCGAGTCGGTCATCGCCGTCGTCAATTTCTATAAAGTGCCCATAGACGATGTCCTCATCATTTATGACGATGTCGCGTTAGACTTAGCGAGATTGCGTCTACGGGAATCGGGTTCTGCAGGTGGACACAACGGCGTTAAGAGTTTGATTGCACACCTAGGCACTCAAGCATTCAAACGCATAAGAGTCGGTATATCCGGTACTGATAAATCCCTCTGTTCACACGTTTTAGGCAAATTCAACAAAGACGAAAAACCCCTCATGCAAATCAGTTATCATCACGCCAGTGATGCAGCTAAAGATTTCATCAAAGGGTTAAAATTCGTTGATATCATGACCAAATACAACACCCCGGGGGTCTCTTAGACCCTCCGGTTTTGCACGTCTAGAGGTGACTTATGAAGGCATTTTTACAGTATTTCAAACAATTGATACCCAACAAACAAATCATCCAAACCGCTAAAGATTTGGTGATCAATCAGACGAATGACCATTACAATATGACACTCATCGCCTGTGATTTTATCGAGAACAACCACTCGATTTTTGTCGTTTTACCAAACCTCTATATGGCACAACAATATTACGATGGCCTATCGAATCTTCTTTCGAATGAGGATGTTTTATTTTACCCTTCCGACGAAGTATTGACCTCGTTATTGGCATTGACTTCGATTGAATTCAAAATCGAACGTATCTACACGATTGGTACCTTATTGAAGGGTGTGAAGAAAGTCGTCATCACCCATCAAACCGCCGTCATCAAAAAACAAAGAAGCCCACTATATTGGGAAGAAGCTTCGAGAACCTTAAAAGTAGGTGACCCAATCAACCAATCGGTATTTATTAACTACTTGGTTGACCACGGCTACAAGCGGGAATACACCGTCATTAAAACCGGTAAATTCGCTGTTCGTGGCGACATCATCGATTTGTTCCCGATTGGTAGCGAAACACCGTATCGTTTGGACATTGGGTTTGATGAAATCGAAAAGATTAAACTCTTTAGACCGGACACCCAAGTCTCTTTTGGTCAAACTGAAGAAATCAACATCTTACCGATGAACGAGCTCTTTTTCAGTGACGCTGAAAAAGAAGGGGTCGTCGATCGTGTCGAAGCCTTTATGGCGAAACACAAATTATCTGATTTGGAATCGAAGAAGTTCAATCAAGATTTAGATAAGTTGTATCAACGGATGGATTTAGATGCTTTGACGTATTTTATACCATTCTTCAAGGATACAGAATACACTGTTTTAGACTTTGCCCATAAAAAGAAAATCTACATCGTAGATAAACATAAGATGGCTAAAAACGATGACCGAATGTTGTTAGACTTAGAAGAATATGTCAAAACTTACCATGGTAGAACTTTTTTAAACATCCCGTTTTATCAATCCTTAGCGCATATCTATGAATACCCACATATTGAAATCTCGGGATTTACTCCCATCAATTCAACCACTGCGATCACGGTGCACGCGAGAGATGAAATCACTTATCAAGGAAACCATGACGCATTCATTGAACGGGTCCTCAAAGAACAAGATACTTACGTGATATCGATCATCCAAGAGTTCCGATTAAAACGACTCGAAGAATTGTTAGAACATAAAAACATCACTTATGTGGTCAACCCAGCGGAGATTGAACCCAAGTGTGTCAATATCCTTTATGGGGTATCATTATACGCCTTTGACTTAATCAAACACGGGTTCCATGTCTTAAATGAATCCGATATTTTTGATTATAAAAACAACAAACGAAAAATCCGCTACAAATCGGTCATGTCTGAAGCGATTAAAATCTCAGACATCACCGATTTAAAGGTCGGGGATTTTGTCGTGCATTATGATTACGGGATTGGACAATACTTAGGCTTAAAATCGATGGAACTATCGGGTTCGATGCGCGATTACTTGCACATCGCTTATCAAGGGACCGATTACTTATACATTCCAGTCGATCAAATTGAGAAGGTTTTAAAGTATTCATCCAAAGACGGACACGAACCGAAACTGACCCAATTGGGTACGAACTCATGGGCAAATACCAAAAAGAAAGTTAAAGCGAAACTCAATGACATTTCCGATAAACTCATCGCTTTATATTCCGAACGTGAACAAGCCAAAGGGTACAGTTTTGATAAAGACAATGAGATGCAAAAACAGTTTGAAGCTGCCTTTGAATACGATGAAACCATCGACCAATTGAAGTCGATTGATTCAGTTAAACAAGATATGGAATCTCAAAAACCAATGGATAGACTCCTCATTGGCGATGTCGGTTATGGTAAAACCGAAGTCGCGATGCGTGCCGCATTCAAAGCGGTGATGTCCGATAAACAAGTCGCTTATTTGGTGCCTACCACCGTATTGGCGAGACAACATTATTATGCTTTCAAAAAACGGTTTGAACCGTTTGGTGTGACTGTAGAATTGTTATCACGATTTGTCACGAATAAGGAACAAACCGATGTTTTAAAACGCTTAAAAGGCGGTTTTGTCGATGTTGTCATCGGGACACACCGATTGTTATCTAAAGACATTGGATTTAAAGATTTAGGGTTACTCATCATCGATGAAGAACAACGCTTTGGTGTGGAACACAAAGAACGCATCAAAGAGATGCGCGTCAATGTCGATTGTTTATCGTTATCCGCTACCCCAATCCCCAGAACCTTACAAATGGCTTTGATGGGCATTAAAGACTTATCGATGATTGAAACCCCACCTTTAAACCGTTACCCCATTCAAACCTACATCGTGGAACGTCATGACGCCATCATCAAAGAAGCGATTGAACGTGAGATATCCAGAGCTGGACAAGTTTTCTATTTATATAACCGTGTACTAGATATGGAACTGATGGTGACGAAGATTTCAAAACTCGTCCCTGAGGCGAAAGTTTGTTTCGCCCATGGGAAGATGTCTAAAGAACAGATTGAAGATGTTTTATCCGATTTCATCGACCGAAAATACGATGTTTTAGTATCCACAACCATCATCGAAACCGGGATTGATATTCCAAATACGAATACCTTACTGATACATGACGCCGATCAACTGGGTCTTTCACAACTCTATCAAATTCGAGGTCGTGTTGGACGTAGTGATAAAATCGCTTATGCGTATTTAATGTATGCACGTGGTAAACACATGACCGAAGACGCGGAAAAACGTTTGAAAACCATTCAAGACTTCACAGAACTGGGCAGCGGATTTAAAATCGCGATGCGCGATTTATCGATCCGTGGGGCAGGGGATATTTTGGGCGGTGAACAAAGTGGCTTCATCGATACCGTTGGGATGGATATGTATCTAAAACTACTCGAAGAAACCATCGATGAAAAACGGGGGATTAAAAAAGAAGAACCTAAAGAAGCGATGGATATCCCGTTATCGAATCGACACATCCAAAATGAGTACATTGAAAACGATGAAGTCAGGGTGGCGATTCATAAGCGTATCGCTGAGCTTAACACCATCAATGACGTTGAAAACCTTCGTATAGAACTCACCGACCGATTTGGTCAAGTAGATATCAATTTGGTTGAATACATGTTTGAGAAGGTGTTTAAGAAATTGATTGCGAAACTGGGGGTAGAAAAGACCATCAAGACCAAGACCGATGTCACGTTGATTCTATCATCAGAAGCCTCAAAACGCGTCAACGGCCAATCGTTATTTATGACGACAGCGTTGGTAGACTCTACCATTAAACTTGCTTATATTCATGACCGTATTCAAATCACACTCATCATTCAAAATAAGCAAAAACATTATCTTGAAGAATTCATTGAGTATTTATCGATTGTCACGCAACATATGTAATATAGGTCGTTTGTAACGAACAAAAACACTATAAACACAGTTTTCATACACCTTTAGCGAACAAAAAAACACGATTAATTGACCATGAACTGACGCTTCCTCATTAAAAAGCACCTTCATGATGGCTTATCGTGTTTTTAGTTTTATTCGATGGCTACAAATTGACGTACATCAATGATTGGCAATACTAATGGGGGTAGTATTGCAGCTGAAACAACAGAATTAATTGCTGATCTCATGAAAGGGAAAATCATTTGAATAGCATTTACATTTAGATATGTATCAATCTCTTCTCTAGATGAATACTCTTTTAACGTAAATTGAGTCTCGAACTCAACACTGATATCCAGTGGAAATGGATTAGTGGGTGTGTTCTTTATCTCAACTACTAACGTTAGTTTGAACTTATCATCGCCTAGGTCGGTAATCTTTTTATAATAATTAGGTAATATCTTGAAATTTTCTCCACTTAAGCAATTATCAAGCAGGGTGATTTTCTTTGCATGGATGTTGGTGTGGTTGATTTTCATAGTACATTCCTCCTTGATAGTTGTAAACATTATTTTGTTGTTTATTATTAAAAACACGATTATAGTAGAACTCTATATCCTCTCTAAACTCGGTTATTTTAGAAAACAGAATTTGGTCGATATCAAGTTTATGGTCATTGAGTGTCAATTTTAGTCCCAATGCGTCAGTAATCTTTATGATTGTATCAAGCTGTGGGGAATTTGTATTATTTTCAATTCTCGCTATAGCGGGTTGTTTTAACCCAGTCATTTCAGCCAATTGTTTTTGACTTATTCCTTTGCTTTTTCTGGTGTTAACAATAGTTTCAATTAATTCTTTTTCAATTCTGTAAAGATCTCCCCATTTTTTTAGTGTTTCATCGTTTCTTTCAACATCGTCTAAAAATGTAAAGATATTATTTTTTTTCATTTTTGCTCCTCTACCTTATCTTTATTTGCATTAACAAATGAGTATTCAAATGAACCATATATAAGTATAACAAAAAACAATTTAGGGTTATCACTGTTTTTTATGAATGTTCTTAATGTGTTTTCTAGCAATTTCAATTTCTGATGGTGGTGTCGATTGACTCTTCTTAAAAAAGCCATTCAATATGTAAAACTTTCCATTGAAAAACGTAAACATGACCCTTAAATTAGTGGTACGCAACTCGTACAGATCATCCTCTAGTTTTTTAAAGGACTCTCGTTTGAATTTTTCGTTCATCTCTAAACCATGCTCAGCTAGTTTATCCATATATCTTCTTAAATCAATCCAATTTTTAGGGTTCCCCGAACTTTTGATATCAGCAATCAAATCATTTATAAGAGCTCTATCTTTGTCTGGGTAAGGAATAACTTCATACATACATAGATAGGCTCCTTTTCAAGAATATAACAAATTTGTTATTGCGAGATCATTTTATCATGATGGTTCGTATAAGTCAATCACTAATTATTCATCATCAACCAACTATAAATATTAACTACACTTTTTGATGTCCATTTTTAACTCCTATTTGAATGAAATCGAGATTCACTATAAAAAAAATCAGTCCCATCTATTTGATCGTTCAATTTCTTTTCTATGAATCAAATTCGAAATCTAAAATGATTATTACGACAAGTGATATAATGAAGTTAGAAAGGTGGGAGAAACCATTATGGATATCAACGCACTCACACTCAAAGCGAATTCAGGAGATCTAGACGCATGTTATGATCTCGCGATGTTATATAAAATAGGTAAGGGTGTTTTACAAAACGACCAAGTCTACGAAAAATACATCAAAATGGCCAGTGCTAAAAACCACCCTAAAGCCTTATTGGAATTGGGTTTTATTTTAGTGGCAGCAAACAAAGTAGAAGAAGGCATCGACAAGATCAAACTCTCTGCTAAGAAAGGTTACCTCGAAGCGAACTATTACTGTGGTCAAATCTATTTTGGTAAGTTATACAATCAACCACCCAATTATAAAGTCGGATTTAAATACTTTGAAACATACATGGTGGAATATGAGCCACAAACCTTCCAGTTTTTAAGCGAGTTTGACCCACGCTTGTTCTCATCCTCGGATGCAGAACTCGAACGTTTGGTTCAACTCTATGAAAAATACGGGATGCCGAGTGGGTTATACAACGCCGCTATCGTTCATTTAGAAGCGAAGAAACCCAATTATGAAAAAGCAATTGAAAACTTAACCAATGCGCATAAAAAAGGATACTTAGCGGCCACCCACCGTTTATTCTTAATCTACTATGATCAAAGTCCACTGTATAAAGATTTCCATGGTAAAGACTACGTCAAAGCGACCACCTATTATGTACTATTATTAAATGCGAATTATAAACCCAATCTTGAAAACGATGGACAATCTTCTTTCTTCATTCCACCCAAAGGTGGGTATTTGGCACAAGTATTCGACTACAACAAATACATCGAAGACTATAAAACCTACATCTTCCAATCGATTTCCTATGAAACGGATTTTTCAACACACATCAAGGATGTTAAAATCATCCCTGAACTGATGTTAGAACCTCAGCCATTGATGTTTTACAATGGTAAGATCGATTATTATAAAGAAAAACCAAAGAAGAAAAAAGAAGTGGAAGTCATTCAAAAAGACATCAGTTATAAAAACTTCGAAACACGCCCCGACAGTAAGCTTTCGGTCTTGTCTGAACGTGCCATCTTTGGCAAGTTCAACATGACTTCTGGCATTTGTGTATTTAAAGCCTATGAACCTGAAAAACAAATCCTTGAAACACTGCACAAACAAGCCGATAAAGAAAAAGCCACCTATAAAGATTTATTGGTGGATTCAAAAATCGATTTTGACTTTGCCTATTTATTTAAGCCATCGCTCAGACTAAGATACAAATACTTAGATGATTCTTATGAAACCAGCATTACCCCAGAAGACATTCAAGCTGGTGTCTTGTTAGAAGGGCCACTTAAACCAGAAGTAGAAAAAGCAATTCAAAAAGTCATTAAGAGCATGTCTAAACCAAAGACCAACCTCTATACCCTCTTTAATATCATTTTATTGTTATCGCTTTTTTCGATGAACTTCTTGTATTTTGACAAACTCGAATCTACCTTGGGTTTAGTGATGGCACTTGGTTCTTTCGTTTATATGATCGTGGTTTATTTCATGAGTAAACTTGGACCAAAGAAGATTGAAGTGTTATCTAAGACACAACTCATCAAGATGAATGACGCCTTAGACTTTAAAAAAGCCATTAAGATCAAAAAAGCCAACGGTAGAAAGAAACGTTTACCACTGGTTTTGGCGGTATTTGGTTTTGTGATTGCTTTAGCATTGGTTATGGATGTCTATTTGAATATTGTAAACCTCATTTAGAAATTGACCTCAGAAATGAGGTTTTTTCTTTGTTTTATCACTGTTTTTTCAAAATATCATTTATTTTTAAGATTTTGAGTCTATAATGAAATTAAGAAGGATAGTGATAACATGGCTTTATCACGTGCATCCAGAATCGAACGCGAACGCAAAAACTTCATATTAAAACGTTACTTAAGCGGCATCATGCTCACGACAGTCGCTGCGGTAGCGTCTTTAAGGTTATTCCAACCGGTTTTGATTCAACTGCTATCACTGTATAATACCGGTAATACATTAAACTATGAATTCTATATTGAACATCACCCGGATTTAAAAATGGAAACCTTAAGGGTGAGTTTAGAAAGCACACAAGAATATTATGAACAACCGCTGGGTGTAGGTAACCAAATGGGGGCATTCAATACCCTCATTGTGGGCAGAGAATACACATTAAAAGTGAAGGGAGATTTTGGTTTTGGGGATCAGTCGGTCTATGAAACCAAATACCGACTCTCAACCAAACCGGTGGGCAGTCTTTCCATTTCACAAAACATCCACACACTCTATTATTACTTAAGTGTCACAGACTTATATGACATCATCCCAAGCGAGGTTGTTCTATTGAGGGTATATCAGTTTGGGGTACTGTTTGAAACCATCGAAGTCGTATTGGACGCTTCGGGCAACACCCAAAGCTATGGCGAAATCAATGACGTTAAGGCAGATGGGTTCGAATACCACTTCGAAATTGTTTACCCAGAGCGTGGTGGTTATCAAACCTTATATGAAACCGACTTCAAAACCTCCAATGACCCAGTCATCTATGGCAGTGCCTATATCGATTTAGATCAAGTATCTTATTATTTCTATGTGTATGATTTCGCTTTAAAACGATTAACAAATGATATTAGGATTGCTTTGTATTTGGATCAAACCAAAGTCTATGAAGTGACATTGACACTGTCTGAAGAACTCATCGTAGAAGGGATCATCGAAAACATCGACCCAACCAAAGTATATGAAATCCAGGTGTCTTTATATTTAGAAAAAGGATTTAGCGTTATCCATCAATCATATGTGTACCAATGGGAGGAACACTACAATGAAACTCAATAAAAAACAAATCACAACCATCGTTTTCGGTTCACTCGCAGGCGTATTTCTACTACTCGCGATTTTAGGTAAATACATTTTTAAACCCGGGACACTCCTCTATGAAATCTCTGCAGATAACATCGGTAAATTTTTTGGCGTGGTGGATTTCTTTGAAAACAACATTCCAAACATCGTCGAAACCATCGCAGTCATTGTGTTCTTATGGGTGGTATCAAAGCTCTCTGAATTACTGTTAAAAGTGGTTACCCTCAAAGGCAAGAAATCCAGAACCATCGCGAACTTACTCGCATCGATGATCAAGTATGGTGTTTTAATCGTTGGTGCATTCCTAGTCTTATCTGCTTGGGGTGTTTCAACACCTACCTTACTCGCATCACTAGGTATTTTAGGGTTAGCATTAACCTTTGGTGCACAATCCTTGGTTGAAGATATATTATCTGGACTATTCATCATTTTTGAAGACCAATTTGAAATCAATGACATCATTCAAATTGGTGACTTTAGGGGCCGTGTCACAGACATCGGCGTACGTGTCACCAAGTTTGAAGACGTCAATGGCGACATCAAGATTATTAACAACTCGGATATCCGCGGCGCGATCAATACCACCAATAAATTATCCCCTGCCATCTGTGATGTATCGGTATCTTATGGTGCGAATCTTAAATCCATCGAAGAAGTCATCAAAGCAAATCTACACAAAATCAAAGAAAACATACCAAATATCAAAGAAGGGCCATTCTACTATGGTGTTCAAGAATTGGGGGCTTCCGGGGTAGTTCTACGCATTTACGCGAAGTGTGAAGAGTTGGATAAGTATGGTGTCAGACGTCAACTCAACCGCGAAATCAAACTCATCTTTGATGAAAATAACATTGAAATCCCATTCAATCAAATTGTGGTACATCAGGCTAAAGAATAGTGATCACACACTATTCTTTTTTTTGAATGTAAAATGAAATAGTAAATAATACACAATTGGTGTATAATCAACCTAAAGAAGGCGATACTTATGCAGCTCTTACTATTTATGTTCATTTTGAACTATTTTATCTTTAGAAGAGACATCGATGTAGATTATTTAAGAAATAACTTCTTTTCGATCCATTTCTACAGATGGATGGTAATGATTCCAGTAATAATACCCTTGATTCCTTATCAGTTTTATGAATTTGATAACTATGCGATTACAAATATCTATACGTTTGTTATTGAGTTTTCGGTATCTTTTAGTACATTATTCATTATTTTTGATATGGGTAGGAATCTATTTAAAATCAAACACCCAGAAATCTACTATAAAAATCACTTCTTCATTATGTCAATCACAGCTATGATTGAACTTTTAATCAGTTCAATGATTATGCATTATCTCATCGGATTAGAGGAATTGGTGTTCATCATTGGCTCAGAGCGATATTGGTTTGGTGCGTATGTTATCTTGATTGTACCTATGTTCTATATTCAGGTATACATCGATCAAGTGAACAAAAGAGGCATAACGATTTTCCCTTGGTTAAGTATTTTTGAACGGGTATTTTGGTTTTATGTCATCACAGAAGGTTTATGGTTTCTATTACCGGCAACCCTACTCATTCGATGGATTGTCCTTCGATTTCCTAAAGGGAAACACTTATATCATTGCTTTTTCACTGAAGTCATGTTAAATCTTGTCACAGTTTTGGCAGTACTGTTTTATGTGGCTTTATTCTACTATGGGTATTATGAAGTGTTCTCGTACTGATCGTAAGGGGTGATTAAGGATGTCTATATTTATATTCATAACATTGTTGTTTTATATGGTTCTCTATATTGAGTTGAAACCAAGCATTTCAAGTAGCCGAATGTGGGCCCAAATGCTCATCAAGTGGCTGATATACTTTATAATTGGGTTTTCTATGTCATGGGCATTTAGGGATGAATATCAGTTATTCATTATGGAACCAAACACAAGAGGTATATGGGTTATCAGCCTATGGTTGATTTTAGGGTTATTGATGGATGTGGGTCTTCAGCTGTTGAAATTGAGGTATAGAGCATTTTGTAGTAAGAATGCGCCTTGGATTTATGTTGTCTTCGTTCTTTTACAATCGGTTATGACGTTCTTGTTCTTCAATAATATTGGTATACAGATGAATCCATGGTTGAGGTCTGAATTCAATCTCCTCATCGTGATACTCATTACAGTGTTCCCTGGACTTCATCTTGAACTGATGACACAACGTATTGAACAAAAATACCACCCAATTTGGCCAATCATCAATATATTTGAGCGAGGGTTCATTTTATATTGTTTCTATTTCGGCAATCTCTATTTAGTGTTCATGCCACTTTCTTTAAGGATCATCAGCACAGTGATACCTCAAAAAAATTTAAAACGCTCTGATCAACTCTATCAAGCCGTTTTGAATTTGTTAATCATGGGATTTGTTTTAGTCGTTACGATGTTGATTGCGGGTCCAGATATCCTAAATATGTTTTTCAGAAACTATTAAAACACACATATTAAATACAAAAAGTGCTTTCATAAGTTTGAAAACACTTTTTTTGTACATTTTTGTTGCTTTTTTTATGCTAATTTGTAACAATATAAGCATTGGAGGATTTATAAACCTATGTATACCCGTGAAGACATTTTAAAGTTAGCTAAAGACAATGATGTTAGGTATGTGAGATTGCAGTTTACCGACATGTTAGGTACGGTAAAAAACGTTGAGATTCCAGTGACCAATTTACATAAGGCACTAGATAATGATGTGATGTTTGATGGTTCATCCATCAAAGGCTTTGTTCGTATTGATGAAGCCGATATGTATTTATACCCAGATTTAAACACTTGGTTGGTCCTTGAATGGGAAAAACCCCCATTTGGTAAAGTCGCTCGTTTGATTTGTGATGTTTATAAATCCGACAGAACCCCATATGAAGCAGACCCACGCTTCGTATTAAAGAAAAACCTCGCTGAATTGAAGAAACTTGGTTTTGATAAGTTCAATGTGGGTGTTGAACCAGAATTCTTCTTATTTAAATTAGATGCTCATGGGAAACCCACCATGGAATTTTCGGACATGGGTGGTTACTTCGATTTATCCCCAATCGATGGTTCAGAAGACGTTCGTAGAGACATTGTCCTAGAACTTCAAAAGATGGGCTTTGAAATGGAAGTATCACACCATGAGGTGGCTTTCGGTCAACACGAAATCAACTTCCATTTTGATAATGCTTTAGAAGCGTGTGACAACATTCAAACCTTTAAAGTATTGGTTAAGAATGTGGCGAGACGCCATGGCTATCACGCCACATTCATGCCAAAACCAGTTCAAGGCATCAACGGTTCTGGGATGCATTCCAATTTATCGATTTCCGATAAAGCGGGTAAGAATGTGTTCTATGACCCAGAAGCTTCCAATGGTTTGAGTAAGACAGCGTTACACTTCATTGCAGGTGTGATGAAACATGCTCAAGAATTTGGTTTGATTTGTAACCCAATTGTGAATTCATACAAGCGTTTGGTTCCAGGTTATGAAGCCCCAGTATACATCGCTTGGAGTGACTCTAACAGAAGTACCATGATTCGTATCCCTGCCGCTAGAGGTAAAGGTCAACGCATTGAAGTGCGTTCTGTAGACCCAGCTGCAAACCCTTATCTAGCGATGGCGGTATTGCTCGCATCTGGACTCGATGGCATCCGTAATGAACTCACTGCGTTAAACCCACTCAAGAAAAACTTATTTAAGATGTCCGATACAGAACGTCGTCGTTTGGGTATTAAGAATTTACCTGAAAACCTCAAACAAGCGATTGAATTCTTTGTTGAATCCCCGCTCATGAAAGAATCTTTAGGCGATGAATTGTTTGAAAAATACATCGAAGCCAAAGAACGTGAATGGGACGAATATAAGATGAAAGTCACCGCTTGGGAATTGGAAAAGTATTTACCAATCATCTAAAAACATAGACAAATGCGAAATGAAAGCGCATTTGTCTTTTTCTTTTGAAAGTGGCTTTGACTATAAACCATTATCTATGATAAAATCACTTTGGATTTTTAGATATCATACCAGGGGGATATACATGCAAACACTCGTAGTTGTAGGAACACAATGGGGCGATGAAGGTAAAGGCAAGATCACCGATTTCTTAGCTCAAAAAAGTGATTTAGTGGTGAGATATCAAGGCGGAAACAACGCAGGACATACCATCGTTTTAGAGGGTGTAAAATACGCATTACACACCATACCATCCGGCATTTTAAATCCAAAGATCGACAATGTCTTAGGCAATGGGATGGTCATCAATCCAAAAGCATTATTAGAAGAACTCAAAAAACTCGAAGGCAAAAAGTACCATATCCACATCTCGGATAAGGCACACATCATCATGCCATACCACATGGCATTCGATTCGATCAGAGAATCTAAGTTGAAACAAAAGATCGGGACTACAAAAAAAGGTATCGGACCAGCCTATACAGATAAAGCTGAAAGAAGCGGAATCCGTATGGGTGAATTTGTCGACCTCGATGTCTTTAAAAATAAACTTCAAGAAGTCTTAGAATATAAGAACCAACTCGCCGATATGTACGGCATTGAACGATTCGACTTCGAATCGATGTATGCGGAATATAGCGTTTATGCGAAAGCATTGAAACCATTTGTAGAAAATACCTCGAAATTCGTTAATGAAGCGATTTCCAAGGGTAAGAAAGTATTGTTTGAAGGGGCTCAAGGTACACTCCTTTGTCTCGATCACGGAACCTATCCATTCGTGACCAGTTCATCTCCAACCGCAGCATCCGTACCGATCAATGTGGGTATCGCACCATGGCTCATCCAAGGGGCTATCGGCGTCACTAAGGCATATACCACCCGTGTCGGTGAAGGTCCACTACCAACAGAATTATTCAATCAAATCGGTTCAGACATTCGTGAAAAAGGCCATGAATACGGGACTACCACCGGTCGTCCTAGACGTGTGGGATGGTTAGACCTCGTACTGATTAAACATGCGAAATTATCAGGTGGATTGTCAGGACTCGCGGTAACTTTACTGGATGTATTATCTGGACAACCTGAAATTATGGTATGCACAGCGTATGAACTCGATGGTAAAATCATCGATGAAGTGCCGAGTTTGATTGGTGACTTTGAAAGAGTCAAACCGATTTATACGACCTTGAAAGGTTGGTCTGAAGACATCACCGCGGTGAAGTCTTATGATGACCTACCAATCAACACAAAGAATTATCTACGCTTTATCGAAGAAGAAACTGGCATCCCTGTTGTGATATTTTCTATCGGACCAGACCGTAACCAAACCATTGAAGTAAAAAACATTTTCTAAGGCACGAATTTTCGTGCTTTTTTCTTTAGGTCAAATCCTAAATGAAAAAAATCGAACAATTTTTGAAAGCGAAATTCGATGTGTTACGTTATTGGTCACTAGATGTTGAAATTGATCTCTTGAAATGATTAATAACTACAAATCATAGTTGCTTATAAAGGCTTCATGACGGGATTAATTGTTTTTAATATTTTCTTAAGATGACTTTTATTGAATGAAATGAAAAAGACATTAAAATATGATAAAATAACGTGGCGTCTATTAATATGAACAGGTTTTCATGCGATAATCCATAACTGTTGACTAACTTTACAAGATTTATATGATATAATCATACTGTATCTATTTTCAGCCCATTTTGAAGCGTTTTTCGTAAAAATTACATTTTTATTACAGATACCACAGCGATTTATTTATACATAAAATAAACTAGTGATATAATGAGATAAAATGATTTGAATATAGAAGTTTATTCGGGGATTACTTGGGAGGGACAAGTATGCCAATTAAGTTGAACAAGAGTCAGATTTTACATGACTTAGGCATGATGGTAGTCGATATCATATTGATTTTTTTATCGTATTTCGCATTTATTTTAATGTATGTTGTGGTTAAAGCAGATTATCAAGTAGACATGTTTATGCTCGCCATTGTTTTACCGACGGTGGCTGTGATGAAAATTATTGTTATGTATTCACTTGGCATTTATCGTATGCTTTCAAGACATGTTGGATTTGAAGATGTCATGCGCATATCGATTGCAGCCATCATCACCAACATCGTTATCGTTATATATATTGCACTCACCAACCACTTGTTCATGTTCAAGTCGGCATATATTTTCATTACCCCAATCGAAATCATTCTTTTAACATTACCGCGCATACTTAATCGTATCCGCCTATTCATAAAAACAAACATATTTGTCAATCCAAATGAAGGTAGAAGAACCCTCATCATTGGTGCTGGTTCCGCTGGTGAACTGGTATTAAGAGAAATCTACCGTAATAAAGATTTAACCAACCACCCTGTCGCATTCCTCGATGACAATCCGAACAAGATTGGCAATCGATTGAATGGGATTTTAATCGTAGGTCCAGTAGAACACATCAGTAAATTCATTGAAGACTATAATGTCGAAGAAATCATTCTAGCCATCGCTGATTACCCAATTGAAAAACTCAATTGGTTGGTCAAAGAAGTATCTAAGTACAAACTCAAAATTAAGAAGTTACTATCCTATAGCGATGTCGATCGTGGCAATCCAAAAATTGTTAACGTTAAAGTTGAAGATTTACTCAACCGCCAAGAAATTCATTTAGACAATAAAGGCATATCTGCTTTTATTAAAGATGAAGTGGTTTTAGTCACCGGTGGCGGTGGGTCGATCGGCAGTGAGCTTTGTAGACAAATCGCTGAACTCAAACCGAAAACACTCGTTATTTTTGATATCTATGAAAATAACGCCTATGATATTCAACAAGAACTATTAAGAAAATTCTCCAAAGAACACCGCAGTGAAGAATTGCATCTAGTGGTAAGAATTGGATCTGTTTATAACAAACAAAGACTTGAAACCATCTTCCAAGAATTCAAACCGACCATCGTATTCCACGCAGCTGCATACAAACACGTGCCACTCATGGAAGACAGTGCGGTTGAAGCCGTGAGAACCAATGTCATTGGTACGTATAACACTGCTTCATTATCGAATCAATATGGTGTAAAGAAGTTTGTTTTAGTTTCTTCGGATAAAGCTGTACGTTCGACCAACGTCATGGGTGCGACCAAACGTTTTGCAGAACTCATCATTCAAAACCAACAAACAGACAAAGGAACGAAGTTTTCTGCCGTTCGTTTTGGTAATGTCTTAGGCTCCAATGGGTCAGTCATCCCATTATTTAAGAAGCAAATCGAAGATGGTGGTCCTGTTACGGTTACTCACCCTGAAATCAACCGTTTCTTTATGACCATTCCAGAAGCGGTCAGCCTAATTTTACAATCCGCAGTGTACGCAGAAGGTGGCGAAGTATTTATCTTAGATATGGGTCAACCAGTGAAGATTAAAGACTTGGCAGAAAAGATGATTTCACTTGCAGGGTATGAACCATATAAAGATATTCAAATTGAATTCACTGGGTTAAGACCAGGTGAAAAACTATTTGAAGAGCTTTTAGTCGATCACAATTATACCGACCATAAAGCAACCGATAACGATAAGATTTACATTGAAAAACAAAAAGAAGTGTGTGACGAAGAATTGTCATTGGTAGATATTTTACTCACGTTTGAAGATAAGTCCAATGACGAAATTAAACACCTGGTTTCAAGTGTCGTTAAGACGTATAAAGTCAACGGCGTGGAACATTAAAAAGGGGTTAATACTATGTGTGGCATTGTAGGTTACATCGGCAATAAAGAAGCCAAAGACGTCATTTTAGACGGATTAAAAAGACTCGAATATCGTGGATATGACTCAGCTGGTATGAGTCTTTTTAATACGCGATATCAAGTCTATGACGTATATAAAGACCAAGGTAGAGTCGATAAACTCGCCCAGTCTGTTGAAAATAGTCCGAATTCCAACATTGGTATAGGACACACCCGTTGGGCAACCCACGGGAAAGTGAACAAGGTCAATGCGCACCCGCATTACTCACGTTCACGTCGTTTCATCATCGTTCATAATGGTGTTATTGAAAACTATCATCAGCTCAAAGAACAATACCTTCAAGGGGTCAAGTTCGAAAGCGATACAGACACCGAAGTCATTGCACAACTCATTGAAACTTTCGCTGGAACACTCAATGTTGAAAATGCGATTTTAACCACATTGAGATTACTTAGAGGTTCATACGCCTTACTCATTTTGGACAATCAAAATCCAGAACAGTTTTTCGCTGCCAAATACAAGAGCCCGCTCTTAATTGGTCGAGGTAAAGAAGGGGTCACCGTCGCTTCTGACCTCATGGCACTCATTGGTTACAGTGAAGAATACTTACCATTAGAAGACAAAACCTTCGTGGTAGCGAGCCGTGATCACGTTCAATTATATGACATCAATCATAGCCCTTTACAACCTAAATTCTGTATCATCGATATGAGTAATGACGACGTTGAAAAAGGCGAATACGCCCACTTCATGTTAAAAGAAATTCACGAGCAACCTTCAGTTGTTCGTCGTATCGTTTCGAATTACTTCGATAACGGAAAATCCCGTATTGATGAGAAAATACTCGATGACATTAAAGCTTCCGATCGCATCTATATCCTAGCTGCAGGGACCTCCATGCACGCGGGTTTAATCGGCAAAGTTTTATTTGAAAAGCTCGATCAAATCCCTGTTGAAGTGCATATCGCAAGTGAGTTTGCTTACCAAAAACCATTGCTGTCTAAAAAGCCATTTTTCATCCTTGTCTCGCAGTCTGGTGAGACCGCAGACTTAAGAGCGTGTTTAGTTAATATCAAGGAAATGAACTTTCCGATTTTAACTGTCACCAACGTACCAACCTCAACCCTTGCGAGAGAAGCGAAGTACTTTTTAGAACTATACGCTGGTCCTGAAATCGCAGTTGCGAGTACGAAAGCCTATGTCGCGCAAGTCGCTGTTTTATCATTAATTGCTTATGAATTATCCAATAAAGATTTTGATATTAGAGAAGAGCTAACAAAGGTCGCTTTGTCGATTGAAAACTTCTTATCTTGTCAAACGATGTTAGATGTTACACGCTACTTATTGACCCATAGAAACTGTTTCTTCATTGGTAGGGGACTCGATTACTATACCGGACTGGAAGCGGCTTTAAAACTCAAAGAAATCTCTTATATTCAAACCGAAGGCTTCGCTGCTGGTGAACTCAAACATGGTACCATCGCGCTCATAGAGGAAGGTACCCCAGTCATCGCGTTGATCTCGGATCCAAAGATTTCACACAACACCAGAAGTAATTTGAATGAAGTCATCGCACGTGGTGCGAGAACCATTCGAATTGTCACCAGTGAGGTCGCTGAAAATGGCGATGAAGTCATCGTGGATGCTGTTCACCCAATACTCACCCCAATGGTCATGGTCGTGCCTACCCAACTCTTGTCTTATTACGCTGCTTTAGAACGTAGTTTTGATATCGATAAGCCAAGAAATCTCGCAAAGAGCGTTACAGTTGAATAGGAGAAATTTATGGGAAAATATTTCGGTACGGATGGCATCCGTGGGGTTGCTTTTGAAAAACTCACCGCTGAACTCGCTTTTAAAGTGGGCTTAGCCATTGGGAAAGTAATTCACCCAAAACAAATCGTCATTGGTACAGATACCAGACAATCGAATAACATGCTTGCTTACTCACTCGCCTCCGGCGCGATGAGTCAAGGCGTCGATGTGTTATTCGCTGGCGTCGTATCTACCCCAATGATTGCGTATTATAGTGAAATCCATCAAATCATTGGTGTCATGATCACCGCTTCTCACAACCCTTATTATGATAATGGGATTAAAATCTTCGATCAAGGGTTTAAAACGGTCGATGAACTCGAATTAAAACTTGAAAACATCATCGACAACGGCCCATTTGACGTAGTAGAAAAATGGGGTAATTTAAACATCACGGAAGCTGTAGAAAAATTATATATTGAGTTTTATGACAAACTCGGATTGAAACCAAGTAACTTATCGATTGTATATGACAGTGCGCACGGTGCGAACTATCAAATCGCTAAAAAACTCTTTGATCAATATCACAAAAATGCCTTTCAAATCAATAACCAACCCGACGGATTAAACATCAATGTGGGTTGTGGCTCTACGCACATGGAAATGATTTCTGAGGTTGTTCAATCCAGAAAAGCAGACATTGGGTTTGCTTTTGATGGTGACGCTGACAGATGTTTGGTGGTGAATAAAAAAGGTGAAGTGGTCGATGGCGACCAAATGATCTACCTTTTTGCAACCCACCTAAAATCCAAAGGTGAACTGCCTAAAAATCATGTGGTACTCACCAAGATGAGTAACCCAGGGATGTTAAAGAAACTCAAAGACAATGGCATCTCTTATTCACTCACCGATGTAGGCGATAAATACGTCTTTAAAGAAATGAATGATCACGGTTACGGTCTTGGCGGTGAAGCTTCAGGACACATTATCTTGAATCATATTATGCACAGCGGCGATGGTTTATTATCCGCTTTATACCTCTTAAAAATCATTCAAGAAAGTGGTAAATCATTGGAAGAACTCTTAGGCGACATCGCTTTATACCCACTCAAGATGATCAATATTAAAAACGTGGATAAAGCCGTTCTAAAGCGAGATTCAGTCATCGCTTTATTGGAAGATGTCAAGAAAGTTTTAAAAGATGACTACTTATTATTGGTTAGACCGAGTGGCACAGAACCACTCATCCGTGTGACAATGAGTTACCAGGATGAAGTGGTATTAGATAGAGAAATCAACCGTATCGTAGACTTAATTAAGAAAGAAGGTAGTGTGTGATGAAAAAGTACGCTTTAATCTTAGCTGCGGGTAAAGGTACCCGTATGAGAACCGAGTTACCTAAATGTGCTTTCCCAATTTTAGGTAAACCGATGATTGAATACATTGTCGAAAATATCGAAAAAACAGACATCGATGAAATTGTCGCGATTGTGGGTCATAAAAAAGAAGTCATCATGGACTTACTGAAAGACCGTGCCAAATACGCAGTTCAAGAACAACAACTCGGTACTGGACACGCAGCACTATCTGCAGCACCACTACTTGAAGGTAAAGAAGGTACGACCTTCATTCTCCCTGGGGATATGCCACTCATGGAATACCCACTCATGGATAAGCTTATGAGAGCCCATGAAGAAATGGGTAACGACCTGACTGTCGTTACCATGGTTGTGGATTACCCTAAAGGTTATGGTCGTATCGTTAGAGATGAATACGGTACAGTCAAAGGGATTGTTGAAGAAAATGACTGCACTGAATCCGAAAAACAAATCAAAGAAGTCAACTCCTCTGTTTACATCGTGGATAACAAAGCGTTGTTTGAAACCTTAAAACAAATCAAAAAGAATGACCGTAAAGGTGAATACTATTTAACCGATATTGTTAGCTTGATGCATCAACATTATAAAGTGAATACATTCGTTGTTAGAAATTCCATGGTTACTATGGGAATCAATGACTTATACGCGATATCCATCGCTGAAAAGTATTTAAGAGATTCCATCAATAAAGGCCATATGTTGTCTGGTGTTTCCATGGTGAACCCTGAAACGATTACCATTGGCCATAACGTTGTTATTGAAGAAGGTGTATGGATTTATCCAAACACATCCATCACGGGCAATTCAGTCATTAAAAAAGGTGCCATTATCGGACCGAATACAGAAGTTAAAGATTCCTTCATTGATGAAGGGGCTGAAATTAGACACAGCTTAGTCATTGAAAGTAAAGTCGGTAAGAAAACAACAGTAGGACCATTCGCTCACTTAAGAGGTCACGCGAATATCGGGGATCACAACCGTATTGGTAACTTCGTTGAAGTGAAGAACTCAACCACAGGTGATGATACCAAAGCAGCACACTTAGCCTATATTGGTGACGCAGAAGTTGGCGAACGCGTAAACTTTGGTTGTGGATCTGTTACAGTCAACTATGATGGTGTCAAGAAACATAAAACTATCATCGGTAATGACGTCTTCATCGGATGTAACGTCAATATGGTCGCACCGATATCAATCAGTGACAATGTCTTTATCGCAGCTGGTTCTACAGTAACTAAAGACATTCCAAAAGGTTCATTGGCGATTGCGAGAAATCAGCAAATCAATAAAGAAGATTACTATAAATACTTAATTAAGCCTAAAGCAAGTGAAAAAGAATAGATAAAAACACATAAAAAGCGATATTTTTGAAAAATATTGCTTTTTTTATCGAAAAAACGGACAAAAACACGCAAAAAAACGTTTTATCAAGTGATAGAGGGTGGTAAAATGAATTTTAATGAAGAAAATCAAAATGATTCAGTAATGGGTAGATTTACTATTGAAGATTTTTTTAGTTTACTAGAAAAATCAAAATTCAATGAGAAGATATTATCAACACGAGAATATTTGCTAAATCAGATGTATGATAATGGAATAAAGAAGAGTATAAGAAATTTCTATATTGATCCTATTAGAGATAATGTTGTTTTTTATCGTGGAATGGATAATGAAGCTCATCCCGTTAGTCCCAGTATCACACGACTTATAAATCCTTTAGATGCAAAGATAGAGAGTCATTATTTGGGAACATTATTGAGATATCCTTTTTTAAATGAAGATTCAAATAGTGGCATATCTATAAAAATGATGGCTAGAATGCAACACTATAATTACAAATCACGATTAGTAGATATTACAGTGAACCCATTTGTTGCGATATATATGGCTTGTTATAACTCTTTCACAATAAACGGCAAATTGATTAAATTTGCTTATATTAATAACACTAAAAACGAAGGAAACGTTAATCAGTTGAAATCATTGCATTTTACTACTAGCATAAATGACTCGGTTAAAGATAATTTGCGTCTACTTGATTCCATTATAAGTAGTACACCCTTTAAACAAAAAGTGAAAAATTACACTAATCAACCAGTTGGTATTATTGACTTACAATTGTTTAAGACTAATTCTGCATCATATGATCTGAGATATGATGCTCAAGAAGGTGCTTTTATCATGTTCATGAATGATTATCTTTCACCAGTTTCACCATTACAAACAAAATCCATGAGTAGACTTATTTATGAATATATAGATGCAAGTGACAAATACAGTTTACTGTATTTATTAGCAAAAAATCGGATTACTTACGTAACCATATACCCAGATAAAGAACTATCACATGAAATTATCAAAATATATAACAAAGCCACAATAACGACAGGAATAAGTTCTCTAAATAATGATATCAGTCAATTAAAAAATGAGTTCATTGAATTGGCACACATTAATAAATACGATTTACTACACATTAAATCACTTTGTAAAAAATATTATAATGACCAGTCATTAATAGAATTTTTACTGACAGATTACATCAAACTGATCAATATGAAAAAGAAACTCAAAAGTGATCGTATAAATTTACTAAAAACAAAACCTTTAAACGTTCAGTCCATGAATAAAATCAATTATGAGATTAATATACACAATGATGGGGTAAACAAACTAGCGAGTATTTCAAATGATTTAAAATTTAAGGTGCAATTAATATGATGATAATAAAAAATCCAAATGATTATACGAATAAATTTTATATAATGAGGTTTTAAGATGGAAAACTCAGTTGTATTAGAAAATCAATCCTCTGCAATATTTAGTATCTATAAACTGGATATTGATGCACTTGTTAATGATGAGGACAACAACTTAATTTTTGAAGACAAAATAACCCCATTAGAAAAAGTAAATGCTTTTGTTGCCATTAGGTTGGCAAACCTAGACAGTAATTATATCTATAGTAATAATAATCATTTTCACACTTATTTATTCAATGCAGGGAATGTTGCTAAATGGAAAGAGTTTATTGAAGCATTTTTTTTGCATGAAAATGTTTCCGAAGATGTTTTTAAAACAAAATTCCCATCGTATATTATTTTAAAAGAAATTGATAATAGTATTTATTTTATGACCGCGGGGTTAGCCAACTCTATTTTTAGCAATTATAAAGAAAAGACATTTGGTTTGGATCTTGTACCTAAATTGATTGAAGAAGATGATTCAATCATCAAACATATAGCAGATCATAGAGTTTATGGGAATAGAAACAATGTAAACTATGTAAATAGAATAGAATCTGCGTTTAATAACGAGATAAGTTATGAAGCAATATATAAAGAAATGGGTATAACTGCCAAAAAAGATATACAAAGAAAAATTGGTTTATATGTTAGCGAAGATAGCAATGATACCCCGATATCTTTTGGTGCAGGTGTTCATATTGGTAAGAGAATATCAGCCAACGAACTTAATAATATTATTAACACAATAAATATTTTGTACAGAGATGATACTAAAATCAACTTTGCACTAGGGTACATAGTTGATGCGAATCGTAAGGGCATGAAGCAAAGTGCGATTACTGAAAACTATTTTGAAGCAATCGATAATGGAACAGGTGAGATAGAATTAAGCTATAATTATGAATTAAGCTATAATATAAAAGACTATATACTCGTAAACTCTAAAAATGCAGAATTGGTTGATGTTATGCAAAAATCAGGTGTAAACACGTTAACAAGTATTGATGATATTATTAAAATAATTCGATATGAACAATCTAGGGGTAAAAAATCTAGAAATTTCATGAAGAATTATGCTTTATCATTCAATTACCAAAAGATTAAGTTTTTTGATTTGCTTGAAGTATCTCACCAGTTTAATGAAACCCAAGTATATCTTATTGATGGAATATGGTATGTTTTTGATACTACATACTTAGAATATCTAAATAGGAAATATAACGCTCTAATAGAGGAATCAAAATCACATTATAATGGAAAACTATTAACCATTGATGTAAAATTCCTAGATAAAAAATTTATAAATGAAAATGAACTTAAAAAATCTATAGAAAATAGCACGATACTCATTGATTCAGATGAAAAATATTATAAAGGTATAGAAATTGCAGACGCAATATACTGTCAAGAAAACACCATCTACTTATTTCATAATAAATCATCCTTTGATGCTAAAGGTTGTAGAGACTTACTTGGACAAATAGATACTTCAAGCAACATTTTATTACACATGATGAGTAATTACTTAGAAAATTTTGATGACACCAATCGATATGTTAACGATTTGAAAAAAAACAACACAACAAAAACTATTCATGTTGATGAATTTGATTCGTTATTAAAAAGTAGTTTGACAAAAATTGTTTATGTTGCATATTTCACGAGTATTATTCAGGAAAACAAAAAGTCAAACTATGTTAAATATCTAATAGAAACTACTCATTACAAATTGAAAGATAGAAAACATGGATTTATAGTAATTTAGAGCATGAATAATGAATTCATAACTGATATGTTGATAAGGTAGATACGATTAGTGAAACGCATTACGGTAATAGTCAATTCAATTAGATTCTAAAAAGAGATATGAATTCTTATAGTATTTATTGAACGTCGAATATTATCGATACAACTGGCCCAAATATATTAGGTATTAAGAAAAAAGAAAATAAGTATACAGCTTAATATCATAACAGATTAAGGTCACATTTATTAAAAATACGATATAGTAAGGAGAAGAAAATGTTAGATAAAAATACAGCAGAAAAATTATGGAAAGACGTTTTTGGTAATGTTGAATGGGCTACTGATTGTTTCGGTACAACAATGCATCGAGATGCTTGGAGCAACGAACCGGTTATGCTATTAAAACCAGGAAACAATAGAAAGTATGATTATAGTTGGAACATAGATCATATTAGACCAAAATCTGATTTTCCAAAAGAGTCAGATGCAGACTTTTTCAATAATTTTGAACCTATGCATAGATTAAATAATGGTGCAAAAAGTGATAACTATCCTCACTTTGAGATTGATGGAAAAAAGTACAAAGTGTTCAAGCAAGAACAATATTATGGCTATGGAATTATCAGTGTTGCTGAAAACAAAAAAGTTGATTGGAAAAGCGTTCAAAATAGACATTATAAATAACAGATAAAACAACAATGTGACTAATTTCTGTATAATTACTAAAGGTGTACTTTTTTTGAAGTACACTTTTATTACATACTACACTTCTCACTAATGGTAAAAAAATTTACCAATAATCTTGTTATTGCTGAAATACATGGTAAAATATAAGTGTATTAAATAGGAGAGATGAAAAATGAACATTTCACTTGTGATTGGAAAAAACATTCAAAAGCTCATGGAAAAAGAGAAGGTCTCGCTAAGACAGTTGAGTGAATCAATTGGCATTACTCATCCAACTTTAAGCCACTATGTTGAAGGTAAACAAGCGATAGATAGCGAAAAACTGATGTTAATCGCGAAGTTTTTTAAGAAACCGTTTGACTATTTTTTTAAAGAAGATAACAAACAAATCACTTTTATGTTTAGAGCGGATAAAGCTAATAAGGATATACAAAATATTGATATAGAACATTTGTCAAATACCATATATTCCTATTTAGATGTAATCGGCGATGTTGGATACCAGTATATTCCCCAAAAATATCAACTTAACTTAAAAGAAGACAAAAAGAGTTTATTCAATTTGATTGCGAAAATAGCCTATGAACAAAGAAAGTTTGCGAATATTGAAAACGTCATTCCAGATAACTACTTTGATGTCATACAAAGTATAGGCATCAATGTGATTGTCAAAGACTTTAAAAATGATGCTTATTTCGGTGCGTCATCTTATTCGTCCGATTTAGGCAGCTACATCATGATTAATAACTCCGATAAGGTATCAGAAGAAAGAAAGATATTCTCTTTAATTCATGAGTATGCACACTTATTATTCCATTCGGACCAATACTCTGATAGCCAGTTTAACGCGTTTTATTTAAACAGTAAAACCGATATTAACGAACAAATCGCCAATAAGTTTGCTGGACATTTTTTGATGCCAAGACATTTAGTAGAATCATATATGACTTCTAGAAATAACGTGGATGCAATCGAAATGAAAAAGTATTTTAAAGTGAGTATTCAAACCGTGTATGTCATGTTACATGAATATGGGTTTATTTCTAAAGAAGTCTATAATGATTTTTGGAGAAGAATTAACCTTAATGGCTTTAAACAAGAAGAACCGTTCCCACTCGATAAGATTGATATTCAAGAAAAGAATGTCAAATTAGTCAACAGAATCAAAGATTTGTATTTTAATGAAGCAATCAGCGCGAATAAAATTTCTGAGGTACTCGGTATGGATACCTTAGAAACTAGAAAACTGTTGAAAGAGTGGAGAGATATGGATGAACGATATTTATCACTCAAGTAACATTAGTGTGGTTGTAGATAATAACATTTTAGTGGATTTATATGAACTGAATTGCATTCACCTATTATTCTTAATCTTTGATATAGTCATTATCCCTAAGATTATTTATGAAGATGAAATCACATCGGAGATTAAAGATATTCTAAAGACATATCCTATTGAAATAGGAGCTATTACGACAGAAATTGGGTTAGATGCATACGCTATACTTGTCTCGAATGAATCATTCAAAAGATTGTCAAGATACGATCGTTTTGCAATAGCGATCTCCAAAGAGAACCATTACTTTTGTAATAGTAATGACAAACTGGTTCGAAAAGCATGTGAGTATCTGGATGTAAAATATACAGGCATTCTAGGTATACTGGGAAGAGCTTATAAGAAAAATTGTATCTCAATAATTCAATTAAAATCGTATTTAGATGATTTAATATCGGATAGAACCTCTTGCTATATTGATAAAAAGATTGTAGATCAGTTTAAAATCGAAATGGAATAATCACAATTTAATTTCGATGCAAACCTAAAAAACAGGACCCATTTTGATGTGTTCTGTTTTTTCCTTTTATATGAATACATAATACTGAAACACGATTCAGTGAATCATGATTCAGTAAAACACAATGACATTAAAGTAATTAATCATCGTCTAACTGTATTCATTATAGAAGAACATTTAAGATAGGAAATATAACCATGAACGAACACCCTTTAGAACTGTTAATCCAACAATACCTCGTTGAAAAAGACATCACTCAAGGCACCTATGATCTTTTCAAAATCATTCTCGACCAATATGTTACCTATTTGAGAGAATATAACATAGACTTTCCGAATACATCGGATGTCATCGCGTTTCTAGAATGGAAGAAAAGTGAGGGTTGTTCAATCCGCTGGACCAACCATCAAATTGGGACCTTAAAAAACTTTTACAGGTATTTATGTTTGAATCAACAGCGCTTAGGTTTACCTGAAGCGTATGCCTATGATATCATGCAACCAATCCAGCGGGAGACTTTAGACCATAATGAATTTAAACCCACCTTATCTACTGAACAAGCCAAACAGCTGTTATTGTATTGTAAGGAACGTAGAGATACTCGCTCACAATACCGTGATTACGCCATCGTTTATCTAATGCTCACCACCGGTGTGAGAAGCGTTGAGGTCAGACGGGCGAAACGAAAAGATTTAAAACGGATCCAACAACAATTGGTCTTATACATCCAAGGAAAAGGCAGAACTGCACCCGATGCGTATGTAAAAATTCCAAAGGGTTTAGAAGTGGCCATAAACGACTATTTATCCTTAAGGAAAGACATCAATCCTTTTCTATTTATTGGTCATTCTAGACATCAAACCACGCCTTACTTATCGCGCTCTTTCGTGATTAAAATGTTTAAACAGTTGATGAAAGATGCCGGATTAGAAGAAACCCAAGTGACTGCCCATAGCTTACGACATACCGCTGCGACCATCAATCTATTACGTGGTGGGTCATTAGAATCGACTAGACAACTTTTAAGACACGAAAATGTAACAACAACCATGATATATGCCCACCACGTCGGTCCAATGACAGGAGAACCAGAAAACGAAATCGAACGTCTGATTTTAAAGGATGATGAAACCAATAAGGAGGTATCGGATGCATCGACACCCATTAGAAGCCTTAAGTGAACAGTATTTAGCGGAGAAAAAGTTGTCGCCTTCGAGCTTAAAATCGTACCGAATCTCATTTAAACACTACATAGCATACCTAAAACAATACGACATTTTATACCCGACAACGGGTGATGTGATTAAGTACCGACAACATAAAAGAGACATCGGGTGTTCAACCTACTACATTCATGTCCATATATCCGCACTTAAGGGTTTATACAAGTATTTGAGTCTAAATCAAAAAAGATTAGCCATACCAGAGGTTTATGCCCATGACATCCTGGGTCCGATTAAGGGTGAACAGATTAAGCGTCAAATGACCAAACCGGTGTTAACGATTGAAGAAGCGAGACATCTGATTTTGTTTACCAAACAACAACGACAGTTTATTTGGCACTACAGAAATCACGCAATCATCTCGTTGATGTTGACATCAGGGCTATCGGTTCATCAGGTTGTACACGCAAAAAGGGCGGATTTTATCGAGGAAGCAGGTACGTATGTCCTTTATATCGCACGAAAAACCAGTCAAACCAAAGATAGAATTAAACCATCGAAAGGCACCACCCTAGCCATCCTTGATTATTTATCCAAACGTCATGACGATAACCCGTACTTGTTTTGTGCCCACAAAAACAAGCAAACCCTAAACCCATTAGAACGGATGTTTTTCTATACCATGTTTCACCGCGTTTTAAAAGAAACCAACTTAGAACATACCGGCATTACGCCTTACTGTTTGAGACATACCGCTGCGTTATTCAATTTAGAACGCGGTGGTTCGATTGAACAAACCAAAGCGTTGTTGGGCCATGTGAGTATCAAATCTACTTTGGTTTATCAAGCGTATTTAGACCGTTTGAAAAACGACGCTGAACAACAAATTGAATCGATGCTCATCCATGAAGATACGGCTTTAGAGGATACATTTTTACCCTATATATCATTCGAATAACTCAAGTTCTATTTAGAATTAGGGTACATATAAACCTAGCACTTAAACCCCATAAGTGCTATTTTTCGCGTGATTTAGGCATCTAGAAAGAGTTCAGAAAGCATTTGTTCAAATTTCGAACAAAAGTTGGATTTTTCTCTTGTCATTTGATAAGGTTATGGTGTAAAATAGGATTATTCAATAATCGAACAATGGATGGTGACCCGATGAACGATAACGCATTCTTTAAACCGACAATTCTTTATAAAGAATATATGGTCTTAGACCTCATTGAAAAAAACCCTAAAATTACCCAAAGGGAAATGAGTAAGTTGATAGGGGTTGCTGTGTCTATGATCAACGACTACTTGGAAGAATTCGAGAAAAAAGGCCTCATTAAAAAGAAGAAATACTCAACCAAAACCGTTGAGTATTTAATCACGAAAAAAGGGACTGAAAAGAAAAAAGTCTTAAACATTGGGTATTTAAACTCAACCAAAGACTTATACTTCCAAGCGAAAGAGAACTTCGAGAAGTTCTTAGCTCAAGTCAAAGACAAAGGCTTTAACAACATCCTTTTATACGGTGCTGGTGAAGTCGCAGAAATGTTGTTACATACCATCATGACCAGCAAGACCAATGAAGTAAATGTCTTAGCGGTCATTGATGATGATCCGAATAAAATCGGATCTAAGATTGGTAATTATGTCATTATTCCTAAAGAAAGTATTCGAGACTTTGACCATGATGGTATCTTGGTATCTACATACAATCGTAAGGATGAGATTAAAGCCAAGTTATTAAAGATTGATTATCCAATCGAAAATATTATCGAGTTTTTTGAGTAAAAAGAGGTAAAAACAACAACTATGTTCTATTTAAAGTTTAAACGTTTTTATGATACAGTATTAGCTTTCATTGGTTTAATTGTATTATCCCCACTATTCTTAATATTAATGATCTTAATCAAACTAGATTCAAAAGGACCGATTCTATTTAAACAAAAGAGAATTGGTAGACATAAAAAGCATTTCTATATCTTAAAGTTTAGAACCATGCGTATCGATACACCTAAAGATACACCAACCCATATGTTGGAAAATCCACAACAATGGATTACTAAGGTAGGTAAGTTCTTAAGAAAGACAAGCTTAGATGAGCTACCTCAAATCATCAATATCCTAAAAGGTGATATGTCTATTATCGGACCTAGACCCGCATTATGGAATCAATACGATTTGATGGATGAAAGAGATAAGTATGGTGTTCACAGTCTATATCCAGGATTAACTGGTTACGCACAAATCAATGGTAGAGATGAACTCCCTATCCCTGAAAAAGCAAAACTAGATGGCTATTATGTAGAACATATTAGTTTTTGGTTAGATATCAAAATATTTTTTGGCACAATTAAAAGCATTATAAAATCTGAAGGAATCGTTGAAGGAGTTAAACATGATTGATATTTCTAATACTCGCCCATTAGTATCCGTTATTATTCCGACGTACAAACAAGAGAAACTTCTTATTAATGCTATTAGTTCAGTTTTAGCACAATCTTACCGAAATATTGAACTAATCGTTGTAGATGATAATTCTGATGAATCAAATATATCAATAAAAAGTATAATTGAACAAATTAACGACAAGAGACTCATATATATTAAAAACACTGTTAATCTAGGTTCAGCAAGGACTAGAAATGTAGGAATAAATTTTTCAAAAGGTGAGTATATTACTTTTTTAGATGATGATGATGAGTATTATCCGGATAAAGTTTACACACAATTAAGCGAAATGATGAAAAATAACTCTGATTACTCTACGACAAATATGTTATTAGTGAATGATAAAAGTGAAGTTATTGGTAAAAGAGAAAGAAGACAAATTAAAAAATGCAAATCCCTTTTCATTTATCATATGCTTTACCACCTAACGGGTACGTCAACAATGATGTATAAAAGAAATTTTTTATTTCGAATCGGGCTATTCAACTCTATTGATATAGGTGATGAATTTTACTTAATTCAACGTTCAATTGAGGCAAATGGTTCATTTACACATGTAGATAAAATCCTTGTTAGTGCTCTTGTTCATAAACCGGGATCTGGATTATCTTTAGGAGATAAAAGGCGAAATGGTGAAATAACGTTATTCAATTTTAAGAAGAGATATTTTGATAAACTATCAATATATCAAAGACAGTTTGTTAGAATGAGACATCATTTAGTAATGGCCAGAATTCATCTCAAAAATAATGAAAAATCCAAATTTGCAATATTTCTTACTCTTGCTTTTTTTAGTAATCCAATAGGTTTTTTTGATTTTATTGTTAGGGGTATTTAATGTGAACATATTATTTATATCCGGTGTTTTTGATAATAAAACTAAGGATTACATAGAAAATAACAACAAAGGATATCTTGAGTATTCTGCTAATAACTTCCAAATAAATATCATAAAAGGTTTGGTTGAAAACGGACACAATGTAAAAATTATTTCAGCACCATTTTGTGGATCATGGCCTCAAAGTTCTAAGATTGTTATGTTCAAAAATAATATAGAAAACGGCGGAGTAATTAAATATGCTAAGTTCTTTAATATATGGGGGATTAGGCAAATTAGTAGGTATTTGTCAATTAGAAAAATGATATTGCAATACCCAGGATATGATTGTGTTTTAGTCTATTCAGCACATAATCCATTTCTAAAAGCCGGATTAAAATATAAAGAAAAGAATAAATCTCTTTTATGCAATATTGTTCCCGATTTGCCAGAATACATGAGTTTGAAGACGAAAAAAACACTAATATATAGATTTTTTAAACAATTCGATATTTCAAACTATTACAAAATGTCAAAGGCATTCGATTCATTTGTAGTTTTAACAAGTCAAATGGCTGATAGAATAATGCGCAATACGAAGAAAAGACCTTACATAGTACTAGAGGGTATTACTAATGAATTGATTGATAACAAGCTACCAGCTGATTTTGGTGATTATATTCAACTTAGCTATGCGGGTAAGCTAGATATCTCTTTCGGTGTAAAAAAATTAATTGAAGCATTTCAAAATATTAAATCTGATAAACTCATTTTAAATTTGTGTGGTTCGGGTGAATTGAACGATTATATAATTAAAGCTTCAAAATCGGACATTAGGATTAAATACCATGGATTCTTAAGTTACGATAAAGTTAAAGAAATTTTGAAGCAATCTGATATTTTAATAAATCCAAGGAGTGATGTGTCGGACTTTTCAATGTTCTCTTTCCCTTCAAAAAACATTGAATATATGTCATTATCAAAACCTGTAATTTGTTCAAAACTTAGCGGAATGGATGATACTTATAATAATTTTATTTTTAGACTCGATGATAATTCTGTAGAAAATCTTCAGAAAGCTATAGAGAGAGTCATTAATAGCAATAAGAATATCATTGATGAAAAAATTAACAATGCTACAGCCTACATTAATCAAAATTTATACTATAAAAATGCAACGCTAAGAATAATTGATTTAATTAAAAGGAGTAACTACAAATGATTTTATATTTCATAATGTATCCATTTGAATTTTTGATGAGGATATTTCGAAAAATAATTGGACACAGAAGATTTAAGAGAATGTTTTACTGTGGACAAATAGTTATGACTAAAAAAAGAACAAATGAATACATACGGCAACTCATAAGAAGTAATAAACCATTTTTAGTATGCCGTTTTGGTGATGCTGAACTAAAAACAATTGTTCAAAGCTTGGAGATAGGTTTTAATATCAGAAAAGATTTCGATGAAAATCTCAAAAGAGTTATGCATCTCAATGCAGGATTTTTTCCACCGGAAACTGACAATTTAATTATGTTTTCGAATATGATGCTAGAATCAATTGGAGATGTGGATGTGTTTGGAGTTTGGTTTAATTTTATGGAAAACTATGTCATTAAAAGGTATTCGAATAATTTCAAACTTTCATATTTGGAAGATTTGGAACCATATAGATGTACATTACCATGGTCGGCAGAGTTAAAAGGAAAAAAAATTTTAGTAGTACATCCATTTTCTGAATCAATTAATCAACAATTCATGATTAAGGAAAAACTTTTTACAAATACGCAGGTACTTCCTGACTTTCACCTTATAACATATAAATCAGTACAAACCAATGCAGGCTCTTCTACATCATTCAATAGTTGGTTCGAGGCACTTGAATTTATGTTTGATGAAATCAAATTTATTGATTTTGATATCGCAATTGTTGGTTGCGGATCTTATGGATTGCCACTTTCAGCAAAAATAAGGAAAATGGGAAAAGGTGTAATTCACTTAGCAGGCGCTACACAAATTATGTTTGGTATAAGAGGATCTCGATGGGATATTAGAAAAGACATGAGTAATATGTTTAACGAACATTGGATTAGACCAAATAGTAACGAGAAACCGAAAGATGCTAGTAAGGTTGAAGGAGGATGCTATTGGTGAACAAAGATAATCGTCTGAAAGTTGCTCAGGTTGTAATCAATCCCAAAAGAGGTGGTGGCGTTTCTACTGAGTACCAAAGTCTAATGACTTCAAGTATCAGTGAAAAAGTTAAATTATTACCAATTATACTACCAGTTTCACACAAAGGTATTAATCTTAGAGATATACGATATTATTATAAGGAATTGAAGAATAGTGATTATGACATCGTTCATATTAGAGGCGCTGGTACTGATTCGTTAAATGCAATAATTGCAGCAAAACTACTGAATAAGGGTAAAATATATACTGTTGTTCATGGATTATATAGTGAAATAATTTATAGGAATAAAATAAAAAAGTTATTAAACAAATACTTAATAGAGAACATCATTTTCTACTTATCTGACTACATATCGTTTTTATATAATAATCACAAATATGAATACAAATTGAGAAAAAAAATACTAAATAATGTATATAACATGTATCCCTATATGGATTCATACGATGATAAAGCTGTAACTGAATTAAGAAATAAACTTGGGATCAGTATTAATGATTTTGTTGTTTTATATGTAGGTAGAATTACTATAGAAAAAGGACTAAGATATCTAAGTAGTGCAATACTAGATAGAGACATTAAATCTATTGATAATATCAAATTTATTTTTGTTGGAGATGGACCATACAAAGAACAAATGGTCACACTTTTAAGTGAAGAAATCGATAAGAAAAGAGCAATATTCATTGGTAATACCGATAATGTAGCCAATTACTATTATCTTTCTAACATTTTTATTAATCCTTCTCTACATGAGAATCATTCAATATCAATTCTAGAGGCAATAAAAACACAAACACCGGTCATAGTAACAAATGTCGGGGGAAACCAAGAAACTGTGATTAATGGTGAATATGGAATTATTATATCACCGCATAGTGTTAATGATATTATAAGCGCTATTATTCAATTATTAGACATTAAAACATTTGAAAAATATAAAAAAAACATGTGTGTATTGGATAATCGTTTCACACAAGATGAAGTAATTAAAGTTTTGTATGGAAATTATATTGAGATTATGAGGAGTAAAAAATGATAAACGATGTGTTTTTCTTATACCTTACAAATGATAAATATGAATTTCTTTGGAACGATTTTTTTATTCTTTTACTCAAGTATTGGAAAGATTTTCCATATGAAGTACTAATTAATACAGAAAGCATTAAGTATGAAAACGCAAATTTAAGATTAAAACATACTACACTTTTCAATAAAGAATCTAGTTGGTCGGATAGACTAATTCATTACTTAAACAGCACTAATGAAGAGTACGTTATCTTATGGATGGATGATCACTTTATTTATGATTATGTTGATTCAGAAAAAATCAGCTTTGCTGTTAATTTATTAAAAGACAACAAGAAGATTGGACATATCTCTTTTGAAAATCAACCAGGAAGTAAAGCAAGCAAAGAATTCGAATTTCTGTCTAAAAGAAAATTGTTTTCACAGTATAGAATAAGTTTACAACCAGGCATATGGAATAAAAAGTATTTACTTAAAATTCTAAAAAAAAATGAGTCACCTTGGCAGCTTGAAATAAGTGGATCATTTAGAAGTATATTTCTACCTAGTAGAATTTATTGCTTTAATAGAAAAGTAATATTCACGCACGGCGGAGCCTTAATCATGAGAGGGAAACTTAATTATGATATAGCTAATTTTTTTATAGAAAATGAAAATATTGATATGAATTATCCACTTAATAGATATATTAAAGAAACACGAAAAAATGGAGTCATTTTAAAATCGTTACGATTATTAAAATATATCTTAGATGCGGTTAAATCAATTTTCAGTAGGTGATATGATGAAAAACAAGTACTTTAATTACTCACTAGCACTATATGTGTTTTTAATTCCATTTGAGGAAGCTTTGAATTTAGGTTTTGGGAGTTTACTTAGAATAATTGGGATATTTGTCATATTCGCGGGAATATTCAATCTTAAGGCAAAATTTAGCGTAAAGTTAGAGTATATGCCGTTCATATTGTGGATGATACTATTTATACTATCTTTTTTTTGGAGTACCTCTACTCAATGGTGGCTCTATTATTTTCAAGTATATTTTACACAATTTGTTCTAATTTCAGTACTAATAATGTTCAATAGAGCCACGATTAATATTAATAGAATATTCAATACACTTATATACAGTTCAGTCCTATCCAGCATCATTCTATTTATTCCAGGTATATCGGCATTTACCGATGAAGGAAGAAGGACAATTATACTATATACTAAAACACTTGACCCTAATGTATTGGCATCATTTTTAGCTTTAACAATACTCATTATATTAGACAGATTAGTAAATAATAATCGAAAGTATATTAATTTGTTAAGCATATTGATTGTGCTTTGCGGTGTCTTTCTCACAGGTTCTAGAGGTACATTAATCTCTCTAATATTTGGGTCCATTATTTATATCACCTATTACTATTTAAAATATGGAAAAATCAAGTCAATATATAAATATTCAATTATTATTTTAGTAGGAATAATTATTATATTTTACAGCTTGCCGAATACGCTATTAGATAGATTTACGTTAGATAATTTAATTGGGCTTAATGAATTAGATCCTAATGTACACAGTAGATATACAATTTGGTCTTTTGTTCCTGGACTATTTAAGCAAAATCCAATTTTTGGTTTTGGTGGTGGTAATTTTATGGTCGCATTGGATATCGTGTATAGACAATCCGCGTCACACAACATATACTTACTAACATTAGTTGAGCTTGGAATTATTGGTTTTTTCATATTAGGTACTTGGGTATCTATGTTGTTTTATAAAGCTATTAATTTGAAATCACCACTTGCCTTATCATTAACTTTTACATTATTTGGCATTGGATTTTTTATTGATAGTTTGAGCTTTAAATTTTTTTGGATTTTTTTAGCAATTGTATATATTGTTTTAAACAAAAAGGAGATTGAAATGCATGCTATCAAATAAAGTCTTACTGATTACCGGAGGTACAGGATCTTTCGGTAATGTTGTAGTCGCAAAATTTCTAAAATCTGACATAAATGAGATTAGAATTCTCTCTCGTGATGAAAAGAAACAAGAAGATATGCGTAAGTTATATAACAACGACAAACTCAAATTCTATATTGGTGATGTTCGTGATTATAACTCCATAGAAGGTGCGTTTATCGGAGTTGATTATGTTTTCCATGCAGCAGCATTAAAACAAGTCCCTTCATGTGAATTCTATCCAATAGAAGCAGTAAAAACCAATGTATTGGGTTCGGATAATGTCATATCTGCTTGTGTCAAAAATGGCGTTAAGAAGGCTATCTTCTTATCTACAGACAAAGCTGCATACCCTATTAATGCTATGGGTATGAGTAAAGCAATGATGGAAAAAAACGTTATTGCGAGATCACGACAATTAAGACCAAATGACACCGTATTATGCTTAACACGTTATGGTAACGTTATGGCTTCACGTGGTTCTGTCATTCCTCTGTTCTTAGATCAAATCCAAGCAGGAAAACCAATCACCATTACCAATCCTGAAATGACACGTTATATGATGACATTAGAGGATGCTGTGGATTTGGTTCTTTATGCATTTGAACACGGCGAACAAGGGGATTTATTCGTTCAAAAAGCCCCAGCAGCTACCATCGATGTACTAGCTAAAGCTGTATTGGATTTAAAGAGATGCAATATTCCACCAGTTTATATTGGAACTAGACATGGTGAAAAATTATATGAAGTTTTGGTTACGCAAGAAGAAATGACGAAAGCAGTTGACCTTGGCGGCTTTTTTAAGATCCCAGCAGACAATAGAAACCTCAATTATGATAAATTCATTGAAAAAGGTAGTAAAGAAATTGTATTAGCTGAATCCTATCATTCTCACAACACTGCTAGACTTGATGTTGAAGGTATGAAGAAATTATTATTGAAATTAGACTTATTTAAGTAGGATATACATATGAAGATACTAGTTACTGGAGCTAAAGGCTTTATTGGAAAAAACTTAATCACTGAACTTAAAAACCAAAAATACACAGACATTTATGAATACGATATGGATTCTACATTAGAGGATTTGGATCAGTATTCAAAAGACTGTGAGTTTGTATTTCATCTAGCAGGGGTGAATCGACCTAAAGACCAAAAAGAATTTCTTGAAGGCAACTTTGGATTCACATCGGTGCTTTTAGATAACCTTAAGAAATACAACAACAAAGCTCCAATTATGCTCGCATCTTCAATTCAAGCAGTACTTGATAATCCTTATGGTATTAGTAAGAAAGCTGGGGAAGATCTCTTATTTGGATATGGTAATGAAACAGGTGCAAAAGTGCTTATTTATCGTTTTCCAAATGTGTTTGGAAAATGGTGCAGACCAAACTATAATAGCGCTGTAGCGACATTCTCATATAACATCGCCAATGACTTACCAATCACTGTAAATGACAGAAATGTGGTTATGAACTTAATCTACATCGATGATTTGGTTAAGGAATTGATTCATGCTTTAAAAGGTATTGAAAATAAAAAGGATGATTTTTGTTATGTTGAACCTGTACACACAGTAAAACTTGGCGAAATTGTCGACTTATTGTATTCATTTAAAGAAAGCAGAAATGACCGTTCTATTCCTAATACTGCTGACCCATTTACGAAGAAACTATACACCAATTATTTAAGCTACTTACCAAAAGACAAATTCAGTTATGATCTAAAAATGAACATCGATTATCGAGGTTCATTTACAGAGTTTTTAAAGACACCTGATAGAGGACAAGTTTCAATAAATATATCCAAACCAGGCATTGTTAAAGGCAATCACTGGCATCACACCAAGAATGAGAAATTCTTGGTTGTGAGCGGTACCGGTGTGATTCGCTTTAGAAAAATAGATGAAACAGAAGTATTAGAGTATTATGTTAGTGGAGATAAATTACAAGTTGTCGATATTCCACCAGGCTATACACATAATATTGAAAACTTAGGTAATACAGACATGGTCACTGTGATGTGGGCGAATGAAAAGTTCGATCCTGAAAGACCGGATACGATTTTTGTGGAGGTTTAATCAAATGAAAAAACTAAAAGTAATGACTGTTGTAGGTACAAGACCAGAAATCATTCGATTATCTGCTGTCATTCATAAACTCAATTCATCAGAAGCGATTGATCATGTTTTGGTCCACACAGGACAAAACTATGATTATGAGCTTAATGAAGTATTCTTTAAAGACTTTAATTTAAAGAAACCAGATTACTTCCTAAACGCAGCTACTGGAACAGCAATCGAAACGATTGGTAATATTTTGATCAAAATCGATCCAATCCTAGAAGAAGTTAAACCAGATGCATTTTTAGTATTAGGTGATACTAACAGTTGTTTAACTGCTATCGCAGCAAAACGTCGTCATATTCCGATATTTCATATGGAAGCCGGCAATAGATGTTTTGATCAACGTGTACCAGAAGAAACCAATAGAAAAATCGTAGACCACATCTCTGATATCAATCTACCTTACAGTTCAATCGCGAGAGAATACTTATTAAAAGAAGGTTTTCCTGCAGATAGAATCATTAAAACAGGTAGTCCAATGTATGAAGTATTGATGAGTAAGAAAACTGAAATTGACAATTCAGATGTACTACAAAGACTTGGACTAGAATCAGGTAAGTACTTTGTAGTATCAGCACATAGAGAAGAAAATATTAACTCGGAAAACTTCTATGATTTAGTCGTTACCCTTAATACAATCGCTGAAGTCTATCAATTACCAATCATCGTTTCTACACATCCTAGGACAAGAAAAATGATTGAAGCAAAAGGTATTAAGTTTAATCCATTAATTCAAACATTGAAGCCACTTGGATTCATTGATTATAATAAACTTCAAATTGAATCCAAATGTGTGCTGAGTGATTCGGGTACAATTAGTGAAGAGTCTTCCATACTAAAATTCAAAGCTTTAAATATTAGGGAAGCTCATGAAAGACCAGAAGCAATGGAAGAAGCTGCAGTCATGATGGTAGGGTTAAAAAAAGAAAGAATTTTGCAAGCCTTGAATATTTCATTTTTTGAATCACACTATAAACATAATTCAGTAATAGATTATGACAGCAATAATGTTTCTTTTAAAATTGAACGTATAATATTATCATATGTAGATTACGTAAAGACACGAGTGTATCGAGAACGAGTATGAAAAAACTATTTGTACCACTAGCGAGAATTATTGAGATAATTGATAATTATGTCAAGAGATTGATAGGTTTTTCACAAATCTCAAGAATAAAACACAAAGGATTAAACTGCCATATAGAAAGAAATTGCATAATAAATACGGCAAATGTAATTTTTGGAGACAATATTTTTATCGGCCCTGGGTGCTTGTTGTTGTCAACTAAAGCCAAAATTATCATTGGAAATAATGTAATGTTTGGTCCGAATGTATCAATTATAACCGGGAATCATAGAATAAATGTAAAAGGGGTTCCAATGATAAGTGTAACAGAAAAGCAAACAGATGACGATGAGGATGTAGTAATTGAAGATGATGTATGGATTGGTGCTGGAGCCATTGTATTAAAAGGTGTTCGAATCGGGACAGGATCTATTGTAGCAGCAGGAAGTGTTGTGACCAAGGATATACCCGCATATCACATTTACATGGGTGTACCAGAAAGGAAAATTATTGAAAGAAGTTTTCAATAATAAAGTTTTAGGAAAGAAAGTGAAAGGAAAATGTTGATGAATTCGCTGTCTGTAATAATCCCAGTATACAATAATGAACACACTATCGAAAAATGTATTACGAGTTTAATATCAAACACTTCAGATATCGAATTTATATTCATTGATGATGGTTCAACTGACAACAGTAGCTACATTATAAAAAAATATCAGAGTAACTATTCAAATATACGATATTTCTATAAAGCAAACTCGGGAGTAAGTGATTCTAGAAACTTAGGACTTGAGAAAGCAAAAAACAGATTAATTGCTTTTGTTGATGGAGATGATTTTTTAGAAAAATATACCTATGACAACATTTTAGATAATTGGAATGAAAGATGTTCATTATTTGTTTTTGATTATAGTATAAAATCCGGAAATTCTATTAATAAATCAGTTCTAAACTTAACGAATAGTGAAATATTTTTACAAAGTGAAAACGAAAAGTCAGAGTACATAAATAGTTTGTTGAATTTAAATAAGGTTCCACACATAGGACACTCAATTTGGAACAAGATATTTCAAAGAGAAATAATAGTTAAATACAATATTAAATTCAATAAAAGTATTATTATTGGAGAAGATTTGTTATTTCTTTTGCACTATTTAAAACACACCGATTGTTTAATGACAACTATAAGTGCTTACTACTATTATGTTAGACATGATTCATCGGTAATGAATAGTTCAACTAAAGACTTTTTACCCTTATATGACAAACTTTCAAATGAAATTGGTGCATTAAGGAATTACTTAAATATAGCAAATTTCAAGTGTAACTATCTTTCAAACATGGTATTTTATGTTCTTAATTCGAAATACTACAAGAATTTATCATTAGGAGAAAAAGCCAAATATTTATCATCAATTAGGGAAACTAACATTATTAACAGTCTAGACAACTATGAAGGTATCAGTCTGAAAAGAAAGGTTATCATAAAACTTATAAAATATAATATGAATTATATTGCTATATTTATAATTGAATTAAATGATATAATTAGGAAAATATGAAAAAAATTGGAGTCTTGACATTTCACTGGGCAGATAATTATGGAGCAGTTTTACAGGCATATGGACTTACAAAATATTTATCAGAAAGTACACAAGAAGTAGAATTAATTGATTTTAGACCGTTAAAGTTAATGGAACCTTATAGAATTTTATTTAATCCTGTAAAAAAAATACAATCACTCGGATTCCTAAATGGGATTAAAACTATAATCAAGAGCATTATTCAAATACCATATAATTATAAAAAAAAAATAGCATATATTAATTTTAGAAAAATGCTACCAATTTCAAATATAGTGTTAACGAGATTTAGTGATTTCTCCATTAACGCTAAAAATTATGATTCTATTATAGTAGGTAGCGACCAAGTATGGAACCCCGAATTTTTTAATAATTATGAAGATATATTTTTTTTGAATTTAAAAGATATCAATACCAAGCGTATATCGTATTCAGCAAGTTGCGCTATTATCTTGAATCAAAGCCAGATAAGTTTTGTTGAATCAAAGTTCGCCTCTTTTGATTTTGTATCAATAAGGGAAAAATCAACAATACAACAGTTTAGCAAAAATAAAAAAATATATCATACTGTAGATCCGATTTTTTTGTTGGGTGTCCATGATTGGACAAAATTGATGTCTACTAAATCGTACAATTTTAAATACATTTTCGTTTATGACTTGATTTTCGATTTAGAAATAGTTAATTTTGTCAATGATTTAGCTCGGAAAAATAACTATTACGTAATCACATATTCCGGATCTACTAAATATATAAATCACAAAAAATCTATTCGAGATAAAGGTCCTATACAATTTATTGAAACAATAATGCAGTCTGAAATTGTCGTGTCAAGTTCTTTTCATGGAGTGGCGTTTGCAATTTTATTTAAAAAACAATTCTACACATTTAATCATCCAACAAGAGGGATTAGAGTTAAGGATTTGTTAGATGATTTAGGTATTAAAAACCGTGATATTGTAAATTATAGTGAAAATAATATAGTTAACTATAGTGATGTTGATCAAATTTTAAGTAATCTTATAAAGTCATCAAAAGAGTACTTGAAAGAATCGCTGGGGGATTGTCATGAGAACTAAGAAATTTCTTATTAACAGTGTTTTTTCAGTTCTTGAGCAAATAACGTTAGCGGTTATAGGTCTTCTTTTACCTAGAATAATGATATTCTATTATGGATCGGAGTTAAATGGATTAGTTGTTTCAATAACACAATTCATTGGGTATTTTAAATTAGCTGAGGCTGGAATTAGTACAGCATCAATATTTGCACTTTTTAAACCTATAGCTAATAATGATTCCATAGAAATAGCGAAAATCGTCAAGTCTACTCAGTCATTATATGTGAAATCTGGTATAGTATTCTTAGTTGGAGTCTTGATACTAAGTATAATTTATCCTATCATCGTCAACACAGATAATCTATCATTTTTTGAGATTTCATACTTAGTATTTATTATAGGAATTTTTGGTGGATTAGACTTCTTCATTTTTGGAAAATTTCGTGTTTTGATAACCGCTGATCAAAAACAATTTATGATTTCTATTGCATCTATGGCGTACTTAATTTCTAATTTTATATTAGTATACATTTTATCTAAAAATAACACTGATATATATATAATGAAGTCTTTCGCCATGATCAGTTTTCTTGCTAAAATTATACCGCTATATATATATTCATTTAAAAAGTATAGGTTTATTTTTAATAGTAAAAATGTCAAACCGGCTCATATACCACATAGGTGGGATGCTTTCTATATTCAAATATTAGGCGCGACACAAGTTGCTACACCAATTATATTAGCTACAATTTTCGTGAACTTAACTCAAGTTAGCATATTCTCTGTATATTTAATGGTGTTCTCATCACTAACAGGGGTTTTAGGGATTTTTAGTTCAAGTTTAAGTTCCATTTTTGGAGATATCATCGCTAAAAAAGAATTGAAATTATTGAACAAATCATATTCACAATTCGAGACCGTATACTATATTATAATAACAGTAATATTTTCTGTTTCAATTCTGACAATCTCCAGTTTTATTGGTATATATTCTCGTGGTGTTACTGATACTAATTACAATTGGACTATGTTGGGTATCTTGCTAGGAATTAATGCATTATTATATAATTTAAAAGTACCACAAGGAATGGTTGTAATGTCTTCGGGGAAATTCAAAGAAACTAAAGTTCAAAGCACGATTCAAGTTTTAATAATAGTTTTTTTTGGGATTTTGCTTGGATATTATTATGGAATTATTGGCATCGTCTTTTCTTCTATTTTATCGAATATATACAGGGTAATAGATTTGATTATATATGTTCCAAAGTACATTATAAATAACAACATGTTTAAAACAATTCAAAAGGTGATTATATCTATAGGAATTTTTTCTACTTCAATATTTTTATCAATCATTATAAAACTAGACATTAATGATATAATAAGTTGGGTTCTATATGGAGTAGTTTTAGTAATTGGTTATTTCGTTTTAACATTATCAATTTTCTATACTTTGAACAGAAATGATATTAACGAAACATTTAGTAGAATTCTTAGAATCGTAGGTATGGTAAAAAAATGAAAATTTTCAGGAAGTTAACACCTAAAGTAGTAATGTCTTTTTTAAAGAATACTAAACTAGTACAATCAGTGATTAGAGTTTACTTTTTAGATAGTCTTTTGTATTATAAATATCATAGGAACAAAAAGACTCAATTTTCAAAGATAAAATTAGAAAGTTTAATACTCTATCATACTCATTCTATTGAAAAAGGACTTACAAATATAAAATTTAGAGTTGGTTTTGGAAGATATGCTATAACTAATTTGATTAGGTATTTACAATTATATGAAAAATTAAAATACCCTACTAATTGTACAGCGTATTTGTCAGGAGTTACTGTATTACGAGCATATAAAAATTTACATATGACATTTGGCTATGAAGACGTTTCAATTAACGACTATTTGTCTACTTTAAACGAAATAATCCTCAATAATCATATCGAAGCCGGTGTTTTTTATCATTCAAATACTTATCATGCTGACTCACAATTTGATTTTTATAATTTTGCAAAGAATAGAAAAAGTGTACGAGATTTTGGAGATGAAAAAATTTTAGATTCGGTTATCGAAAAATCTATTGAAGCAGCATCATTTACCCCTTCTGTATGTAACAGACAACCATGGGGGACAAAAGTAGTGACAACGAAATCTAAAATTGATGAAATCTTTCAATTACAAAAAGGTTTTAATAATTATGGGAATAACACTTCTGGTATCATAGTTATTTATACTGAAACCGAAGCCATGTTATCCATAAATGAAAGAAACCAACATTTTATAGATGGTGGGATGTATAGTATGTCTATTTTATATGCATTGAATTCTTATAATGTTGCTGCATGCGCATTAAATGCTGCATTAGATCATAAAACAGAAAATGAAATTAAAAGAATATGTAAAATACCAAAAAGCTCAAAAATAGTTATTTTTATTGCTTATGGATCATATCCATCTAATTATAAAACATGTGTTTCTTCTCGAAAATCACATTTTGAGACTAATGAATTTATCTAATTATTATGCAATCAACAACGTCGTCCCCGACTTTTTAAAAGCTTCCACATAAGCCTCACTCGGCATCTTATCTGTAATGATATAATCGATGTCCTCAAACTCACAGGTCTTACATAAAAAGATTTTATCAAACTTCGTATGGTCTACAAGTAGTATATGAACCTTTGAATGGTTCATCATTTCTCTTTTTACTAAAGCTTGCTCCAAGGAGGCTTCAGTAATACCTGAGGCTAAGGATATCCCTCCACATGAGAAGATAAAAGCGTTACAATTAAAGTTTTTAATATAGTTCACCGTATCTATTCCTAGAACAGAGTTTGTATTGTTATAGATGATACCACCAGGCAAATACACCCGCACATTTGGACTTTGTGTTAGAATGGCAGCGTTATTTAAACCATTGGTAATTACCGTTACATTCGGTAGGTTATCTAATAGTGGTAATACATAACCGGCAGTTGAACTTGAATCCACAAAATAAGACTCATTTTTTGTTAACAGCGTCGCGCATTTCACCGCGATGCTGTTTTTTTCTTTGACTTGTGTTTGAACACGAACCAAAATGGATGACTCTCTAGAAGAAGATTCTATCAAAGAGGAATGACCGTGGGTTCGATGGATGATCCCTTGTCTTTCCATATCATTTAAATCTCTTCTTAAGGTAGATTCACTGATAAAGAGCTTGTTTTGTAAATTCTTGTTTGAAATGGTTTTTTCTTTCTTGATAATCTCAAAAATCTTTCTTTGACGTTCATTAAGTATCATAGATTCCTCCAAAAATGTGACTGAATATGACTGAATTTTACAATTATCGTGACTAATTGTCAAGATAACGTTCATTTGTTGACTTTAATCCGTCACATTTGTTATAGTTGGGATGAACCTAATGAAACCGTTTCCAGCGATAACAACGCGATTATATTTATATTTATGAAGGATGAAACAATGATAAAAAAAATGACTTTAGCAGTACTGGGTTTTGGCCAACGTGGCGTCGTCTTCTCTAATGTTGCCAAATCGTACCCAGATGAGATTGAGCTTGTGGCTGCTTGTGAGAAAAATACCCATAAGCATGCATGGATTAAAGCGAATTATCATTTGAATGAAAATCAAATCTACAGTGACTTTGACACATTCATGAATGCAGGTAAACTTGCAGATATTTTAGTGATTTCAACCATGGATCAAGATCATCACTTACACGCATTAAAAGCATTAGAAGTCGGTTATGACATATTGCTAGAAAAGCCGATTGCTTTAAGCAAGAAAGATATCTTTGAAATTAAGGATTTAGCCAATAAATTAAATCGTAAAATTGCAGTTGCCCACGTACTCCGATACACGCATTTTTACAATGAGATTAAAAAACTCATTGACCAAGGGGTACTAGGTAGTATTGCAACCCTCCACCAAACTGAGAATGTTGGTTATCTACATTACGCACACAGCTTTGTGAGGGGTAATTGGCACAATTCCAATACCTCTAGCCCGATGATTCTCGCCAAAAGTTGTCATGACATCGATATCATCAGATACCTAGTCGGTAAACGTGTTGAAAAAATTTCATCTTTTGGAAACCTTCATTACTTCAAAAAAGAAAACAGGCCAAAGAATGCAGCTAAAAACTGTATTGACTGTAAGGTGGATTGTCCATTTAATGCAATCCAGTTCTATGAAGAAAATCCAAGTTGGATGGCATTCTTCAGCTTAGAAAAAGACGCTAAAAAAGTTTTATCCGATCGGAATTTAAATTACGGACGTTGTGTTTATGATATGGACAACAATGTGGTGGATCACCAAGTACTCAACATGCAATTCGAAGATGGGTCATCCGCATCCTTCACCATGACCGCTTTCTCCTATGAGACCCATCGACGAATTGAGATTAAAGGGACCAAAGCGGAACTTGTGGGCGACTTAGAAGATAACCTCATTACTGTGATGCCATTTGGAAAAACCCCATTTAAGATTGACATCAAAGCCCTCACCGATGACTTTAGTTATCACTCCGGTGGTGACAAAAATCTGCTCATCGATTTTGTCAGAGCTGTAAGAGACAATACATCATTCTTAACAGACATCAACTACGCTGTAGAAAGCCACTACTTAGCATTCGATGCGGAAACATCTAGACTCAATCAAGGGTTAGTCATAGATACATCCAAATCATGGAGCGATTATGAACGATAATCATCATTATCTCACAGTGGATTTAGGCGCGTCATCTGGACGCGTCATCATCACCACTGTGGGTAATTCAATCATTCAAAAAGAGGTTCACCGTTTCAAAAACCAACCGATTCAAGAAGCGGTTCTTTTAGTATGGCCATTTGAATACCTTTTACAAGAAATCTTGTTAGGCATTCAAAAAGCCTTTGAAATCGAACCCAACCTAGAATCGATTGGGATTGATACTTGGGGTGTCGATTATGGCTATATCGGTAAGGATGGATTATTGCTTAGAAACCCTGTATGTTATCGTGACGAAAGAACCTTACAAGGACAATCGCTCACCAACGCCTTCTTTTCAAAAGAAGATTTATATGAACAAACAGGTATTCAACACTTAAGATTCAATACAATTTATCAACTCGCTTATGATTTAAAATACGAACAAAAACTACTAAAAAATGCACGTACCTGGTTAATGATGCCAGATCTCATCGCTTATTACCTCACAGGTAACCCACGAATAGAACTGACCAATTTATCCACAACCAGTTTTTATAACCCTAAGGAAAAAAACATCATTGATGCATTATATCGTATGGGGTTTAACAAAGATTTAATACCTCAAGGAATTCAACCTGGTGAAGTCTATGGGTATCTTAAAGAAGATATCGTCAATAAGTATCACTTAAAAAATGTACCAGTAATTGCGGTGTGTACACACGATACCGCTTCGGCGATTCACAGTATCGATGTGAATCATGACGATGTGTATATTTCATCTGGAACGTGGAGTTTGATAGGTAAATTATTAGAACAACCCCTCATCAATTTAGAATCGTATCTCGCTTCTTATACCAATGAAGTCGGATTTAACCATCAAATCAGATTCTTAAAGAACATAGCAGGCTTTTGGGTAAAAAACAAAATCATAGAAGCCTTTAAACTGGATAAAATCGATTACCAATCACTAGATCAAGAAATTAATCAAAATCTAACCTTTAATTCAATCATCGACTTAGATGCCCCTGAATTTGAATTAGGCATCGATATCCTAGAAGAGATCAAATATTACTGTATCAAAACGAATCAATCCACCCCAAAAACCTTAGCAGAATACCTCGCGTTATTTAACTACAGTCTCGTCTGTAAGTATAAGCACCATTTAGAAACACTTGAGAGATTAACCCATATTAAAACAAAACAAATCATCATCATTGGCGGCGGTTCACAAAATGACCTCATCAATCAGATGACCGCCGACATCACTGGTTTAGTCGTCATCAAAGGTGATAAAGAAGCAACCTCGATTGGGAATGCTTTAGTACAACACCAATCAAAGTATCCAAATTTCAGTAAATCAGACTTAAGAAGTAAAAACCAACGCATGTTTAAACCGAAAAATGACCTATCCAAGGTATATCAGAAATATCAAACCATCCTAAAGGGGCGAATCATATGACACAAAATGAAAAATACAATATAGCGAAATCCATCTATCAAAAATATGGTGTTGATGTCGATCAAGCGATTCAAACACTCAAACAAACACCTATTTCTATACAGTGTTGGCAAGGGGATGATGTCAAAGGCTTTTATAGTAATGAAGCACTCTCTGGTGGTATTTCAGTAACCGGAAATTACCCATTCCGAGCAAGAACAATTGAAGAACTTCGAAGCGATTTAGAAGTTGTCTTTCAATTGGTTCCATTCAAACATCGCGTGAATTTACATGCGATTTATCTCGATACTAAGGATAAGATCGAACTGGATGAAATCGAACCGAAACACTTTGAATCTTGGGTTAATTGGGCGAAAAAAGAGGGCATTGGATTGGACTTCAATCCAACCCTATTCTCACATCCAATGGCAGCTTTAGGATTTACGTTATCATCCAATGATGATCATATCAGAAGCTTTTGGGTAAGACACGTCAAACAATCCAGAAAAGTGGCTCAGTATTTTGGAGAAGCCTTAGGGATTGAAACGGTATGTAATTTATGGATACCAGATGGTTATAAAGACACCCCATACAACCGACTAGCACCAAGAATTCAACTTCAAAAATCGCTAAATGAAATTTATACATCCAAATTGGATCGTGTGGTAGACACCCTTGAATCGAAACTCTTTGGTATTGGGGCGGAATCATATACAACCGGTTCACACGAATTTTATATGGGGTATGCGATTAAACACAATCTCGGGTTATGTTTAGATTTGGGGCATTTCCATCCAACAGAACAAGTATCGGATAAACTCTCTGCCATGTCGTTATACGTGGATCACTTATTACTACATGTATCCAGACCAGTACGCTGGGATTCAGACCACGTGGTTACACTCAGCGATGATTTACTCAGTGTTACAGAAGCATTGGTTCGAGATGATTTATTAAAGAAAACAGCGATTGGATTAGACTATTTTGACGCTTCAATTAATCGTATTGCAGCGTGGGTGATTGGTATCAGAAATACACAAAAAGCGTTGTTAAAAGCCCTATTAGAACCGAAAGAATTGATTGAGAAAATAGAAAAAGCACAAAACTATACCGCTAGATTGGCCTACCTAGAAGAGTTAAAAGCATTACCATTCGGGCTGGTTTATGACTACATTTGTGAAGTAGAACATAAACCCGTTGGCATCGATTTCTTAAAAAAAATAGAAGCTTATGAAGCCAACATGAAAGGCAAACGACCATGATAAAAAACATATTAGAATCGAGATTTATCCAAGAATTTTCCAACGTCATCGATAGAATGTACCTCTTAGGTTGGGACGAAAGAAACGCCGGGAATGTTTCATACATTCTCGATGAAGCCGAATTATCCGAGTACCTAGACTTATCTAAAATAGGGCGATTATACCCGCTTCAAATCAATGCGAAACCGTTGGCAGGTAAATACTTACTTGTCACAGGGTCAGGTAAGTATTTCAAAAATGTCAAAGAACAACCAGAAGCGAATGCTTGTATTGTAAAAGTCACACAAGCAGGTGACCATGTCGAAATTCTATGGGGATTAAAACCGACCGAAAGACCGACATCCGAATTATCGACACACCTAGCTTCACATATTTCTAGACTTGAAGTAGACCCAACGCATAGGGTCATCATCCACACACACGCGACATATTTAAATATGATGAGTGCAATCACTGAACTCGATGAAAAAACATTCACCAAAGCATTGTGGGGATTAAATACAGAAAACATCATCATCTTTCCAGAAGGCTTAGGCATCATTCCATGGGAAATTCCAGGGAACGGGATCATTGGAAAAAACACAGCAGAAAAATTTAAAACATTCAAAATAGTCTTATGGCCACTCCATGGCGTAGTCGCATCCGGTGACACCCTAGATTCAACGTTTGGTTTGGTTGAAACAGTAGAAAAAGCCGCCATGACCTATTTGGTGATTAAACCATTTAATAACCATAAACTCATACCAGATGCAGATTTAGTTAGACTTGCGAAAGCTTTTAATGTCAAACCGAACGAGGCATTCATCAAATGAAAAAAGTCATCGTTATTATGTTGATAGCACTCGTTATGTTATCCGGATGTAAGGAAAAAGAAAAACCCATCATCGATGACACTGGCGCAATAGAATTATTAGAAGACCCGACGTTCTCCACTGGATTTCAGTTGTTAGGTATTAGTCCTGTCGTCGATGGTAGAACCATTCAACGACATCTAGACTATAACGGTGAAGCACTGCCTTCAACCAGAAATGTATGGTATATGGCACAGTGGTGGACCCCACACGATGTTACTGATGCAACTTATGCTAAAGTGAGCGGCGTTCACACATACACCACTGAATCGAGAACCTTACATATAAATCCAAGTGACCACGGTTATTTGAGAATTGATCTAAAAGCATCCAAAGAGTATAGTGAACCAAGACAAAGTGGTCAACCTTGGACACATGCACTCATTGAACAAGATTTCAACGAGTCAGTGGGTATGCAAGCCTTATCTGCACTCATACTCAAACTTGAAGTCACTGTGAATTCGGTTGAAAACTTAACGGGTTCAGCTTATGATCCATCCAAACACGCAGCACAACTCTTATGGTATTTAACGTTAAGAAATGTTGTTCCAGAAGATGCTGATCCAAACGAAGTAGGAACTCGAGGAGACTTCCTATGGTTTGGCATTCCGATTTATGATAATCGTTCCGATTTTATAGCACAATCAGCCCATCTCGACCAAGGTGGTCCCGGTACAACCAATAAACTCATTTATTCAATGTCTTCAAGAAACTATTTTGATGAAAAGATTCAAATGGGTAAAACCTATCAAATTGAAATTGATGTCTTACCTTACTTACAAGAGGCATTCCTTTACGCGATTCAAAACAATGCCCTGGTGAATGCACAATATGAAAACATGCAAATTGGTTATATGAACTTAGGTTGGGAACTCCCAGGAACATTTGATGTATCATCGACTTTTAGAAATATATCCATCAAAGCAGTTAAGAAGTAGGTGTGATATGAAAACAATCGAATTATTAACAGACACGCATTTTAAAACAGGCTTCCATGTGCTTGGAATCAATCCGACCATCAATCATCGAAAAATTTACAAATATTTAGATTACAACGGTGAAGCTTATCGAACCAATTGGCCTGTTTGGCAGATGGCTCAATGGTGGACACCATTTGATTTATCCGAATCTACATTCAAAAAATCAGAGGATCGTTTTATATATGACACCCCTTCTAGACACATTGAAGTGAATCCAAAAACGGGGTATCTCAAGATGGATTTATTTGGGTCTAAAGAGTATCCGCTTGGGCCAAGAAAAAGCGGTAGTGAGCCCTGGAGTCACTTACTCATAGAACAAGATTTCAACGAAAGTGTATCACTAGACTTCTTGAAATCACTCACTTTGAAATTGTCATTCCAGATTGAATCTGTTCAAGATGAAAACCAAGGGTTGTTTAATCCGAATTTACACGCAGCCCAATTCTTATGGTATTTCGTCATTCATGACACAGGCATTGAAGGTTCTAAAGGGTATGGAAACTTTAAAGAATTCTTTTGGTTTGGAATACCATTGTTTGATAGTCGATACCCATTCATCGAGGAATCGATGCATGTCGACCAAGGCGGCATAGGTACTACTGGTAGACTCATCTATTCAATGTCAAACAGAAACTACCTAAAAGAACCCATTCAATTTGGAAAACCATATGACATAGAAATTGACATTTTACCGTTTGTTTTAAAGGCAAAACAGTATGCATTAGATCATGGCTACTTAAAACGACACGATCAAGCAAACTATCAAATTGGGTATATGAATTTAGGATGGGAATTACCAGGTAGATATGACGTGAAATCGCATATTCAAGGGATTTCAGCGTTGGCAGTTTTGAAATGAATCGATTCAACAACTGAAAAAGTTGTAAAAAATATATGGAGGGAACCATGAAAAAATTAGTATCATTCGGTTTAATCGTTGTTTTAGCGTTTATGTTGATGGCAAAGCAAGCTAAAGCAGCTGTATTACCAGAAAATCCACCAGTCATTGGTGTGGAATCAACCACAACGGATTTCTATTCACATTGGCAACCAGGTAGTTTTGGTGCAACCCGTATTGGCGACCAAGGCGTCGCAATGGCATTAACATCTGGATTCGGTTTAAGAGCGGGATTTAGAACCCCATTTAACGCAACCGATTTTGAGATGCAACTGGATTTAACTTATATGGACCCAGGTACAGCTACGATTACTTTCTTTGGACCACAAGGGTCATACATTAGCGGTAATGGTGCAGTACTTTCCATTGAATTCGTTAAACATACGACTGTTGCGAACAAATACTTAGTCGCTGTTCAAATTGGGTCTGGTACACACCACGTATCACTACCTGAATTCGTATTAGTTGAACAAGGTGACTGGGAAGATTCGAACTGGAAAGGTTACCAATTGGTAGCACCAGAAGACGTGATTACAGTATCGATCAAAGAAGTTGGTACTAACGTGAACGTGACCATCAATGGTCAAGTCTTTGTGGTTGCTTCTTCCACGTTCTATTCAAACTTCGCTGATAAGACAAACTCATATTTCTTAGTTGGTGCTTTGAATATGGACGGAACCGTTCAAACGTTAGTTGCGAATTATGTTGTCGATGCAAGCAGAAGAGCTTATTATGCTGAAGATGGCGCATTCGATACATTCAAGACAAATTTAGTTGCTTTAGAAACCGCGTTACTTGAGGACTTATCAGTCATCACGAATGTTCAAGCAGCTCAAGCAATCAATGCTAACCTAGACATTGATACCTTAAAATCATATGACAAGAATTTTTTCAGATCAAGATTTGATGCGGCTCAAAGCACACTCTCTCAAGCCATTACTGAACTCGGTGGGGATATCGTTCTAGACGAACTAGAAGCATCCATTGTCAACCTTGAAGGTAAAGTCAACCTCATTTCAAACTACACAACAGCAAATCAAGCAATCGCACAACTAACGATTGCCCAAGATAAAGAAGTAGCCGTGGATGCTTCTGAATTCACCCCTGAACAAATAACAAGACTTGGTCAATTGTCAGACCGCATTGTAGCTGCTGACACATTAATCATTTCCAAAGTCCATGATTTAGTCTCAGCACAAATCGATGCATTTGAAGCAGCCGTATTGGATTTATCCAACATTTCAAAAGTCAATACAGCTTTAGATGCTAGAGCAGCTGTATCCAAAAATTTGATCAGTTTACTAGAAGAAGCAGACCAAACTGAGTTCAATAATGCTTTTGATGCTGCTGAAACCACTTTGATGGCTGCAACTCAAACATTGGACGGTTGGATCGTTGGTGACAACACCTATGTCATTGAAAACAACAATACATTTGAAGCAACATTCTTAGGTTCTGGTTTAGGTGAAGGTGGGAACGGCCTATTCTATGAACTAGAACAACTCGATGTTAGAAATTTCAGAATGACTTTAGACATCTCTGCAATTACAGTTGAAGCTGGTGGTTGGATTAGCTTCGGTATTATGGAAAATCCAGAAATCTTCTCAACCGCAGATGATTCTTCAGTACAAAATAACAAAGGATTATTCTTCTTGATTATTCCAGATGGTGCAAATCAAGCCAGAGTTGAAATTTACATGTTAAGTTTATACTCAAACCGTTTCTTCGATGCGAAACGGACAGCAACACTTAATATCAATTTAAGCAATGAAATCGTTGTGGATTTCTCCACTGAAATGCGATCTGTATCCGGTGTTACCGATGAGTATCTAAGAATCTCTATTGGTGGGCAAGTTATGACTGGCGATACCATTACAACCAGATCACTTAAAACATCATTGGCTACAGGTAAGGGTTATCTATACTTAGCAGCAACCGGTGGCACTTATGCTTCAAAAAATACCATCAGCGTATCTTTCATCAATGGTAAAAATCCACTTTCCGATAGTTTAGTCGTAGACTATGCACCAGCACCTCATGTTTTAACCACTTCATTATCGTATGAACTTGAAACACTCACAGATAAAAACATCGAATTCTATAACAGAGATTTATCCTATGTGGTTAAAGTGAATGATGTCATCGTTGATGCTTCTAATTACACCTATGCCAATAACATTCTTAAACTTAAATCCAGTTTCTTAGAAACACTTGAAGCTGGTGAACACACTGTGAAAATTGAAACTGCTGGTGGAGTTGCAACCGTAGCGTTGACAGTGACCGCTGCACCACAAGCGCCACAAGCAGCCAACAATGTAGTTTGGATTTCAATTGGTATTGGTGGCGGGGTTATTGCTTTAGCTGTAGCCGCGTTCTTCGTCTTTAAGAAAAAAGGTATCTAAATGAACAAAAGAGTAAACTACAAGCACATCACAATGCTTTTATGCTTACTCTTTACCGGTTTATTTTTGAGTGCATGTCAACAAGAACAAGGCTATCAGTATGGTGAAAAACAAATGTTGGTAAAATTATGGGAAGACAAAACGATCTATAATGAGACGGTCGTTCTCGAAGATAATGGTTCAGAAATATCAGGCAAATTGTTATTTGCACCTACTGAAATCATTGCCGTTAGGGATTATACACTGGATAAAGTATACGATCCCTCTGAATATGAAATCAGAGGAAACATCATTATGAGAACAGATACATCCACGATGCCATTTTTAACAACAGAACAATTGGCTGGAAAAAATTTGCCTGAAGCATATGCATTTAGCACGTATCAAGCAAAAGCCCCTGGCACACAAATCATCTTTACTGAAGGTATTGGGATCGTCATGCATCAAATCGCGGTTACATATAAACACGCATCTACATGGGCAGGGATTACACCTGCCCATCAAGTAGATGCATTGAAGCGATTTAATCAAAAAATTAGCGCAGGTGAAGCAGTAAACGTCGTACTTTATGGGGATTCTATATCCACAGGTGCAAACTCATCGGGTGTATTGGGCATCAAACCTTACCAAGACGATTTCGGCACAATGTTTACCAATTATTTATCAAGTAAATACCATACCACCGTAAATCTCATAAATACGTCCAAAGGTGGGATGTTATCTGCTTGGGGTAAAGACAATGTAGATGATTTAGTGAATGATTATGATCCGGATTTGGTCATCATTGGTTTTGGTATGAATGATGGTTCATTGGGTGTTTCTCCTTTAACTTATAAAGAGAATATTGAATTTATGATACGTTCCATTCAATCAAGAAACCCGGAAGCAGACATCATTGTCATGCATACCATATATGCGAATCCATTATCGATTCAAAATCAAGGTCAAGCGTCTTATTTACCAGAATTAACAGATTTACAATCTGCCTATGGGGTTGCATTACTTGACATGGGCAGCATCACTGAAGAATTATATAAAACCAAAAAGGGTGTGGATATTCTAGCGAATAACATCAACCACCCTAGTGATTTTTTAGTTAGAATCTATGCAGCAGGACTCATTCAGGTGTTGGAGGGATAACATGTTAACCTATAGCGCAGATTACAAGAGTTTAATAGAAGCTTCTTATGAAATGAAAGAAGAAGCGAGAAATGCCGCGCTATTTACCACAGGGAATGGGTATTTTGGTATTAGAGGATCATTCGAAGAATTCGGTTCTTTGAATGTTCAAGGCGCGTACATTCGTGGATTAATCGATGAAATCATCGAAATCCCTCAAATTTATATCGATAACGTATACATGCGCAAATATTATATAAACGAGTTGGAAGCGAAACAGTTTGAAACACAAGACTCGTGCATTAATTTTGCAGATATTTTACTCTTAAGATTTAAAATAGGTGATCACGTTTTCTACCCATGGGAAGGTAAAATCGAATCATGGGTCAGATACATCGATACAAAAGATGGGTCTTTGGTGAGGACATTGGTTTGGAATGACTTAGAAGGTCATTTAACCAAATTATCATTTAAGCGATTTGCTTCATTTAAAGACAACCATCACTATTTCATTCAGGCGACATTGGAAAAACTCAATCATGACTTAGATGTGGTGATTGACAGTGGTTTAGATACATTCATCAAAACCAATGGTCAAAAAAAATCCAAATTGAAATCATTTCATTATGACTTAGGACAATTTTTGTTCGGTGTTGGTGATAAATATCATTTTGAGACTGCCATTTCGATACACAATGAGGTAGATAAAGTTTCATCTACTTGGCAATATGACAATGGGTGTCATTACGAAAGAATTTACCCCAAAGCAAATAGAACCATTCAAATTACAAAATCAATCGTTGTTCATATGACACAAGATGTAATCAATAAAGACATTCTAGCGAAAATCAACCAAGAAGCCATGTTGGCAGTGAAGAACGAAACGTATGAAAACCATTATAAGAAGCACTTGTCCGTTTATGAACAAGCATTCAATTTAATGAATGTCGAACTAGAACACCCATCCGATGATGCATTATTTAAGTATGCAAACTATCAAACCTTAATTTCACTCGACCGCTATGATCAAGTCCATAGCGTCAGTGCGAAAAACCTGACAGGGGAAAAATATAACCAATTTGTTTGGTGGGATGCAGAAATATTCCAGTTTCCTGTGTATTTAATGACACACCCTGAAGCCGCGAAGTCGATCCTAATGTACCGCTATAATCGTTTAGAAGAAGCGATTAAAAACGCTAAAAAAGAAGGCATCGATGGGGCACGATTTGCGTTTTGCTCGTCCGTTTTAGGCGATGAAAAGGTCTGGGCTTACGCCAGACACCCATTCATGCAAATCCACATCAATTCAGACATCGCCTACGCTATTTTATCCTATTATAGAGTGACAAAAGATTTAGATTTTATGGTGAATTATGGGGTAGAGATGCTTTTAGAAATATCCAAGTACTTTATCCAAAGAGTCCGTTATAATGAAGCTCTAGATCTCTATGATTTAAATAACGTCACCGGGACCGATGAACACCACCCATACATCAATAACAATGCCTACACCAACTTCATGGTTTCTTATGTGTTAACAGAAACAGTGGAATGGTTTAAAACAAGAGGATTAAAAGAAAAGTATGGCGTGACTAAATCACTACTTGAAAAAATCAAACATGTTGGTCACAAGATTAAAAAGAGTATGACCAAAGATGGCTATATCCCTCAATTTGATGGGTATTTCAATTTAAAAGAAACGTTAGAAGTCACTGGTAACGGGTCAGCGAAGAGTTTCCAAATGAAACAATCGGGCCTATACCACGAATCACAAATCATCAAACAACCCGATGTCATTATGTTATTTACCTATATTGACATTCCACTTGGTCCAGTATCTTATGAGCGCAACTGGCAGTACTATGAAAGAATGTGTGAAGCGTCCTCTTCACTCACCTATCCAGTTCACGCCATCGCGGCGATTGACCATCAAGAATATGACAAATTTTATGACTATTGGTATAAGAGCGTTGCGATCGATATCATAGATCATCACAAAGAAGCACATTTAGGCTTGCATGCTGCATGTATGGCAGGTGGTTGGTATGCTGTATTTAGGGGTTTGTTTGGCTTCAAACCAGCTTTAGACTACTTAGAACTTAATCCAACGTACTTTGAACGTTGGGGTAGCGTAAAAATGGCGTTTATGTATCAAGGTAAACACATTAAAGCAGAATTGACAAAGCAAAGTGTGACGATTATTTGTAAAGAAGCTCTCGTTTTGGTATATCAACAACAAATTTATGAACACAATAAAAAAACCATCATACCATTGTTAGGTATGAGAAAGGATCATTTATGAAAAAAGTTTTGACCCTATTGGCTATCATCCTATCGGTTGTCATCGTTGCTGCTTGTAACGGTAATGGCGGTTTAGGCGAAATAAAAACCATCGTTATTGATGGTGGAGGTGATATTGGTAATTTTAACTCGACACCATTGATGACCCCTAGTGAAGCTAATCCATTCCCATATAACACACTAGAAGTATTAGCAAGAGAGTGGGAAAAGCTCAATCCGAAATATAAAATTGAAATCAATAAAACATCATCTAATGGCGATAGAGCCATTTTGGTCCCACAACTTAACAACAAAACCGCCCCAGATATTACTTATCAGAACGGGACTGTTGTCAATATGGACTTAGGAAAAGACTATTATGTCGTTTTAAATGAGTATTTGAATAAACCAAACAAGTATGTATCAGGCAATAAGGCATGGAAAGATTTATACATACCTGAAGAACTAGCACAAAATATGGCTTCAGATGGCAATTATTACACCATAACACTGGAAAAAGTACCTGTAGGTATCATGTACAATAAAGCAATACTCGCAGAAGCAGGTATCACAAAAATCCCATCAACCTATGCTGAATTTTTACAGGCATTGAGTGATATAAAGACAAAAACAACCAAAGAAGCTTATACAACGACTTACACTTGGTATGATATCGTCCTTGAATCCACAATGTTCTCTGACATATTACCACTCGCCGATGTCTTAACTGTCAACGGGAAAGTCGATACAGAAGAATTTGTCAGAGCTTATGAAAAAGGTATTTGGAATCCAACATTGAATGCCCTTGGATCAGGTGCTACGCTCGTAGATAACCGTTATTATGAGTATATTAAAGTAACTAAAATGAAAACAGAATTCTATCCACAAAATTGGCAAAGTTATGATGCGCATACCAATTTCGTCAATGGTAACCTCGCGATGGTTGAAGTAACCGGTAGAGAAATTCGTAAACTTTCCATCAACAAAAACATCAATTTTGAATGGGGCGTTATGCCGTATCCAGATTTGACGACAGCAACAACACCTTACGCTTATGCACCATCCATTCGTGGCGTAGCCGGGTTGGCGACACCATGGTTTATTACCAATGCTGCTGTAGAAAAAGGCACAGTAGAAGGTGCAGTTGACTTTTTAATGTTCCTAACAGCACCACAAAATAACAATCGTTTGATTGGTGACCTAAAAGGTGGCATTCCACTCAATCCCAATTCAGAAACAGCAATAGCCCCTTATTTGCAAGAATTATTGGAGATTTACACCCAAGATAAAGCAACCGTATCCACAGGCAATCGCGTTTATTGGGGATCAGTAAACTCATGGGCAATGTTAGGTTATGCCTATAATACAGCATTTATCAAGAGTTTACAGGACATCGATAATGGTGTCAAAACCGAAGAAGAGGTTGCCAAATCATTGGCACAAACCATACGTAATACGATACAAGCATTAAAGATTGAAAATCAATACGACGAGTCGAAATGGTGAAGATTATGAAGAAAAATCAGCAAAAAACAAAATTTCAATATAAAGCATTTATTTGGCTTTCACCGGCCATTTTGTTATTGCTGATTTTCTCATATTATCCACCGATTCGCACATTGATGTTTTCATTTACGGACGCTAACGGGGCAGGCATTGGAAAATTTGTGTTTTTAGATAATTTCATTGAACTATTTTCATCTCAGGTTTTTTATAGAAGCTTAATCAACGTCATTATATTCATCTCGGTTGGCATGTTTGTCGGTAATATTGCAACCATCTTATTGGCTGAATTACTGTATAACTTGAAAAGTCGATTCGCCAGTGCATTTTATCGGTTTTTATTCATCATACCTGTCCTTGTGCCTGCTGTTGTCATCATTTTAATCTGGCAATACATCGTTTTTGCGGGTGGAGACTCAGGGATTGCAAATAGAATTATGGGATTTTTTGGCGGAGATAACCAAAATTGGTATTTTGATCCAAAACTTGCACCTGTGGCTATTTTATTAACAGCATTTCCGTGGGTAGCAGGGACTTCATTTTTGATATATTTAGCCGGCTTACAAAATATTTCAAGTGGAGTAATTGAAGCGTCCAAACTAGATGGTGCGAATATGATTCAAAGAATTATTCGAATTGATCTACCCTTACTCAAAGGACAAATCAAGTATTTTGTGGTTATGGGCATCATCGGTGGTTTACAAAATATCAACCTACAAGTATTGGTGACAGGCAGTGGACCCGGTACATCTAACGCCACCAACGTACCAGCGTTCATGCTTTTCGAAGAAGCATTTACATATGACCGTTATGGTTATGCATCTGCGATTGGAATAGTCATATTTTTAATGACCCTTGCTTTTACTATTTTTAACATGAAAAAGCTGAAAGGAAATGACTGATATGAGATTACTCAAATTTTTACGTAAAAACTATGTTGAAGTCATCATTACAACGATAGTCATGGTGCTGCTATTGCTATCCTTTTATCCGTTATACATGTTGGTCATTAAAAGTTTTAAGACCATTTCAGACGACCAATCCAACCCTTTCGGTCTACCGGTTGTATGGAGTTTAGAAAACTATGAATATGCGTGGATTGTTATCAAACCATACTTATTTAACTCACTGTTTGTAACGACAATCCAAACCCTCGGTATCGTTACAGTGGGGTCATTTACTGCCTTCGCTTTCGTCCGATTTAATTTTCCATATAAAAACACAATTTTCTATATGATCATTGCATTACTCATGATGCCGGGTATCGTCACTTTGACAAGCCAATATGAACTCGTTAATAAATTAGGACTGGTAAATTCCCATTGGGGTGTTATCTTACCAGCAATTTCGGGGTCTATTCCATTCGCCACTTTTCTCTTAAGAACATCTTTTTCAGGGGTATCCACAGAGTTATTAGATGCCGCAACCATCGATGGGGCTACTGATTTTCAGGTGTATTACAATGTGATGTTACCAATTTCTAAACCCATCATTTGGACTTTAGTAATTACCTCTTTTATCGGGGGATGGAACGATTATTTATGGCCATCCTTGGTTTTATTAGATGAAAAACTCCACACCTTACCCATCGCCCTAGTCAATTTCACCACCTCTTATTACGGAATGACTGGCGGTTATGGGGCACCTTTCGCAGCTTATGTTATTAGTAGTTTACCGCTACTCATTGTGTTCTTAATGGCTTCAAAACAATTTATTGCCGGTCTTACCAGTGGCAGTATCAAGATGTAAAGGAGAAACAAATGAAAAAGATTCTATTGGTTCTAAGTTTTTTAGGGATATTTTCTATACTTACCGCATGTGATAACAAAAAACCTACACCAGAAAGTAAAGTCATTGAACTTATTCAAGATAATCTATTCAAGAATGGTTTCGTCATCTCTCCCGCAGATAACGAACCTCAACCAGACAATAGATACCCACTTGATTACAACTTAACTTATGGCACACCCGATGGACAAATCGCTTGGTTATTGGGTCAAGCAGGTAATCGATTTGGACTAGCAGATGATTATGCATTGTTGGGAAAAGAAGTTGCATACTCAAACGGATATTATACGATTGAAGATACATCCAAACAATTGATTATCAATCCGGAAACGGGTGAAATCACGTTTGTCTTGAATACATCCAAAGAATATTTAAAGCCTCGTGAGGCGAAAGAAGCATGGCCACATTTACTCATTCAACAAGGGTTATCACAAAACATTTCGGTGAGTGATGTTGAAAGTATTGTTTTGAGTATGTCCATTCAACTCAATAGTCTCATCAATCATATGTCGAATGAAGAATACAATCCATCCTTACATACCGCTCAATTTTTGATGTATATCGTTGTTCGTAGCAATGCAGCAGCGGATGCGGGTGAATATATGTGGTTCGGAATTCCCTTTTTTGATGCGCGATACCCACTCATGCAAGAAAATGGGATGATTGATGCAGGGACCTCAGGCAATACTGGGAAATTCATTTATCAGATGCCACAAATTGATTTTATGCCAAATGGATTACAAGTCGGTGTCAACAACCAGATCAATGTGGATTTAATTCCTTATTTTGCGAGAGCATTAATGCTTGCAAAAGAAAAAGGCGCATTATTGAACACCACGGTTGACGATTTATATTTAACCAACATGAATATTGGCTATGAAATTCCGGGTACTTATGATGTGTCGATTACAATTCAAAATTTCTCATTGAAAGCGACTAAAAAATAAAATGATAAAGGGCATCATATTCGATTTAGACGGGGTCATCGTATCCACCGATGACCTTCATTTTATGGCGTGGAAAAAAATAGCATCCCAAGAAGGTATTGTATTTGATCGAACCATCAATCACCAATTACGAGGTGTATCTCGAATGGAATCTCTAGAGATTATCCTATCGAAATCCAATAAAAAATATACAATGGATGAAAAATTAGCACTAGCAAAAATTAAGAATGATTACTATGTTACATTACTGGATCAATTATCTCAAAAAGACATTCTTCCAGGCGTCACACATCTTTTGGACTGGTTAAAGCAAACCCAAATCAAAACAGCCATTGGATCATCAAGTAAAAATGCAAAAACGATACTGAGAAAAATCGGATTATATGAGATGTTTGATCATATCACCGATGGTAATGATATCTTACACAGCAAACCCAATCCAGAAGTGTTTTTAAAAGCCGCGCATGCGCTTGGTTTAGAGAATAGTCTTTGTGCTGTGGTGGAAGACGCTGAAGCAGGTATAGAGGCCGCTAAAGCAGCGGGTATGTATGCTTTCGGCATAGGACCAGCCAGTACCTATCATAAAACAGACTGTCCATTAACATTCATCGACGAAATTAAACAAACCCTAAAAATACAAATGTAGAAGATTGTCAGCAATTGATAATCTTTTTTGTTTTCTGGGTATATAATAACCTCAGGTGGTGATACTATGAAACTCATCGATTATCTTATGGGAAGTGACTCATCCATTCAATCCCTCGCGTCTAAACATCTATTGAATAAAGAAATCAAAGTCAGAAACAGCGAAATCATTGAATCCTATTTAAGTCACTTTGATCATAAAACCTATCAATTTGGTGAAGGTATATATTCACCAAAATGGATATCCACCTTCTATACCTTAAGAGACCTTGCACAATTCAACATCGATGATCAGAACCCAATATTTCAAAAGTGTATCGATACACTCTTGAGTCATCTGTGGAACAAAGACGCCTTCATCGAAGACGATATCTGTGTCGTCGCGATGCTTGTCAGTCTGTGTACGTATGCAAGAAGAGACACAGGTATCATTGATTCGATTATGGATTATTTGATACAAACCCATCAAACTGAAGATGGTGGTTGGAACTGTGCTTGTACCAGGCATGATACCAAGAAGAGTTCAATTAATACCACGCTATCCGTATTAGAAGCTTTTAGGGATTATGAATATTATGGTTACACCAATAAGCTACAAACCATAAAACCATTGAATCAATCAGGTATTGAATATCTATTAAGGAAGAAACTCTACTTAAGAGAAACCACTCAAACACCGATATTCAAATACATCCAAGATATTCATTTCCCCATCCATTGGCAATACGATATTTATCGTGCATTAGACTATTTCGCATCCATCAAATACCCATATGACCCAAGGATGGAACAAGCCTTAAACATCTTCAAACAATCCTTTAAGAATGGGTTGTTACCAAGAGGGAAAACATTCTCAGGTAAAACACACTTTAGATTAATAACGGAGGATGTGGTTAAAATCAACACCATCCGAGGTTTAAGCGTATTAAAAGTGTATGATCAAAATATGTATCAAGCACTTATGCAAACAACTATCGACTAACTCATCCGAACTGGATGAGTTTTTATCTGGTTTTTATAAAAATAATGAGTACACATGATTTTAAGATACAAGTTTACTCATAAATTAGGAAAACAATCTTTTTATTGGACCTAATAGTGAAAAATAGCGCTTTATGGGCATTCAATCATTTGTGAAAGTATGCTTAACAATACCTTGTGATATAATATAAAAAACCAACCCATGATGAGGTATATCAAATGAATCATTTATTCAAAGAGATGTGTAAAAACGACGGACTCAGACAACGCTTTATGATTGCGATATCATCGGTTCAAGTCATATTTTCTATCATCGTAATGCTTATCCTCAATATTCAACCTATTTTGTGGGTGAATATTGGCGGATTGATTGCGTTATTTTTCAGTTTTTATGTCATTAAGAAAAGAAGAACTTATTTGTTGTATGCAGCATTTACCATATATGCTGCAGGATCGATTCTTTTAACCACGTTGTATCTAGAAGAAGGCTATGGTTTCGTTTATTACCTAATCATGATCATCCCTTTTGGGTTTGTAATACTGTATGACGTCATCACATTCAATAAAGTTGTCATCAGTACACTCTTAGGTACCACCATTACCATCATCAGTTATGCATTATATCAACTGTTATTAGATATAAACCAACCTGTTTCCATTGGGGGTCACTTTTTCCAGGAAATTGTTCTATTCATCAATATTTTCTTGATTATGGTCATTCTGTTTGTTTTCTTCTTGATGTTCTCATTTCGATTGGAATGTTCTAAAGAACGAGAAAAACAAATGCGTGACCAATTAACCTATGAAGCCAATCACGATAAACTGACTGGTTTATACAACCGAAAGTTTATCGATGTGCTTTTAGATAAAATTCAAGTTTCATCCTTAGAAACGTATTTATTATTAGCAGACCTCAATGGATTCAAAAAGATTAACGATACCTATGGACACCAAATGGGTGATCAAGTATTGATCGATGTAGCCCAAATCATTCAAAAACACCTACAATCCGATTGTTATGCGCTTAGGTGGGGTGGCGAAGAATTTATCATCGTATGTATGAATCAAACGATAGATTTTGTGAATGATTATGTTGTAAGGTTAAAAAAAGACATCGAAGCCATCCATTATGAATCATACCCACAATTAAATATATCGATTGCAGTGGGGATATCGAAACATGACCCAAATAAAACCATCGATATCACCATCCAAATGGCAGATCAACGGATGTATGAGGATAAAACAAAGTATAAATCAACCCATAAGTAAAAACGATAAAAAGCTGTGATGGTCAGACATGAATCTGTATCATCACAGCTTTTCAATTAGCTTTTAGACATATTTTCCACAAATTTCTCGAACTGAGCATTTTATTCAAGCAATTTTAAATAAATCCGGAAAATTTTTCTATCAATGAAATCTTATTTTGGTCAGAATATTTTTTTGATAAGACAAATTCAAAAATGAGGTTTTAAACACCTAAAATGCTAGAATTCTATCAAAAACTATGATCGATGTGAAAATATCTATATTCTTTTCCGAAAAATCTTTGAAATGTTATAATTAGATTAATGAACTATAATAACAACCATAAATGAGGTACACCATGAAAGAAACAGAAAAAAGGATTCTACAAGCCGCAACCAAACTATTTTCTGAACAAGGTTATGCGAATACATCCACGAAGAAAATAGCGGATGCTGCAGGGGTGAATGAACTCACCATATTCAGACAATTCAAAAGCAAAAGTAATCTCTTACAAGCCGTCATTCACCACCACGCATTTGAAGGGTATATCGTAGATAAAATCTCCAAAGAAGTGACGTATGATGTGAAAAAAGACATTGAAATATTTACCCACACCTATTACATGTTTTTAAAGAACAACATTAAGATGTATCTAATTCAGGTTAGAGAAACAGACGACACCTCGAAACGTTTTACCAACACCATCGAGTATACAGCCTTCATGAAAAAATACTTCCAACAGAAAAAAGAGGAAGGCACATTCATTGGGGATCCGAACTTAGTCGCCACATCGATTGTTTCGATGGTGATGGGGATATTTACACTTAAAGTATATGCCCCAGAAATATATCATGATACAGACTATCATGATTTGATGAACATCTTCATCGAGAATTTGATCAAATTATATACCAAATAATGAGGTTGCCAATGGGCAACTTTTATTTTTATAAATTTTGCATGAAAGCGCTTGATTTATCCTGACCTCATTTGTATAATGTAAGTAAGTGCTTACATGTATTATGAAGAAAGGAAGGTATGTAATGAAACAAAAACTAATCTCAACAGAAGCTTTTGTTGCGAAAATCCAGGATGGCGCAAGCATCATGGTAGGTGGGTTTATGAACATCGGAACACCAACAGGGATCATTGAAGAAATCCTTAAATCCGATTTAAAAGACCTCACCATCATCTGTAACGATGCGGGATTACCAGGCGTAGGCGTAGGTAAACTGATCGATGCAGGTAAAGTCAAAAAATTGATTGCATCTCACATCGGATTGAATCCGACAGCGGGTAAGAAGATGCAAGCAGGGGAAATGGAGGTTGAACTCATTCCTCAAGGTACCTTGGCAGAACGCATTCGTGCTGCAGGTGCAGGTTTAGGTGGTTTCTTAACACCAACAGGTAGAGGTACGATTGTGGCTGAAGGCAAACAAATCATTCAGTACAATGGCGAAGACTACTTATTAGAAAGACCTTTAAAAGCGGATGTTGCGATTTTATTAGGACATCAAGTCGATAAAAAAGGCAATGTGATTTACAACAAGACGATTCGCAATTTCAACCCAATCATGGCTACCGCCGCGACTTTGGTCGGCGTGGAAGCCAGAAGTGTGGTCGAAATTGGTTCATTGAATCCGGATGCGATTCATACACCACACATTTTTGTGGATTATATTATGGGAGGCAATGACAAATGATGAACCCTAAAGAACTCATTGCACGACGTGTTGCTAAAGAATTGAATGATGGCGACGTTGTGAACTTAGGCATTGGTCTACCAACCATGGTAGCGAATTACGTACCAAAAGATAAAGACATCACATTCCAATCCGAAAATGGAATGTTGGGATTGGGTCCTGTGCCTGCACAAGGCCATGAAGACTTCGATTTAACCAATGCGGGTGGTTCACCTGTCACGATGACCAATGGGGGGGTCTTCTTTGACAGTGCAACATCGTTTGGTATCATTCGTGGTGGACATGTGGACGCTACAGTCTTAGGCTCTCTACAAGTCGATGAACAAGGCAGCATCGCAAACTGGATCATCCCTGGTAAAATGGTGCCAGGCATGGGCGGCGCGATGGATTTATTGGTAGGGGCTAAAAAAGTCATTGTTGCGATGCAACATACATCGGGAGACGCATTAAAGATTTTAAAGAGATGTACATTACCACTCACTGCATTTAAAGAAGTAAACATGATTGTCACAGAGTATGGCGTGATGGAAGTCACAGAACAAGGGCTTCTATTAAAAGAAATTGCTGAAGGTGTGACCGTCGAAGAGATTCAAAAAATCACTGAACCAACATTGATCATCAGTGAACATTTAAAAACTATGGAGATATAGGAGAAAGAAATGAAAAAGTTATTTGAAAAGTTAACTTCGGGTTCCGTTAAACTCGTTGAAAAGTTTTTACCAGATCCATTTATTTTCGCAATCGCATTGACTTTCGTTGTTGTCATCATCAGTTTCTTTGTTACAAAAACCACACCGGTTGGCCTCGTTCAAGCATGGTATGGTGGATTTTGGAGCTTATTAGCATTCGCAATGCAAATGGCATTGATTTTAGTTACAGGTACTATTCTTGCTACAGCACCAGCATTTAAAAAAGGCTTAGGCTATTTAGCAAGCATTCCTAAAAACAGATTCACAGCCATCATTATGGTTTCAGTTGTATCCTTACTTGCATCCTTCATTAACTGGGGATTCGGTTTAGTCATTGGTGCGATTTTCGCTAAAGAAGTGGCTAAGAGAGTGAAGAATATAGACTACCCTCTATTGGTCGCTACCGCTTATGCTGGTTTCGTTATTTGGCATGCGGGTATGTCTGGGTCCATCCCACTAGCACTTGCAACCGCGGGTGCAGCTTTAGGTACAGCTACGGGTGGTGCAGTCACAACACCAATCGCAACCTCAGCAACCATTTTCTCATTATTTAACTTAGTCATCGTTGGCGTCATCGTCGTGACTTTACCGTTCTTGCTTGCAGCGATGCATCCAAAAGGCGATAAGATCAAATCGGTTGATCCTAAACTTTTAGAAGATGAAGCAGAACCAGCGAAAAAACCTAGAAATGAAATGACCCCAGCTGAAAAACTCGAAAACAGCTATGTCGTGAACTACTTATTAGCTGCGATGGGTTTCGCAGTCATCATTAAGTTCTTCATGGATTATGGTTTCAATCTAAACCTTAACATCGTTATATTCATTTTCTTATTTGCAGCCATTGCTTTACATGGTACACCAATCGCTGTCGTTAGAGCTGTCAACAGTGCAGCTAAATCGACCGGTGGTATCATCTTACAATTCCCATTCTATGCAGGTATCATGGGCTTAATGACCACAGCAGGTCCTACAGGCATCTCACTTGCCGGTGCGATTTCTGACTTCTTCGTCAATATTTCCAATGAAACCACATTCCCATTATTCTCATTCTTATCCGCAGGTATCGTCAACGTATTCGTACCTTCCGGTGGTGGTCAATGGGCAGTTCAAGGTCCGATCATGATGCCAGCCGGCGCGGCTTTAGGTGTAGATGCAGCGAAGACTGCGATGTCTATTGCTTGGGGTGACGCTTGGACCAACATGATTCAACCGTTCTGGGCATTACCAGTCTTAGGTATCGCTAAGCTTGGTGCGAAGAACATCATGGGTTATTGCTTAATCGTCTTATTATACACAGGTGTCATCATCGGACTAGGCTTACTCCTTTTATAGGATGATCACCATGTCTAAAGTATATATCGTCGCTGCCAAACGTACAGGCATCGGCACATTCTTGGGTTCACTCACGAATGTGTCCGCGGCCGAACTCGGTGCGGCAGTTGTAAAACAAATCGTCACCGATGTGAATTTTAAACCTGAACACATCGATGAAGTCATTTCAGGTAACGTATTACCCGCAGGTCAAGGTCAAGGCGTTGGAAGACAAGTGGTTATAAAAGCTGGCTTTCCGAACTCAGTCGTAGGCTATGGCGTGTCGATGGTGTGCGGTTCTGGGATGAAAGCCATCATGGATGGTTATTTAAAGATTCAAGCGGGTTGGGCCAACGTGATCATCGCGGGTGGTACCGAATCGATGAGCCAAGCACCTTATTTAATTCCTTATAAAACAAGAATTGGTGCGAAGATGGCGAACTTTGAAGTGGTAGACCACATGATCTACGATGCCCTCATCGATGCCTATGATGGCATTCATATGGGCATCACCGCTGAAAACATTGTTTCTAAACATCAAATCTCTAGAGAAACACAAGACGAATTCGCTTTTGCTTCTCAACAAAAAGCCATTCAAGCAGTCGATTCCGGGCGTTTCAACGACGAAATCGTACCACTTGAAGTTAAAGTCGGTAAAGACGTGGTTGTTTTTGATAAAGATGAATACCCAAATCGTAAGACATCCTTAGAAAAGCTAGCTACATTAAAACCTGCTTTTAAAAAAGATGGCAGCGTCACTGCCGGAAACGCCTCTGGCATCAACGATGGTGCCGCTTATGTCATGTTGGCATCCGAAGCTGCGGTTAAACAATACAATCTCGTCCCTCTCGTTGAGATTGTCGGTGTAGACCAAGCAGCGATTGATCCAAAAGTCATGGGCTTAGGCCCCGTCAGTGCGATTAAAAACGTATTAAAGAGAACACATACCGATTTAAAATCTGTAGACTTATTAGAACTCAATGAAGCCTTCGCTGCACAAAGCCTAGGTGTCATTAAAGAATTATCTGAAGATTTGAATATCGATTCTAAATGGTTCTTCGAAAGAACCAATGTCAATGGCGGGGCCATCGCTTTAGGTCACCCTGTTGGCGCGAGTGGTGCGAGAATTGTCGTCACGCTCATTCACGAAATGAAGAAGAGACAAAGTCAAACCGGTTTAGCCTCGCTTTGTATCGGTGGCGGTATGGGTACAGCTATTTTGGTTAAGCGTGTATAATCGGCTTTGATATAAACCCCCAAAGTTTAGAAAAGGATGGATTCCCTCAAAATCAAATCCATCCTTTTTCTTTTCAAAAGTTAGTGATAATAAACATCTTTGATATATTTGAGTATAATAAGAATAGATGAATTGTGGAGGCTATTATGAACTTATCCATGGCACCTGAATTGCTTGTGAGCATTTTGAATACGAAGTTACGTAACGATTATGCATCACTATATGACTTATGTGAGGACTTAGACATCCATATGGATGATTTAGAAGTGACACTAAAGCGTCACGGCTACCATTATGATGAAAACCAAAATCAAATCAAGAAATAATTTAACGTTCATAATCTATACTGATATATGAATGTTTTTTTTCAGATAGTTTTGGCATAACAGGTGCAAAACACTTATAAAAAATAAATCCATAATTAAGTGATTCCTAGGTTATAATTATAGTAAACAATCGATTGGAGTTTGCTTTATGAATTTAAATCAATTTCCGTTTCAAGGTACATTTAGAGATTATCAACAACGCGTGTTGGATCAAGCATCTAACTACTTAGATGATGGTAAAATTCACATCGTCGCGGCACCAGGGTCTGGCAAAACCATACTAGGGCTAGAACTGATCACGAGACTCAATCAGCCAACGCTGATTCTTTCACCATCGATTACCATCAAACACCAGTGGATGGAACGGTTCGTCAAAAACTTCTTAGCAGACTCGACCAAAGAATCCATCTATGTGTCCTCAGATGTCCTCCATCTTAAACCCATCACATCCATCACATATCAAGCTTTACACGCAGCGATGAACCGAATGTTATTGGAAGAAAGCGATGAGGTCGAATCTGAAACCGAACACATCGATTTTTCAAACTTTGATTTAATTAAGCAATGTCTAACCTTTGGGGTAAAAACCATTTGCTTGGATGAAGCACACCACTTGAGGAGTGAGTGGCACAAATCCCTTTCGAACTTTATCAAGGCCTTAGGAAAGGATATTAAAATCATCGCTTTAACGGCGACACCACCCTACGATTCCAGTCCTTCCGAGTGGGACAAATACATTGAATTATGTGGTGACATCGATGAAGAGATTTTTATCCCTGAATTGGTGCATCAACACACACTCGCCCCACACCAAGACTACATCTATTTTAACTATCCAAGTGAAATAGAAACGAAACTTATTTTGGATTACCGTCAACACGCATTTCGTGTATATGAGGTACTCAAACAAGACCCAGAATATATCGAAGCTTTAAAATCCATCTATCAATCATATGAAAACGATATGGAACGCATCTTAGACAATCCGGATGTATTCATTTCTTTTCTCATGCTTTTAGCGGATTCAGGATCTATTGTCCCCACCAAACTGATTAAAAACATCACCAATCAAAAACACTTACCTAAGATGACGATACCACGCCTTGAACAGGGGTTATCTTTCTTATTATCACACCAGGATTCAAATCCATCCGTTTTATATGTGAAGCAATACCTCACTAAACATAACCTCATTGAACGGAATCAACTGAGTCTTTATTACAACGCCAAAATCATTAAGACCATCATCGGATCCTCAGCCAAACTCAATTCCATTCAAACCATCGTGAACGCTGAATATAACGTACTTGGCGATGCTTTACGTATGGTGATTTTGACTGACTTCATCAAAAAAGACCAATTGAACTTGATTCATACCAATGAACCATTAACCACCATCGGTACGACAACGATATTTGAGTCGGTGCGCAGGGCGTTACCAAAACACCCAAAAATAGCATTATTATCGGGTAGTCTCATCATTCTGCCTTTATCTATATTGTCTATAATTCAAAGCCACCCAGACTGGGTTTCACCTGGTTATTCAACCACACCAATCTCAACTGAATTCATGACGGTTTCATTCAGTGGTTCAAACAAGCATAAAGTCAAACTCATCACAGCCTTATTTGAACAGGGTGCGATTGAAATCATCATTGGAACCGCGTCTTTACTAGGAGAAGGCTGGGATTCACCAGCCGTCAATAGTTTGATTCTCGCATCTTATGTGGGTTCATTCATGTTATCCAATCAAATGCGCGGTAGAGCGATTCGAATAGACCCAAGGCAGCCCAATAAAGTGTCCAATATTTGGCATTTGGTATCGATTGAACCGGATGCCAATGAATATGAGTTAGAAAGAACCAGTTTAGCTTCATACGACATTGGCATCCATAAAAATATCATCCATTCAGCCGATTATGATACGCTTAAAAAGCGGTTTGATTGTTTCATGGGTCCAGCGTATCATAGTGATTCCATCGAAAGTGGGATAGATAGAATTGACATCATCAAACCCCCATTTCATCCAAAGAAATTTGATCATATCAACCAACAAATGATCGAACTTTCTAAAGACCGTGAGCAGGTCAAAACGCGATGGCAAACCTCGATTGATCAGTACGATGATTATGGTGTATTTGAACGTGTTGAAGTGGAAAAACCCAAATTACCACTTGGTGCGTCCTTTTACCATTATGCAAGAGAGGTATTGATGATCATTCTTATGATTCTCATGAACACTCTGTTTCGAGTCAAGATTGAAACTGCCAACATACAGGTTTTATTCTATTACTTGTTATATCTAGTCATTCTGTCTGGATTAACCTATAGTACCTATGTATTATTCAAGTACTTATCGCCATTGAATTATCTGAAATGGATTGGGGTAGCGATCCTCAATACGTATAAAGATGAACAAATCATCGAATCCCGCACCTCAAAGGTACGTGTTCAATACGATGATTTCAAAATCCACACCTTCATTGAGCTTTCAAACGCAAATGTCCATGACCAACATGTATTTACCAACGCGATGAAAGAGGTCTTATCACCGATTGAAAATCCACGATATCTGATTGTTCAAAAAGGGTGGTTTGGTTTGAATTATAAAATCAGTTTCAACGCACCATCGTTGATTTCTAATGCTGAGATTGGAAGAAATTTGGAACATCAATTATCCAAAGTATTAGACAAATATGTACTCATATACACCCGAAGTATTGAAGGCAGAAAACACTTATTAAAGGCGAAAGCGAAGTCCTTCATTAATAAAAATGATCGAAAACTCCGAAAAGCCAGAGCTATTAATCGATACTAATTGAATAGGGATAATAACCATTTGTGATATTTTTCTTACAATGAAAAAAAGTCTCTCAATTGACTGCTTGAACACGTATCAAAGTGTAGTATAATGAATGAGGTTGGACAGTATCGGGGAAACTGCTCACTCACTGTTAAGGGGTTATGCGAAAGCATAATCCTTTATGTTTTTCTAAAGGATAAAACTCAATTCATTTATATCTTAACAATGGTGTATAATGAAGATAGTATAAACGTTTAGGAGGATGACCTATGAATCAAATCAAATGCCCCCATTGTGGCGAAGAGTTTACTTTAAATGATGAAGGTTATTTAAACATCATCAATCAAGTCAAAACCAAAGAATTCAATCAAGAGATCCACCAAAGACTCGAACAGCTGAAAGTTCAAAATCAAAAAGACATTGAGATTGAAAGAACCAAAGTGGAATCCAACTTCTTACAAAAATTATCTTTAAAAGAACAAGAACTCCAATCTTTAAAAGATAAAATCTTAAACTCAGAACAAGCCAAATCTTTGGCGGTTTTAAGTGCTGAAGGCAAATTAAAAGAACAACTTAAACAACAAGAACTTACCATTCAACAACTTCAATCCAAAATCGAAACGGTTTTAAAAGATAAACAGCTCGAAACCCAAGCAGTATTATCGAAAAAAGAACAAGCCCTTCAAGAACTTACCGCACGGATTGAACTAGAAAAGAAACAAGCAGAACTTGAAAAAGCATCGATCAAACAACGATACGATGAACAGCTCAAACAAAAAGACGAAGCGATTGCTTATTATAAAGACCTTAAAACCAAACTATCGACCAAGATGGTGGGTGAAACCTTAGAACAACACTGTGAGTATGAATTCAATAACCTCCGTGCCTTAGCTTTCCCAAGAGCCACCTTCGGTAAAGATAATGATATTCAAAGTGGTTCTAAAGGGGACTATATTTACCGTGAAGTCGATGAAAATGGGGTTGAAATCTTATCGATTATGTTCGAAATGAAAAATGAACAAGATGAAACAGCCACCAAAAAGAAGAATGAGAACTTCCTTAAAGAACTCGATAAAGACAGAAACGAGAAGAAGTGTGAATACGCAATTCTCGTATCATTATTAGAAAGTGAGAATGAACTCTATAATAATGGTATTGTCGATGTTTCTCATATTTACCCAAAGATGTATGTCATCAGACCTCAATTTTTCATTCCAATGATTACACTCCTTAGAAACGCCTCATTAAACGCTTTGAAATACAAACAAGAAGCCGCTTTGATGCGTAGACAGAATATTGACATCACCACATTCGAAGACGATTTAAATGCCTTTAAACAAGCCTTCTCTAAGAATTATGAACTCGCAAGTCGTAAGTTTGGTGACGCGATTGATGAAATTGATAAAACCATCAAATCGCTTCAAAAAACAAAGGAATATCTAATATCAAGTGATAACAACTTAAGACTCGCCAATGATAAAGCAGACAGTTTAACCGTGAAAAAACTCACCAAGAATAACCCAACGATGAAGAAGAAGTTTGAAGAGTTAGAGTAAGGGGGACGAATAGATGAATAAACATGTCAAAGATACACTTTTGAAACAAGGGATTCCCAATCAAGTTGAACGAATGATTGTAGATGAACAAGAAATTCAGCACCTGGTTGAATTAGAACAAGCGGGGGCATTGCCTAAAAATATCAAAAAACAACCCCAAGTGATTAAAGACTTGAATACCATTCAACAGTTGTCAGAAAACTACTTAAACCATCAAACACTGCCAGAAAACATTGAACGTGTTGAAACAAAAGATCAGTATGGCAATCAAAGATTTTTATATATTAAAAAAAATACGTTTGACTATTTTATCCTTGAAACCTTAGACCAAAATGACATAGAATTGTTATTAAAAGTACAAGAAAACACTTATATGAAGCGCATATCGTTTGTCTTGTTATATTTTATGTGGCTATCCATCATTAGTTTATCGATTTCATTGCTTTGGTTCATCTATGTAATATCCAATTGATCATCTATAACATTAATATTAATTCGATTTATCCAAATATAAAAACCTCTGTTTTAGCAAACGAATGCTATGAAATGATCCCCTTAAAGTAGACACTACAAATAATTTAAGTTTGTAGAAGTTTACAGAGAGGGGATTTTTTCTTTATGCATAGAACATCAAGATTCAGTAAGGAAGATAGAAGGTTATGTTATAAAAAAAATGCTCTTTCGCTAGAATATAGCAAAAAAGCATATAAACTCCTATGAGTTTTGATCTTCGTATGTATTATATACCACTCAAACAAAATAGTCAATTATTTCAGTAAGTGCTTGAAATCTTGCTTTTATCAAAGTGTTTGACAACATAAAATCTCCATTATCATCTAGAGGTGTTTTAAATATAAGCCTTGCACTGGTAAGATACTGTCTCGATCTAAAAATATCAGGGTTTATCTTGTGAAAAACATACAACATAGTGATAAAATCGTGCAAGACAGGGCTTTCAATAATTTTTCTGCGTCTATCTGATTTCATCCCATTAGAGGAAATAAAAGTGGATATTTCACTTGAGTATCTAAAACCCGGTATGGAATATGGCTTCTTTAGACTATTTAATAGACAGTTATTATGTGCTACTGCATTTCTAAGAAACTTTATGTGATGCATTATATGTGAGTAATTATCAGTTGAGGGATATTTATTGAAATAGAAGGAGTATAGTGAAAGGAGTTCTCCAAAACTTAAAACCTCAGAGATTGTCCATATCGAAAAGTTGCTTTCATATTTAAGTATTAACTCGTTGCAAACAGATTGTGATTGTTTCTTTTTTATGCTTGATTCGATATTTGGATATGATTTCAGAAAATCGCTTACCAATGAATATCCATCCTCTTTATCATTCAAAGTTATAGATTTAATTAAATTTTGTTTGATTAAATGTTCTAAATGTATGACCATTTTTAAACAAAACTCTCTAAATTGACGATCAATGTCTGCCATAGTTTTTAGGTAGTTGAAATCAAGATTGATATAGGTTCCATCGGATTTTTTGTCATAATTTTTGCAGTAGGATTTTAGACGAAAATAACTATTTTTGTTCATCAAATAGCTTATTACAGTATCTTTATCATGCCATTTGAAGGTAATTCCCTTCGAAGATAAATGATTAAATTGATTTTCGAAATCTAACTTCATTGTACCTCACCGGCCTTCGCTAATTAATTATAACACTAAATAGATAATTTATACTATATTGAAAAATGACATAAAAAAGAGACTTCAAAGTTAGGAGTCTCTAGTCTCTTTTTTCAGTACTTTTTCCCTTTATTAGATAACAACGTTTCAAAATCGAAACCATAATCTTTTAATATCAGCTTATTAAATCTCTCATATGATGCATCACTGGGCTTAACTTTGGTTGCGTGATATAGCTTTTCTATGTATTGATGAGATTCTTCGATTTTGCCTAAGTGTTTATAAGCAAGACTTAGAAAGTAATAGGTCAAATCCAAATTGAAATAAGACTCATTGAATTCACATGCTTTTAAAACTTCATTACAAATCTCAATCACTTTGACATCGTCTTTATTCATCCCATACATTTTTGCAACCCCAAGGCTGACACTATTCATTTGGTAGAAGTCTTTTGAGATGAAAGTATATGCCCCAGTAGTGATGATCTGATAGAGTTTATCCATGATGGGGAATCTTTCTTCATTCGGGATGAAGTTTAAGAGTAGAGATAATCCAACCAATTCAACCCCATTCATGACATCGTGTTTTAAAATGTCTGGGTAGTGAATCAACTCAGCACAGACATTGGCTAGATGAGCATTGGGGTATTTTTTTAAGTAATAATCCAGTTGTAGGATGTTTAATTTGAAATAAACGTCATTGTTTTGATCATACATGACCTCATTACTTAAATCACGCATCAATGCTTCAGCTTTTTTAAAATCGTGTGCGATGATGGCTTGGCTAAAGACATCCAACCGGTTCGCTTGATCGATTCTTTTACGTTCAAGTTCATACACCATATATAGCGGTTCTACATTCACACGGTCACACAGTTCAACAAACATCTTAAAGGGCATCTCAGATGTACCATACAAGTATCTTTTATATTGACGTAACGAAACAACCCCTTCGATGAAATTCACCATCGAAAGGTTTTTTTTCGCTCTAAAGTCATCGAGTAAAACGCACATTTCTCTTGAAATCATGTGTTGCACCTCCGAAAGTGTCACATGTGCACTCTCGCACCCCCTACAACAAACGTTATGATTCACGTGTCGAGGGAGAATATTAGTGAAAAAGAAAATCATTGCTATGGTATTACTCGGGTTTATCATGGTCGGTTCACTGGTTCAATTGATCAGTAAGCCTGTCCAAGCGGATCATCCAATCGTATTAGAATTCGATGAACCAGACCCAGGTAAAAAAATCGGCGGATAAGAACATTTCGAGGATGGAGTGAATCATATGGATTGGACAAAGTATCAAATCGAATTGACAGGTATGACCAAAACGGTTGAAAACATTACCAAGGACCCCTATATTATAGGATACATGGAAATCCTTAAAAATTCAATCCAAGACCACGAAGTGAATCTTGTACACCTAACATCTAAAAAGATGGTTGATTGGTACCAATCCCACCTAAATGACATATTAAGTGACCAATTTGTTTATGACAAAGAAAATCACAAGAAAACTTTCGCATTACTACTAGAACTCTTAAACGAGTCTAAAAGGTTAACAGCGAATTAAACATCGTAAGTAAGACCTCCCACGGTCTTATGAACTAGCCCCCACTGTTCCCCACAGTGAGGGCTTTTGTTTTTAAACAAAGGATCCAATTAATATGGTAAAATACATTTATAAAGATGAATTCACATGGCAAAAATATCATGATAGAATCGATAGTATCACTAAAATAATTGACCAATAAAAAAGAAAAAGGCGGGGAATCCGCCTTAGTTTAGGAGCAACGCTCCCGCATTCGAATTTTGTATTATCACACATTGAGTGATTTTGCAAATGATAATATTCATTTTTGATATGTGAGATATATTGAAGCAGAGGTAAATATGACAAAGATACGTATTCTTAAAACAACAACAGTATTGGGCCTCATTCCAGCATTGTTTGGAATGTTTTATGTTATACCTCTTTGGATATTGGGGGCATTAGATGAAATTGGGTCCATTCAATTTTATCTCATGTGGATTTTCATCAGCATGTATTTTATGATGATTCCTTATATGTATAGTCTGTATCTCACATTTAGATTGCTCATTCAAATAGAACACAAAGCATACTATTCGATGAAGAGTCAAACATATTTGTCACACATTGGCGTATCTGGGTACATCATCGGTGCGATTTTATTTTTTGACCTTCCATTTGTGTATGGGTATGCAGATCAGGTGGATGCGCCAGGGATGATTGTGGTATTTGGTTTCTTTATGATTTTGGCTTTATCGATTGGTGTATTTTCAAATCTGTTAAAAGAACTAAATGAGGACAAACTATGATTACAAAAACAAAATATTTTAGGGAAAAATACATCCGAGCATGTGTTGCATTATATGGCATGGTTCATGAACAAAGGGTTCAACAATTATTTGAGATACACATGAATGAAAAACTGGATTTAACAACACAATCAAGAAGTCCCCTTCCTCTTCAGGTAGCGGGATGAATTGATTCATAAAATTCTTTCATATTTATTTCACAAAACCCATAAATAATGTTATAATATAGTTGAATAATCACTATACATAAATACTATGAAAGGGCGGATTTGGTATGAACAAAGCTTTTAA
>JAVBWN010000017.1:0-3653 GCA_036677365.1 Acholeplasma sp.
TAAAACGACCTTTAACTTGAATTCTCCGCTCCATAGTCTATTCTTTTTCTTTTTATCCTTCATATGATGCCTCCTGCATATATATTAGTTTACACTAAGTACAGGTTTTTGGTATCAGTTCAGTTAGCACCCCTACCCAAATCGTGTATTTTTTTAGCACCCCCTCGTCATATCGTGTAGAAATTTTAGCACCCCTCACTCAAATCGTGTAAAACCTGATGTTTTTGCTTCAAGTTGCATGTTAGTTTCAACTCCTTAAATTGACCCGACTGTGCTAAAAAAGCTTGAATATCGACTAATAATTGGCATTTTTCCGATGTTTTGGCTAAATTTAAGCACAAAAAAGGCCTGATTAGTGTATCAGACCTATTCTAGTAAGATGGCGGAGAAAGGGGGATTTGAACCCCCGCGGCGATCTCTCGCCCTACTGGTTTTCGAGGCCAGACCCTTCAGCCGGACTTGGGTATTTCTCCAGCATTTTCAATTATAACACATTCTTTGATTTTTCCAATAGTAAGTAGAAAAAATCCACGAATGACCGTGGATTTTTGTCTTATATTTGAACTCTTTGTTTGTATTTCTTGAATAACACATAAATCAGTAAGCCATTGACGATAAAACCTAAGATATAGTACCAAAATTCATTCAACAAGTAATCACTTGGAATTAAAGACATCGATACCAGTCTCGCTGCCCAAAACCCAGGAATTATCCCTAAGAAAAGTTCTGTCCAATTCGTTAAGAATAAGGATGCGATGGGGATCATCACGAGGATACCGGTAGCTTTCATAAAGACAAAGCCTTCAACTTTATTGCTTGCGAAAGCATTGATGAATAACGCAAGCATTGGCGCTTGTAAAGCCGCCAAAAAAGAAATCCCCATCATGTTCCATATCGAGGATTCAAACAGCTTGGTGATGTATACCAATAAGAATGTAGCTAAGAAACCTAATACATAACTGAATAATAATTTGATACCGATGTAATGAGATACTTTAATTGGGGTAATCTTCAACGAGAATAAGACGTTGTCATCTTGGTCATCGAGTAAGGTAAACCCAGTGATCGCACCAAACATAAAGGAAGTCATCAAAACAAACACCAAAGCGACGATGTTGGCGATTAACAACCCAACTTCTGCTTTTAAGTATGGAATCAAATAATAAGCAACTACCCCAATGATCACAGGATATACCATAAAGAATAGATACATCTTATCCCTCAAAATATTTTTGAGTTCATGTTTCAAGACACGGATCATCATGATTAAATGCCCCCTTGTCTCACGGCGTAAGCCTTATAAGCAGGTTTAATATAGAATACATACCCTAAAATGCCTGCTAACAACAACCAACCTAAACTGATGGCGGAGGCTACGGTGAATGCACCACCAAAGCCTAAAGCAATCAGTTCTGCGGATGCTTGGGCAGGTGTGATGAGCAAGGCATAACGCCAGAAGTCGCCTTTAAATAAAATGTTGAATTGGTGTAATATCGATGGAATCGATAGGAAGAGGACAAACATCATCACCCCAAGCAACATCGATGTGAAATCTTTCGAGTGGTATGAAAACAAATACCCCAATAAACTGTGGAATGCGATACAAACAATCAAAATCGGAATCATCCAAAAGAAATTGACCGTGACCCCTTTAACAAAATAGAATACCAAAATGATCAATAATGAAGAGGCTAACATGTGGATGGTATTCGCGATGACTTTCGATAAAATCTGTTCATCGGTCGACGTTGGTGTAACAAGCAAAGTCGAAATGGTTTGTTCAGACTTTTCAAAAAACATGATCGATCCTATAAATATAACACTCATCATGGTTGCGTCAATCATGATGATCATCGGTAACATTTGTTCCAAGATATCCATATCATCGATGAAATATAAGACCAAACCCCACACAAAGGCTACCAATAGAGATACGGTGGTCACACGGTATTTATTTAACCTGAGGAGTTCTCCTTTGATTAAAAATGCCATTCTAGGACTCATGAGTTAATCCAACCCCTGTCACTTGAATGAAGATTTCTTCGAGTGTGGTTTCCCCACTGTGGATGGTTTCAATGTCTTTGGTTTGAATGAGTTTCACGAAGTCCACATTTTGACCAATGTTGTCCATTGGGAAGCTTTGACTCTTTGTATGACCATTTTCTTTATATTCCACTTTTATGCTTCGTTGACCATATTTGATCTTTAAGTTTCTTGGTGAATCAATTTCTTTGATTTCACCATTGACGATAAACGCGACACGGTCACAGAGTTGATCAATATCAGCCATGATGTGGGAGGTGATGAATACGGTACCCCCATTTTGTTTGTAGGTTTTGATGAGGTTTTTAAGAATCATCGCGTTCGCTGGGTCTAACCCGTTGGTCGGTTCATCTAAGAACAACATTTCAGGGTCATTGAGCATGGCTCTCACGAAGTTTAAACGGATTTTCATGCCTTTAGAATATTCAGATACCAATTTGTTTCGGTCTTCCCACAAACCGACTTTTTTCATCAAAGATTCTACATCGATGTTCTTCTTATAGAGTCTCTTAAAGAATTCGATGTTTTCCATCGCTGTGAGTTTAGAAAAGTGAATTGGCATTTCAAACGATACCCCAATGTTTTCAAAGAAACTTTGGTCGAGTTCTTGAAGGGATTTACCATCATAATAAATCGCGCCTTCAAAACGGTCTAATAACTTGATTAAAATCTTTTGTGTGGTACTTTTACCTGCCCCTGAAGGCCCTAAGAATCCGAAGATTTCGCCTTTTTGGATATCAAAGGAAATGCCTTTGATGGTGGGTGAATCGTTTTTTGGATACGTGAATCTCAAATCTTTTACACTAAACATGGTTTAATATTCCTTTCTTGAGGATGTCTAACATCTCATCGAGTTTGTGTTCCCAAATACCTTCATCGTATTTGTCATATATAAAACTATCCAATGAAATGCGCGTAGTCATTTCATTGATGAGTTCAGATAACATTTTAGGATCAATCGTTTCACGGATGATGCCTAATTTTTGGTCTTGTTCAATCCAAGCTTGGTAAGTATCGACGACTTTGTTTTCCCAGCCACCTTTGATCAAGAGGTCTTTATAATAATCACTTTCATACATCTTTTTCGCAACCTCGACCAATTCTGGATAGGCTTTTTTGAAGACCAACCCCTGTTTGAATAAGGTTTCAATACGTTCGAAGAATGTCATCGTAGGACTTAAGAAGATATCCTTGAAGTAGTCCATCTTTAAATTCGCGATGTGCGAAAAATAATACTGATAAAGGTCTTCTTTGTCTTCAAAGTACTGGTAGAATGAACCTCTGGGAATCTTTGCGTCTCTCACAATGTTCGCAATCGATAAATGCTCAAAGGTATGGATGGATAACTCTTTGGTTATTGCTTGCATGAGCTTCTCTTTTTTATGTGGTTTTAAGTTGATAAACGTTTCCTTTGGCATACGTCCTCCAAAAGTGACACACCTGTCACATTTATAGTATAGACCCATTTTTGTATCTTGTCAAGAACAAAGAGGTGAATAAATCACCCTTTAAAGAATGATTTGATTTCCTCTTAACAATTTAACTCGTCTTATTTAAAGCGACTACATATCAAATAAATATGTACGCTTAGGCGTGTTCACGCCTCTAGT
>JAVBWN010000018.1:0-7002 GCA_036677365.1 Acholeplasma sp.
AAAGGTACCAAGAAAAACTAAAAGGCTTAACTCCGATTGAATTTCGGAATCAAGCCTTAAAAATTGAATCAAATATTTAATTATTTCCACTGTCTACTTGACAGGGGGCAGTTCACATTTTGGTTGTCCGTTTCTTATTTAGCATGTCTTTTTTGGTAGTGCTCATGGACCCATTGGGCCAGTTCGATCAATTCGACTTGTTCATTGTATATATGTAAATCGATTCGATGGAAGTTTTTAAGTTGAAATACCAGACGGTCCCCCGTGATGCGTTTTTCAACTTGGTCTAAGGCATCCCCACGAGCAACCATTCGAGCGGTTCGCAGTTCCTCACTCGCTTCAACGAAGACCACATACACATCATCGGCTTGGTCGACCAAGGCATTCGCCCCATTGGGGTCAACGATCACCACACCATTTTCGATGACATCTTTCTTTTGAATCCCGTAGTAACGGTTAGAATACTCTGTCACCTCATAAAATGCATGTTGTTTTATTTTTTCCTTGAATGCTTCTTCTGTTAAAAAATGATAATCAATGCCATCACGTTCGCCAGGTCTAAGCGGACGTGTGGTGGTCGTGACACATTTTTTGTATCCAAAGGTTTGATATAAAATTTTAGCAAGTTCGGTTTTTCCACTGGCACTCGCGCCAACCAATACGATCATAGGACACATCCTTCGTATCGATTATATCATAGCCTTCCATTAAAATTATCGGTCAAAATCACTTTCATTCTTTTTTCAAATGACTGATGAAACGCTTATATTTGTTGGCGTGTTTTGGCAGTTCTAGTGGTGCAATCCGAAATGTATATGACCCATGTAAACCCAAAGCTTGGAGTTCTTGGTCTATTCTGTCTTTTAAAAGACTGAGATCCATTTCACCCATTAAATCCAGGGTAATATCTAACGTGGATATACTTTCTTGAATCACTTGAAATTCGCGGATTAAATCCGACGTGGTGATGATCCATCTAGAAAACAAATCAGAAAATACGATTTTCGGTTGATTGTTTTCATCGTAAAAATAGATGTTATCATCACTTCTGCCTAAGATTTTTTCGATGCGTCTAAACTGTGACCCACAAGGACAAGGTTCATCTAAAACAATCATGTCATTCATTTCATAGCGGATAAGGGGTTGAGCAAAATTGATGAGGTTGGTTAGAATCATTTTATGTCCAACCACATGGGGTTGTTCGATTCTTTGTCCATCTTTGTCATACAGTTCAATGAATACCAAATCTTCATTGATGTGTAAGTGACCTTCGCTACAAGCCGAGGCGATTTGGCCTTCAGAGGCTTGATAGATTTCAACGACTTTGGTCTTAAATGCCGCTTCAAAAACCACTTTATCAGTCGGACTCAATACTTCAGCGTAGGTGATGATTTTCTTCAATTTGACCTTAATCGCCTCGTGTTTTGGTAACAACTGTCGGATAAAAGAAGGTGGGGCCATCAACAAATTGATTTTGTTTCGATGGATTTGTTCAATAACCACATCGACATCGGTCATCGTTGAGATGTATTTGAGTTTTAAAAAAGGCGCGTTGATGTCGTCAAAGCCCTGTGAAAATACCCTTAAACAAAACAAAATACGGAGCGGTAAGTCTTTCAGTGAAATCCCACCGCGCGATAAAAATACCCCAGGTAAGCGTTTGGTCATGGATTTAGGCGTAATGTATAACCCTTTATTCCCCGATGTCCCAGAGGATAGTCCAACCACATATTCGTCTTGATAATACCCTGAGTAATCCTTATTGAGTTCTTTCTCTACCGCGTAAGCCATCACCGCTTCTTTATTCAAGCCACATGTATTGAGGGTTGAAAAATGGTCCATCATGATTTGCTTATTGATAGTAGGCAATTGATAAAAGTCTGCTAAGGTTTCAAACGGTTTGTTTTCATATAGATCTCGATAAAATGGGCTATGGGCTTTCGCATACATCACCATCGTTTGAAGCGATTTGACTTGTAAAGCTTCAATCTGCGACTTGGATAGCTTTTTCCTGTTTTTTGTTAAATATAGATAATCCTTAACGGCTTGCATGAGCATCCTCTAACATGTTTTTTTTACTTGAAGGTGACACACGATTGAGCAACGTGGTATACGCCCATTCGATGGTGTATTTGTATTGTTTTTTCTCCCATAACATTAAAATGAAACCCCACAACATCACGTGGATGAGTCCGTATATCAATGCCCCTGGGATATCTAGTTTTAGACTAATAAACTGGTTAATTACCAAGAAAATGAGGGCACTCGTGATTTGTTCAAAGAAAAATGGGGTTAAACCCGTAATACCAAAGCGTTGGATGAATCTGGTGATGGGGTTCCATTTCACTTGTTTGAAATCAAATACGTATAAAGCCCCTAAAATCATTAAAAGGAATAATCCGATTTGAGTCACCATGATGAAATACCAAGTCGGGTCGATTGCTCTTTCAAGCATCGTTTCAGGGGTTAAAATATACCCCAAAATACCTACAATCATGTAAACTAAACCTACAGGTAATATCCAATTTCTGAGTACTTTGAATTGGTTTTTTCTCAATAGTAAAGCCACCCAAACCCCAAACAAAGCGAACGCATAAAAAGGTAAGATTGGGTTGTTTTTCGCAACCAACCAGTTGAGTAAAATCATGAATAAATAATTGTTTTCATCTCTCGCATTTAAGTATACATTGTATAAAGGAATTCTGATATAAGATAAAACCATGAATAAACTCGCGCCAAGTAAAACATAAAGCGCTGCTTTTGGATGGTCTATAACTTTTTTAATGCCTAAGAACAATAACGCCAACAGCCATATGTTAAAAGCAATCATCACCAAGCTATCGACATAGAAAATGCGTTCCATTGTCCAAGGTTGAAATGACCCATCCCGGATAAAAGAAACCAATAAGGATTCATCCATACTTCTTGAATCAAAATGGATGATGCCAGGACCCGTAAATAAGAAATAAAGATAAGCGATGACCATCATGAGTAGTCCAGCATACCCCATATATCGAATACGTGAGGTTTTATCTTTCGAATGTAGAAATTGAATGGTATAGGATAACCCCGATACCATCGCGAACAATCCCGCAAACATCAATAAAAAACCAATGAACGTAATGATGAGACTTGGGTTAGCCATGTCAACATCATAAATCCCGTCAAAATAGTAGAAAGCGGTATGTAAGATGATGACAAAAAATACCCCTAACCCCCTTAAGAAATCCACTGCTTGAATGCGTTTCATAAAGCCTCCTTGGTGTCTTTGATCGACTGTTATATAATAGAGATGGTGATCCTATGAGACTATTTATTGGCATCGACTTATCACAGTCGATGAAATCCTATTTATTTACTGTATCTAAATCCATCGAACGTCATACCCAAGGCCGTGTTACGGCTTTGAATAACTACCATTTGACGCTCGCATTTTTAGGTGAACTCGATGACCAAATGGTGGATGAATTGAAATCTTTGATGAATCAAATCCAATATAATGCTTTTGAGATGACCCTATCGGATATGGATTATTTTCAAAAAGGCGAACGATTCATCTATTATATGGGGATCCATCCGAATCCTTCATTAAAGACATTATATCAAAAGGTTTTAGATGTCATCGCACCTTTAGGTATAAATAGCCATGGTAAGTTTTTTCCGCACATCACTTTAATCAGACAGGGCAAGTCCTTTCCGATTCATGCATTAACCTTACCTAAAACCGATGAGGTCATTCAAGTTCAAAAAGTGACATTGTTTTTAAGTCATACAATCAACGATGAACTCACATATACACCAATACATGAGGTATTTTTACAACCCAACCGACGCACTTAATCGTGCGTTTTTTAATGATGGATGTCGATGAAAACAACTTTTTTACAGAATAATCGCTTATAAAGTATCACTTTAAACCTTGTTACACCAGGTTTTTTAACCAAACCCGTGGATTTCATTTGTTTCGGGTTCGTCGATATAAAGTACAAGCACTTGATCCCTTTCAAACCAAACATCGGTAGATGGTGGTGTTTTTTAGGTCCTTCTTCTAATAAAGTAGAACGAATGATATCAAACTCGATGTCCCACCAAGCGGTTTTATATCTCGGGTCTACACAATGAAAAGTTTTTTGATGTGTCTGATATTGATCAAACACTTTCACGTAGAAGGTATGTGTTTTCGCTATGGATAATTCATCGAGTGAAACCACCTGTGAAACGGATATGCCGTCAACAAACCATTCAAGTGGGTGAATCAAACCATGTAACGTGACCCATTCAGGCAAGTTATAACGATTCGAGCGTTTATCCAAGACTGGTTTTGGTATGGCTTGGTCAAGAATCAGGATGGCGCCTGGGGTTGGTATGAGTTGAATCGGTATTTCAAAGACAGTATCTAAACCAACCACTTTAAAAGGGACATTAAAGTTCATTTCTTTCGCATGAATATATGGGCCTTTTGTATTTGGATTTGGTAAGACTTCATATGTATGTTTTGAGTCCAAGAATGATATCACCGATTGACCCTGATAAGCATAGAATACCTTTTGTAAAAGCAAGCGTTCCAAATCGCCTGTATGGATGGTTGTTGCGATCAATTCACGTTCATAAACCAAGGTATCTTTTTTGATTTTAACCAAAAGTTCGGTACCATTGGAGAATGGTCTTATGGCGATTTCATCGGTATATAAAGCATCGCCTTGATGGGTGAGCTGATAGTCAATTTCAATCCCTTCGATGGCGGGTAACGGCACACGATCGGTTTTTTGGTTTTTCAATTGAGTTTGAATTTGATTCATGTGATATAAAAGTGTTGTTTTTAACGTAGGCTTGTTTTTGATGGTATAGGATTGATACCTTTGTCCATCGATTTCAACATCGATTCTAAAGGTTTCAACCAGCGGGTCAATGACCCAAGTTTGTAACTCATCATCGAATACCCCGGTTTGGGTATGGATACTTAATCGATGACCAAAACGTTTAATACGTGTCCCATCGATCAAGCCATGAACCTCATTTGGGATACGGATGAGGTCATCTATAACAAACTCGATTTGATCACGATAACGGATGTATTGTAAACCATAAAATAACCCAATAAGCAACGTCCATAGGAATAGAACCAAAGATAAAGCTAGTCTCATCGGAAAAGTCAGTGGCCATAAAAATAAAACCATGAGCGTGTGCGCGTTACGCCACTTTTGTTGATAACCTAAGGATAATCTCAATCGATTGGTCCATGATTTACCAAACTTGAAGATGTTTAAAGCGGGTAAATATCCACGCTTTATGATGGATGAATCGATATGAAAAAGGGCTTTAAACCATAAACCCATATGGATAAAAATAACTTCAATGAACACCAAAACACCAAATAACACAAATATCGGTAGTAGAATCGGTAATAATAAAATGATGTAATAATACTCTTTAAAGTCAAACACCAAATCCATTAAAACGCGTTTAAATGGGTACATAAAGTGTTTGATTTTTACCAATCCGTTGATAAAAAAGACGAACCCTTTTTGGAGTAGATCAGATACATGGAAAATCACGATTTTGAGAATTTTATAAATCCATTTGAATAGTCGTGATAACCCATCGATTACGACGACTTTTGGTAACCACAAAAATACCGTATAGACCAATAGGATGATTTGAATCAAGGTAAATCTCATCCACCGATACAACCATTCTGGTCGGTTTCGATACAGGTAAACCAAAGCATCGATGACCCATTGACCGCCGTGAATCAGTTGAATGATGACCCATTTGATCATGTGATAGATACCTACAAATACCCATTCTATCGCATGGTATAGATGCTTAACAATAAAGAACAATAAAGCCCACAGTTTTGTAAACACCCACTGAATTACCTTTACGAAGTCCAATAAGCGCTGATACAACCATAGGAAAAATGGCTTTATGAACTTGAGGATGGCATTGGCCATTTTCTTTAATATTAAAAAAGCGGATTTTATCCAATGGCCTAAAATAACCATGCCTTTCCAAATGAGTTTAACGATGTATCGGATCCCTTTAAATAGTTGTTTGAGTAATAAGTATACATATTTGAGAAAATACCGCCAAATTAAAATGGAGGTTTGTTTGATGAACCACCAAACTCCAATAAATAGTTTTTTAGTGACCCACCAGATGGGTTTTAGCATATATCGATAGATGAATAAAGATACCTGTTTAATGACAAACTGAAGTCCTAAGACCAACTTTTTTAAAACCAAATAGATCGGTTTGATGATGATCTTATAAATAATCATCGAAAGCCACCGAATCGCAATCCATAGCTGTTTAAACACATAAATGGTAGCTTGAACCATCGGTTTAACCACAGCCTTGATCCCTCGGTAGATATATTTCGCCAATAAACCGATCGGTTTTACCAGTAAAATGAGTGTTTTTAAGAAGCCTTTCAATACCGCTTTTATTTCGGACATCCGTATCCTCCCATATCATTGAATCGTCATGATTTGTTAACATTTTAACACAAATATCAATTGATTCCTATAGAACAAAGAGGTAAATAAATCACCCTTTACAGAATGATTTGATTTCCTCTTAACGATTTAACTCGTCTTATTTAAAGCGACTACACACCAAATAGGTATGTGCGCTTAGGTGTGTTCACACCTTTATTCCTTATCCATAAGGCATCGGGATTACCTTTTCTAATCATATTTAGTGAGGCATTTTGATCGGCATTGATTAAAGTGCCTTTTTGACTCTTATATAAACCTCTTTTGATTCTAGTTCCAGAGAAATCACCTTTTACGAAATCATCTTGGTCTAGATAAGACGCTTTAGAGGTGTAAGCTTCATTGATTACTTTGGTTTCGATACCTATTTGTTCTGCTAGATAGATGATTCGATCTCTTAGTCTAGCGATGGGTATACTTTTAGTCCACTGATTATACGTATCCGATAGTCTTTCATCTTTAAAGGTGTCATTATAACCTAGGATGATTTGTTTTACCTTATTCT
>JAVBWN010000019.1:0-35983 GCA_036677365.1 Acholeplasma sp.
CCAAAATATATTTGAATTGTAAGAATTAGCTCTTATCTTTTTATTCTAAACTTTCATTAGAATTGCTTTTATGTTTATTCTTTATACACTCATCATCATTCAGTTTTCAAAGACCAATTTTTCTTCACACGGATTTCGTGCTTATTCATTTTAACACTCTAAAATAGGGTTGTCAAGTATTTGTCTGACTTTTTTTAACCCTTATCTTTAAGCTGTTAAAAAGTGGTGGAGGGGGACGGTTTCGAACCGCCGAACCCTTAGGGAGCAGATTTACAGTCTGCCGCGTTTAGCCTCTTCGCTACCCCTCCGGTTTGCCGTGTGCTTTTTTATTCTAACCTAACCAATAAAAAAATGCAACACCTATTGTTACATTTTTTCTCAAATCTTGTTTTATGGCTATTTTTGGGGTTTTAATTTCTTGTCTAACTCAAACTTTGGAATCATGACTTCGCGCGCACACCCGTTACACTTTATTTTGATGTCTGCGCCTGTGCGTATGACCGTCCACGCGTTGCTCCCGCATACGTGAGGCTTTTTTGTTTGGATTTGCATCCCTACTTCATATGTGGTCATTTGAGGAGTTTTTCTACCAAAGCTTTGAGTTCTTCTTCAGATTTAACCTTGATGGTTAACTTGTTCGCAGTTACGACAGTCTTTAAGCCCAATTTTTGATTCAAGCTTTGTTCATAGACAACAAATGTCTTTGGTTTTGGTTCACGCTTTTGCTTATTGGTTTTTTCTTCTTTTTCAGCCAATGCTTCGATTTGTCGAACAGACAGCTGTTCATGGACAATCTTTTTGGCCAATGTTTTAATTCTAAGTGGGTCATCGAGCTTAGATAGAACACGCGCATGCGCCATGGAAATGTCATTATTTAAAAGCATGGCTTGAACTTCATCTGGTAAATTTAATAAACCGATGATGTTGGTAACATAGCTTCTCGATTTACCAATGCGTTCAGCCAAAGTCTTTTGGGTGATTTCCATCGAACGCATGATATTGGCATACGCTTCAGCTTCTTCAATTGGACTTAGGTTTTCACGTTGTAAGTTTTCAACCAACGAAATCTCTGCGACTTTCGCTGGGTCATAGGATCGAATGATTGAAGGGATGGTGCTGAGCCCTACCTGTTTAGCCGCTCTAAAACGACGTTCACCAGATACGATCATAAAGCCATCTTTAACTTTTTTTACGATGATGGGTTGAAAAATGCCATGTTCGCTGATGGACGCTGCCAAATCATTGATTTTTTCTGGGTCAAAAATACGTCTTGGTTGAAATGGGTTTGGGGTAATTTCTGTCAATGGAATCTCAACAATTTTTTCCCCTTCTTGGATTTCATCGATGGTATTTTCTACCAATAAATCTTTTAAACCTCTGCCTAATACCTTAGTGTTTGATTTCATTATTCTCGATTAACTCCTTTGCCAATGACTTATATAAAGTAGCTGCACTAGACTTGGGGGCGTAGGTTAAAATTGGGACGCCATAGGTCGGTGCGACCTGTGCTGCTACGTTACTGGTGATGAATGTTTTGAATACGCCTTCTTGGAAATACTCTTTTACTTCATTTACGATTGCCCAACCGGCTTTGGTGCGTTTATCTAACATCGTCAATAAAACGCCTTCGATGGTCAGTTCGCGATGATTTACCTTCAAGTTCTTTTGGACAACACGAACTGTATTGAGCAACTGTGTGAGCCCGTCAATGGCTAAAAATTGACATTGAATCGGTATTAAAACCGAGTCAGAAGCATAAAGTGCATTCAGTGTCGAAATCCCTAAAGCTGGTGCACAATCGATCAATATGTAATCATACTTGTCTTTCACTTTTCTGAGTATTCGGTCTAAAATGTATTCATGATCATCGAGCTTGATGAGTTTCATATCAATCCCAGCCAAATCGATTGTGGCTGGAACGACGTCCATAGGGTACTTATCGAGTACCGGGATACACAGTGTGACCTCATCTAATGGTTTTTCACCCATGAGTGCGTCGTATAAGTTACCACGCAATTGGCTTCGATTGATCCCTAAACTGGTGGTTGCGGAACCTTGTGCATCGAAGTCAATCAATAAGATGCGTTTGCCATAATAAGCCAAAGAGGCAGCTAAGTTGACGGATGTAGTTGTTTTTCCGACGCCACCTTTTTGATTGGCAATCGATATGACTTTTCCCATGGGTACTCCTTATAATGGTTTGTTTTTAATGTCTTTGAATGGTCTTGGATAGGTATTGTTTTCTTTGATTTTTTTGATTTTTAGTAAGTGTCTTTCACCCAATTGATTGGGTAATTCCAATGATATGATGGACTCTACTTTGCCACCTAAAATTTGAATACCTCTACTGGCGCGTTCTAATTCGGATTGAAAGTTTTGTGCTTTCATCGCGATGAGATACCCACCAACTTTGACCAATGGTAATGCCAGTTCATCGAGTATTTCAATCGGAGCGACCGCACGTGCAGTGACCAAATCAAAGTCGTTACGACGTGATTTGGCGAATATTTCTGCCCGGTCACAAACCAGTTCAACACCTTCGATTTCTAACGCTTTAAGTAGTCTCCCTAAAAACAATATACGCTTGTTTAATGAGTCGACGATGGTCAGTTTTAAATGGGGGTAAACAATCTTTAAAACAATCCCTGGGAATCCCGCCCCAGAGCCAATATCTAGGATCGTAGACACTTGATTTAAATCGATGGCTTGAGATAAGGTTAACGAGTCGTAAAAGTGCTTATAATAAACCCCTTCAAGGTCCGTGATTGCTGTCAAATTCATGACTGCATTCTCTTGAACTAAGACCTCATAATAGCGATGTAGTTTTGCTTGTTGAGCATCACTCAGTGACAGCCCAAGGGGTTCGAAAATATCCATATTACCTCAAGGATTCTAGATAGACCAACAAGATTGAAATATCCGCTGGATTTACACCACTGATCCGTGAAGCTTGTCCAAGGGTGGTTGGTCTAATCTTTTTTAGTTTAACCCTGGCTTCGTTAGCCAAGTTTTTAATGAGGTCATAGTTGATGTCTACTGGAATTGGTTTTTCATCTACTTTGACCATTTTTTCAGCTTCTTTATAGGCTTTATCAATATAGCCCGCATATTTCACTTGAATTTCAACTTGTTCCAATACAGCTTCACTGTAATTGTTCGGATAAAATTCATTAATTATATTATATCTAATTTCTGGACGTTTGAGTAGTTCATATAATGAGGTGCGGTCTGTAATCTTGGATGACCCTGTTGAACGGATGATTTGATTGTTTTGGTCATTAGGCAAAATATAGACTGTCTTGATTTCTTCAGTGAGTTTTTCAATGTCCGCTTTTTTGTTTAAAAATTTGGTGTAGCGTTCATCGTCTACCAATCCAATTTGATGTCCATAATCACGTAATCTCAAATCTGCATTGTCGTGTCTTAACAACAAACGATGTTCAGCCCGTGAGGTGAGTAAACGGTAAGGTTCCTTGGTGCCTTTGGTAATCAAATCATCAATCAATACCCCAATATAGGCCTCATTTCGTTTGAGAATGAATGGGGCTTGTCCACGAATCTTTAAAACAGCGTTTATCCCCGCCATTAAGCCCTGTCCCGCCGCTTCTTCATAACCACTTGTACCATTGATTTGACCAGCACAGAACAAGTTCTCAACCAAACGTGTTTCAAGCGATTGATACAGTTGTGTTGGGTTAATAGCATCATATTCAATCGCGTACGCATACTTCACGATAACCGCGTCTTCAAGCCCTTTTATGGAGTGAACAATACGTGCTTGAACATCTCTTGGCATTGAGGATGAGAGCCCTTGAACATAAATTTCATCGAGGCTTAAGCTTTCGGGTTCAAGAAATATTTGATGTCTTTCTTTGTCACTGAAACGAACGACTTTATCTTCAATCGATGGGCAATATCTTGGACCTACACCTTCAACAATCCCACCATACATGGCGGAATCGCCTAAGTGCATATTGATGATGCCATGGGTGATTAAATTGGTATGTGTTAAGTAACATGGTTCTTGATGTCCCATAGAGGTAATCTCAGGGTCAAAGGAGAACGTTTGGAATTTGTCATCCGCGAATTGTGGGGTCGTTTGTTCATAATGAATCGATGATTTTAATATACGGGGTGGTGTACCTGTTTTAAGTCTAACGATTTCAAACCCTAACTTTGCCAATTGAGCACTGATGCCGTGGGTGGTTGGTTGATTGTCTGGACCGCTATCCTTGGTTTGATGTCCAATCAGGATTCGGCTATGTAAATAAGTCCCTGTCGTGATGATGACCGTTTTGGATTCAATGATTTCTTGAGAAGCCAAAACGACCCCTTTGGCTGTCTTACCTTCAACATGAAGGCCTTCAACCAACGCTTCAAGGAGTTGTAAGTTGGGGGTATTTTGTAAAACCTCTAACATTATTTTTGGGTATTCGAGTTTATCGATTTGTGCACGTAAAGCCCAAACAGCCGGACCTTTTGAAAGGTTCAGCATTTTCATTTGAATTTGGCCTTTGTCTGCACTTCTGGCCATTTGTCCACCTAAGGCGTCGATTTCTCGAACGACGATTCCTTTGGCAGGTCCACCAATCGAGGGGTTACAACTCATGGTACCTACACGATCCAGTTTTCCTGTCACTAACATGGTTTTCATGCCCATTCTCGCTGCTGCGAGTGCAGCTTCGATGCCCGCATGTCCTCCACCGACGACGATGACGTCTAACATATATATCACTTCCTGCTGTATTATTCTACCAAGAACAAATTATGTTTACAACATAAAAAGCTTCGAAGAAAAAAGAAGGCGATTGCTCGCCTCTTAAATATTTAGAAATGCTTGTGCTACTTTTTCTTTGGTAAATCCAAATGCCTTGATGACCACTTCAAGTGGGGCGGATAGACCGTAGCGGTCAATGCCGTAAACATGTGGTGTATACTTGTACCAAGACGCGGAAGAGCCCATTTCAATGGCTAAGGTCTTCACGCCGTGCGGTAAGATTTCATGCTTATAGGCTTCGGATTGTTTTTCAAATAAATAATGGGAAGGCATCGATACCACACGGGTAAATACGCCTTGTGATTCGAGTTGTTGTTGCGCTTCAATGGCCAATCCAACTTCAGAACCGGCAGCGAGTAATACCCCTTGAAGTTTACCTTTTTCAGGTGAAACAACATAGGCACCTTTTTCGAACACATCCATACAAACCACTGGAAGTGTCTTCAAGTTTTGTCTGGTTAAGATGATGGCTGAAGGGGTTTTGTGTTGCTTAATTGCCCATAACCAGGCCGCTCTGGTTTCATTTGCATCGGCTGGTCTCATGACGTTTAAGCCCGGTATGACGCGAAGTCCCGCGAGTTGTTCAATAGGTTCATGGGTTGGTCCATCTTCACCCACAGCGATGGTATCGTGTGAGAAGACGAATACAGAAGGGATTTGCATGAGTGCTGCCAAACGGATGGATGGCTTCATGTAATCTGAGAATACGAAGAATGCACCCGCAAAGGCTCTTAGTCCCCCATGGAGTTGCATACCATTAACAATAGCACCCATGGCGTGTTCACGAACACCAAAGTTGATGTTTCTACCAAGACGGTTTTCTTTTGAAAAATGACCATCTGCACCTTTCGCTTTGGTGGACGCGGTTAAGTCAGCAGACCCACCAATGATGTTTGGCATCATCTTCGATAACTCATCCAGAACTTTTCCGGATGCAGCACGTGTTGCGATTTGTGCCCCAACTTCAAACTTCGGTAAATCCTTCAATTCAATCTCTTGATTTTCAACAATAAATGACTTGAGTTGAGCTGCTTCTGTTGGGAATTTTTCTTGATATTCAGCAATCATTTGAATCCATTTACGATAGTATCTAGACCCACGATTGTAGACTTTTGTTTTATAGTATTTATAAACATCTTGTGGTACTTCAAATGGCTTATAGGTCCAGTTTAAATTCTTTCTGAGTTCATCGGCCTTTTCTAAACCAATCGGTGACCCGTGAACATTGGATGTCCCTGCCAAGGATGTACCATAGCCGATGATGGTTTTGATTTCGATGACACTTGGTTTATTGGATTCTCTTTGTGCCTTTTTAATGGCTTTAGTGATCGCATTTAAATCATTGCCATCAGACACTTTTTGATAGTGCCAGTTCATGGATTCGAATTTTTTCTTATGATCGTCTGAGAAAGCTAAAGATACTTTACCATCCAATTGGATGTCATTGGAGTCAAATAAAACAATGAGTTTACCTAAACCAAGGTGTCCCGCTAAAGATAAAGCCTCTAACGCTACCCCTTCTTGAAGGTCGCCATCGCCACAAAGTACGTATGTATAGTGGTCGATGATTGGGAAGTTTTCTTTGTTAAAACGTGCTGCTAAATGGGTTTCTGCAATCGCCATACCCACCCCATTAGAAATCCCTTGTCCAAGTGGACCAGAGGTTGTTTCTACACCGTCGGTATGACCATATTCTGGGTGACCCGGGGTTTTGCCGATTTGTCTAAAGTTTTTAAGGTCTTCGATGGTAAGTTGGTATCCAGATAAATGATTTAAACCATACAGCAACATCGACCCATGCCCAGCGGATAAAATAAAACGGTCACGGTCAAACCAGTTAGATTTTTTCGGGAAAGCTTTTAAAAAACGGGTGTAAAGCACGTGTGCCATCGGAGCTGCACCGAGTACAATACCTGGGTGTCCTGAGTTTGCTTGATTGATTGCGTCCACACCTAGGAAACGTAGTGTTTGAATACTTAAATGATCCATCTTTTCCATAAATTACCTCTCTATTTTGATTTTTTATCTTCTTCAGGTTGTGCTTCTACTTCGGCTTCAACTGCTGCTTGAACGGGTTCAACTTTTTCTTCAAATTTGAAGTAGTCTTCATAATACTTACCTTGTAGTTCAAGTAATTCGTTGAATCGACTTTCACCAACGATGAGTTTGATGTCTCTTACGGCTTCAGATCTTGAGCCTTCAACTTTCTTTCTCATGATGGAAGTTTGTAGCATATTGGTAATCAACACGACAGCCAATATACCGATGAGTGCGTAGTTTTGATAACCACTTAACGCTGGTACCATAGAGAATAATAGTGCGAGTGCCATCGATAATGCGATCATTGGAAATACCATTTTGTATAATAGTCCAAAGCGTACTTTATCTGCTTGTTCATAAAAACGAATCCATACTTGATTGACACGTTTTGAATAGAGGTCCTTCATGACTTTGTAGTAGCCATCTTCGACCAAGAGTTTATAGGATTTTGAGTCGCTCGTCCATACAGCAAATTGTCCTTTGCCTGCGAATCGAGATAAGTAACGGGTATTGTTCATGGAATGGATTTCCACGGTTTTGCCGTCGGTTTGTTGGATTTCTTTAGGTTCATTGAGTTGTTTAAAAATTGCGTATTGTAATTTCATGGTATACGTCCTCCAAATTCAATTATACCACATATATTCATATGTAATTGAAAAAAAACGAAGATAAAAGCCCAAATAAGGGCTTATATTAGATAAAATTCATAAATCGATTTTTAGGTTCGTAATCATGAATAGGCTTGTGTTTTTTTAGATCACATCGGTGTTATTTGATTCAACTCAGTCGATTGATTGTTGAATCCATCTAATGAAACAAAAAGTATCCCTATCAGGCACCGCCACCCACATCCTACCCATGCTTATGGCTGCTTCGATCAAGACCTGACCAGGTTCACACGATAAGATTGGATGACGGTGCCTCATAGGGATACATATGATGACTTTATGATTTGACTCTTAAACTTTTAAAGAATTGCTTGAGTTCATTTGAACAAGCATCTTCTAGTATACCACCAATCACTTCAACTTTGTGATTGAATTTGATATCAAATAAATTGATGACAGAACCTGCGACGCCGCCTTTAGGGTCTTTAGCCCCATAAACCAATGTCTTGATTCTAGATTGGATGATGGCCCCTGCACACATCGGGCATGGTTCTAATGTAACGTACAGCTTACAATCTTCCAAACGCCAGGAACCAACCTTCTTATTTGCCTTTTCAATCGCAAGCATTTCGGCGTGGGCGTGTGTCTGTTCTTTTAAGACCCTTTTATTATAAGCCTTAGCGATGATTTTGTCACCTAAAACGATGATAGCACCTACAGGTACCTCATCTTTTAACGCGGCTTTTTTGGCTTCTTTAAGGGCTAAACCCATATAATAGGCATCGTCTTTAATCATATTTTATTGGGTTTATTTTTAACTTCATGACAGTCACGACTGCGTGGTTCGTACGCTTCTGCCGCACCGACCAAGACAATCGGGTCATCAAATGAAGCCGGTTTACCGTTAATTAAGCGTTGAGTGCGTGTGGCTGGCTGACCAGAAACCACACAAACTGCGGTGAGTTTTTGAACAAATTCAGCGATGGCCAATAGTTGTGGCATCGGTCCAAACGGTTCACCTCTAAAGTCACGATCCAAACCACCAATAATGACACGAATGCCACGATCAGCTAGGACTTCAGATACCCAAATGACATCGTTGTCTAAAAATTGTGCCTCATCAATCACTACCGCATCCACGCCTTCTTTGACATAATCTAAGATTTCTTTGGCTTTGTTGATATTGATGGATTTCGCTTTGGTTTTGTTGTGTGATACTATTTCAGATTCTGAATATCGATTGTCAATTGATGGCTTAAACACCAATACAGTCTTCTTTGCGTACTCTAAACGACGAATACGTCTAATGATTTCTTCTGTTTTTCCTGCAAACATTGGTCCGCAGACCACTTCAATCCAACCACCAAATATTGGTTGATGCATAGTATCACTCCCTACAACTAGTATACGGATTTCAAACCATGGATTCAACCCCTAATAAAATGAAAGCAACTTACATTATAAATATACAAAAACACGACTCGAAAGTCGTGTTTATTGGCTTAATTTTATCTTAAAATACAAAGATCAACATCGATACGGCTGTGGATATGAATCCGCTGATAAAATTGACGGCGTCATTGGTTATCCATGCGAGCCCACTCGTTAAAATTACTTTCTCATTTTCAAGAAATGCCTTTTCAGTATACTTACCTGTTCTCTCGCCCTTATACTTGGCTTGAACTAAAATCCCCATGTAAGAATCGATTAAACATCCGATGAAACCACCTAAAGTGATGACACTGAAGTACATCCAAATCTTACTATTATTAAACAATGGTGAAGACCAATACAAGAGAATGAAACTCACACCGATGAACAACGCTCCAAGAAATGAAGCGAGTGTGCCTAACTTAGATACCCCACCAGAAACCCCTTTGGGTACCTCTTTAAATGTTAGAATAGAATATGTTTTGCCTCTAGATAAAACACCGATTTCACTTGCCCACGTGTCCGAGTTACACGAAGCAATCGATATGATTGCGGCTACCATGAATAACTCATTGGATGAATAATAAAAGAATACTGAAAACATCGCTGCGACAAACCCATTGGACAACACTTGAATATAGTTTCGGCCTGAAGACGCATCCTTCACTTTCTTTTCATGTAGCTTAGTTAAGAGTGACGATGAAATGAAAAATAGGATGAGTGCGCTCCATACGACATATGTACCAAATCCATAAATGATGGTGCCTAATAGTGTGGCTGTAATGAAACCAGACTGATTTAGAGAATGTTTTTTGTAGGCAAGAAACGCAACCAGAAAGCTGAGTCCAAACCCGATTAAAAATTGTAATACCATAGGCACCTCCAACGGCTAAATCAACAGTAATAAGACGTATACAATTAAGCTAGAAAATAGCGGAACGGTGAGATTATCTAGTCCCTTAGGTGTATATAGTTCAATGAGGGTGGATAGGATGGATACCACAACTGCAGCGATCAAAGTAGAAACCAAGGATACACCTGCAACCAACAATATAGCCAGGACAACAACGAAACTAGCAAAGAGCATCGTTAATGAGCCCTCTAAGGATTTGTTATTGACAAGTTTACGCTTCCCATAAGCCTTGCCAACCACTGCGGCTAATCCATCACCATAACCTAAAACAAGAATACCAACAGCACCTATTTCAGGTCTGTTGATAACACCAAAGGTGAATATAACCAAGATGAGCAAGGAGATTGGAAAATAAACAGTTCCAAGGTTCCCATTACCACTGCGTTCCATCGATTTGATGAGGTTGGTTTTATAAGAATAGTAATTCAATAATATGAAGGTGATTGGTGGGACAATTGCGTACCACAGTGCATTTTCGCCTTGGAAAAATACCCAAGCAAGGATCCACCAATTCGATACACCAATGTGAATAAACTTACGTGCACCTTCGTCACCTAAGACTTTAAATTTTTGTAGTGCAGTAGAAATACCAATAATCAAAAATACTAAAATGTAAGATAATACTAAACCCCAAATGTTCATATAATCTCCTTAGCCTTGTGGCATACTTTTGATGAAGGCCTTCATGATTTGTTCTTTCTTCGCTTCAGTTACAACCGCTCTTTTTCTAAATACATCATAGCCGTTGTCACGGATCGCATCTAAAATAGCACGATAGAATACAATCGATAAACCCAAAGGTTTCGCTGTATCTTTTGGATACAATGCAATGTCCTTCAATGCTTCATCAAAGTACTTTTCTGCTACTTTAGCAAGTCTTTCAATCAAGACGACCAATCCGTTATTGATTTTACCATTTTCTAAATCATTTAGTGAGTAGTTTGCTTCACGCATGAGCGCTCTAGGTAAGTAAATTCTGCCTTGTTGATAATCTTCACCAATGTCTCTTAAGATGTTGGTGATTTGCATGGCGTGTCCTAAATGGACAGCGAATGGGTATAATTTGGGTTCATCTGTTCCTGCAAGTATTGGATTCAACATCAACCCTACAGTACCAGCGACATGGTAACAATACCTCAACAAGTCTTCTAGTGTTTCATAGCCTGTAAAGTGTAAATCCATGCGTTGACCTTCAATCATGTCATAAAACGCCTTGAAATGGTGTTCTTGATAGACATCTTTGGTATGTCTTTTCAATGCTCGCCACATATAATTCGGTGTTCGCTTTTTATTCACATAATTGGTCAATTCTTTTTCTAATTTATTGAGTCTATTCTCATCTTGATATTCATCTACCAAGTCATCGGCGTAACGACAAAATGCGTAGACTGCGAAGATCGCTTTACGTTTATGTTTGTCTCCTACTTTGGAGAATGCTTTATAGAATGTTAAAGAGTTTTTTTGAATGATTTTTTTACAACGGCGGTCATCACGGTAAGGACGTGACAGATGAATCAAAATCAGCAATACCGTGAAACTCAAGTAAATCCAAACGAGATACAGATGAGTTGTGATGAACTCAATGATATTATTCATGGGTTATATGGTCCTTTAATATGTCATTTACAGCCAATTTTGCACTGGCTAGCACGATAGGCACCCCGGCACCGGGATGATTAGACGATCCAGCAAAATAGAGATTTTCAATCGTCTTAAATTTGGTTTGTGGTCTAAAATATACACTTTGGAATAGGGTAGGTTTTAAACCGAAGGTAGCACCATGTTCTAGGTTAAATTTGTAACCGTAGGTTTTTGGTGAATATATTTTTAGCACTTCAATGTTTTTCTTAATATCTTCAAATCCTGGGATTTTTTCAATCATATCCATGATTTTGTCCTTATAAGCTTCGGTCATTCCAAAATCCCACTCAAATTGACCACTCTTCATATTGGGTACAGGCACCAAAATATATAATAACTCTTTATTTTCTGGAGCAACCGTTGGGTCGATTTGTGAAGGACTATACATATAGAACGATGGGTCTTCAGGTAAGATATCTTGGTCCAACTCTTCGATATTTTTCTTAAAGTCTTTCGCGAATCGGATGGCGTGTACGGAGGTTGGGTATTTTTTCTTTAGCCCTAAATAAATGACAAATGAAGAGGATGCGTACTTCATCTTTTCAATCTTACTTGGGGTATATTTACCTTTAAGGTTGTCATCTTTAATCAAATTATTCATTGCCCAAGGGAAATCTGCGTTACATAAGACAATATCAGAATATATTGGCTTACCATTCACCAATACACCAGTTACTTTACCTGATAAAGTTAGAATTTCTTCCACTGGTGAGTTCAAGCGAATCTTTCCACCCATTTCGATGAATCGTTTTTCCATCGCTTTTGCCATTTGATACATACCACCTTGGATATACCAAACACCATAGACCAATTCAATCATCGGAATGATGGTATAAATCGATGGTCCAGAAAAAGGAGATACACCAATATACAAGGTTTGGAAAGACAAAATTTGACGTAATTTTTCGTCTTTGACAAATTTGGATATGGAACTATACGCACTGTTTAGTGTTCTTAATTTGAGTATTTTGTATAATGTTTTGGGATTGAAAAATTCAGTGGGTTTTCGATAACTTTTTTCAAGAAATGTCTCTTTAACAATCGAATATCTTTCATAAACATCCGCCAAATAGGCCAAGTAACCATCGGTTTCTTTCATACCAAACTTTTCAAGTTCCGCCATCAAAGACGGTAGATTGGAAGAGACGCTCACCGATGTCCCGTCACTGAAATGGATGACATTGAGTGGGTCTACTTGAACCATTTTGATGTAATCATCTGGGTTAACGCCTGAAAAGGTAAAAACGTCCTTATATAAATCTGGCATCATGACGATGGTTGGTCCCACATCAAACTTAAAACCACGTTCTTCAATTGAGAACATGCGTCCGCCGACCTTTTCATTTTTTTCATAGATTTCAACATCAAATCCAAGGGTTTTTAATCGAATCGCTGAAGATAAACCTGCAACCCCAGCCCCTATGATAATCACTTTTTTCATGAGTACCACCTCTACTTTATTGTAACATTTTTAGCGCTTGATACCTAGTATGAAATACGTATTTCATCGATTGGCATGTTATAATAATCATACAGCATATGTCATATTTGAAACGGAGACCATCATGGGACTAAAACACATTTTAAATCCAATTTTATTTCAGGGTTATAAAAAGAAAAATCGCTATTTTGAAGGTTGGTACTATAAAATGGTCTCAGCGGATGAACAATATAAAGTTGCTTTCATCCCAGGCATCAGTTTGGCTTTTGAAAAAACACACAGTTTTGTTCAGGTATTTATTTCACAAAAACAACCCAAAATGTCTTTAAAAACAGACTATTTTAAATATGAAAAACAAGATTTTCTCTTTGAAAATACCCCATTTAAAGTGAGCGTCGGTCCTCAATCATTCACCGCTCACAAGGTCGATGTGGATTTCAAGAGTGAACGATTGGCTGTAAAAGGACAAATTGAAATACTGGGTATCACCCCTTTAGAACGTGGTATATGGATGCCAAACATCATGGGTCCATTTGGATATTTAAACTTTATGGAATGTTACCATGGTGTTGTTTCAATGACCTCACCGCTTAAAGGGTCTTTGATCATCGATGGCAAAACCGTTTCTTTTGATGGGGGAAAAGGTTATATCGAGAAAGATTGGGGGAAAAGTTTCCCAAGGGCGTACGTTTGGGTTCAAACCAACCACTTTAAAAAGAAAGATACCTCATTGATGTTTTCTTATGCAGATATTCCTTTTTTAGGATTTTACTTTAAGGGTCTGATTTGTAACCTCTATTATGAAGGTAAAGAATACCGTTTCGCAACCTACAATTTCTCAAAGGTACTCAAGGAAGAAATCACTTCAAAACAAGCTGTGTATGTCCTTAAGAAAGGCAAATACACCCTTGAAATCACCGCCATTCAAAAAGATCAAATCGATTTAGCTTCCCCAATCAATGGCGCGATGGACCACACCATTAAAGAAGGTTTATCCGGAGAGGTCAAGATTAAATTGTTCAAAAAGAAAGTACTCATTTACGAAGATACCGGTTATGAAGCTGGTATCGAAATCATGAAAAAATAAAACAGCCCAACGGCTGTTTTTTTAAAGAAAAAACACGGTTGCCCGTGTTTGATTTCTCGTATTATTTTGCGTTTTTTTCAACACCATAGCGCTTATTGAATCTTTCAACACGGCCTGCTGCTTGTGTGAATGTTTCAACGCCAGTGTAAAATGGGTGGCAATTTGAACAAGTATCGACGCGAATTTCTTTCGCTGTTGTGCCTACTTCAAATTCGTTACCACAAGTTACACAGTGGACTTTAGCCACTTGGTATTTTGGATGAATTTTTGCTTTCATATCCATTCTCCTTCCGCCATAGACATACGTCCATAGTAAGTTTGCGTAGGTATTATAACATAGTTAAAACCAATATACAAACATAATCTTCATTTTTTTCTTGGATATTGTTTTGAATAATGATGATTAATATGAATATCTTCTACCATCGGCCAACATATGAATCGATGTGGATATCAACGCCAAGGATACACGAACAGGTTGATTGCCTTGACCAAAATAAATATCGACAAGTTCTGGATGATCGATGAATGGGTTACGGTTATTTTGGATACCAAATATACGGTCATTTCGAGTTCTTTCAAAATCGTTGACCGGGTCCATTTCATGCCATTGTAAGAACAATTGAAGGTTACCTACGACATCGATATTTAAATTGTATCTAATCGAGATATATAAAACGATTCTCGCAACATCCCCAATGTGTTCATCGCCTGGATACCACCCACCAGAGAATTTACCATAAGGTTGGTTCCCTGTGTATGATTTGCCATCCTCAACGAATGGTAAATTGCCACGATTTGAATTGGTGGTAGAATTGGCGGCTCTTAGGTTATGTAAGTCGTCTTTTACCGTACCAAGTTTGGACTGTGGCCACGTGTGTTCACGGTTGCCATAAGGCCCCATACCATCATAAATGAGGTAATAACTGTTGCCAACCTTATCGATAGATTGTACTTGTGAGGTTGAACCGGTTGCTGTACCACGGCTGGTAATTAACTGACGTAACGCTGTTGTAAATGAAGCGCCTGTTAAACCATTTAATGTTTGATAATAACCTTCATAAACACCAATTTCAATTGGATTTCTAACAAATATGGTATAGGTGGTAACTACATTCAAGTAGTTATTCAAGTATACGATGACTTCGTAATCACCTGGGACATTTAAATTCACTGCATCGGTATCGACACCCAATAAGGATGTAAAATCATCGCCATACCCATTTCGAGCGGTGATGCCTTCTAAGAAGTTTGGAGCAACATCGCCAATGGTATAATTGCGGTTCACTGCACCATAAATCGATATGATTTCAGGGTTTTTTGGTCTAGAAACCACACTGCTTCTACTTGTGAATAGAAATTGTGCTTTGCCTGCATATTGACCCACAGTTACATTAAATAAATCGATGATTTCACCCACTTGAATGGTATCAAATGCGTATGGTGAGGCATTCACGCGCTTATCTAGACGAACAAATGTGACTTCACCTGCGCTGTTTTTCAAGTATATTTCAATCGCGTTATTCGGAGTTGTTTTGGAGGTGACTTCGAGTTCTAAATACGTGATGACATTGGCTTCATATAAAATGACATCATCAAAATCGAGTGAATATCCAGTCAAGTCAATGCCATTCACCAAGTTATGGGTGGAGAATGTTTGGATGATCTTAGGTGAACTGAGTTGAATTAAACCATTGAATATACTTAAGGTACCTTCAATGATGTATTCCGTACCCACAAGTAACCCTGTATTGTTATTCATATACACCGGAATCGCACCTGAAGCATCTTGGATGGTGAAATTACCGTTGGTCATTAAGCTGGTAATGACACCCCTGACTTTTACCACTGATCCTTGGGCTTTTAATCTAACTTCTGCAATCGGTGTTTCGGTAGAAACCGGGTAGCCTTCCGCTTTTAAAACGACCACGTTAAAGTTTTTGGTAAATGCATTATTTTCGCTGATGATGGCTGTCAATGTGACAGTCACATCGATATCTTTTCTATTAACAACACCTGTGGTTGAAATCGCGTTATTATTGGATGTCCATTGGATTTGAACGCCATCTATTTCGGTTGGTAAGGTTAAATTGGAAACGGTTTGAGTCGGTAAAAGAATTTGATTCAATATCGCTACATAGTCCGGTGTAACTACCGCTTGTTTAACCACTATGACATCGATGGAAACTTCATAGGCTTTGTTGTCCATGGTTACAGTAGCGGTTAAAGTGACCGTAACATCATTCGCTTGTCTGGTGATTAACCCGGTATGGGTGATGACATTCGGTGCTGAGGATTGCCATGTCACTGGATTGCCCAAATAGCTAGACTTCAATAATAAATCCACTTCCGTGGTCTCTGGTAAATCTAAATGATTTTCAAATGCCTCATAATCAAACACATATGGTGCAATCACTGTCACTGAGAATGTACGACTTTGGGTGATGCCATCCACTGTAAAAGTCGCGGTGAGGAAAACAATGCGGTTGAAATCGGGTAAATTTACAACGCCTGTACTGGATAAAATGGATTCATTTGAACTCTTCCAAACGATGTTATGACCATCGACACTGCTCGGTAAAGTAATCGATTCTGTGACTTCGCTCGGTAATTGAACGGCATTAAACAATAGATTAAAGTCTACATTGGTTTTTAAGATGGTAATCTCAAATGTCTTACTGAATGTCTGCCCATTCACTATGACGGTTGCTGTCAAATTTATGGCGATGTCTTCGGTTTGTCTGGTAATTTTTACAGTAGATTCTTCTATGACTGCAGAAGCATTATCGCTATGCCATACAATCTCTACATCTTGAATCGAAGTTGGTAAAACGAAGTCGCTTTTCACTGTGTCTTTCGTTTCCCCATTTGAAAACTGAATTGCGATGTTATCGGTGATATTTTGCGTTTGAGGTTGTGTACAACCGCTCAATATCAGGATGAATAATAACACTAAAATCTTTGAAAACTTCATTGAATAATAACCTGCTTTCGTTTTGACGGTAAAGTCATTATAGCATGCAAAATCTGATAAATATAGTACAAAATAATGCGTGTCTTAAGTTGAATTTGACTTAATCTATTTTGTAAATGAAAAAACAGGATTTCTATTTAGAATAATCCTGTTTATGTACTAAAATTTTTTCTCAATGAAGAGCTCTTTTGTACCATCTAAAAAACGTTTGGCGAGGATACCCGTGAGTATGCCTGCTGGAACAGAAAGAAATAACATAATCGGTGCGTAGAATAATGCCGCTTCAGTGATCACGTATGTGGCAGCAACAATCTGTCCAACCACATGCATGACAGATGAAATCGCTGAAACTGCCATGATACCAAAGAAATCCAGATTCTTTAAAATAATCAATGTGATCAATGAGAATACTGCACCGGATAAAGATAGTGTAAATGTAATCCCGTTAAATGTACCTGGAGCGAATAACGCAGTCACAATGAGTCTTAAAATGACGACGGTAACGGCTTCTTTGGGTCCATATACAAATAAGATGATCAAAGTCACAATATTGGAAAAACCAATCTTAAATGCTGTCCCAGGTACCAATTGAACATACGATTCTAAAATATTGATGATGGATGCGACGCCGGTAAAAATGGCGATCATCGCGAGTTTTTTCACGGTCATTACATAATCACATCCAATCCCAAATCTCTAAATTCAATGGTGACGTAATTCGGTAAACAAATGATGGGTTGTAAATCCGAAAAACCAACACGACTACATATATTATACGGGCTGGTCTCTTCTTTGACACGCACTTTGTTGTCTTTATACTCAATCCATATGAACCCCAGATTACCTAAAATGAAGTAGTTATTTTGATACTTAACAATACCTTGTCCCAATTCTAACGCTGTAAAAGCTACTTGATTAACCAGCAATTCATCGCCTGAAATGTCTGGCAATGCATCGACCATATATACGGTTTGATTGTTGGCTTTGGTGAATTCACCATTTTCTAAATTGATGGCGAACATCGTTGTATTTTTGTATTTTACATACGCCTGTTCACCACTTTTGCGTGTGGCTAAGGAAATGACTAAAACGGCTCCGAACAATATGAGTAAAAATCCAACCACCAAGGCATCATACTTCGTCTTTGTCTTCACGCACATCCCCCTTAGCTTTTTTCTTCTTATCATATAAACTGATCCCTACGATGAGTGCACCACCGACAATGACCACACCACCTAAGATGAGGTATAGGTTGGTTAGGTCGTTCGGTTCGTTCGCCAAGGTTGCACTTTGTCTAAAGTTGTGGGTAAGATTTACAGTCTCTATCGAACCATCATACATATAGAAGATGGCTTCAATGCCTAAACTTTGAACCAAAGCTGTGGCTTGGTCTAGTGGCATTGAAAAGAGTGCTGTCGACATGGAGTCTAGTAGTGCCGAGTCATCACCAATGATGGTTACGACATGATAATACTGTTTTGGTTCAAAATCAAATGGTGAAATGATGTGGTGGTAGACTTTACCTTTATAGGTGACAAATTGCTCATAGTTCCCGGAGGTTACGACCGCCTTGTTTCTCACTTCTAGGATGCCCGAAATCCCGTTTTGATACAACCTTAGCGGGTCTTCTAATCCAACCCTAAATGGTCTATCGTTGGTTAATGAATCATCCGGATGAACCCCCACAATGATGTTAGAGCGTCCTGCATTGATCATGTATTTGGTAATGTTTTTAGACGCCAAATACTCATTCGTTTTTTGGGTTGCATACCCTTTCGCAATCGCGCCTAAGTCTAATTTGAGGTTGCTGTTAGTGATATAAACAGAACGCTCCGAATCATTGAATACAATGCTTGAAGGGTTGACACTATCGGAGATAAGATTTAAATCTGTTTGAACTTGTTGAAATACAGATTCTGGTAGTTCATTGAACATATATTCGCTATATATCGCACTTTTCCAGATATCAACGGCGTTACCGATCGCTGGATTAAAGAACCCGTTGGACTGATTGTGGTGTTGTACACTGAGCTTAATTAAATCGTATAATCTTTGGTCAACCACCACGGGTGAAATGCCTCTTTGATTGTTGATGGTGACTAAATTGTTCTCATGATACAGTGGGTCATCGTGTGTCAAATCCGGGGCTTTAAAATTGTCTGCCAAATGCCCATAAACGCGGTAAATATCTTCAATAGCATCCAAATCTGCTTCTTCACCTTCATAGAGTGTAACAAGGATTTGGGTGCTCATATATTCCATTTCGCGTTGTAATAAAATGGCGGGTTCGGTGGCTTTTAAAGCGGTATGAGATTGTAATAAAATTGTGCACAAAAGACACAATATTGTGAATGTTTTTTTCATGTTTAATCGTCCTTTTTCCACGTTATTATAACATGTATTGTTATAAGAAAAAAGCATTTTTTCAGACTCTAGGTACTTATCTGGGGTTAATTATAAAGTAAGTGTTTACAGTGTAATCAATTGTGTGAACAAAAACACGAACCCTGAGGTCCGTGTTTGATGGTTAAAGTTTGATGCTTACAGGTGTACCATCTGGATTCGGATGGTCTTTCAAGTACTGAAGAATCGGGTTAAAGTGTTTTTCCGCTTTGCCTGGTTTGCAACGGGATACGTTGCCGGCTTTACCGGAAACAATTTCGGTTGCGAACGCATGGCACCCTGGGGTTCCACACGCGCCACAGTTGTAATTTGGTAACATCTTTTCAACTGCTGCGATACGTTCATCTTCAAATACTTCAAGGTATTTAGCGGCGAAAGCCAATCCGACGCCAAGGATCAATCCAAGTCCACCTAAAACGAGTGTCGCTTGTATCATTTCTTTATCTCCTTCATCATATCGATAGCTTCTTTAAACGAGCACCCACCACTGATGGCGCACGTTTCACAACTTTGTGCTTCCATATAGGCATGTTGACAACTTTCAGGTACAGGTGTTTTTTTATTCAACACCGAAATCACGATGAAAATACCAATGAATGCCAATAGAAGCGTTAAACCAAGGATTTGTTCCATTAAATGAGTCCTTGTAAACCTAAGAATGCGAGTGACATCAAGCCAGCAACGACCAATGCGATTGGCATGCCTTTGAATGCTTTAGGCACATTCGCTGAATCGAGTCTAATACGAATCGCAGAGAATGCGACAATGACCAAGGTGTAACCTAATACGGTACCAAAGGTAATGGTCAAAGCATCTGCGAAGCCTTGAGCTTCAGTGATGTTGGTTTGTGCAACCCCAAGGACCGCACAGTTGGTGGTGATCAGTGGTAAGTAAACCCCTAAACCACGGTATAAGCTTTCGACATATTTCTTGAGTAACATTTCAACCAATTGAACCACGGCTGCGATGACTAAGATGAAGGCGATGGTATCTACATAGCCAACCCCAAGTGGGTCAAGAACGTAGAAATATAGTGGGTATGTGATGGCGGTGGAAATCATCATGACGAACATGACGGCCGCACTCATGCCCCAAACGTTGGACATTTTCTTAGAAACACCTAAGAAGGAACAGATGCCTAAGAACTTGATGACGATGATGTTGTTGATGAGCATGGAGCTAATCAGTGATACGAAGAATACTTCTAATGTCATTTCTTAGCCACCACTTTCTTTTTAGGTTTTGCGTTGCCAACAGCAGCGAATAAGCCAAGCAATAACCCGATAACTAGGAAGGCACCTGGGGGTGAAACCAGTACCCCTAGACCAAAATTACTTGGGAATAAACGTAAGGTTGTTTCAAATGGTAATGGTAACAATACACCTAAAGCGAGTGAACCTTTACCTAAGACTTCACGGATGATACCTACCAAGGTAATCGCCAATGCGAAGCCTGTTGCGGAACCAAGACCATCAATGAATGAGTTTAGAACCCCATTCTTGGATGCGAAGGATTCGGCTCTACCCAAGACGATACAGTTGACAGCGATCAATGGGATGAATACCCCAAGCGACTCTGCCAACGCACCTGCGAACGCGTCGACAAACATCGATAAGATGGTAACGACGGTAGCGATGATGACGATGTAAGATGGGATACGTACATCGTTTGGAATGACATTGCGTAAAGCGGAGATGATGGCGTTGGTTACACCTAAAACCAAAATAACCATCAATCCCATACCGAATGCGGATTCAAATGAATTGGTTACCGCAAGCGCTGGACACATACCGAGCATCATTTTGAATGTTGCGTTTTCTTTGATGACACCGGTCATGAATATATCTTTTTTCTTTAATACGACTGCGTCACTCATGCGAGCACCCCCTGTAAGGCTTCTAAGAGCTCTAAGATATGACCTCTAGAGAATGAAGCACCAGATACGGTATCTACCGATTCGTAGTTGGATACTGCCACACCTTCAAGTGCTGTAAAGTATGTACTATGCAATCCGTAGAATGAATTGGTGTGGTCTGAAGCCAGTGTATAGATGCCTTCAATATTATTTGTAGTATTGACACCAACCAATAATGTTAATGCCCAGTTTTCATCTTCATGATGATCTACATTAGAACCCGTATTTCTAACGCTGCTCAATGTATAGGCATAACCAATGATGTTGTCTGAAGCATCTTTGATGATTTCTTTCTTGGTGACTTTGTCTGTAGGTACGAAAGTACCATCTTCCGTTTTACTTGCGTATGCACCGAAGATTTCAGCGTATGGGTCTACCGGATTCGGTTCAACTGGGTTCGCACCAGTCAAATCTCTAGAAATCGCGGATAAAATGTTGTGTACGATTGGCATGGAGTATGCAGATGCACCACCGACCAAATCGACAGATAAATAGTTTTCAATGATTGCACCTTGTAATCTGACCAAGTCTGGTTTTAAAGACCCGTCAACAAAGGATGCGGTGTGTTCGGAATAATCCACAATGATTTTTGCGATTTCACGGTTTGCTTTAACAAATACATGTAATCTAAGTTCATCTTCAGACCCACCGTGACCAGGAATTTGTGTTGTAATGCCTGAGCCCACATACAAATACCCTAAAACCGTGTTGTCTTTCATCAATTTAATCTTTTCAGTAATGCTTGGTTGATTGATGGTCACCGATTCGAACTTGTTTGCTGTTGGGAATACTTCTTGGTAGTAAGATAACGCTTGTTGATTGGCTTGATTGCTAATCAATGTGCTATAAGCAAATAAGAATACCACACCTAAAAGCAGTGCACTTAAAGCGTTGATAATTAATAGGCGATTTTCGCGTGTCATTTTACAATACCCCCTGTAGTGCATTCAATAATTCTTGAATGTGAGCTAAGGATGCAGATGCACCTGAAATGGTATCGACTGAACTGTAGGTTGCTACAGATACGCCTTTTAAGGATTCAAAATAAGGTAAATGCATTTCAATGAAGTTTTTGGTATGCTGGCTAGATAAAATTTCAATACCTAAGAATTTATCTTCCGCATCCACACCTACCAATAAGGATAAGCTCCAGTCTTGGTCTTGGATGTATTCGGTTAGGTTGCTGCCTGTACCTGTGTTTTTAACAGAGGTTAAGGTATATGCATAACCAATCACATTGTTCGATGCGTCTTTGATGATTTCACGTTTGGTTACTTTATCGGTAGCGGTGAAGGTGGAGTCGTCTTCTTTCGTTGCATATGCACCGAAGATGTCTTGATATGGGTCTTCAACCACAGGTCCAGCATTTTTGAATTGATTGATGGCATCTCTTAAGATGGTTCTCATGGTCGTTGATCCAAAGGATGAACCGGCAGCGGTGTCATACACGTTTGCACTTGAAGAGAATACGATCAAATTGGTTAAATTGATGTCGTTGGCATTGAGCCCTTTGAATACCGATGCGTTGGTTTCAATCGCTGGTTTCATGGAAGGGGTTTGATCTAAGTTAAGGAATTGAATGCCTGTGATCTCACCGTTTTTCTTGATACCAACCAATTGATCGATGACACCATACGAGTTGGTCAATCTACCTTTGTAGATGTAGCCAACGGTTTGTCCACCGTCTTTGACTTCTAAGACTTCATAAATGGTGCCTTGAAGGGTCACAGTGATTTTGTTAGCTTCATCGAGTCCCGGGAATAAGGCACTGTATGCTTTGAGTTCTGCTTTTCGTTCATTTTCTGCAATGATTGGCGCTGTGATTTGATTGGATAAGCCAATGAGTACACCACACGCAATCCCGATTAAGGTTAGCACTAATGCGGTTTTAAATATTTTCATTAGTTAAGCCCTCCTAATCCGACCAATACAATGAATCCAAGTAATGCCAATGAGACCACATAACCGATGATGAACTTCACAGAGTATCTGTTTTTAGCCCACTTGTAATAATCGATGAGTGGTACGAAAATGTTGGCCAATAAAATAGCGAATACGACGCCTTCTGGGTAAGAACCAAAGAGGCGGATGAAAGCGACAATTGAACCGACCAATAAACCATAGATCCAACGGCCAGGTTTGGTGATAGGTGAAGTGACAGGGTCAGTGACCATGTAAACTGCACCGAACAATAGACCACCGGCGAGAAGTTGGTATAGAACAGTATCGACAACTTTACCATCCACAGCAATGGCTGCAATCGCCATCATCACGCTGAAAGATAATAACATCGATAAGGTCACTCTAAAGTCTGCTGCACGTCTAGCGAATAAATAAACACCGCCAACGATGATGAGTAATGCAGAAATTTCCCCCATAGAACCTGGGATGTTACCTAAGAATAAATCGAGGAATGTATAATTTTGAAGCACATTTGGAATATTCAATAAAGCATCTTTGATTGCGCTGAGTGGGGTTGCACCAACCACAGCGTCAATGCCGGTATAGGCAAATTGACTGGTGAAGGACAAACCAATGAATACTCTACCTGCTGCTGCTACGTTGAATATGTTAGACCCTAAACCACCAAAAGCGGCTTTAACTACCAAGGCACCAAACAATGCCCCTACAGCAACCACATAAAGGGATAACGTGCTTGGCACGATCATCGCGTAAATGATGGCTGATACGAGTGGTGCGGTGATGTTATTGATGGTCAATGTTTTATAACGAACTTTGAATTTTTCTTTCCATTCTTTCACGGATGGGTGTGGTTTGGTTCGATAGAATGTCGTGACCACTTCGCCTAAGATGAAAATGATTGCCGATAATACGATACGGCTTACGGCATCCCAGCCAAAACGATAGATTGCAAACACAACCACTGGGATTAAAGCGATGAGCACGTCCACCATCATGCGTTTCGTGCTGTTTTCCTTACGTACATAAGGTGCTGTTTGTTTAGCGTAGTTCATTTGCTTCACCTATTTTCTAATAAAGCGCTTCGCTTGTCTCATCGTTTCAGTTAAATGAATCTTCGATGGGCAGGTGAATGAACACAAACCACATTCGATACATTTATTGACATTGAGTACAGCCAATGCATCTTTATCTCTTTCTTTATAAGCATTCATGATTTGAACTGGTTGTAAGTCGACTGGGCAAGAATATACACAAGATGCACAGTGGATACAAGGTTCTGTTTTGATCGGTTCTTCATCTAGTACGATGAGTGAGGTCACAGTCTTCGTCACGATCAAGTCATCGTTTTGAAGGTTGGTTCCCATCATTGGTCCACCACAAATAACCACTTTATTCTTGTCATTTTCAGTGTAACCACCACACATTTCAATGAGGTCTCTCACTGGGGTACCAATACGTACTGCGAAGTTTCTTTGTGTTTTAACGCCATTACCAGAGATGCTGACAAAACGTTCTGTGATTGGCATTCTGCGTTTAACTGCACGGTAGAAACCATATAAAGTCGCAACATTGAATACAGTAACACCATATTCTGCAGGCAATTTACCTACAGGCACTTGGATGCCTGTCGCTGACTTGATGGTGTCAATTTCCCAACCTTGTGGGTAGTGATTACCGACACGTTTGATTTCAATGTCAAAATCAGTAAAACTGTGTCTTGCATTCTCAAGTACTTCATAGAGTTCAGGGTATTTCTTCTTAACAGCCACCACACCACGTTTCGCACCAGTCGCTCTCATCGCGTAGGTTAAACCTTCGATGATGCGGTGTGCTCTTTCTAAGATGAGTTTGTAGTCGGAAATCAAATGCGGTTCGCATTCAACCCCATTGGCTACCACGACATCGATTGGATGTTTGGTTTCAAGTTTGATGTAGGTTGGGAACCCTGACCCACCTAAACCCGATAATCCTGAGTCTTTGATGATTTGGATATAGTCTTCTTTGGTTAAAGCAGCAATCTCTTCATCGGTTCTAGAGACACAAGATTCGTGTAATACATACTTCTTATCGTTTTTAACGATGAGGCAGTCGACAGTTTGACCTGACGAGTGCACTTTCTTTTCAAAGCCTACCACATAACCACTGACCGTGGAATGGATTGGTTGATCGAAAAATCCACCATGTCGCGTACCAATAAGTTCGCCTACTTTAACATATTGTCCATCGATGACACAAGATTCACCTGCTGGGCAGCGTAAATCTGTGGTCGGGAAATATAAGTATTCTGCTTCTAGGTAGTGATTGACGGGTTGGTTCTTTCTTTCTTTTTTCCCATCGGGAATGTGTCTTGTTTTCTCAATCATTTACTTCACCCCTTCATTATAATGACTGATAAATCGGGAACCGATTCATCAATGAAATGACAGATTCTTTGACTTCATTTAAAACGTTTGGATCTTGGTAGCCTCTCAATGCTTGATCCATTAAGATGGCGACTTGTTCGATGTCTGATTCTTTTAAACCACGTGTGGTGACCGCAGGTGTCCCTAAACGGATACCCGAAGTGACCATTGGTTTTTCAGGGTCAAACGGAATGTTGTTTTTGTTGCAGGTAATGTTCACCGATGACAAGATGTCCGCAGCTTGTTTTCCAGTCATACCAATCGAAGATTTGACGTCGACGAGCATCAAGTGGTTATCTGTACCACCAGAAACGATGCGATAACCCAAACTTTGGAGTTTGTTCGCTAAGGTTTGAGCGTTTTTCACCACTTGTTGTTGATAGGTGATGAAGCTTGGGTCTAAGGCTTCATAGAATGCGGTTGCTTTAGCAGCAATCACATGCATCAATGGTCCACCTTGTATCCCCGGAAATACTTCTTTGTCGATTTTTTTGGCTAAATCGGGATCATTGGTTAAAATGATGCCGCCCCTTGGACCTCGTAAGGTCTTGTGGGTCGTGGATGTCACAGCGTGTGCGTATGGCATTGGGTTGGGATGCACACCAGCAGCGATTAGCCCTGCGATGTGTGCCATATCAACCAGGAGTTTCGCCCCAACCGCATCTGCGATTTCTCTGAATTTTTTGAAATCGATGATTCTTGGGTAAGCACTCGCTCCAGCAATGATGAGCTGTGGTTGTTCTTTTTTAGCAATCTCTAGGATGGCTTCATAATTCAGTGTTTCAGTGGCTTTGTCTACCCCATAGGTGGTTCCGACATAATCAATACCCGAGAAAGATAGTTTGTATCCGTGGGTGAGGTGTCCCCCATCCGATAGACCTAAACCTAGGATTTTTTCCCCTGGTTTAATGAGTGCACGGATGGCAGCCATGTTGGCTTGTGACCCAGAGTGTGGTTGGACATTCGCAAAGTTGGCATGAAACAATTGTTTAACACGTTCAATTGCGAGAGTTTCGACCACATCGACGTGTTCACAGCCTGAATAATATCGTTTACCAGGGTATCCTTCCGCATACTTGTTGGTTAGGACAGAACCTTGTAAATACAGAATCGCTTCAGAGACAAAGTTTTCTGAGGCGATGAGTTCAATGTGTTCTTCTTGTCTTTGTTGTTCAAGACGAATGGCTTCTAATACGGCTGTATCTTTTAGCATAAGTTTCCTCTCATAAGCACGGTTATTATATCATAATAGGTTTTTTTTTCTACCCCTATTTTTGCTTGATATATACTTTGAGTGCTTGTGTATCAAAGTAAATTTGTTCGTCTAAAGCGGTTGGCATATTCTTTCCGACATAATCGGCACGGATGGGTAGTTCGCGGTGTCCACGGTCGATCAATACCGCCAATTCAATTCTCGATGCCCTACCAATATCTAATACAGCATCTAATGCGGCGCGGGCACTTCTGCCTGTAAACAGAACATCGTCTACCAAGATGACTTCTTTCTTTTCCGCTTCTGCATAAAGTTTGTCCGAGGCTTGTTTTTTATCATCATCACGGTAAGCCGTAATGTCAATTTCATAAATCGGAATTGCTTTGCCTGTGAATTCTTGAATGTAGTTGCCAATCAGTTTCGCAATCGGTGTACCTTTGGTTTTAATCCCCATCAATACGACATGGTCTAAGGACGCATGACGTTCGATGATTTCATGAGAGATTCGTTTGAGTGTCTTTGAAACTTGAATCGAATCCATTAATTCTTTCACATTATCACCTTGTAATATTATATATTAGGTCTGTCAAATAATCTACCTAAACCATAAGAATTTGGGAAAAAATGGTCGCTTTTTTATAATGTTTCTTCTAAGATGGTGCATTTTACTTTACAAAATCAATTCAAATTATCTTCAGAAAAAAACCCACCGATGGGTGGGTATGTTGTTATTCGCTTTGTTTGACGTTGTGATAGACGTTTTGAACATCGTCTAATTCATCTAACATGTCCATCAGTCTTTGGAACTGTTCTTTTTCTTTTTCTTCTACAAGTTCCGTTTGAGCCAGTGGTAACCATTTAATTTCATCTTCTTCGAACTCGAGTTCCGGCAACGCATTCTTAAGAGCCGTTCTGACTTCACTATAAGCGGTTGGGTCAGCGTATAATGTGATGTACTCTTCATCGATTTCGTAGTTGGACACATCGACACCCGCATCGAGTAAAATCATTAGAATTTCATCTTCAGTGCCTTTAAATGTAAACACTGCTTTTGATTCAAACATATGTAGGACTGAACCCATTTTTCCGCCTGATTTATTAAAGCAGGTTTTAACTTCCGCAACCGTTCTGTTGACATTGTCGGTTAGACATTCAACGACCAATTGTGAAGACCCTGGTCCAAACCCTTCATAGCGTGCGGCGATGTAGTTATCTTCAGAACCGCCTTTGGCTTTTTCAATCGCTCTATGAATGACATCGGCAGAGACTTGATCTTTTTTGGCTCTTTCGATGACTCTTTTTAAAACTTGGTTCATTTCTGGGTCAGGTACACCCGCTTTGGCAGCCATATAAATTTCTCTACCATACTTCGCATATACCTTACTTCTCATCGCAGACGTTTTCGCCATCGATGCTTTTCTTACTTCAAATGCTCTTCCCATTGTATTAAATCCCTTCTGTTATTTGTTGAAAATTTCCTTGTAACGTTTCATTGAATCTTGAATGATTTCTTCAGCAACCGTTTTGTCGCCTATATCTAGTATATATGTTTTTTTGCCTTCGAGTGACTTGTAAATTTCAAAAAAGTGTCCCATTTCATTGAGTAAATGGGCGGGTAATTCTGAAATGTCTTTGTATTGAGTTAACGATGGGTCACCAATCGCAATGGCGATGATCTTCTCGTCGACTTGGTCAGAGTCAATCATCTTGATGACACCAATGGCGTAGCAATTCACTAAGCTCAGTGGTTCAATGTCTTCTTGGCATAATACTAAAACATCGAGGGGGTCATTATCACCAGCGTAAGTTCTTGGAATAAATCCATAGTTCGCTGGATAGTGGGCAGAGGTATATAACACTCTGTCAAGGATAATCATACCTGTTTCTTTATCAAGTTCGTATTTTTTCTTACTACCTTTAGATATTTCGATACATGCAACAAAGCGTTCTTTTGAAATTCGTTTTTCGTCAATATCGTGCCAAATATTCATAAACGCCCTCCTTGTCATTAGATATTTTATCATTATTATCGAAAAAAAACACCCAAAATTGATGGGTGTTCTATATAATATACAATTTTAGTCTGAAAATATGAATATTTGTTCAGATTTTAGAAGATACCTACGCCATGAAGTGCTTTAAAGATAAAGTATGCTAAGAAAATCAAACCAGAGGCCAACAGGATTGGGTGGATTTCTTTTGTTTTACCTAAAGTCAATTTAACGATGATGTATGTGATGAACCCAAACGCAATACCATAGGAGATGTTATAGGCAAGTGCCATAACAACGATTGTGAAGAATGCAGGGATCGCATCTTCAAGTGAATGCCAGTTGACATCACCGAAACTTGAAGACATCAAGATACCTACGATGATGAGTGCTGGTGCGGTTGCAGCTGCAGGGACAATCCCCACCAATGGGGAAATGAAAATGGTGAGTAAGAATAATGCTGAAACAAACACAGCGGTTAAACCAGTTCTACCGCCTTCTTCAATACCAGCGGCACTTTCCACATAAGTTGTGACGTTAGAAGTACCTAGTACTGCGCCTACAGTGGTAGCAACCATGTCGGAGAACAATGCTTTTTCAACCTTGGTTTTGAAGCCTTTACCCGTACCCATTTGATAGAGTTCTTCATCGGTAAAGATTTTGGATTTTTTCGATGTTCCGACGAATGTACCTACGGTATCAAAAGTGTCGGTTAAGCTGAATGCGAATAAAGCAAGTAACGCTAGTGGCAATCTAGAAACGTCTGAGAATAATGAACCTAGACCACCAAATGCTGCCCCAAAGGTAATTGGGAATTCTTTGAATGGTTCGAATACGTTGAAAGTAATGCCAGAAAGGTTGGTAACACCCATTGGAATACCAATGACTGTGGTCGCAACGATACCGATTAGAATGGCACCTTTAACCTTCAATAAAATTAAAACTAAAGTCAAGACAACACCAATCATGGTGAGTACAGCGGCTGGGCTAGAGAAATCTGCTAGACCTGGCACTGCACCGAATTCAATGATTTGAACGTTGACTAAACCGATGTAAGCGATGAATAGACCAATCCCACCAGAGATGGCACTTTGTAAGTTCTTTGGTATCGCAACAATGAGCTGTCTACGAACGCTTGTCACGGTGATGATCATGTTGATGATACCGCAGATGAATACAAGAGCAAGCGCTTCTTGCCACGAGAAACCAAAGCCATAACCGATACCACCAACGACAGTGTACGCGAAGAATGTATTCAAACCCATACCAGGGGCTTGAGCGTAAGGTACATTGGCGAATAATCCCATCATGAGTGTACCGATGACGGTAGCGAAGATGGTTGCTAAGAATACTGCGCCCCAAGGCATACCTGTGGTAGATAGATGCATTGGGTTGACGAAAATAATGTAGACCATCGCGAAGAATGTGGTTAGACCAGCAACGAATTCTTTGCTAATGGTGGTGTTATTTTCGCTCAATTTGAAAAAACGATCCATTTTTTTGTTCTCCTTTTCCGATAAATGGTTTGTATTCAAAATAAGTCGGACGGTTTATGAAAAAAGCCACCTCTATTGCTAAAGGTGGCATTTCTACATATGAAAACAAAAATAAAAAAACGTGTTTTCATACCGTAGTCGAAAGATTGGGTCTTTCGGTAGAAACTTGGCCACCATATTAGGCCGATTATACGATATATTGTTGAATACACTCCCATTATATCAAGCGGATTTTTGTTGTAAACTACTAAAACGCTTACACGAATTTGTAAAATCGGTTTGCTATAAAACAAAGATAGTTAGGGGATAAAAACTGTGGATTTGGATATATTATTCCGTAATATGGAAAAAAGAACGCCAAGTTGGCGTTCAATTTCAATTAGAATTGTGCGAAACGTTGACCGAATGCGAAGCAAGCTTCTTCATCGTCTGAACTTGGTGCTTCATTCGCCATTAAAGGTTGATCGAATAAAACAGCGGTGGTTTGACCGACTCTTTCAGACCAGTCTTCCATCCATTCACCAGAACCCCAACCATAAGAACCGAAAATCGCAATCTTCTTGCCTTCTAGGCCTGGTTCAACTTGAAGGTACCATTCTAGGAACTCTTCAGCTTCTTCAAATGTGTCTCCCATTGCAGGGCATCCGAATGCAATCTTTTCATATTTAAGTGCATCTTCAGGTGCAATCTCACTAATTTCTTTTAAATCTGCTTTAGCGCCTTCAGCGACTTTAACAGCCATCGCTTGGGTGTTGCCGGTTGCAGTCCAATATACAACTAATACATTACTCATAAGTTATTCACCTCTTCGCATACATTATATAAATTAGCACCTATATAGTCAAAAGATATGCTACATAGATTTTATCTAAACACGCGGCCATAAATCGAATCCACTTGTTTTAGATAATAATCGTGTGACATGGCAGATTCGATGTCCACTTCATTCATTGGATGAAGTTTTTTAAAGTCTTCGTGATTGAGTAATAAATGTTTCATTGGTAAGCGGTGTTCAATGGCGTAGCTCGCTACCCCTTGAATGAAGTCATAGGCTTCTTCACGATGGTAATGATACTTCTCAATTAAAACATTCATGAAACGTTGGGCGTATAAAGCACCTTTGGTTATTTCTATGTTTTCTAACATCTTTTCCGGGTATACATTTAAATGCTTCAACGTGTCCATATAACGAACCAAAATATAGTCTAATAACGTGGTGGAATCACTGAATATGACACGCTCTACAGAGGAGTGTGAAATGTCTCTTTCATGCCATAAAGCGATGTTTTCAAATGCCGGTATTGTGTATCCTCTTAAAAGTCTTGAACACCCTGAAATATTTTCACTGGTGATTGGGTTTTTCTTATGCGGCATCGCCGATGAACCCTTTTGTTTTTGACTGAACGGCTCCCTCACTTCACCCACTTCTGTGCGTGATAAATGACGAATTTCAACTGCGATTTTTTCTATAGTTGAACCAATCAACGCCAACACATGGATGTAATGTGCATGGGAATCTCGTTGTAAAACTTGGGTGGAAATGGGTGCTGATTTTAATCCCAACGAGGCACACACGTCGTCTTGAATGAATGGGGGAACGTTGGCAAAATTGCCCACAGCCCCACTGATTTTTCCAACTTCGATGTCTTCACATGCCGCTTTAAAGCGCATAAGGTTTCGATGCATTTCATCATACCACAATGCCCACTTTAAACCAAAAGATGTGAGGTCTGCATGGATTCCATGGGTTCTACCCACACAAATCGTATTTTTATACTGATCAGCCTTTTCTTTCAACACAGCCATAAAAGATTCGATATCGGATAATAAAACTTCATTCACCTTTTTAAAGATGACCCCATAAGCCGTATCCACCACATCGGTAGATGTGAGTCCATAATGGATCCACTTTTTCGCATCACTATGCATCCGTTCGGATAGGTTTCGTGTGAATGCGATGATGTCGTGTTTGGTTTCTAATTCTAACGCTTTGACTTCTTCTAAATCATAGGTCGCTTCCAAGATATCTTTGAGTTCATTTTGAGTAATTAAACCCAGTTTATACCACGCTTCTGATGCTTTTTGTTCTACCAATAATAACGCATCATAACGCGATTTTTCACTCCAAATATCTTTCATAATTTTTCTTGAATAGCGATCAATCATGGTGTTTTACCTCATACTGAAATAGCACGTTAAAAAGCAGTGCGGATATGGTCATTGGACCTACCCCGCCAGGGACTGGTGTAATATAAGAAGCGATGTCTTGGACACTTTCAAAATCAACATCACCAACCAGTTGGTCACCCACACGGTTGATACCCACATCGACCACCACCGCACCTGGTTTAACCATGTCTTTGGTGATGAAGTTGGGTTTGCCTACGGCGACACACAAGATGTCTGCTTGTTTGGTAAATTGTTCGATATTTTGAGTTTTACGATGAACCACCGTAACTGTTGCGTCAGCGTCATTAAGAAGTTTCGCTAGCGGCATCCCAACCAAGTTGGATCTCCCCACCACGACAGCGTATTTACCATCAATGGGTATTTGATAGTGATTGAGTATCATCATCACACCCAGCGGTGTTGCAGGGACAACGCCAGATTGTTTCGTGAATAACTTGCCTGCGTTGATGGTATGTAAACCATCGACGTCTTTATCTGGTGAAACTTTATTCAAAACAAAGGTTTCGTTGATGTGTTTGGGCAGTGGTAATTGTATGAGAACCCCATCGACCTTGGGGTCGTGATTTAAGGCTTCAATCTTTTCAATCAATGCTTCTTCTTGAATATCGAGCGGTAACCGGATGATTTCACCGTCAATACCGACACGGTCACATGCCTTTTTCTTAGCGTTCACATAAGCGATACTGGCTGGATTTTCACCGACCAGAATGACTCTCAGGGTGGGTGTAAAACCAAATTTTTGTTTTAATGTTTTGACTTTTTCTTTGAGGGTAACTTCATTTTGTCTCGATAGACCTTTACCATCTAAAATCATGATTGAACCCTCCTTTTATAGTTTGCCTGAAATATTGCCTAAATCGTCGATGAACATCTTGGTTGCGTTCGGTACTTCTGGTAAACCAGGCATCGTGATGATTCCTTTGGTGAGTACAACCACAAAACGTGCCCCACGAGAAACTCTGACATCTTCAATGGCTAAATCAAATGCGTGTGGCATACCTTTTCGTTTTGGATCGTTCGAGAAGGATAATGGTGTTTTAGCAACACAAACTGGATAGTCTTTATAGCGTTCATTGAGTGCTTTGAGTTTTCTTTGTGCTTTTGGTGAATACACCACTTCAGTCGCACCATAGATGTTTTTCGCAATCTTCGATACTTTTTCGAACAAGTCATCCGATAAGTCATAAACACGTTTTACTTCATATTTCGTTTCTGCTAACTGAACCACTTTACGAGCCAAATCTTGTCCCCCAACCGAACCTTTTAAGAATACTTCTGCAAGGCTGATTGGATGACTATTTTCATTGGCCCAATCCATTAAGAATTCGAGTTCATTGTCTGGGTCATTCGCGAATTTGTTAATCGCGATGACATATGGTAAGTTGAATTTACGTATATTTGAGGTGTGTTTTTCGAGATTCGCAATCCCAATCTTTAACGCTTCTAAATCAGACAAACCTTCTTCCATGCCATGGTATTTAAGGGCACGTAATGTCGCAACCACCACCACAACACTTGGGGTTTCACCTAAGTATCTGGTTTTAATATCGATGAATTTTTCAGCACCTAAATCCGCACCAAATCCTGCTTCAGTAACCACATAGTCAGCGAGCTTCAAAGCCGTTTGTGTCGCGATAATCGAGTTGCAGCCGTGAGCGATATTCGCAAACGGCCCACCATGAATTAAAACACCATTATGTTCTAAAGTTTGAACGAGGTTTGGTTTCAAAGCATCTTGTAAAAGTATGATCATAGAGTCAATGATGTTTAAGGCTCTCGCATGGACTTCATTGCCATCGACATCATACCCAATCAAGATGTCACCTAAGCGTTGTCTCAAATCCTTAATGTCTTTGGCTAAACACAAAATAGCCATGATTTCTGAGGCTGCTGTGATGATGAATTTATCCTTACGATATTCAGTTTCTACTTCACGAATGGCTCTATCGTTCATATCTAATGTGCGTGGCCAAGTGATTTTTTCAAGGTCTAATTTGAGTGGGTTGCCAAAGTGTAACGAGTTATCAATGGCTGCCGATAAGAAATTATGTGTGGTTGTGATGGCATGAATATCGCCAGTAAAGTGTAAATTGATTTTTTCTTTTGGTAAGACTTGTGCGTAACCACCACCGGTTGCGCCACCTTTCATCCCTAACACTGGACCCAATGAAGGTTCTCTTAAAGCCCCCATGGTCTTTTGACCAATGCTGTTTAATGAATCCACAAGACCGACAGTCATGGTGGTTTTACCTTCACCAAATGGGGTTGGGGTAATGGCTGTCACGAGAATGAGCTTGCCATTGGGTTTGTCTTTTAAACGGTCATAAACGGATGATTCAATTTTCGCAACCCATTTCCCAAAGGGTTCCAATTCTTGATCGAAAATAGCATACTTTCTTGCAATTTCACTGATGTGTAGCTTTTCTGCTTCTAAAGAAATTGTTACGTCGTCTTTCATGTTATCGCCATCCTTTTTAAGTTTTCTACTTCAATTATAACATTTTTTGAAAACCGATACTGATTGAAATAAAACGTCTCTCATAATGAGAAACGCTTAGTACCATATGTTCTTATTCACAGTTCAAGAAGTCATCTAACATATCGACTGCAAATTCATAGGAAATTTTTTCGAAATCAGTTGTATGAATCCATCCATTATGGAGATGCGAATCATCTGAAACAGCTTTAGCATCATTCTTTTGTATGTATCGTTTGATTTTTCACAATTTCGAATTGAGGTTCAGTGAGAAAATCTAGATTAACTTTCTCTTGCGAAACCATCATAAGCAGGTTTATAATCTACTAATCTTTGAAATTTGGTAAGACTTAGGATATGATGCCAAATCTCGTCAATATTGAGTATTCCGATTAGTGCCAAATTTTGAATAAAATCTGCTCTAGCAGCGACACTTTTTTTTATGGGTAATTAGTTATTTGCTTTTGTGAGAAATGTCACTGTTTCATCTGGCATACATGAACCTCCTGTAATTGTATTATAGTCTTTCCAGCGAAATTTTTAATGAAAATGTTACAATTGTTACATTTTTCGATGCTCAAGTATGTAGATTCAATCATTGAAGATACGTTTATTTGCACTTTTTTTGTTTACTAGGAAAGTTCGTCTTTTATTGTTCTATCATCTAACAATCATTTAAGCTTTTTGATAGAAATATCCATAAAACACCTATTAATATGCCTTCTTTTATGACTTTCTATATAATTAAATAGTGTCATAAAATGTATAAATAAGGGTGCTTTTATGGTATAATTTAGGTAGGAAAGGAGGAATCCATTTATGCCTTATAAAGCCCTAATAACAAGACTCTATTTGAATCCAAATCAACACCAGTTTCTATTATCATTAATGCGTGCTTCAAGAAGTCTTTATAATCAAGCCCTTTATAATGTAAGACAACATTTTATCAAAACCAATGGCTACTTATCCTATAACGAAAACTATCAACTACTCAAAGACAGTGAACACTATCGTTATTTAAGTACTACTCAAGGTCAAATGGTCATTCGTAAGGTTGATGAA
>JAVBWN010000020.1:0-36027 GCA_036677365.1 Acholeplasma sp.
ATATAAGTGAGTAATTACATTAATTGAATCAGAAAAATGTTACTTTGGTATTTTAGCCCCCTATCTAACCTTGTAAAGGTAAACATATTTTTACTGATTTTGATGTTTCTTTAATGCACACAAGGTCGATTTTGCAAGCAATCATGTTGTTTCAACACACGTTGAAAGTATATCATTGCTTTCCTTATAATGATAAAATTATAGTTAAATTATAGGAGATTTTCATTCAAGTGGAAATCTTCTTTTTTTCAAATACTGGATAATTCGCTACCAAACAGATGTATATATTGATTTTCTCCAGATAATGGTATAAAATAAAATTAAGTGGAGGGAATAGCATGATTATTACAACACTAAACCTAAAAGAGATGTATAAAGACTATACAGATGTTAATGGCAAGATAAAAAGAGATATTGATAAAGGCATTTTATTCCCACTTGTAAGAGGTATTTATGAAACCAATGCTTTAGTGGATGGATTCTTACTTGCTTCATATATTTATGGGCCATCATATCTATCATTTGAGTATGCACTTTCGTTTCATAATATCATTCCTGAAAGAGTGGTAATATATACGAATGCTACATTCAATAAAAGAAAAAGTAAATCCTATCATAATCATTTTGGTCTTTTTACCTATAGAGATGTTCCAAGCGCTGCTTTCCCTTTCTCAGTTAATGTTTATGAAGAAAATGGATATGCATACGTCATGGCTAGTCCTGAGAAAGCATTGTGTGATTTACTATACATAAAAAAGCCTGTAACAAGTATCAAAGAATTGAAAATGGTACTATTTGAGGACCTTCGCATAAATAAAGAATCGTTTGATCATTTAAAATTTGAGGAAATACAGTTTCTATCTGATAAGTATAAATCAAATAATATAAAGTACCTTAGAAAATTCATTGAAAGCGAGTATATCCAATGACAATTATCCAACAAATGATTGATAAATATAGTCCAAAAACAATAGAAGATAAAAAGAACGCAATCAAAGAAGTGCTCCAAGAGGTGGTTTTAGCGGGACTTTCAAAAACTGATTTCTTTTCACATGCGGCTTTTTATGGTGGAACAGCTTTACGAATATTTTATGGTATGGATAGATTTAGTGAGGATTTAGATTTTTCACTGCTTGTTGCTGACGACGCTTTTGATTTGAGTAAATACTTTAAATCCATAAGTGCTGTCGTAAATTCGCTTGGTTTATATTTTGAAGTATCAAAAAAGGATAAGACGTTAGACTCCAGTATCGATTCCGCTTTCATTAAAGGCAATACAAAAGAAACATTTATTTCTATTTATCCGAATTCAACGGATTCTAATCGGATTATTCATAACGAGAGGATTGTGATTAAGTTCGAAGTTGATATCAATCCACCTCTATTTGCAAGCACTGAAATTAAGTTTCGGTTACTCCCGTTCCCATACCAAGTTCGGGTTTATGACCAATCATCTCTTTTTGCTGGAAAAATTCATGCTGTGATTGCTAGAACTTTGAAAAACCGTGTTAAAGGTAGAGACTTATATGATTATATTTATTATTTAAGCTTAGATACGAAGGTGAATCTAAAACATCTAGAAGCAAGGCTCAAACAAACAAAAACAATCGATGAAAATATGACACTGTCTAGAGAAGTATTGATAGAAATATTAGAAAACCGATTTGAACAGATTGATTATGAATTAGCTAGATTGGATGTTAAACCATTTATTAAAGATCAATTTACTTTAGATATTTGGAGTCGTGATTTTTTTAAATCAATCACTGGACAAATCAAAGTAGTATAGGATGTAAATGGTCTTGAAACCCAAACAATCAAGTTGAATTGCTGTTGAAGTATTCAAGTTGGAATATGAAAGGCTAATAATATATTACATTACACACTGGAAGTATATCACTGCATTACCATAATCACATTCGGCAATCACTTTATAATTATATGAACAAGCCACAAATTCGATTTTCAATAGAGTTTGTGGTTTTTTCTTTGAATGAATGCAGTCTATGGTACAATTTGAGTAAATAAACAGATGAAATCAGGTGATTTGGATGAAAAAGATTAGAATTGCTTATATTGGTGGTGGGTCTCGCTTATGGGCAAGGGGTTTAATGAGTGATTTGGCTGTTGAATCAGACCTTGGTGGTGAAGTCATTTTATATGATATCGATTACCAGGCAGCTGTGAATAACGCAACCATCGGTAACCTCATGATGAAACAACCAAATGCGGTTGGAGAGTGGACATTTTCCGTATCCAAAACCCTAGATGAAGCCTTGGTCGGGGCTGATTTTGTTTTCATATCGATATTACCTGGCACGTTTGATGAAATGGAAACTTATGTCCATCGTCCTGAACACTGGGGTGTTTATCAAACCGTTGGTGACACCACAGGACCATCTGGGGTTTTTCGTTCATTGATCATGATGCCGATGTATGAGACTTTTGCAAAAGCCATCGAACGCATGTGTCCCCATGCCTGGGTCATCAATTTTACAAACCCCATGACGATGTGTGTTCAAATGCTCTATCATGTCTTTCCGAAGATTAAAGCGTTTGGAAATTGTCATGAAGTCTTCCATGTCCAGCAAATACTCGCGAGGGCATTGAAAGAAGCCACAGGCATCGAAGCACAAAGACATGAGATTCAAATCAATCCTCAAGGGATCAACCATTTTACTTGGATCAATTATGCTTCTTATAAAGATATCGACATCATGCCAATCTATCAAAATTTTGTTGATAAATACTACGACGTTGGGTTATCCGGTGATCAATGGGTTAATGTAGGTCCATTTGGCAGTGCTGAAAGAGTAAAACTGGATTTATTCAAACGATTTGGTGTCATCGCTTGTGCAGGCGACAGGCATTTGGTCGAATTCTTACCTCACGATTGGTATATGAAAGACAAAGCGATGATCGAATCTTGGCGTTTCTTTTTAACCCCAGTCAGCTTAAGAAAAGAAATCAAACAACGGGGGAATGAATCCGCTGAAAGGATTGCTCAAGGTTTAGAGTCTGTCCATATCACACCATCGGGTGAAGAAGGGATCATTCAACTCAAAGCCATTCTAGGTTTATCGGATTTGATGACGAATATCAATATGCCAAACTATGGTCAAATCCCTAATTTACCACTGGGTCACGTGGTTGAAACCAATGCTATGTTTAGAAGAGATGATGTGAAACCTGTATTCACTGGCATGATGCCTGAAATACCAGCGGAAATCACGTTAAAACATATTGAAAATCACCAAAGATTACTCAAAGCCTTTGACCATAAAGATTTAGCTTATGCTTTAGAAGCATTGGAACACGATGTATCCCTATCACACTTATCCAAATCGGACATTAAAGCGATGTTTGATGACATCGTTCCAAGACTAAAACCTTACTTAACATATTACTCAAACACAACGTTGATCAAACTATAAAAAGAGGCATCCCTATGGACTTGAAAACCTGTATTTCCAAATTGAATCATCAAGAAATCAGTAGTGTTGAATTGGTTCAACTGGCCATTCAAAAGCATCAAGAAAACGTAGATAAAAACGCGATTGGTTCTATTTGGCCGGATGCTTTGAAATGGGCAGAAAAACTCGATGAAGAGCGAAAAAACGGTCATATACGCAGTGCTTTACACGGAATACCCATCGCGATTAAAGACAACATCTTATTCAATGATGGCACGCCAACCACATGTAACTCTTATGCTTTCCATGATTTTATCCCGCCTTTTAATGCGAGCATCGTCAATCAACTCTTAGCGGCGGGTATCATTCCTCTCTTCAAAGCCAATCTATCTGAATTTGCTTACTTCATGAGCGATGAAGGGATGCCTTCTGGGTATGGTTCGATGCACGGTCAAGTCAAACACCCATTCGATGAAACCATCGATCCTTATGGGTCATCTACAGGCAGTGCTGTCTCGGTTAAATTAGGCATCATTCCAATCAGTATTGGTTCAGAAACAAATGGGTCATTGATGGCCCCTGCATATCAATGCCAAATCGTCTCATTCAAACCCACTTTCGGACGTGTATCTAAATACGGTATCATCCCAATTTCACATACCCAAGATACAGCCGGACCGATGGGCAATACCGTATATGATTGTGCTTTATTGATGGATGTCTTATCGTTTGCTGATACCAATGATCCGGATACATTAAAACACGTCCATAAACCGGTATCTTTGGCTTTAGATAAACCTTTAAAACCCTCCAAGGTCGGTTTATTGTCACTATCCAATTACCCTTACGATGAGGATTCGAAAAAGGTCTATGAACAAACCAAAACTAGATTGGTTTCGATGGGTCATACTGTGGTTGAATTCAGTACTGAATACCCAAATATGGACAATAACCCCACCCTTAAAATCGAATTCAAAGCGAACATGAACGGTTTTCTTGAACGCGTTAAAGGACATACCCCACACCAAACACTTTCGGATATCATTGAATTTAATCAGAAGCATGCTGAACGCTGTTTGAAATACGGGCAAAGTCTTTTGATACAATCCAATGAAACCGATGGCGATTTGAATGGTGCATTCTACCTAGAAAAAAGAGCCGATTTGCTGGATAAAGCAGGGTATTTAGAACGTATCATGATTGAACAAGATTTAATCGCGGTCGCTGCCCCATTTTGGCTATCTTATGCACCTATTTATGGTAACCCTTCGGTTTGTATCCCAGAAGGGATTTATTCAGGGAAACCCAAAGCGATGGTATTTGTCGGTAAAAAAGATGAGGATGAAACACTCTTAAGGTTATGTCATCAATATGAACGTCAGAAATGATTGAGAAAGAAATTCAATAAATCACAAATCAAAATGACACCTTTAGGGGTGTTTTTTGATTGGATTTCGGATTTAATATTTTTTTACGATAAAATGCTTTTAATTATTTATAATTAGTGATATCATAGTGTTTACATCAGTATAAGAAATGTACTAGAAAGAGGTTTTTATTATGAAGAAAATAATGGCCATTTTGGCATTATTGTTGGTCTCTTTCGGATTGGTGGCTTGTGATCAAAGTAGCCTTCAAAAGATCACATTCGAAACCAACCGAGGGACCACGATTGACCCGATTGAATTTAGTGGTGAATATGACATCACTCGATTGATTCAATTTACAACCACCAAAGAAGGGTATACCTTTGCTGGATGGTTCACCAATGCTTCACTCGATGCGTCTTCCGCATTGACTGAAAACATTGAAAAATCCATCACGCTTTATGCAAAATGGGATATCAATCAATACAGCATCACTTATCACTTGAATGAAGGCGTTAATGCGAGTGGTAACCCAAGTAGTTTCACGATTTTAGATACCGTGAATCTACAAAACCCAACCAGAAGTGGTTATATTTTTGCTGGATGGCATAAAGATGTTCAATTGACACAAGTCGTCACAAGCATCCCAGCCGGTTCTAAAGCCAATGTCGAACTTTACGCGAAATGGTCCTTAGATACCAGCATTACTTACAACATCACTTGGCAAAATGAAGATGGGTCTGTATTAAAGACCGAAGCGGTTGCTCAAGGTTCGATGCCAGCATACGTTGGTACACCATCCAAAGCAGAAACCGAAACACACACATTCACCTTTACCGGTTGGTCACCAGCAGTATCCGTCGTCACAGGGGATCAAACGTATGTAGCAACCTATACCATGACATCAAAATATGCAGGGGTAGCGTTCACACCAACTGCACTGAATACCATTTTTGGTTTTGATGTTTATGCTTTATTACCTGGTGTTGTTAGTTCTGATTACTTGTTGATTGACGCGAGTGACCCAACTTGGTTTGAAGTGTATATCGATTTCTTCGATTGGGATTCAGAAGATGCCGATGCTTATATCGCACTCATGAATCAAAATCTTACCTACGATGATACCGAAGAATCTTGGGTAGTTGGGGATTATTTCATTTATTTATATGAAGACCCAGATACTTACCCGGGTTTAGTCGTTTATGGCATTGTTCTTTACGGCAACGTTGAACAAGGCGGCGGTGGCGATAAGGCTGATTATGACCCAACTGCACTCAATGCGTTGTTTGGTTATGATATTTACGCATTAATGCCTGGTTTCCAAACCAATGATGCAGAACTCGTTGATTATTCAGAAGGCACAACCAAAGAAGTTTACATCGATATTTTTGACTGGGTTGAAGCGGATGCTTTAGCGTATATGGATTTACTCGATGCTTTATTACCTTATGACGATGTTGAAGAGTCCTGGGTGATTGGCGATTATTTCTTATATGTTTACGCTGACGATGAAACCTATCCAGGACAAATGGTCTATGGTATTGGTATTTATGGGGAAGCTGGCAGTGGTCCAGTAGACCCAGTAGAAGGTGTTTACTATGCATTCAATGTTCAAAACACGATTGAAACGTTAGGTACTTCATATTCAACGGTTTTAAATAAAACCATAACATTCCCAGGTAGTGAAGGTAAAGTTATCGTTGTCGTAAGTCATCTTGCAACCCCACCAACCCCACCTACAGGTCTTTCTACAGGAAACATTTTTGCTGCAACGGTTAGCAACAATGCCAATGCTCAAGCTTATCTAGAAATCGATACCTTAGGTCAAGTGATTCAATCCATTACTTTTGAAATCGAAGCCAGAGATAATTTCTCACCAAGATTACAAGGCGCGAAAGTTCAAATTTGGAATGGTTCAGCTTGGGTAGACCTTGCCGGTGGTGATTTCTACAGTCAATTATCAACCGATATGAAAACCATCACGATTTCAAACGTCAATGCTTCTAAGTTTAGATTATTATTCATTGGTAATGGCGATACCAGCAATGGTGGACAAGTGAAGATTTCCAATGTTCAATTATTGACAGGTTCTACCACACCCGCGATTGAATCTTGGTCAGACATGATTCAAGTCTTAGGTGGAAATCTCAATGAATCTTCATTAGCGACATTGCTCCCTGAACTTGAAGGCATCACCAATTTTGTTTTATCTAAAATCAACAACACGGAATATAAAGTCACTGGCGATTTTGCATATGCGGATCATCAAACCAGAGTCAATAACTATGTTCAAAGTTTATTATTAAAAGGCTATTTGCTAGACTCCATATTGAGTTCCAGTCGTGGTCAAAATGTCTACTCACTACAAATCAATAATGATTTAGCCTATGCCGTATACATTATTACCAATGGAACGACGATTGAAGTGCGTGTTTGGAAGTATGACCCAGTGGTAGAACCAGCCAATTTGGCGACCCTTTCCACCCGTCAAACCATCAATCAATACGAAGTAGCTACCTTTGGAAAATCTGGATTACCTTCGACTGGTAAGTTTGATGTCTTAGTCATCCCTGTCGAAATCAAAGATAGTCCATTCCCAAGCGATTACGTTTCGAAACTGGATTTGGTATTCAATGGTACCGCATCGGCTACTGGATGGCAGTCGGTTGCTTCATACTATTACACTTCTTCATGGGGCTTATTAGATATTACATTTGATATTGCACCAAAATATACGACCCTCAATAACAAATCCTATTATCAAGGTTTCAATGATGAAGGTGACCAATACGCCATCGTCGAAGCATTAAATGGGTTAAATAGTCAAATTGATTATAGCCAATACGACTCGAACAACGATGGTCAAATTGACTCAGTTATTTTTATCTATTCTGTTGCTTACTCAGATGCTGATCCATGGTGGGCATGGGTATTCACTGCTGAAGCAGGGGTAGCCAATAACATCGGCTTATTGGATGGTAAGAAGTTTGATTACTATTTCTGGGCAAGTTATACCTTCATGAATGACTCACTCCAAGGCTTATCAGGGTTGGTTGTCAACGCAGAAACCTATGTCCATGAACTTGGACACTTGATGGGTATGCCAGACTTGTATCCGTATTCAGACACCTTACAATTTGGTCCAGTTGGTGGCTTTGACATGATGGATTACAACTCTGGTGACCATGGTCCATTCAATAAATTGGTCTATGGTTGGTTACAACCACTTATCGCAACCACAGGTTCGTATCAAGTCACTTTAGATGCGTATTCAACCGATAACGATGGTCTAAATAATACCTTATTGATTCCTTACCGTGCATCGGATTTAAACGATGGTAATGCCTTCGATGAATACTTACTCATCATGTTCTATACACCCAATGGTTTATATACAGGTCACTTAGGTACCCCATATGTGTTAAATAATGCAGGGGTTGTCATCTACCACATCGATGCGAGAATGAATGCGAATAATTCTTATTGGGGCGATTACTTCCTAAGAAACAACAATGGTACATCCAATTTCATTGTTCAAATTCTTGAAGCAGACTTCAATAACTCCATTCCAACCACATCCAATAGTGGGATTTCACAATCCGATATCCTAACCACAGGTTCTATTAATTTAAGCACGTATCGTTGGAGTCAAGGTGGTGCGATCAATGTCACCATTGAAATCGCTCAAGCCTTTACCAATAACAGTACACAAGCCGTTTTAAACGTCACTGTATCTTAATTACATTAAAAGTCAGTATACGCCTTTATGAAGGTAAATACTGACTTTTTCAATAATGGAAAGTATGGCTAAATCGGTTATTTTCATAAGGATAAAAAAAACTTTTCATTTTTCACACAAAAGTGTGGCGTTTTTAAATGAAAAGGCGTAGAATAGGTATGGGTTAAATCGTTAGATAAATCCGTTTTATGAAGGAGAACACTCATGCAAGTTCATGGCAAAGATTCACGTGGTACACACCTCAAGAAAAATGCGATCAGAAATGCTAAAAAAGCCGGTAAAAAAGTAGTTAAAAATACCATTCTGAAATAAGAAAAAACAGGGTCACTTAAGGTGTGCCCTGTTTTTTTATGTTGCGTATTTGTGTGCAATGGAACTCGCAGCGGCTGAAGCGATGGCACCGACAATATCGTCTAAGAACGTATTACAATGCCCTTCTTCCTTACCAGCGTCGTCAATCGTACCAATGATACCAGGTTTGAGTTTATCGACATAACCGAAATTGGTCAAACCAATCGAACCATAGACATTGACAATCGAGAGTGCCAAAATCTCATCGATACCAAATAGACCATAGTCTCCAAGCATCATCGAGAGTAGTGGTTCACTGATGATTTTTTGTTCAGCAAGCACATCTAGTTCGATACCAACCAGTACAGCGTGTTGAACTTCACGTTTTAAAATGACACGGTCAACATGTTCTAAACACAGTTCAATGGTAAGGTTTTGAACGTATGGTTTTTGAAGGTCAAATGTGATTTTCGCGATATCAATCAATTCAACCCCACGGTCTTTTAAACGTTGTTTGATGATGTCGTATTTCTTCGTATCGTTCAAACGGTTGTACTCTTTTTTACTTAAAGTAGTTTCACTCATGGGTAGGCCTCCTTTCCTATTTTTGTGAGGGAAGTTTATTATAACACGTCTATTTTGAATGTCAATGCTTTTGATGCTATTTTGGTTATAATCTTTTCTAAAATGTTGTATTTTAGTGGTCTATTCGAAGAATTTAGATAAACGATTTCTTTCAAATAATGTTATGATGGATATATGAAAGATTGAGGTATGTATGTCGAATTTAGAATTCATCCAAAAACGCATCGAAGCGGATTATCCAAACCATGTTCATGATATTATTAATGGGTTAAAAGCCTCAAAAAAGGTGACATTCCGCGTCAACACACTAAAAACAACGGTTGAAGCAGTTTTAAGTGTTTTAGCATCCCAAAAACTCAAAGTATCCGAAGTATCTTGGAGCAATACCGCCTTCATTTTAGAAAATGGCACTGAAAAAGATTTGTGGTCATTGCCCATCTATACTGAAGGGCACATTTATATTCAAAACTTATCGTCGATGTTACCACCGATTGTGTTAAACCCACTCAAAGGGGATATTTTAGACATGGCAGCTGCCCCAGGGGGTAAAACCACACAGATGGCTGCGATGACACATTCAATGGCCAACATCACTGCCTGTGAACAAAACCCCATCCGAGCTCAAAAACTCAAATATAACTTAGATAAACAAGGCGCAACCAAAGTGACTGTGATCACCAAAGATGCGCGACAACTCGATGATTTTTTCAGGTTTGATCATATCTTATTGGATGCGCCGTGTAGTGGGTCTGGTACACTCGATTTAAATGATGAAAAATCTTTAAATAACTTCACAGACCACCTTATTTTAAAATCCACTCAAACCCAAAAAGCGTTGATCCTAAAAGCAATTGACCTCTTAAAACCGAAACAAACCCTGGTATATTCTACCTGTTCACTTTTAAAACAAGAAAACGAAGACATCATCCGGGTCGCACTGAAAACCAACAAAATAGAGCTTGTACCCATTGAATTAAACATCAAAGGCATTTTACCATCGACACTCCCAGGGGTCATCACTGTGATGCCTAGCGAAACATATGAAGGCTTTTTCATTGCCTTATTAAGGAAAAAATAACATGGCCATCATCACATATAAAGTTCACCCATCGTTTCATCAAAAAACATTGAAAGAATTCTTTGATTTTTATCATGTGGGTAAAAAAAATCAATACAAACTGACCCTCCAAGGGGTATTCATTGATGGTCAAAAAGCCATCAAAGAGCACCATTTAGCGATGGGTCAAACACTCACCATCCATGTCGAAGATGAGATTTTACCGATGGCTTTAAAAGCACCAATCGATGTTATCTATGAAGACGATGACCTCTTAATCGTCAATAAACCGATCGACTTATTGGTCCATACCGATGGGATTGCAAAAGATGATTTGAATCAACGGGTCGCTTATTATATGGCCAAAAAAGGTCATAAACAAGCCGTATTGCCAGCCCACCGCTTGGATAAAGACACCTCTGGTATGGTAATTTATGCGAAACACATCCTCGCTTTGAGCTATTTATCGCACTTGTTTGAAAGTCATCAAATGGAAAAAACGTATGTTGCATTAACCACCCCAAATTTGAGACAAAAAAAGGGTCGTATCGATAAAGCGATTGGTTCAAGCAGACATGAAGACAAGCAAATCATCCATGACCAAGGCCAATCGGCGTTGAGTTTATACGAAGTCATCGATCAAAACGCATCTTACGCAAGACTTCATGTGTCGATTTTAGGTGGCAGAAAACACCAAATCCGAGTTCACCTTGCCTTCATTGGTCATCCGATTTTAGGGGATAAGCTGTATGGTGGCTTGCCTTATGAGCGATTGGCTTTGCATTTTCATCGCGTGTCTTTCATCCATCCAAAATCTTTAGAAAAAGTGACATTTGAATCGAAAGTACCATTTTAGTGGTAAAATACAAATTAGGACGGTAATATACAATGAAAAAACTGTTTAAATGGATTTTAAAAATAGTTGTACTGATCATTTTGGTGGCAGGTGGCTTTGTGGGCTACTTAACATTAACAGAATACAAACCTGAACCGATTGAAACGGTGGATATTGAACAAAACCCAACCAATCGAGTCGCAGCGAACCAAACGTTGACCTTCATGACATTCAATACGGGTTATGCGGGTTTAGGTGAGGATGAAGATTTCGTCATGGATGGCGGACAAAAAGGCAGACCCGATAACAAATCGGTGGTTGAAGGGTATTTGTCAGGGATTGAAAATCTCATCACCTCAAATGTGGCTGATTTTTATTTACTTCAAGAAGTCGATTTAAAGGCGAGAAGAAGCTTTGATATCGATCAAGTCAACCATTATAAAGCATTGTTACCAACGTATCATTCCACCTTTGCTTATAACTTTAACGCTGTATTCGTACCATTCCCAGTCTCCTTGACCGATTATATTGGACCAGTCAAAAGTGGGATTCAAACGTTAGGCCGATTTGAAGTGGAGTCTTCAGAACGTCATCAATTTCCAGGTGAATTCAGTTGGCCACTTAGGGTTGCGAATTTAAAACGCGCTATGATGGTTAATACATATACAATTACTGGGTCGACTAAGAAATTGGTGGTTGTCAACTTACATATGTCTGCTTATGATGGCGATGGGTCATTAAGAGCTCAAGAAATGGGTTATTTGAAAGCATTCATGGAAGCACAAACTGCTTTAGGCAATTATGTCATCATCGGTGGGGATTTCAATCAAACCTTCCCAACCGCCATCGATGTGTATCCAACCAAACCAGGGTTGTATCAAGCCTATCCTATTGAATCGAGTTTCTTACCTGCGGGTTATCAATGGGGCATCGACATCACAGAACCAACGTGTCGACTACTCAATCAACCGTATGAACCAACCAGTGAATTGACTCAATATTACATCATCGATGGCTTCATTGTCTCAAATAATATCACTGTGGGTTCAGTCCAAGTGATTCAAGATGACTTCCAATTCAGTGACCATAACCCCGTATTCATGACAGTCACACTCAATTAAAAAACAAGGACGCCCAAAATGGACGTCCTTTTATTCATCATAATAGAGTTGCGAGCGCAATCGAGTTGAATTTGGTCTCATCGCTATCGGCACGAGAGGTTAAGACAATCGGATGGGTAGCGCCACAAACGATACTGGCACTCTTGGCATCGGATAAAAACATCAAGGCTTTATAGAGGATATTACCGGCTTCAATCGCTGGCATCAACAAGAAATCAACATCGCCTGCCATCGGGTCATGAACACCCTTATGTAAAGCGGCTTCTTTATTGATGGCGTTATCTAGTCCAAAGGGACCAGCGATTTGATAAGTAGAATCGGTGTGAGATTCGATTAAAATTTGAGCATCTGTGGTCGCAACCATCTTAGGATTGACCTTTTCAACGGCTGCGATGATGCCCACATTTGGTTTTTCAATACCGATGTTATGAAGTACTTCAACTCCATTTAAAATAATCTCTTTTTTGAGTTCAACATCGGGTGCGATGTTCATCGCAGCATCGGATAAAAGAAGCAATTTATGGTAATGTTTGAGTTCCAATAATGTGATGTGCGATAGACGTCTTTTACCACGGATACCGAAATCTTTATCCAATACAGCCTTAAGCAATATCGATGTATCAATCAAGCCTTTCATCAAGATATCGCCTTCGCCTTGACGAATCATGTAAGCGGCTTGTTTACAAGCTTCGACCCCGTTCGGTTCATCGATGATGTGATACGCTTTTAAATCATAATGGAGTGAGTTGAGTTCGTGTGTAATGGCAATCTCATCCCCCACCAAGATGGGTTTAATATTTAAAACTTGTCTGGCATGTTCCACGGCTTTTAATACATAAGGATCATTCGCTACCGCTACCACCAATCGTTTTTGAGGTTTGGATTGGGCGAGTTCAATTAAATCTTGAATGGTTTTAGGCATAGGTTTTGACCTCCTCAATTTGATTGAGCACCCGTAACGCGCCTTCAGCAAGTGCAAGCATTTCATCTTCACCTGGGTAAATATGGACTGGTGCAATGAATGACACACGAGCAGTAATCAAATCTGTCGTAAGTTTATTATAAGCAAATCCACCGGTTAAAATGATGGCGTCTACTTGTCCTTTTAAGACAGTGGAAGCAGCCCCGATTTCTTTCGCTATTTGATAGCACATGACTTCATGGATTTTGGTAGCAAGCGCATCACCAGCTTGGATGCGTTTCATGATTTCCATACCATCATTGGTACCTAAATAAGCTACCATCCCACCTTCACCATAGTTTTTACGCTTGATGTCCTCCAAGGTATACTGACCGGAAAAACACATTTTATATAGTGGACCAAGTGGGACCGACCCACTGCGTTCTGGTGACATTGGCCCATCGCCATCTAAAGCATTATTGACATCGATGACTTTGCCACGTTCATGGCTACCCACAGAAATCCCACCACCCAAGTGGGCAATGATGAGATTTAAAGATTCATAAGGTTTACCTAAATCCTTTGAAGCCCTTTTCGCCACCGCTTTTTGATTCAAAGCGTGGAAAGTTGAGACACGTTCGATTTCTTTCATGCCTGTATAACGGGCTAAATCGTGCATTTCATCGACAACCACGGGGTCAACGATAAAGGCTTTAATACCTAAAGGTTGAGCAATCGCATCCGCGATCAAAGCCCCTAAATTCGAAGCATGTTCACCGCGAATGGCATTTCTTAAATCGCTTTTCATCGCTTCATTGACCTGGTATGTCCCAGAAGCCAATGGTTTGAGAAGACCACCACGACCCACAACAGCGGTGAGTTTTTGAACATCATAACCCGCTTCTAAAATAAAATCCAAAATCGCTTGCTTTCTGAAATCATACTGGTCAATCATTCGTTTGAATTGTTTTAAAGTGCTTGGGTCATGTGAAATGGTTTTTTTAATCAATTGGGTTTGATTTTCAAATAAGGCTACTTTGGTTGAAGTAGAACCTGGGTTGATGATCAATAGTCTATGGGTCATATGGGCTCCTTGAAATCGAATTATCTAATTTCATTATACCAATAAAAAGTCGTTTTTCTAAGAAAAAAAGCCCAATCGGGCTTCATCCTATAAGGATTCGATTTTCTTTAAGAATTCTTCAACCGGTTGGTTACCAAGAAGTTCAATCTTGTCGTTGATGACAATTTTTGGTACACCAGAGACATTATACTTTGTAGACAAATCATAGAAGGTTTGGGCTTCAATCATTTCACCTTTAACGTTACTGTTGAGCATCGCTAAGCGGTGCGCTGTTTGTACAGCACCTGGGCAATGTGGGCAGCTTAAAGTGACGAATACTTTGATATCTACAGGTTTGTTGATTTTCGCAATTCTTTCTAAGACTTTATCAGAAAACTTAAATTCAACCCCAGACATTTCCATGATGGCAGAAATGAATGAATTGATTTCATGACCTGCAGGAATCCCGTTGAACTTCACACCACGGTATGTGCCTTTTTCATCTAAGAAGATGAAGGCTGGGGTTCTTTCAATGCCATAAGTGACTAAATCATCGCCTGCATCCGCAAGTTCAATGATATCTAAGTTAATTTTATCGGATAACTCTGCAGTTTCAGATAACAATTGTTTGGTTTCTTGGCAAGTATCACAGTTGCCATCGACGTATAATTTGATGGTGATTGGGTTGACCATCCCTTTAAAAATGTCTTTAATTTGATTCGCTACATCTTGTGAAAATAGTTTTTCCATCTTATTTATCTCCTTTTTGATTGATGAATGAGGTTGCACTTAAGGCTGCAACAGCGCCTTCGGAAGTGGCGATGATGATTTGCTTGTTTGGGTTATCTGTGACATCCCCTGCCGCGTATAAACCGGGTATTGAGGTTTGTTGGAAACGATCGACCTTGATTTCTTTCGAATCGTTTAATTCAACCAAACCTTCTAGTAGCGTCGAATTTGGAATATGTCCGATTTCGATGAATATGCCATCGGCTTCAATGACCGATTCGGTTTGTGTTTTCTTATCGAAGACGCGTACTCCCGTCATCGTGATGTCCCCTTGGATTTCAAGGATTTGGGTTTCTAAGTGGATATTTACATTGGGCAGGGCTTTGATTTGATCCACGGTGGTTTGGTCACCTTTGAATTGACTTCTATGCACAATCGTAACTTTCGATGCGATTCTCGATAAATCGATGACAGCGTCTAAAGCACTGTTTCCACCACCAGCCACGATGACGTGTCTTTTTTTGAAGAATGGGGCATCACAGGTCACACAGTAGGAGACCCCTTTCGAAGCATACAACTGTTCACCAGGGACACCCAGTTTTCTTGGGTTACCACCAAACGCATACAACAATGTTTTGGTTCTTAAGGTTTCACCATTGTCTAAACCGATTTCGAATAGATCGTTTTTTTGAATTGAAGTCACCTTAACTTCAGTGAGCATGGGTACTTCAAGTGCGGTGATGTGGTCTTTAAATTTTTGAATCATCATACTCGCATCGATATTTCCTAACCCTAGATAGTTATCGACGTCGCTGGTATTGTTGAGTTGTCCGCCCAAATCGTATCCGACCAATAGTGTTTTTAGGCCTTTACGCTTTGCATATAAAGCCCCGTTCATCCCCGCAGGACCAAGTCCTAAAGCGATGAAGTCGTATGTGGTTTGATAATCAATTAAAGCGGTTTTTGGTTTTTCAATTTGGAAGTTAAACATCATAAAACCACCTTTCACTCCTATTATAAGGGGACGAATGTTGAATTACAACTGGTTTGCTTCAGACTTGATGATTTTAGAGACCATCGAAGGACTGATTTCAAATAAGTTGGCTAAATCCTTTAAGCTACAACCTGTTTCACGGTATATTTCAAGGATGCACTGATTTCTGAGTTCTTTATTGTTTATGATGTCTTCACGTGTGCAGTGGTGGTCATCACACAACAATTTGATTTTTTCAGGAATTTCGAGTTTTTGAATCGGCTTCATATCAAACGGTTGATTGGTGTAATAATCGATGAGTTGCATCGAATCCTCGCGTGCGCCTTTATAATAACAGAGTGACGCGTAAGGTGAGTCTTTTTGATGGAGTTGATCAAACGCTTTAGCCATATCTGCTGGATTTTTAATTGGATAGCTCTTGTAACGTTCTTTGTAGAGTTTTTCATCACTCGCGTAGTATTTTGCATAGGCAATCATCAACGATTGCATGATTTTTGAAATCGTTTGATGTTTGACATGGATGATCAAACCGAAGCGGTCATCGTCACATAAAGAAAAGCCATAACAAGCAAATTGGTATTTGGATTTGGTCTCTTTAAGCAAGGATAAAAACTGTTTTCGATCGGTATCGTTACGAAACAGTTGGAGTTCGCTTTTCTGAATGATCAAAAAAACATTGGATGCTATTTTATTACGAGCCATTCTGGGCATACAAACACCTCTATAATAGTTATATCACTTATAGGCCATTAAAGGCAAAAAATCGCACAAAATTTAACACTTTATGGCGTATTATCGGCCTAAATAGACAAAAACTTGAAAAAACCCATAACCGCTTAAGGTTGCAGTTATGAGAGATAAAGAATGTAAATTTATAGTTTTTTTTAAAACATATTGCATATACAGGATTTTTATTATAAAATGAATACGTTGAAAGGAAGATGAACACATGCCACAAGTTTTAACTGCTTTAGTCTTAGTCTTAGTTGCACTGATTGTTTTATTTGTCATGTCCTATGTCAAGGTTCGTCCAGACAAGGCCGTCATCATCACCGGACCTAGAGGGTCCCGTATCGTTACTGGGAAGGCGACCATTCGTATCCCATTTATTCAAAGAATCGACTATTTACCACTTGACCTTATTCAGGTAGATATTCGTACTTCATCCGCTGTACCAACCAACGAATTTATCAATATTTTTGTCGATGGTGTAGCAAACATCAAGATTCAATCTGATGAAGGATCCATCCGACTCGCAGGGGAAATTTTCTTAACGAGATCATTAGAAGATGTTAAACAAATCGCAAAAGAAGTCTTAGAAGGTAACATGCGTGAAATCATTGGTCAAATGAAATTACGTGAACTTGTTCAAAACCGTGATAAGTTTGCTGAACAAGTTAAATTATCCGCACTTGCTGATATGAAGAAGATGGGGTTAGACATCGTCAACATCACCATCCAAAACTTCGCAGACAAGAATGGCGTTATCGACGACCTTGGGGTCGACAATATCGCACAAATCCGTAAGGATGCTTCGATTGCTAGAGCAAACTCCGAAAAAGAAGTTGAAATTGCCGTTTCACAAGCTAAGCAACTCTCCAACGATGCAAGAATTAAGGCTGAACTTGAAATTGAATTACAAAACAACTCATTGGCTTTAAGACAAGCTGAATTGAAACAAAAAGCAGACATCGCGAAAGCGACTGCCGATGCTTCTTATGAAATTCAATTTGCGAACGAAGCGAAAACGATCAATATTTCTAAGCAAAATGCAGAAATTGCACGTCGCGAAAAGGAAATTGAACTTCGTGGTAAAGAAGTCGAAGTTGAAGAAAAAACCCTTGAAGCCAGAATTAAAAAAGCTGCAGAAGCTGAACGTTATGCAAGAGAACAAAAAGCGGAAGCTGAATTATTCGTAAGAACCAAAGAGGCTGAAGCATTGCTAGCAGAACAAGAACGCGCTGCACGCGGTCTTAAACTTCAAGCGGAAGCTGAAAAGTATGCTCAAGAACAAAAAGCGATCGGTATTCAAGCCGTGGGTCTAGCTGAAGCAGAAGCAATCGAAAAGAAAGCCGAAGCGATGAAGAAGATGGAATCCGCCGCTGTCCTTGAATTAGTCCTTAAATCTGAAGTATTGCCTAACATCGTTAGAGCAGCTGCAGAACCTCTAACTCAAGTCGATAAGATTGTCATGTATGGCGATGGTAACAATACCAAACTCATGGGTGATATCGTCAATTCGAGTACTAAAGTACTGGAATCTGTTAAAGAAGCAACAGGGTTAGACCTTGCAAGCTTATTGGCAGGTTTCGCTACAGGCAAGTTAACACAAAAAGACGAACCAAAAGAATAACAGAAATCATTTGGAGAAGCGCGTGAAAACGCGCTTTTCTTTTCTAAAAAAGTATAGAATTTTTATATTTTATATGTTATTATATTTTCGGTTATGTTAAAAATATAGCATATAAAGGGAGAAAATTATGGCTACACTAAGAAAAATGACCGAGTTTGGAGCAACCCTCAAAGGCAACATTGCATATAAAGAAATAGAGGGTTATCAATTCAACTTTGTCGAAAATCAAATTGCGAATCAACATATTTTCATGATTCCACTCGAAGCATCACAACAAAATATCACTGCTCTAAAAAACGATTTGAAAACCACATCGAAACACTTGAAATTGAGTGTCACACAATCCAACACATCCATGGTTACCTTCCTATGGCAAGGCAATCTCAAAGGATTGAATCTTCAAACACTCAAAGATTACACAGAGGGTTTGGTTGCTGTTTTACATAAATTATCGATTCAACCGCACACCGCTTGCCCATTTTGTGAACAAGGCGAACCAGATACCATTGTTACCATCAATGGAATAACAGTCAAAGGTCACGAAGCATGTAAACAAAATGCAATTCAAGACATCGCGAATGCACCTGTAGAAGTTAAAAAGAACCCGTTTGCGAAATCTTTAGTGGGTGCGCTATTGGGTGCTGCTATTGGTGCGATTCCTTGGATTTTGGTAGACTTATTCGTCGGTTTCTTCGCTGCCATCCTTGGCGTATTGATTGGATACAGTGCATTTTATTTTTATAAGAAATTCGGTGGTGTCGTCGTCAACTATACCAAATATGTCATCATAGGTGTGACTTTATTGGGTGTTTTATTCGCGAACTTCGTCATCGCGACTTATGTCATTCTTAATAATGATGGTGCCATCGTACTATCCAATTATGTGGTTGTCTATTCAGACCCTGAAATCGGACCAATACTATTCCAAAGTCTTGGTATTGGCTTAGTCATCAGCTTGTTTAGCCTACCAACCATTTTCAAAAAAGTTCAACAAGAAGAAGACACCAAAACTGTCATCGAATAAAAACGTTTTCACTACAAAATCGCTTGCACATCTGAAAAAAAGTTCTATAATTATGAATCAAGCGATGAACAAGAGTAGTAATTGGCAAGTAACAGCCTAAGAGAACCAGTGGTTGGTGTGAACTGGTGCGTTATCCAATGAACGTGCTTGGGAGCTTTTAAATCGAAGTCTTGAGGTTTAAACGTAAGTCGGCGTTAACGATATGAGGGCTAGAGTTTTTTTAAGATTCTAGAACTAAGGTGGTACCGCGATATTTCGTCCTTAGCATACATTGCTAGGGACTTTTTTATTTAAAAAGTACCTTAAAACCCAAGAAAGATTTGAACGTATACCGGCGTTAACGGGTCGAGTGTTGGAGTTTTCCAGAATCAAGGTGGCACCGCGGTTTATCCGTCCTTGGCAAATAAAAAATCTTTTTCACAGGAGGAAAATTATGAAAAAGGGATTATTTATCACAGCTTTACTATTATTTGTAGGGATTTTGAGCGGATGCAGCACATCCTCCAATATTTATACCTACATCCTTGATGATTCTTTTGAAGGATTCATCACTTTAGGAACATCGGCGGACTACCCACCGTATGAGTGGCCAAAACAAGTCGATGGTAAAAACACTTTGGTTGGAATCGATATTGAAATCGCCAAAGAGATTGCGAAAGCATTAGGCAAGAACTTAAAAGTTGTCAATAAAGGGTTTGACTTTTTGTTGGATGACTTAGAAAATGGAAAAGTGGATTTCGTTTTGGCAGGTATGACACCGACCGAAGAACGTGCACAACAAGTCGATTTTTCAATGGTATATTATGAAGCAACCCAAGTGATTCTCATTCAAAAGTCAATGGTAAATACCTATACCTCAATCGCAGCTTTAGATCAAGCCAGCATTCGTATTGGGGCACAAATGGGTTCCATTCAACAAGATTTGGCGAATGATACATTCTCTGTTGCTCAAAAATCATTTATACAATCCATTCCTGATTTGGTCATGAGATTGATGGATGGACAAGTGAATGCGGTCATCATGGAAAAGCCAGTGGCGGATGGGTACATTATAAATCAAACTTCACTCGCGATTGCATCCATTCAAATTGGCGACCCTGATGGTGGGTCTGCAGTAGCTGTTCAAAAAGGCAATGTGGAACTCTTGAAAGTCATCAATGCTGTATTAACCGACTTGATTGAATCCGGTAAAATGGATCAAATCGTTGCGGATGCCATCATCCTCAATAGTTGACCATGAATTTCAGTTTCATTTTTGATCCCTATTATTTAGGGCTACTCTTCAGTGGTTTAGCGATGACACTCATCTTAGCGGTGATTTCTGTCATCTTGGGGTCAATGTTGGGATTGATTCCAGCATTGTTACGTCTTTCAACCAAAAAAACACTCCAATATGTGGGGACCACTTATGTTGAAATCATCCGTGGGACACCTTTATTGGTTCAAGTGTTATTGATATATTCATTCATTAAACTGCCTGTCACGTTGTTTTTAGGCATTGATTTATCCTCGTTTGTGCCGGGGATGCTGGCATTGCTCATCAATTCATCGGCTTATGTATCCGAAATCATCCGTGGAGGGATTTTATCGGTTGACCGTGGTCAAACCGAAGCCGCGCTCAGTTTAGGGTTTTCTAAATCCAAAACGATGCGCGTGGTCATTCTTCCCCAAGCCATCAAACACATCATTCCAGCTTTAGGCAATGAATTTGTTACGATGATCAAAGAAACCTCGATTTTCATGTACTTAGGGATTGCTGAACTCATGTACATGGCCTCGATGGTAAAAGCAGGCACGTATGCCGTCAAAGAGACATATATTGTGGTTGCCGTTCTTTATTTTGCACTCACGTTTCCAACCGCGAAACTGATGGGTGCCCTTGAAAGGAGACTCAAGAAATCCGATGCCAAATAGTTTATTTAAAATCGATCATCTATCCAAAGTATTTTCAGATGGTACCGTCGCGATTGACGACGTTTCCCTAGAATTAAAAAAGAACCAAGTGTATGTCATCATTGGGCCGTCTGGGTCTGGTAAATCTACATTATTGAGAACCTTAAACTTGATGGAAAAACCAACCCATGGACACATATTCAAAGACGATCAAGACATCACTTTAAAGTCTTACCCGATTGAAAAACACCGTGAACGTGTGGGCATGGTTTTTCAAAACTTTAACCTGTTCCCACACATGACGGTGCTAGATAATATCAACAGTGCACAAATCCACGTCTTAAAAAGAGACATCCAAGCAGCGACACAAGTATCTTTAGGCTTGCTAGAACAAGTCGGCTTACTTGAAAAGAAAAATCATTACCCCAACCAACTCTCTGGGGGACAAAAACAACGTATCGCGATTGCAAGAGCGTTATCCATGCACCCAGAAGTGATGTTGTTTGATGAACCTACCTCCGCACTAGACCCAGAAATGATTGGCGAAGTCCTTTCAGTCATGAAAAACTTAGTCCATTCTGGGATGACGATGATCGTCGTGACCCATGAAATGGGGTTTGCGAAAGCATTCGCCGATGAAATCATTGTGATGGATAAAGGTAAAGTCATCGAACAAGGCACCCCTGAGGTTATTTTCAATACCCCGAAAGAACCTAGAACTGCAGCTTTTTTGAAAAGTGTCCTAAATCCGTTATAATGGTATGTGGACAAGGAGGTATGTCGATGAAGATTCTATTCGCACCGGCCAAAAGTTTTCGTGAAGCCATACCACACCATCACGACATAAATACCCATAAATCAACGCTACAATTGGTCAAAACCATCTCTAAATGGTCAAAAACCAACCTATCTAAAAAGTTCAAACTCAGTGATGATCTTACAGAAGAAGTGTATGGGTTTTACAAAAACTTTGTTAAGAATCCAAGTTATGTCGCCATCGATTATTATTATGGTGAATCCTTTAAAGCACTCAATACCGACACATTGGATGAAGGTTTTAGACAATTTATGCATGATCATGTTTACATCATCGATGCGCTTTATGGTGTGATTCGTCCACTGGATTTGATCAAACCTTACAGACTAGACTTTACAATTTCAGGGTTAGATTTGAATACCCAGTGGGTCTCACTGTTTGAGGAAAAGTTCAAAGGAGAGATTGAACCCATCCTCAGTTTGGCCAGTGATGAGTTTACATCTAAAATTACACCTATCGCACCAGTTTATGAAGTGCATTTTATCGATTGTAAAGCCGGTAAATGTAAAGCCATTTCGGTCTTCAATAAACAACAACGTGGGGCTTTACTGCGTCATATTGTATTGAATAAAATCCAAAGTATTGCAGATTTACCTATGGTTTTTAACGGTTATCAACTGCGTATTGAAGGGTTTCAATTGACCTATCAAAAATCAATCGATTAACGTTTCACCCAAAAATCTCGCAATTTGTTTGACATCCTTGTCTCCTCGACCTGAAAGGTTGATGACGAGGATGTTTTCTTTTGGTAAAGTAGGTGCGAGTTTCATTGCGTAAGCCACAGCGTGTGACGATTCAATCGCTGGGATGATGCCTTCGGTTTTGGTGAGTAACATGAACGCATCGACCGCTTCTTGATCAGTCGCTGCGACATATTGAACTCGATTAATGGATTCTAAGTAACTATGTTCTGGGCCGACACCAGGGTAATCTAACCCAGCTGAAATGGAATAAACTTCACTGATGGACCCATCGTCATCCAATAATACCTTGGTTTGCATCCCATGGATGATGCCGGTTTTCCCTAAAGTCATGGTTGCGGCGTGACGTTTGGTATCGATACCATCGCCAGCGGCTTCCACGCCAATCAGTTTAACAGACGGGTTTTGAATGAAATCATAGAATGCTCCGATGGCGTTGGATCCACCTCCCACACATGCAATGACATAATCGGGTAAGCGTTGTTCTTTGGCTTGTAATTGGGCTTTGATTTCTTCACCAATGACTTTTTGAAACGCTCTAACCATGATTGGGTAGGGGTGTGGACCTACCGCAGAACCGATCAAGTAAAAGGTGGTTTCAAGTTCATTAGCCCAAGTGATTAAAGCACTATCGACGGCTTCTTTAAGGGTTTTTAAGCCTTCTTCAACGACAACCACTTTAGCCCCAAGCATCTTCATACGATACACATTTAAACTTTGTTTTTCAACATCGACGGCACCCATATGGATTTCACAATCCATCCCCATCAGTGCAGCTACTGTCGCTGTAGCTACGCCGTGTTGGCCAGCCCCTGTTTCTGCGATGAGTTTTTTTATGCCCATGCGCTTAGCCAACAACGCTTGACCCAGCACATTATTAATTTTGTGAGCACCTGTGTGGTTTAAGTCTTCGCGTTTTAAGAAAATTCTCGCACCACCCAAGTGCTCTGTCAGTCTTTTTGCTTCATATAATAATGAAGGTCTTCCAACATATTCTTTTAAGTACTGTCTGTACTCCTCTAAAAAGGATGGGTCTTTCATCGCTTCTTCATACGCTTTTTCTACTTTTTTGACCGCATCCAAAATCTTCCCGGGAACAAATTGTCCACCAAAACTACCAAATTCCATTATAGACCTTTCCTTAAAGTCTAGAGTATTTGTATTTAGGTATAAAAAAAGAGCACTCGTTGTATTGGGACGAAGTGCTCGTGGTACCACCCAAATTTGAGAATGATATTCTCCTTATTACAAAATACGCCATCATTGAAGACTTTAATATTTTTGCCTGATAACGTGGGCTACGGCATCGGATACTCTGATTTCCCCTAGCTTCTCATGAGTCCATTCATCCAGTTAGTCGGTATATGCATCTTTCACCATCATGCACTCGCTAAATACGTTTACCTGAATTACTCATCTCAATCTTCGAATTTAATCTCATTATACGGATTATCAAAATCAAAATCAAGTCAATTTTACACGAATTTTGGATGATATTTATATCATGTTTTGTATAATGGTTGTATGAGGGGTGAGCTTATGTCAAAAGCATTTCTATTCTTACAACAATTAGGACAATCCTTAGAAAAGGATCCAAACGTTTCATGTTTATTGGGTTTGGGGAGTATGTCTGAAATCAGTCGTATGGATGATTATTCAGATATGGATTTCTTTTTAATCGTTGAAACAGGACATAAACAAGCCTATATCGATGATTTATCCTGGTTGGCGATTAAACCGATGGTGTTCCAATTTAAGAATACCAAAGATGGACATAAAGTATTGTTTGATGACGATGTGTTCGCTGAGTTTGCTGTATTTGAAAAAGAAGAATTACCGGAGATTGCTTTTACAGCAGGTAAAATAATTTATGCCAAAAAGGGATTTGATGTATCCTGGGTAATACCTAAAAAGGTACCTCAAATCAAAAAAAGATCGGTAGATTTTTTAGTGAATGAAGCACTCACCAACCTTTATATCGGTTTGAAACGTGACCACCGCGGTGAAACTGCATCAGCATTCAGTTTCATACAAGTTTACGCCGCTTCATTGATTATTGAGTTATTTCAAGAAATATACCCATCTAAACCGGCATTGATTGATCCATTTGTTTTTGAAAGACGAATCGAAAATCGCTTTACAGAAGCATTTGACGTTTTATCGAAAATCAAACAAGGCTACCTAAACAACAAAGCATCCGCTCAGGCTGCACTTCAGTTTTTAAATGCGCATTTCAATGTCAATCCAGCGATGTTTCAAACCATTCTAGACTTGTGTGATTAAGGGGTATTTTTGATAAAAAAAGCATCCATGGACATAGATGTTATGGTCTTTGATATAATGAAAATACATACAAAAAAAGGAGCTATCAACTATGTTAAGTCTTGTACTACAAAAACAAAAATCACCTAAATTCATTCTTTCCTTTCTGATTTACACCGTATTTTTCATCATTATTTATTTTCTTTTAGACACCTTAAATGGTGGCTATTTTGACATGGAACGCGATTATGGCTTGTATTTGGTTTATACCAATATCGCACTCAATATTGTGATGTCGGTGATGTCTGCAGTCATGTTTAATTTATCGAGTGCGCTCGTGGACTTAACCAAAAAAGAAGGTAAAGGCACTTTTATGACCATGTTTTCTGTATTGTTTGGCGTGCTAACCTATGGGTGTACTTCCTGTGTGATTGCTTTCTTCGCGGTGGTCGGAATTACTTTTTCAGTGGCTGTATTACCACTGGCTGGTCTACCATACAAACTCATTTCAATGGCTTTATTGATCTTAGGTTTCTTTTGGTTATTGCGAGAGATTAAAAGAAGTCAATGTAAATTATAAATAGTAGTATAATATAACCATAAGGAGGCGATGCTATGCAACTGTATTATCAAACCGACGTCAGTTTTATAACCGCCTTTTTATTGATGTTGATATCGGTCATCGCCTATTTTCGCTTGAATCGGAAGGACCCGGTCTCCATTGGATACTTAGTGACTTCATGGATCATTGTGTTCATTTTACTCATTGAAGCTTACACCATCATCATCGATGGTCAAAATGACCCTACCTCTGTGTTTCTAGCCATTTGGTTAAATACCGTATTGTTCGCTGTGGGTCCAATTTTGACTTTATCCTGGTTTTATCTCATCCGTTCGATGTTCGCGCCTAACCTTAAGAAAAACAGTTGGGTGCACTACTTATTGTTTTTTCCCCAAATCATCAACCTCATGGTGGTCATTACCAACCCTTGGACCCATTTTATTTTTGATGTGATTGATGGACAATACGTCAGAAACTCAGGTTATCCAATCGTCACGATTGCTACCTATGTTTATGTCTTATTTTCACTGATTGTGGTTATACAAAACCGTAAAGCCATTATGAAACAAGACAAGATTTTATTGTTGGTTTCCACAACCTTACCGATGGTGGGTGGGGCAATTCAAGGGTCTTATTATGGTATTTTAACCATCTGGCCAAGTGTGGCTTTCGCACTGATTTTGATGTATCTATTCTTACAACAACGAGTCATTCATCTGGATTATTTAACTGGGGCTTGGACCCGTGAAACATTCTTTTTACATATCAATCGTTTGGCTAAAAAACAAAGCGATGAACCCGTGAATGCCTTATACTTTGACTTAGACCATCTCAAAGAAATCAACGACAATTATGGACATAAAGCAGGCGATCTCGCCCTCAAGAAAGTGGTTGAAATCGTTAACTCCGTTTTGAATAGTCACGATATCCTTGCCCGTTTGGGTGGCGATGAATTCATTGTTTTATTGAAGGACCGACCTGGCCTTGATTTGAAAACAATGATTTTAGAGATTCAAACCCAAATTTCACAATTTAATCGTGAAAAACATTTGGAGTATGAACTGGGTTTGTCGATTGGCTATGGTCGATTTGATGACAATTATGAACAATTCGATAAGTTTATGAATCATATCGACCAAATGATGTATAAACAAAAACATAAAAAGTGAAACAAGTCCGAAATTAAGGACTTTTTTTCATTATAAATAATATAAACTATTTTTTTCTTATGAAATGTGCTAAAATCCTTATACGTACTTATAGTAAAGGGGGATAACATGAATAAATCCCTTCAAGATGAAATCAAGGCAAGCTATATCCATAAAAATGCCGATAACCTAGCGAAAGATTCCCTTGAAAATTTAAGAATGGTCTCTTTAGTATCGCTAGCCATCAGCGGTATTTTTACTGTTTTAACATTCTCGTTTTACCCTGAAAATACGCTGGTTTATGCAAGTTTATTATATATCTATCTCATGTTAATCACGTTTGCTTATTTGACCAATCAAATGTTAAAAACAGGTAAAATTAAACCGAAGAAAGTATATCGCATGACTTTAGAGTTTTTAGGGATGATGTCTTTAGGTTTGATATTCATCAGCATTTACGTCATCAATGACTTTTTAGCGATATTCTTCATTTTATTTTTGGTTTTATACCCAACATTATTTTTGTTAAAAGAAGTTCATATGGTGGTATTTTTGGTCAGTTCAGGGATTGTTTTTCTAATCGCTTCTTACTTTAATCCAAGTCGACCGTTGTCGGTGTTTTACATCGATTTATATTTAATATCTACAGGGTTGTTGATCGGTGTACCCATCAACTGGATGGTGCTTAAATTACGACGAAAAGAGTTGTATATGAAAGAACTCTTTGTCGCTTACAGCCACTTGGATGAACTCACCAAATTACCCAACCGTCGTGCCTTTAATTTGCATATTGAAAAAGTGTTCAATCACAATAAATCAAATGAAATCCCACTGGGGGTTGCGTTGATCGACATCGATGATTTTAAGCTTTATAATGACCATTATGGTCACCTTGAAGGGGATGTCATCCTAGAAAAACTCGGTAATATCATTCAAAATCAAGTCAAATCTGATACGTTTTTTGCCAGATTTGGTGGTGAAGAGTTCATAGGTGTATTTACCAATCAGTCCATTGAAAGTATTTTGGAAGTGCTTTATAACATCAAAAAAGATTTGGATAAATTGAACATAATCAATGCCATAACGACACAAAAATTATCGGTTTCGATAGGCATATGCAATGAAACAAATCTCACCAACACCAATTACATGAAAGTGATTGATAACGCCGATATCGCGTTATATAAGTCTAAAATTTATGGTAAAGATAAAATCGAAATTTATACAGAAGAATAGCGCATCCTTAAAAAGATGCGCTATTGTTATTTTTGGTTTTGAATGTAGTATTCAATGATGGCTTGGGTACCTGAATCCATATGGGTTTGACTGAGCCATTCGTAAACAGATTTCGCTTGTTTCAATACAGGCAATGGGGTAACCATTTCATCGAAGGCTAAGGTTAAATCTTTTAAAAAGTGTTTGACATAAAAGCCAGGTGCGTAATTGTGATCAATCATTTTTGGACCGTTGTTGATGGCTTGCCACGAAGCAGCAGAACCTGCGCCAATGACTTGTAACATGGCGTGTGGATTTAAACCATGGTCTTTCGCAAATGTAAGTGCCTCAGCAATCCCAAGTAAATTCGAAGCGATGCATATTTGATTGGCCAACTTAGCGTATTGTCCAGCACCAGCAGTACCCATATAAGTAATTCGGGAAGTCATCGTCTCTAACAATGGTTTTACCGTAAGATAAGCCGCTTCATCACCACCAACCATCATCGATAAAGTCCCATTTTTAGCACCAATATCACCCCCAGTGACTGGGGCGTCTAAGACAATCAACTGTTTTTCTAGACCAATCGATGCCAAGCGACCGGCCAACTTAGGTGAAGAGGTGGTCATGTCGATGAAAATCGTCTCTTTCTTGGCGTAATTGAACGCGGTAAGTAGTACCGATTCTACTTCACTTGGATAGCCAACGATGCTAAAAATGACGTCCTTATCGACCACCAAAGATTCTATGCTTTCCGCAATCTCAAACTCGTCCTTTAAGTGTTTGATCTTTTCCAACGTACGGTTATAAATCGTAATTTCATGGCCCGATTTTTTCAAATGTCTAACCATCGGTAATCCCATGATTCCAATGCCTATAAACCCAATTTTCATAACTGACAACCCCTTTATTTTATAGATTTTCTTAAAGATATGTGGTCTTTTAAGACCAATTATGATATACTCATACTTAGATTATAAGGGAATAGTAGAGGTTAAATCAATGAGAGAAATCAAACAAATCACCTGCACACAATGTCACAACAAGTATTATGACGACCAAGACACCTGTCCGTTTTGTGGGCATACCACCAGACGCGCTTACAATGAATCCAAGCGCTCAGATGATTTTTTCAAAGATGAGCCTAAAGTAGAACATAAAAATACATCCTCAAAACTCGAAGACCAAGACATCATCATTCTTGTCATTCTCGCTGTTGTTTTCTGGCCAGCAGCGTTGATTTATTACTTTGTTAAAATTAGAAAGTAGGTAGGTTCAATGAAAATCTTCATCCAACCACGTATTTTAGAAAGCAAGTATGTCGAGCAACTGAAAACACGTTTCCCCATGGTTAATTTTGTCGATGTAATTGACCCGGGCATTGACGCAGCCATTGTGTATCCTAATTTTTTAAACAAGGATAACTTATCTGTCTTGCCGAAACTCAAATGGGCACAATCCCTCATGGTGGGCTACAATGTCGTTGACCAAGCGACGATGAAAGCGAAAAACATCATATTCACCAATGCGAAAGATGTCTATGCCATCACGATTGCTGAGGACATCATTACGAAGATTTTAGTCATCAACAGAAATGTGAAAAAATATGTCCATCAAATGGATGAAGGTATTTGGAAACCCCACCGTTTTGAACCTGAAATCTATGGGTCAACCGTTGGATTTTTAGGTTCTGGGTCACTCGCGAACGCCGCTGCCAGCCGTTTAAAAGCCTTTGGTGCACGCCTAATTACTTACCGTAAATCCGATTTACCTAACCCTGTTTTTGATGAAACTTACACGGGTGAAGCCGGTTTAAAGCGCGTGTTAGAACAGAGCGATTATGTCGTCATCACTTTACCACTCAATGAAAATACGAATCATTTAATCGATGCTGAAAAACTTTCTTGGATGAAAAAAGAAGCATTACTCATCAATGTGGGCCGTGGTGAAGTGGTGGATCAAAATGCATTGATTCAAGCTTTACAACAAGGCAACCTACGTGGGGCGGGCTTAGATGTCATGGTACCTGAACCATTACCTAAAGAATCCCCCCTATGGTATATGGATAATGTCTACATCACACCGCATAACGCACCTTCAAGCCCATTCATGATGTCTCGTCTTTACGATTTAGTTGAAGACAACATCGGTCGTTTCTTGGAACAAAAACCCCTCAAAAATACCGTGATATTTTAGGAGATTGCATGGAAGAATACCTAGAGATTTTGTCGGCTGACCTCAGAATGGTCATGGATGAGCTGCTTGCTCATGTCGAAAAACGCACCAAATTGAAACCTGTGATCATGTTTTCCATCCCGGCATTTAAGCTCACCATGGATGTGATGTTGGCTTTTGACATCACACCAACCTATGTGGGTTTATATACCACCGACCAAGAAAGCATCCACAAAGCAAAAGCGCGTTTAAGTAACGCTATTTTTGGTGTTTCATCGATCAAAGTCGATCGAACCAGCCGTGAAGCGATTGAAGTCATTAAAGATATTTGTGATGACGTCATCATGAAATATATGGTATTTAACCCACAGGCACTCTATGAAGCACTCGACGATAAAAATCAAAAATACAGTGACGCCGCTTATCAAAAATTACTCGATATCTTGGAAGAAAATGAAATCCCTCAAATCGATTTTTATTTTTTACTGAGACACCCAAAGAGAGACTATATATCCTATGGTATTGGATTATTATTACACAGTCTAAAATATGACCATAAACACAACTATGATGGGTATTTGATCGAATATTTTAAACTTTTAGAACTACCATATTTTACAACCATGATTGAAGCCATCGGTGGTTTTGCCTGGTGGATTCATGAAAAACCTTATTTAAAACAAACGATTAAAAACCATTTAAAAACCTTGGATATCAGTTATTTTAAAGACATCCAACAAGAAAAAATCAAAGTTGAAATTGAAAAAATCCTTCAACTTTAAAGGAACCCTATGAAAACCATTGAAATTACCAAAACCGACAACTATGGCTACGCTATCGTTGAAATTGACTCAAAAACCTATCGACTACCCAATCTCTTGGTGGGTGAAAAAGTTCAAGTCGACAGGACAACCAAAGGGTTAGATGTCATCAAACGTTTATCCGATAGCCCTAATCGTGTCGCTGTCCGCTGCCCAAAATACGATACCTGCGGTGGTTGCCAATTGATGCATCTATCTTATGAAAATCAACTCAAACTCAAACAACAACAAATCCTTGAACAATGCGAAAAATATCAGCTAGAGGTAAACGTATTACCGCCATTGGGCTCTTTAGAACCTTTTAACTACCGTAATAAGATTCAAATGACCTTTAAAGAACATAAAGGCAAGATTGTGGCTGGACTCTATGAGGAAAACACCCATAAAGTCGTCAACATTGCAGATTGTGATATTCAAGATAAAGTAGCGAATCAAATCATCCATACGATTAAGGCATTGATGAAAAAACACAAAATACCTGCGTATGATGAAGACAAAAGAACAGGCATCATTCGCCATGTATTGGTGAAACGCAGCCTAGAAACCAAACAAATATTGGTGGTCATTGTGACCCCATCGAACATATTCCCTGGCCGTAACAATTTAGTGAAAGACTTGAATCTCGCGCATCCAGACATCACATCGATCGTACACAACATCAACGACCGTAAGACATCGATTGTTTTGGGGGATGAATCCAAAATCATCACCGGTAAAGGCTACATTGAAGATGTATTGATGGGTAAGCGTTTCTTGATTGGCCCCAAAACATTTTATCAAGTCAATGCCCATCAAACAGAAGTGCTCTATGGTGAAGTCTTAAAAAGTCTTAAACCAAAAAAGACCGATGTCATTTTAGATGCTTATGCAGGCATTGGTACGATTGGTATGATGTTATCAGAACATGTATCGAAAGTATTATCGGTTGAAATCAACAAAGAATCTGTAAAAAACGCCATTAAAAATGCAGAACTTAATGGCATTAAAAACATTGAATTTGTCGCGATGGATGCGAAAGACTATATGTTAGCCTTGGTAGAACAAAAAACCAAATTAGACGCGATTGTGGTTGACCCACCACGCGCTGGATTGGATTTAGAGTTCGTTAAAGCCATTCAAGTTTTAAAACCAAAGAAGGTTGTTTATGTGTCGTGTGACCCAGAAACATTGGTAAGGGATTTAAAACAACTTTCGAGAATTTATCACATCGGAGACATTCAACCTGTAGATATGTTTTCTCAAACGTATCACATCGAAAGTGTCGTTTTGTTAACATCTAAAAATTAAGAATCCAATTTGGAGGTATATCATGGAAAAAAGAAGCTATCCAAACATTTTATTCATTATTGGGCTCATCACAAATTGCCTATTTCATTATTTTTGGCTATTTATACCTGCCATGATTTTTCTCATAATTGGTATTTTCTATAGACCGTTTAGCTATCTAGGGATAGCCTTGCTTGGAATAGATATTCTGTTGAGTTTTGTTGAACAATTTAAAATTCGTCGTACTTTTCTAAAAAACAGTGATCATCCTGATTTTCAAGCCTTCCAACATGCACTGTCAGATCAAGAAAACTGGCTAAAAAATGTTCATGAATTACTCAATCAAAAAATTGAAAGCAATGAAATCAAACCTGAGGATGAAAACAAGTCTAAGTCTCAAGATGAACAGGATGGAAGTTACTTTGTGAATATCGTTAGAAACTCTAATAATGTTGGTTTTTTTCTCGAGAATATCACGGGCATTGTGGGTATTAATTATATCACCGAGTTAAATCAAAATTATGAGTACCAAGCCAACTTAATTATCCAATTTAAAACAAATGATCATGACTTTTTGAGTATAAAATTTTACAACATTTCTGCTGGTAGTTTAAATGATTTGGGTGGGCGTATAATTCAATTAAATAGTCTCGAAATTATTGAAAATGCTAGTTATGAAAAAAAACAAAGGTTTCATGTCAAAGATTATGAAAATGGCATAATCGATTTTTATTGTGAATCTTATGAAGAAATCATAGAAAAAAACAATTAAGACAAAATACTGACATTTTGAATCACTTGAAATTAGATTGATGAGAGAACTGAGAGGTTTTTAAATGATGAAGTTTAATTTGAGAAAATCCATTTGGAATGATTATATACTGATGATTTTGATATTATTTCCAGTCATTTTTTCTGGATTTTTGATTTTTTTCTTGATTATTGAAGAACGTGATGTTTGGCTATTATCCACTTTTGTTATACTGATAACCTCATTTTTAATTCTACTATATGTCAGAATTAGATATATAAAATCCTTCTTGGAGGGCGTGACCTTGCAAGGGGTGATTTTAAGTGTAGGGTTTTTCAAGGATCGTGGTAGGATTGAATACATGTATGTATATGATCAAAAAAATCATAAACATGGCCAAGCCATCATGAAAAATAAATATACTACCCAATTAAAACACGGTCAAGCCATTTATGTTTTGAAAAAGAAAATCAATCATAAAACAATAATTCGAGATTTGTATTTCGATTTTCACGAACAATAATATCCATGTAAATAATGAAACTTACAAATCACTAGGACACTTGGGAGGTTATATGAAGAAGCTAATTGCATTGTTGGTTGGAGAAAACCAAGACATACGCATCGCTATATCGATGCTCATACCACCGCTATTTTTTGTCTTATTCATTTTACTCAGTTTTCGCATCGATTATAAAACCGTCATTACTGCCATTTTAGGTTTTGACATTTTTGCTGGTCTTCTAAGCAACTTTCAAGAAAAAACCCACGAAGCATGGCGAAAACAACCCAAAGCCGCATTGATTGGTTTTGTTGTTTTCCATTTGACCATCTACCCACTCGCGGTGATTATATGCCAAGTATCCATTCCTTTGATGGTGTTTATGCTTGGATTATTGATTACCAAAACAGCAGGGTTTGCGATCGGAACAAACCTTTGGAAATAGATGGATAAACCAGATGAGTTCACACGATTGTTAGTGATTACAAAAGGAGAAGCCCATGAGAGAACTTTGGATTAACTTGATTGTAAAAGACTTAAAAGCATCAAAACGTTTTTACCAACAGTTGGGTTTTGTTTTCAACCCACGGTTCGAACAAGCCAACGAAGTAGCGAGTCTATTGTTCAATGATAAATCACTGTCTGTGATGTTATTTGAAGAAACCTTTTTTCACGGGAAATTACCGAAGGGTTTGTCATCCAATACGGAGCAAAAAGACACCTTGTTATCGATTTCTGCGGACTCAGTAGAAGATGCTGATTTATTGGTAGAAAAAGCCATTCAAGCAGGTGGTAAAAAATTGTCTGACCCAGCGTGGAGTGGCCAAATGTATAATACAGGTTTTATCGATTTGGATGGCCATTGGTGGAACATCTTATACTATAAAATGGGCTAACAGGCTTTGTTTAGTCAGAGAGGATTACGATGAACCAACCACTCAAAATCATCGGTCGTGGGAAAATATCCACCATTTATACCGATGGCGAATATGCTTATAAAACATACCCAGATCATTATCCATGCCACTTTATTCAATACGAAATGGATACCCATCTTTCTATACAAAACCATACCAAATTGCCTCTGATTCATTACTATGAACTGAAAGATAGACACATACGTATGACTTATATCAAAGGTATTACTCTAGCGGATCGAATGAGAAAAGAAAAGTATTCAAACGCACTCGAAGATTTGGTTCAGTTACAAGTATCTATTTACCAATATGCAGTTCCTGGGTTAACTAACGCGAAAAACGTATTTCAACAACAAATTGTGTCCTCCAAATTGAGTGATGAACTCAAAGAGATGGCTTTAAAGAGTCTTAACAGTATTGAACCAAAAACCACCTTATTACATTTGGATTTTCACCCAGAAAACATTTTATTCGACGGCCAGTCTTATAAAATCATCGATTGGGTCAATGCGAAAGCAGGCAACCCAGTGATGGATATTGCGAGAACGTATGTGATCTTCAAGCAGTATTTGAGTCGTCAAGCCAATAAATACGTAAAAATGATTTGCAAAACCATTCAGATTGACCCAAATGACGTTTATCAAGCGGTACCGCTCATGGCTTTCTTAAGAATTCTTGAGAACGATGCCGATCCTTTTAGAACCAACTTAGAATCACTCGTTCAGGAGGTTTAACATGTCTAAGGATGTTTTGATGTATGTATCTGCTTTTCCAAATCCGATTCAATTGCGTTATGAACAATTGAGACAACTGTTGTCTCAAATTGAACCCAACATTGAGCCTTATTTATGGGCAGGTGTACCTACATTTCAAACCGAGAACCGATATGTTCGATTCATCTTATTCAAAGACCACATCAATATCAATACGTCTTTAGGGATTTCCATATTAGAACTGAAACCACCGTATAAAGTGACACCCAAAGGGATGATTCAACTCTTTTTGATGGATGCTTTAGATGAATCGTGGTTGTTAGAACTATTCAAAACCGTCTTTTTTGTGGAGGATTAATGATGTTTATAACGATATTAGCGATACTTTTCACCCTCTTATCTTTGATGGTTGCTGCATTTCAATGGTTACTTTTTTTAAAAATGCCCTGGGGTGAGTACACCATGGGTGGGTATCATCCAGGGGTACTGCCAAAACAGTACCGTATAGCTGCGCTCATTCAATCGTTCCTTATTTTATTTAACAACACAATCAAGAAGTCCCCTTCCTCTTTAGGTAGCGGGATGAATTGATTCGTAAAATTCTTTCACATTTATTTCACAAAACCCATAAATAATGTTATAATATAGTTGAATAATCACTATACATAAATACTATGAAAGGGCGGATTTGGTATGAACAAAGCCTTTAAGTTTCGAATCTATCCAAATGAATCTCAAAAGACTTTAATCCATATGACTCTAGGCCATAATCGCTTTCTCTGGAATAAGATGTTAGAAGATAAACAGAAACA
>JAVBWN010000021.1:0-76803 GCA_036677365.1 Acholeplasma sp.
TGGAGTTAGAATCAAAAGAGGTTTATATAAGAGTCAAAAAGGCACTTTAATCAATGCCGATCAAAATGCCTCACTAAATATGATTAGAAAAGGTAATCCCGATGCCTTATGGATAGGGAATAAAGGTGTGAACACACCTAAGCGCACATACCTATTTGGTGTGTAGTCGCTTTAAATAAGACGAGTTAAATCGTTAAGAGGTATATATCATAAATCATTCTGTAAAGGGTGATTTATTCACCTCTTTGTTCTATTAACAATGGTTTTAGACAAGAAAACCCTTCAGTGAGCAACATCGTAAAAGTATCAAGACCTGTCATTATTCCAGTTTAAAAATATAAAAAAATACTGAACGAAAAAATATTTTCATATTCAAATTAAATACTATGATACAATGATAAGGAAAGACTAATATATTTGATTTTCAAATAAAATGATCAAATGGATACGTAAGAGATTAATAACATAAAAGGACAATTGTATGAAAAAAAATATTGGCAACATCATGACGGTTATCACAACACTTACTTTGACAGTTTTAGGTTTTGTTTTAGGTGGGTTTCATCTAAGTGAACTTCAATATGACACGTTGATGATTCTATGTATTGTTTATCTCATCAGTATGGTTTATTGTTTTGTTGTTGGTGAAATCACTCGGAATAATTCTCAAATGGATAAACTATGGTCCATTTTACCGATTGTTTATGCATGGATCATTGTCATCAAAGGGGATATGAATGTACGTCTAATCATCATGGCCATACTCATTACGCTTTGGGGTAGCAGATTAACTTATAATTTTGCAAAAAAAGGGGCGTATTCCATCAAGTTTTGGTCTGGAGAAGAAGACTATCGCTGGATTGTGTTAAGACAAAATCCGAAATTCAATCAAAAATGGAAATGGGCATTATTTGATTTGTTCTTCATCTCGATTTATCAAAATGCGTTGGTACTTGCAATCTGTTTACCACTGCTTTCAACCATGGAATCATCGGTCGCATTCAATCTATGGGATGGATTGGTTGCAGCCCTGTTATTGGGATTCATCCTATTAGAGACCATCGCAGACAAACAACAAATGTCATTCCAAACGACCAAATATGAACTACTCAAAGGAAATAAGAAGTTAGAAGATTTACCGAGTCCTTATAATAAAGGGTTTAATACCCAAGGTTTATGGGGTCGTTCCAGACACCCAAACTATTTTTCTGAACAATCGATCTGGGTTGTATTATATCTATTTTGTATTACTGCAGGTGTGACGAATTATGTGTTCTTCAACTGGACACTCATCGGTTCGATGTTTCTAATTTTGTTATTTATCGGCAGTTCACAGTTTTCAGAAGGTATTTCACTTAAAAAGTACCCTGAATATCAGGACTATATCCATAAAGTTTCAAAATATGTGCCTTTAAAAAAGTATGTTGACTAAAAATTGTTACGCACACCGATTATAGAGGTAAAACCATCCAATGCGGTGGTTTTTTTCTTGTGACAATGTGGTGACAATTTCATAATTATATTTAAATATTTTAAATAATATGTTAAAGTATCGTTGAAAGGGTGTGTTTTTAATGAAAAAGGTATACTCCTTAATTGGATTATTGATGATTGTACTATCATTTCGTTCAACTACAAGCGCTATGCAAGCCCCCTATATCGATGCTTTCATCGATTATGAAGCTTTCTTAAACGGGGTTGAGTATTACTTAGGCGATACCTATTATTTTGAACCGAATGAGATTGACTTGCATGAAGATTATTATGTGAGTTATCAAATTAAACATGACGCATACAACCGAAAATCATTCAATATGGGTGGGAACCCATTGTTTATTTACCAAAGTAAAGATAAGCGTAATGATTACCATTTTGAATTACATCTAAAAATGAAGCCTGGACAAGAAGCCATGATGCGATCTTCAAGTTCAGGTAGTTTTCATGTGTTACAAGGCGAGAATAACAGTTATGTTCAAATCAGAATCCTCAATGATACCCCATTGCCAGAGAGCGAAATTGAAAAAATATTCCAGTTCATTTGTACAATATATAGTAAAACTTGGACGGTGAGTTCATGAGAAATCTTATGATATTAATGATGGTTTTATCCATCAGTTTGAACAGTTGTTTTGCAAATATACGTAATTCATACACTTATAGTAAAACATTTCGTTCGATGGCATTGTTGTATGAAGCACTGGAAAAAGACGATGAAATCATCATCCTTCGTTTAGAACTCAATCCTGGTGAAACTCAGGATTATCCTGCCACCATTCAATACCATTCAGACACCGATGCGATTTATGAATATGAATATAGAACCGAACACAAAGGCCTAACCTACAGAAGTTATGTACGAATGACCCGCGAAGAATCGAGAACTTCAGGTGGCGCATTATTTAGAGGGGAAATCATCGATGAAGAAATTATCCATGAAGATTTGATCATCCGAACCCATCTTAGACCAGCCTCAAAGTATAATGGACCATTGACGTTTACCGTTAACTGTTACTTCAAGTTAAATGGCATTGGGTATTATGGCGAGATTGTTCACGTCAATGAAATATCAGAAAACTTTGACAAAAAAGTATTTATCGACTATATTATAGAATTGTATGAAGTCAATAAAACCGTTGCTTAGGGAGAAGTATGCATAATCCATATTTAGATCACGTTTCTAAAACACTGAAAGAAAAATTCAAAGTGGATGTCGTTGAAGACATTCTTTTGGTGCGTAAAGACCGTGTCATCTTGTATGGTGAGAATAATCTATCTGAAGACAATGTCCTTTATGTTATCACAGGGTCATTGAAATTAATCGGATTTGAGGAATCAGCAACCATTCGCTTAACTGACATACTCAAAAGATTCGAATTCAATAACGCCTATTCAGATGTGGCAGGCAAAACGGAGTATTATAGTTATGTGTATGGCGAACTATTCAATCAGAGACCACACACGAGTGTGACACTGCCCATCTTAAATAATGGCGAACGTATATGGATTACGATTGCTCGATTCGTGGTCGATGCGAACCCTGCACTGGCTGCTTATTTCATCACCAATGTGAGTGATGTCATGTTGGGTGAAGAACAAAACTATGCAAAAACACACCGTGATTCGCTAACGGGCCTGTTCAATAAATATACCCTAGATTTTCATTATGGTAAACGGTATAACAACCCCGATTTTCATGTGATGTATTTAGACATCGATAACTTCAAAGAAGTCAATGACAGCGATGGACACATGGCTGGTGACCAATGTTTGGTTGCTTTTTCGAATATTTTAAAAAGCTATGCCAACGAATTGAACCATTTTTATCGAAATGGGGGCGATGAGTTTGTAGGTCTATTGTTTGGCAAAGAAACGGATATCAGACGGATGGCAGAAGAAATATTGATTCAAGTCAGAAGCATCAAATCACCATTATCCCAAACCCCATTGTCTGTTTCCATCGGTATTGTTCAAGCGAGAATGCGTCAAGATGTGATTCGTAAAGCCGATATGTTGTTATATAAAGCCAAACGTATGGGTAAGAATCAATATATTTATGAAATTGAAAAAACCAGACAACATGAAGAGGACTAAATAGCCTCTTTTTTATTATAAATATTATCACTAATTAGAATTTTTTTCATTAGTGTTGAAGTTTATACGAAAAAGTTTTATTCTATCTATATAAAATAATTTTAAATAAGGGGGAGACTTTATGACCATATTACAAGCATTTCTATTGACCCTCTTTGCTGGGTTATCCACAGGCATTGGGTCATTACTGGCTTTTAACAAAAAGGCCACATCTAAAACATTTTTGTCCTTTGCTTTAGGTCTATCCGCAGGGGTAATGATTTATGTTTCGTTCGTCGAAATATTCGTTAAAGCTAAGGACGCATTGATCATTGATTTTGGTGTTAAAAATGGGTACATTTTGACCACTTTATCGTTTTTTTCAGGGGTATTCTTAATTGGGTTAATCGATAAACTGGTACCCGATAAGGAAAACCCACATGAAATTCGTGACATCAGTGAAATGAAAGTAAAAGACCATAAATTATTAAGAATGGGTTTGTTTTCAGCACTCGCAATCGCAATCCATAACTTCCCTGAAGGTTTGGCGACCTTCATCGCGGCTTTACAAAACCCAACTTTAGGGATTGGGATTGCAGTGGCGATTGCCATCCATAACGTCCCTGAAGGCATCGCGGTTGCTGTACCGATTTACCAAGCCACGGGTTCAAGAAAGAAAGCATTTTTGTATTCGTTTGCCTCAGGGTTATCCGAACCGATAGGCGCGTTACTGGGCTATTTCCTGTTAAGACATTTTTTAACCGATTCGATGTTTGGATTTGTTTTCGGTCTGGTCGCTGGGATCATGGTTTATATCTCATTGGATGAACTATTGCCTACCGCTGAAAAGTATGGCAAACACCACATTGCAATCTATGGTTTAATCACTGGCATGGCCATCATGGCACTCAGTTTGGTCTTATTCGTGTAAATGATACTCATTTAAGAGGAAGCTAAACACTTCCTTTTTTTTGCCAAAATGTCGTAAATTTATGGGTAAATGTGTGTTTATCGGCTTAGATTGTGGGGGTATTGACTGATTTTATGAATTATTAAGTAATTGTTAACATCGATTTGACGGTTTTTTTCTAAAGATGGTATAATTTAAGCATCCAAATTAGGCTTAACATAGTTAAGTGAAAAGCGAAAGGAGCAGCCACATGAATCATAAGTCGATGAGTGTTACAATCATCATGTTCATATTGTCATTGTTGGTTTTTTCTGCATCCTCTTTCGCATGGTTTGCTTTATCGGATTCTTCACGTGTCAATGAGTTTGTGGTTCCGGTCAATAATTATGAAGCTGAAATTATTTTCCAAGTCAGCAAGAATGGCGGTTCATACACGACCATCACTACGGAAGCACAAATGACGGCGTTCTTGAATAACAGCTTACCAGGGGATTTATTTGAGTTCATCGTGACCATTGAAAATCTTTCGACCTCCTCCGTGGTTGCGAGTATATACTTTAATGACATTACAAGCAGTAACCCAAATGCAGGTTACGACATGCGTAATGTTTTTTACCTTGTTGATGGCGTTGTGGTTGTGAATGCTTCCAACAACAACCTACCGCTCAATTCAACGACACCTGTGACTTTTGAGGGACAAACCTTCTCAAATTATCGTTTGTCTAATTTGATCGATGCTTCTCAAGACATCACCATCATCACCAATGTCAACATTCCAATCAGTCAAATTGTATTCATTGAGTTTGCGATTCAATTTGATCCCAATACATCTAAACAAGAATACCAAGCAGGCATCCTTAGCATCGCATCCTTGCTTGCTGTATTCGATGCTTAGGAGGGATGAACATGACTAAACGACTCTTAGGTTTAACCGTCAGTATGGTGCTAACTTTGATTTTACTTGCGACTACCGTGTATGCGTATTATTTTGACCGTAAAGAAACTGGTAGTGTCGATTTGACACTAGGTGAAGTGTCCTTCACTTGGACAGGTGCGTTTGTTACAGACTTTGTGATGCCAGCACAAGAACTGATCGATACCCCATTTACCTTAAATAACCAATCTACCGTTGAAACCGAATTACGATTCAGCGTCGTTGCATCCACCTCTTTATTGGGCACGGTGGATTTAGAAGATATCTTTACTGTATACGAGTTTGATGCCGATTGGGTATTAGAATCGGATGGATATTATTATTACCGCGGTACAAATACCGATTCAACCTCTGAACCAGGTAAGTATAAAATCCCTACAAACGTCTTACAAATTCCGGTTTTACTATCACTCAAATTGGATGGCTATGTCATCAGAAATGAACATGTTGGACAAACCGTGACTTTATCATTAACTTTCCAAGCCAAACAAGGCCCATTCATCGATTGGGCAACCTTAGGCTCGACCAATTACGATTTTTCTACGGGACAATAACCCGTTTAACCCAAAGGGGGTGAGGCCATGAACAAAATAAGATTTATCGAAAGCATTATGATTTTGATCATGGTGCTTGCATTATTAACCACGGGTATATTCGCATGGATCATTGCGCGTTTTCAATCAGAACCGGTCATATTTACCAGCGGATCAATCACTGTGGATGCACAACTTTATACCGCCAATGATGCCAATAAAGATGGTATTTTAGACGGTGGTTATACCGAAATCACCAGTGCTGGGATTGATTTTACGAATTTGATGCCTGGGCAAGTATATACGTTTAGATTGATCATTGAAAATACGGGTACTGCACCAGGACACTTGGACATTACAGTTAAAGACATTCTACCATCCAACCTAGCCTTATTTAACTTACTGACGGTGGATTTCATTCACCCGACCACATTGGTCAATACCAGTTTAGATTTAAATAGCACCGAAGTCGTATTCTTTTCTAACTACGTGCTCGATTTTGAAGGCACACTCACATTTGATTTTACCATTCAAATTGAACCAGAAATCAACAACACACTTCACAGTGAGTCGATCACAATAGGTTACTTTGAAGTACGCTTAGATCAAATACCATAACACCCAAAGGAGGTTAACAGGATGAAAAACTTAACCAAAATGATTCTAACTTTTGTTTTGTTAGCCTCAGTCGCAGCGATTTCAATTGCGGGATGGTTAACCAATCAAAACAATGATACCGATGATGTTACTATTGGTGAAGTTAGCGTTGAAATTGTCGCTTATTTTGAATATTATGATGAGTTCAATGTCCTTCAACAAAAAACAACCGATATTGAATATGAATATACAGTCGATGGACAAGGTTCTTTCACTAAATTTGGAATTTATCGTGTCAATCTTTCTAACCCGAATGATGCTCAGTTTATTAAAAATCTTCGTGTTAATATCAATGTTTTAAGCAGTGTGGACTCTTACATGAGGGTAGGGGTATACGAGCAATTGACACTTTCTTATGTGTCAGGTGGTAAGAGTTACGAGGTTGCAATCACACAACCAACCAAAATGCCATTCAACTATATGGATGAAGTGGATTTAGTCAACCCTTACTTTTATGATAATCGCGATAACGATGGCTTTTTCTATTACACAAATACAATCAAACGAAATCCAGATACTACCCCAAATACAATCACTTTCGTAGCAGATTTTGGTAGTACACCGTTTAATTTGTATGACAGTAGTTACAGTCTTCAACTTGGATTTATCATTGAAGCTGTTCAATCGATTGAAGGACCAGTAATCAACTGGAATCTTCCAAATAGACCTTGGGATGACGGAGCGTGGTAGACATGATTAAAAACATCTTTAAAAAATTAATCATCACCTTAATGATGTCCGTATTTGTGTTAGCGGTCTTTTTTGAGATTGCTAAAAGGGTACCCATCACCCCTGGTTTAGACGATCAAGTCCAAACTTCGGTGTTCAACAATGGTTTTTTTGATACCAATTTAACCAAAGCCAACAAAGCAGAACCGATGGTAACTTTCAGTCAAATCCAAACCATCATCGTTACACACATGAATCAATCGTTTTCGACACCAGATGCACGTGATACATCGATGCTAAGTGCCATCTCCACATTGGTAGGAACAAAGCGAATCGCGATTGAAACGGCAGATGATTTGTATAACTTCTCAACAGCTGTGTCTTGGAATTGGATTAACACCGCCAATTATGCCAACTATTTTTATTACAAAACGGTCAGTTATTTGTTAGATCAAGACTATGCATTGGTCTCGGATATCGATTATCGCAATATGAGAGCGAAGACATTCAATCCAATTGGTATCGATCTCGATTTACCAATCGATTATGACCCCAATACTCCGGGCGAACAAGACCCGATTTTCCCATTTACAGGTAGTTTCGATGGTCAAGGATTCAGCATTTCAAACCTATATGTTTCGGGCTATAGTTATGTCACAGTAGATTATTCATTTGATGGTACTGAACAAAACAGCCAAATTTTTTCATTAATTCAAAGTTACTCGATGTTCGCTTTAATTGGCGAAACTGGGGTGGTAAAAAACTTGACGGTCAGAAATCCAAACTTTGAATTGTTGGATGCACCTGAAGGTTTAACCAAAGCAGCGATGTTCGTTGGTACGAACCACGGGACAATTTACAATGTTTCTGTGATTGATACCAAAACCAATGCACAAGGTGCTTCGATTGCAGGGATTCGTTTCAATGTTTTATTTGTCCAAGCAGGCACCACCTTTACCGCGGCCGGTTTCGCACATACCAATGCGGCCACAGGTAAAATTTACAATTCATTCTTCATCAGCGATAAAGTCATGGCCGATGGTTCACGTTCAAGATTCAATGTACGTCCATTTGTTTATACCAACAGTGGTACCATCTCGGGTGTCGCTTATGATCAATTACTCATTCCAAATGTGGATTCAACCACATTACCTCAAAGTTTCCCCAATTACACACAAGCACAATTTAGAAGTGGTACAGCTTCGGGGTCACCAATTTCAATCAACAATACCAACCTTCAAACATTGTATGGTGAAACTCGTCAATGGAATTACTATGTTCAAGATGGGTTCCCGATATTATTTAAACTTACCTATGTTTCAGGGGCATTTGAAATTGCGAATGAAATGGATTTAATCGCATTCAATAAACTCATTAACTACAACACCCCATACAACGGGATTACTTATGACACACACAACTATCGTTTAACCGATGACGTTGATATGAGAAACATCAAAGGGTATGTTACGCCTACCAAAGAGTTCAAGGGCACGTTTAGTGGTGGGACCAGTGAGTTTTCAAGTTCAAGTACCAATACCAACAAATATATCTACAATATGACCATAGATAAACCGGTCATCATTGGTAATAACTACTATATGGGCTTATTCAGTATATTGAGTGGTACTGTTCGTAACATCAATTTGATGAATAATCAAATGAATCTTACCCTCACTGCGGATAACTATGGTCGTACATTCAATGTTGGTTCAATCGCAGGTGTATCCACAGGAACGATTCGAAATATCGTCAGCGATACAGATATCCAAACAGGCACAGCCGCCATTGGTAGAAGTTTTATCGGTGGGATTGCAGGGTCAGCACAAGGGTCTGTAACCTATGTAGCCAATCTAGGTATCATCGATGGTAATGCACACAACTTCAATAATTTAACCATCAATGGTTTGTTTTCCATCGGTGGTATCCTAGGGTCAACCACTGGCACAACATTGATTTTAACCAACAGCATCAACTTGGGTGAAATCCGTGGCATTGGGTTAGCATCCGGTAGCCAATTTAACGTAGCTGTGGGTAGTTCGATTCAAAATCGCGTGGGCGGAATCATTGGTGAAGTAACCAATACTGCAAGCACCAACCACTCATTTTATTATGTTACAAACGAGGGTAAAGTTGCTGCCAATGATTTCACAGGAAAATCAGGTGGCACCGTTCAAAACTTCATTGGCGGTATTTTTGGTGAGGTTCAAGGCTTGGCTTTCCAAATCACCAATCCAACCAATCCAATCACATTTAGAAATGGTCGTTGGCAAAATAAAGGGATCATTGAAGCCAACCACATCAACACCTTTACCACCACCAACAGCGCTGGCATTGGGGTAGTATCAACGACAACCACCAAGGCTGAGTTTACTTATATGACCAACAGTGGTGGATTCAATTTCCCAAATTTGAATTATCAAAATCACAATACGTATGTCTTTTATTCAGCAACCATCTTAGATAATTCCACGGGTGGTGTAAAATTATCGCGTGCTTATAATACAGCGAATTTTACATTTGGTCCTTCGTATTTTAACAATACATCCGGTATCACAGTAACTACGATTAGAATCGCACCTTTCTTTGTTTCGAAAAATAGTATGGACAAAGACCTTTTATTTGTTGAAAACAAGGGTCAGATCTTAGTGGGTAGTATTTCAGCAACCACATCCAACGTCGCTGTTGAGTTAGAGGTCGCTGGTATCACCTTATCCAATAATGTATATTATAATAACGTTATCAATAGTGGTGACATTCGCTTATTAAGACTCAATCAATCCGCTGAAGTCTGGGTATCGGGTATCTCAAAGAGATTATCTTATAATTCGACTTTAAACGATGAATATACAATGAAAAATTCCATCAATAAAGGTGCCATTGTTACGGCATTGATTTCTGGAAATACTGCAGTTTCAGGAACTAGTAGCAATGGTGTTTATAGCAGTACCATCACCAATCGAAATGTATATGTGAGTGGCCTTGTCAATGTCAATAGTGGTGAAATGACCAATGTCTTCAACTCAGGGACATTATCATCCACAGATATTGGCGGAACTGGAATTCAGCATATCACAGGTAGTGCTAATGTATACGCAGGTGGTGTCGCAACATTTAACTATAATTTAATTCAAGATGCTGCCAATACTGGTTCACTAAACTATACAAGTACAACAACTGCTGCAACTTCATTGGTCGCAGGTACCACAGACTTATTTGGTGGGATGGTTTATGCTTTTGATGGTGGACTCGTTTTAGGTGGTGTCGTCGCTGCTTTTGGTGATAACGCCGCATCTATTTTATCTGGACATGGTCAAAATACAGGTATGATAGCAAAACTCATCGACTCATCTAATAATGGTGATGTTTATGCAAAAGCACCACAATTTGCTAGAGCAGGTGGTGTATTAGGTATCGCATTAGGTACTGAAGTTACAGCAGGTACAGACACTGCCACCAGTAACACAGGTGTGATTAAAAAATTTGCTACCAATACAACAGGTGCTGGTGACCCTGTCGCAAACTCAATTTTATCTAACGGATTAAACTTTGGTAATATTTATGCTTTTACAAACCTTAGAGGGGAATATACAGGTATTGATCAACGATTAGGTATCTATTCTGCTGCAGGTGGTGTAATCGCCTATGGACTATGTAAAATGACTCGTATGTTAAACCACGGGAAAATATCGTCAAATGACGTTGCAGGCGGTATCATAGGTGCTACCTATATTTTTGGACGTGCTGATGCGAATGGTACGATGCCAGTAACCAATGTGGATATCGATACAGCTGTTCATTATGGTCAAGTAGAAGCATTTATCCAAACACAATACACGAACGCTACTTTCGATGGTAGAAATACAACAACTTTATACTATACTGGGTCAAGTAGAACATCATTCTTATTTGGTTCAAATACATCTATTAGTATGGGTACAAAACCAGGATATGGTGGCATTTTCGGCAGATTCCAACGTGGTTCTTATGGTGTCATGCAATCCTCAACATTTAAAAATATCTTAAATATGGACCAAAATATCGATATGGTTGGCCGTGCTGACCAAACGTCTGTTGGGAGTTTCTTCTTTTATCGATTTGGTCAAAAAGGTGTTCAAGATACTTTCTATTCTGCAAGAACAGGAGATACCTCACCTGCAGTAATTGTGGGATTTAATGAGGTATTAAGGACATTTAGAGTAACTACAAATAATAGCTCTAGAATTACCATTAGAAGAGAATGGATTGCATCAAAACAGCAGTACGTTTACAAAGTAATCTTGGTTGAAATACGTGGTTCTGGAACAATAACATCAGACACAGGTAGGTTAATTGGAGAATATTTACCGGTGTCAAATTATTCATATGCGGATTTGCAGTTTGATAGATTGATTTCAAATTTAACTCAAGGATCATCTACAACATTTAGTTATGGTACTTTAACTAATATTTCTCCATCATCTGGGACAACATATGAACGTGGAATCCGATATGAATATGAAGATTTAGGCATAACAGAAGCACAAGTCTTAACTTTATTTAGTGGAGATACCGGCACCTCTGTAACAAGAACGCTTTTAACAACAAATCCGTTCAATGTTACTGTAAGAGTATATCAAAATCCAGTACAAACTGCATTCAACTTCCCTAAAGTTCAAGATTTAACTGCTGGAGATTCAGGGTATGATCCATCTAAATTATACATTTTTGATCCGACATTCCCGTTAATGAATCCATCACAATCAGACTTTATCTATAGAGTAACCAAAGAGGTTCTTGCCGATCGATTTAGATTGGCAGCAGATCCATTGTTTAAAAATGGTATGTATGTCCTCGCATCTTCCAAAGGACGAGAGGCCGGGGCCGTTTTACCAGCCAACTTATCCATCAATAATTTCTATGGTTTGAAAGAACCAGACACCCCAGTTTATTACAATCTAGATAGTATTTCTGTAAGCAACCTCAACGTACCCTCGGTTGTAGATTTACCGACAGACCCGCTATATCTATCTTATAGCTCGATGTTCCAAGTACGTAAGAGCGATAAATCCTTGGTATTGCCAAAACAAGATCAACCAACGATAGGGGACTTGGTACTATATGACCCAACTGGTCAAAGTCCGACATTAGAGGGTGGTATTATCAATAATACAGCTCGAACTATCGTGTTTAATGTGTCTCAATCCGCATTCCCAAGCAGTACAGTTACTTATGAAGCTTTACAAGCGACCCTCTCAGAAAACGCGGTCATCGCGGTATCCGGGATTACTTCAGGTACGCATGCAGGATTCAAAACCGCTTATAATGCGAGAACTACCAATATTTTAGGCGGCGCTTATAAGTTCACACACACAGGCACCTTTAATGGTAGCAATCAAGTCATATTCACGATGACTGTGTATTCTGAAGTTGCTGCCGATGATCCTAACCTTGTGACGACTTATAAGACCGATTATACGGTTACCATCAATCGAATTGCCCAAAACTTGAACGTCACTTTGAATCAAATCTTGATGAATTCGACCAATGTGACGCCATTACCAAGTTTGGTTGGGTCAACTTATACCGTTTCACCGTCATTCCCACTCTCACCTAGTGGTACCATCACGGTAAGATTCATTGATAACAATACCCAATTACCACTTGGGCACAATTTAACCATCCATAGATTAACCAAGGATGGCGATACCGTAGATTCAGCGTATTACAATTTGACACTCACGCCAAAAGCATCCAACAACATATTTGGGTTTGCTATGACGTTGAGCGATGAACTCGAAAGCGGTGTTTACCGCATCGTGTTCAGCTATTATAACAGTTCGACACAGTTCAATATGGACTTTACAAAGCAAGCATCCTCGAACCGATTGATTACCAGTGTGTCTTATAGCACCTACAGTGCGGACGCTTCTGGTGGATTGATTTTCACTCCAACCGGAACCAATTTCACCACATTCATCGAATTTGGTGAAATCCTCGAAGGTGTCTTGTTAAATACCAATCGAAGCATGGTTGTTACCCCAGTATCCAATGGGTCATCACTCAATTATGTGAACACTTTGGATTATGTTCAACTCACTTTAGATGGCAATACATTGATGATCCTTAGAGTTTCTCCGTTTGCTTCAATCACAGCAGCTACCGTTCGTTATCAATATGGTGGTGATGGTAGAAAAAGTTACATTTTCAATTACACGATTGTCAACGAATTGAATCAATCGACTGTAATCACACACACCGTTACTGAAAGACAGTTATCGAATTTTATTGTTTATAAGGACGGTAACCAGCAATTTGCATACCCTGTCCAAGTAACCAGAGAAGCATTAACCACCAACATTCAAATTGACTTTAGACTTCAAGATGTGACTTTATATGATAACATTACGACTGTCATTACCGACACAAATGGTGTATTCGTACCAACCGAAAGTCAAATCACATTCTTCATTGATGATGGGTATGCAATGATCATCACATTCGAGTTGGGTGTAGGTGAAAAGACTTATGCATTCACCTTAAACCGTGAAGGCAGTGTTACCTACAACTTGGGTAGTGTTGTCATTCGTAAAAACTTGGGGGTCAGTGCTTATCTAAACGATATCCGATTCCAAATCAACAGTGATATCACCCTGAAATACCCGACGATTTATCAAATTAACTCAGATGGTTCAACGGTCACACCAAGTGATTATGACCCACGTGTGTTCTTTGAAGGCATCGATTATGATGGTGCGGACACTGCAGGTGTGCAATATTTCCGAATCAATGGCGAAGTATCCGATATTGACTTATCCAATTATTATCCAGATTTCACTTTACCAATTGGGGCCATCATTCAAAGACAAGTTGGTCCAAACAGCTGGTCAAATGATTTATCTGGTAACTTTACAAGTGAAGTTGAAGATGTCAACACTGTGGTGCGTTACCGTATTTTGTCGGAACAAACCAACGCGAACAACCCTGGTGTACTCACAGACATTGTCGATTCAACGATTGTCTACTATGATTTGACAGTCATTGATATCTTGTATAACTTAACCATTCGCTTTACGCTATTCTACCGATTTGGCAATGGTACGATTGTACCTGCTGGGGATCCAACCTCACCAATCAAAAACAGTGTCATATTGATCATAGTTAAGAATTATGAAACAGAAGAGACATTTACTCCAACCATCAGTATTGACCCTGTCACGGGTAGAATCATTTATCCATTTGAAGGTGGCATTATCAGTTATACCGCTGGGGTAAGAAACCAATCTACTTTATTCTATTACCCATTACCAGCCAATATCACAGATTATTTGTACACCTTTGGTAAAAATAAGACCGGAGTATACAACTTCTCGATTGTTAGCCCTAAATACACTGGGGTAACCACCGGTAATCTGGTCAATGGTTTGCGTTATGATTACAATATTTACTTGCGTACGGGCGTAACTGGCAGCGGTACATACCCATGGAATGACGATAAGTATAAACTCCCTGTGTTTGATAACACTGGTGAAATCATTGGTAAATACTATTATGTTTTGGGTACGAACCGTCAAATCATTCGTGAGTTCGCGATTGTCATCGAAGAAAGTACGTTAGGTAGCCAATGGGGTCTATACGACGACTATACCAGTTGGGATAATTAAATCATTGAAAGACATACGACTCAAAAAAGTATGTCTTTTTTTTGAATACCTCTTGACACATCATACTATGTAATGTATAGTATTGTGTGAAGGGAGGTATTCATGATGGATCCGCAATTGAAAAAAGGCTTTCTCGAAATTCTCGTTCTCGCTTCATTGAAGGAAGAACCTTCATATGGATACAAGATCATTCAGGATGTATCATCAATCATCGATATCTCCGAATCGACGTTATACCCCATACTGAAGCGACTTGAACAACAGGCATTCGTTAAAACATACACAGAACAACACCAATCTCGATTACGTAAGTACTATATGATTACCACTTTAGGTAAACATGAGATTGAAAAAGCAGAGGCAGATTTTGTTGAAATATCGAAAATCTACCGTTATATTTTGAGGTGACCTATGACAAAATTAGCATTTTTACAAGCATTAAAAGAGGGTTTAGCAACCTACAGTGACGCATCAGAAATTTTAAATTATTATGAGGAACTCATCGATGAAGCGGTCGCAAGCGGTGAAATTGAAGCTGAGTTCATTCACAAGTTGGGTAGCGTCGAACAAATCATCCGCACCTTGAAGAAGGATGCGAACTTTAAGCTGAAAGTCAAAAATCGTGAAAACTACATGCTGCGTGAAGTCATTTCACAAGCATCCAAGGGGATTGCATTATTTTTTACAGTCATCGGGGTCATCGTCCTTGGTAGCATCAGCATTTCATTCATTTCGAGTGGTGGGGTATCATTCATCACCTACTTGGTATTTTTATTGACTAAAGATGTCTCACGTGTGGAAGTATTGATTTATTATGTGAGTTCGATGGTCTTAGGCATTGGTTTGGTGTTGGTTGGGGTAGTGATCATTACCACACTCATCCGTAAAACCAAAGTTTGGCTAGATCAAGCCATCATCAAAATTGATCAATTACTTAAAAGGAGACACAAATGAAAACCATTCTAAAAATCGGTATCATATTCATCATATTAGGGGCCATATCTGTAACGGTATTTGGCTTGCTTGCACAACCATATCTCGAAGAACAAATGGTCTTTACAGATCAAAATTTAGACTACGATGGGGATGCTTTCACAAGAATCGATGTATCATTTTATAATAACCCAGTCGTCATTAAACCCAGTGCCGATGATCAAATTCATATCGACTTTAAAACCGATCAATATGAAGAATTGACCATCACCGAAGACAACAACATACTATCCATTGTTGTCACCAGTGATTGGTGGGATTATGTTAAAAATCCACTCCACTGGTTTAGTTTCAACAACATCACTGTGAATCGTACAGTAACGATTGAATTGCCAAGTGTGCTCTATAACATCACTGTAAGAACTTCAAATGGTGCGATTTCACTCGATGATTTGACCTTACAAAGTGCTGTATTACGCACATCCAATGGTCGAATCAACGTCAGAAACGCATCCATTCCAATCTTAACGATGTCCTCTTCCAACGGCAAACTCTATTTGAACGATGTCATTTCTACCACCATTGAATTGGCTACTTCCAATGGTGAAATTGAAATGATCGATGTGAATGCAAACGCCATAGACGCTGAAACATCCAATGGCCCAATCAATGGTAGTGGGATCATCTCGAATGATTTTAGAGTCAGCACTTCCAATGGTGCAATCGATGTGAGCATTGTCGGGGTATTTGAAGACTATAAAGTCAAAACAAGAACATCCAATGGCACAGTGAAAATCAATGGTAGTACGTATGGTAACGATACATATCACACCACCAAAACCCCTTATATAGAAGCCATCACATCCAATGGCAACATCAGAATCCAATTCGAAGACTAGTCTACCGACGGGTCTTTTTTTTGGTATAATGAGGGTATTGAGGACTATATATGGAAAAAATCATCGTTTCTACCGCTTTTGGTCATGTAAAAATTGAATCTGAAATGCATCAAATTACCCATTTAGACTTGACACAAGAACCTTTATCACCTGAGTCAAATAACCCCGTATTGAATCAAGCAGCAAACCAAATCAAAGCATATTTTGATGGTAAAAAAGTCACGTTTAATTTGCCGTTAAATCCAGCAGGCACGCCATTTCAACGCGCTGTTTGGCAAGCTTTAACGGAGATTCTTTACGGTGAAACGCGCAGTTATCAAGACATCGCCATCAAAATTGGTAACCCCAAGGCTGTCAGAGCGGTGGGTGGGGCAGTGAATAAAAACCCCATCATGATTGTCATCCCATGTCACCGTGTGATTGGTAAGGATGGGTCATTGGTTGGTTTTTATGGCGGACTTGAACTCAAACAACGGTTGTTGGATTTGGAAAAAAGGTAATCGGTTATGCTATTTTCATATGACAATAAAGCACTAGATTACCTTAGAAAGAAAGACAAAAAACTCGCTGGTGTGATCGATTTGATTGGACCCATCGAACGCCACATCAACCCAGATTTGTTTGAATCGTTGGTCAGTTCGATTGTCGCTCAACAAATTTCTGGTAAGGCTTTTGAAACGGTCTTTGCTCGACTAAAAGCAAAATCACCCATCACCCCTGAAGGCATCCTCAGTTTGTCCATCAATGACATCCAATCCTGTGGTATGAGCTTAAAAAAAGCATCGTATATTCAAAGCGCTGCGACGTATTTCAATCATATCGATATCGAAACCCTCAAAACCATGACCAATGAAGCACTCATCGAACACTTGGTACAGTTGAAGGGCATTGGTCAGTGGACGGCAGAGATGTTACTCATTTTTTCGCTCAACCGGATGGATGTCTTTTCTAAAAAAGACCTGGCCATCCGCCGTGGGATCAGCATGTTGTATCACCACGCTAAAATCACCGAAGCGCTGTTGGACAAATACCACAAGCGCTACAGTCCATACGCCTCCTTAGCCTCATTATATTTATGGGAAATCTCAAGCGGACGCTATGGGCACGTCGATCATCAAAAATAATGCATAAAAATCATCTGAAAAGGATGGTTTTTTTGTTTTTTCCGAAAAAAGACGTGAAAATCCCATGCCTAAAACATCCCTAAAAAAGACTGAAAAACCACTGTTTAGTTTCATTTTAAACAAGGTATTTTCATGATTTTCATGACCCAAGGGTTGATATAATAGGAACACAAAAGGGAGGTGAGCCTATGGAAGAGTATCGATTGCATAAACACATTCTATGTATAGACTTGAAAAGTTTCTACGCATCCGTTGAATGCAGTTTGAGGGGACTTGACCCATTCAAAACGCCCTTGGTGGTCGCCGATAAATCCAGAGGCAAAGGGGCCATCACATTGGCTGTCACCCCATTTTTAAAAAAACTGGGCATCCCTAGCCGTTGTCGAATTTATGATATCCCAGAAAACCTACGTGATAAAATCATTTTTGCTAGACCACAAATGAAAACGTATATGGAGTATTCCATGAAGATTGTTGAAATTTATCTATCTTTCATTGCTGAGGAAGATTTGTATGTCTACTCAGTGGATGAAGCCTTCTTAGATGTCACCACGTATTTGAGTTTCTATCAAATGACTGAAGTCGAACTTGCGAAAAAGATTGTCGACAAGATCATGAGTGAATTGCATTTGCCATCGAGTTGTGGGATTGGACCCAATATGATTATGGCGAAAATGGCCCTCGATATCGATTCTAAAAAAGCGAAAGATTCGATTGCAAAATGGACATACGAAGATATCCCAACGAAGCTATGGCCTGTCAAGCCCATCTCTGAAATGTGGGGGATAGGTCATCGTATGGAACACCATTTAAACCTTTTAGGTTTAGAGACGATTGGCGATATTGCAAGGTATGACAAAAACCTTTTAAAGCGAAAATTTGGTGTCATTGGCGAAGAATTGTGGTACCACACCCATGGCATCGATATGAGCATCTTACAGGATAAAAATAAGCTTCGTGCTCAAAACAAGAGCTATGGACATTCTCAAATTTTATTTAGAAACTACTATGCGCCAGAGATTTATACCATCATCCTAGAAATGGCCGATGAGGTCACAAGACGATTACGGATTGGTAGAAAAAAATGTCGCGTCATTCACTTTGGTGCAGGTTATTCTAAAGACAATCATGGTGGGTTGCATAAACAAGTAACCCTGGATAGACCGACGTCCAGTTTTAAATTAATTTATGATACGTGTATCGACATTTTCAACGAACAGTATGATGGTAGTCCTGTGAGGTCAATTGGCATTTCACTTGGAGGCTTGACTGAATCAGAAACACATCAATTCAGTTTGTTTGAGGATTTGGAACGGGATGAAAACGAGTATCAGCTATTGGCCTCTGTGGATGAAATCAAATATCGTTATGGTAAAAACGCTGTGAACCGTGGCTCATCTTTAAACAAAGAATCCACCATCCGTGACCGAAATACGTTTGTTGGAGGTCATCATGAGTAAATATGTGGATCGTGGCATCATCAAATGGTCACCATTCGATGGTTTAGCTGGATTCAATGATATGTTCACGGAACTCAGAAACCGTTTGACTCGAATGGACAAACCCGTATTGTTGGATGACCGATTAGAAGAACTCGACGAGGCGCTCCAAAAAGCACTTAAAAACGATACCCGTGTACTGATTGAATACTTTTACGATGGACACATCCGCTATACAGAAGGGACTATCTTGAAAATCGATAGCATACACAAGAAAGTACTGATGGAAACCAAGCAGAGCCTACCCATCCAAGACATTTTGAATATCCACGAAATACAAGCTTAACCGGCTTGTATTTCTTTTTGAGGTTTACAAATGGTAGAGATGAGCGTATAATAACACTTAAATATTTAGAGGTAAACCATGAAAAAAATCGCCATCCTTGGCCCCAAAAACACGTATTCAGATGTGGCTGCCAAGGTCTATCAAAACCAACAAGAAATACCATATGAAATCATTTATAAAAAGCAAATCAGTGATGTGATACAAGCCATATCCGAGGATACCATAGGGATCATTCCCATCGAAAACACACTCGAAGGATACGTTCAACAGCACCTAGATTACGTGTTAATGCATGCCAAGGCATGGATTTCATCGGAATTGAGATTGCAAGTATCGTTCGCGTGCATCAGTCATCGCCCCATAGAAGATGTAAAAACGGTGTATGTTCAATACGCGACTAAAAATCAATGTTTAAAGTTTATGGCGACACTGGATGAACAAGATGTCGTCATCACGGAGAGCAACACACAATCTTATGAACGTTACCTGCAAGATTCAAACAGTGCTGTCATCATCCCCAATCACATTTATACGCCAGGCATGGCACCATTTGAAATTGAAAATGTGACCGATGAATTACAAAACGAAACACGATTTTTCGTGATTGAGAATCAAAAGCATGTTTTTAAAAACCATGAAGACTACAAAATGGCGATGGTATTCACACCAACGATAGACCGACCAGGGTTGTTATTATCCATCATAGAAGCATTCGCAAACGCACAAATCAACTTGATTTCTATCATGTCTAGACCAACCAAAAAAGCCATGGGAACTTATCATTTCTTCATTGAACTTGAGTGTAAAAACAGCCAAATTGAACACATCGAAACCATCCTAGACAAGTTATCTAAACACATGAGTATTCGACTTTTAGGTGTTTTTATTGACCAGTCACTGTAATATCAAATCACATACGTAGTATGTGTTCTTAAAATATGGTAATCATACGCATATTTTAAGAGTTAAATATCATTATAGCATGCATATTATTTTATACTAATTTTTACAATAAAAAAGAGGCGATGTGTCAAACATCGTCTCTATTATTTTATATACCACGACCACCGCTGCCGCCACCGCCGCCACGGATCTTGATGACTGTAAATCCACCACCAAAACCAAGCAGTACAACAATCAAAGCAATCCCCCAACCTGAACCTATGTTGAGTCCGTTTAATGATAATAAACCGAGGATGAGGCTGAATATATCTGTGGTTCCTGTATTTTCTGGCACGTAGGGTGCATCCATCATTTGTTCATAGAATAATTCCATATCGTAATCGATGGGTGTTTCACCGTATACTTCTGTATATAAGAGATTGAGCATTTCATACTGGAAATGCATCAGTTTCATATCGATGATACCGTAATGGATGTCAGCGTAAAGATAATCATCACGCATCATATTCATTTCGGTCGGTGTTAAATATTCTTCCAAACCATACCCAGGTTCCATTTGGACTTCGAGGATGTCTTGATAGGTTATATCGTCTTCAACGTACTCGGTGATGAATAACAATACCAATAGTCCCATGTCGGTGTCTTTATTGCCTGGTGCCCATTGTTCAAAAATTTCTACGCGGTCATAGTTGGCAATCTCACTGGCGTCTTTGACCAAAAAGGTAGCGTATACGATTTGAATGTCACCATACTCTTCATATAAGTATCGATTTTGGGCTGTTATACGCCTTTCTGTGTATTGCATCAACGCGTCTGCGTAATCATTCACATAATAACGAAACGTTGGATCTGGGTATTTGTTTTGCTTACAGGAAACCAGGAATAGACTGAAAGCTGCGATGAATAGCCATTTCCAAAGGCGTTTCATCCTTAATCACCAAAATTGATGTCAGGTACTTCGCCAGCCCCGTCATTGATTTTCCAATACGTTTTGCTTGTATCAAAATCAAACATTTGAACAAATAGTATTCTAGGAAATTGACGTGCGGAACGGTTATAGGTTTCAACCGCTTCATTGTATCTCAAGCGTGCTGTGCTCAGTGCGGATTCCATCGAGCTGATTTCAATCATTAAACTGATGTAAACTTGACTGGATTTAATTTCTGGATTGTCTTCAACAATGGCCAACAATGCATTGATGGCTTGAATCTCTAAAGCGTCAGCCTCAGCCATACCGTCAGCGTCACCTGCAACTTTCGCAGCCGCATATGAAGCACGTGCGTTGGTAATCATGGTATAAATCGATTGTTCAACGGTTGTATAACCCTCAACCACATCCACCAATTGATCAATCTTATCTTTTCTTTCTTGTAATCGATTATCGACTTGAGCCATTTTACCATTGATCGATTCATCTAAATCGACCAAACGGTTATAACCCACCATTAGGGTGATCCCTGTGATGAGGATGAGGAGACTGACAAACCCCGCTAAACCCAAAACAATGCCTTTTGATCCCATGTATTATCCCTCCCATGTGATAACAAATTTTTATTCATTATACATCGAGTTTTTTACTTTATCAAACGATTAGAAGAAGATTGTCCGTAAAAATAAAAAAAATCTTAAAAATGGACTAAGATAGAAAAAAAATAGCCTTTTTCGGCTATTTTGATTTGTTTTTTTGAAGAACAAGAATTTTAACTTCACCAGCACCCATGAAGAAGTAAGGGTTTTGGTTTTCATCGAACTCATAGAACATTCTTGGACCCGCTTCATGCATCGCATACAAGATACGACCCTCATTTTGACTGAGTTCAAAACGTTTACGAAGGGGTCTTAAATCGACTTTAACATGTTGTGCATCGAATGGGTTCGCATTACCAACGACGAGTAAAATTTCATCTTTTGCTTCATAGGCAAATCCAACAGGGTTATACCCTTCTAGGAAAGAAACAGGGATGTAGTTTTTCTTATCAGTGATGACATTGAGATATTTCTTACGAATCGGTTTGACTCTGGCAAGATTATCCGGGATGTCGTTATGCATGTGATTGAGGTAATGCAGTGCAAACTTGTCAAATAAAGCTAACTTCATATAGAATGGATCTTCTGCAGGTAACATGTAAAGTTCATTCGGTCTTGGGTCAATACCCGTATTCATCGGTTGACGCTCATAGACTTCTTGACCAGAGTTGATGAACGGTACACCATTAGGCATAAACATATTCATCACAGTCAAAAACTTGGATAGATTTTGGCCACCATCACGTGCAGCAAGTCTTGGGGTATCGTGGGTTTCACCACACGCGAATACCGCACAATCCAAATCTACGCTCTTGTAATAGAAATGATGAAGTTTACCTTCCCAAATGTGTGGTTGCATCGAGAATCCATTACCAATGATCATGTTATAACCCAAACCTCTAGCAAACTTCGCGTTATCCACATTGAGTTCTTCAGCAATGAATGCGAAATCTGGATCAACTTCACGTGCAGTTTTGATGATTTGGTTTACCAATTCTTTAGGTAAAGCATGTCCCATATCAATTCTCGCCCCATCGATACCATAGGTTTTTTGATAGTGTGGAATGATGTTGGCCAATGTATCCCAGAGTTCTTTGTTTGGTTTATGACCAGGGTATAAATTAGATTTGATGGTATCAAATAAGATATATGGAGCGACATTCTTATTTTCTAGAAATTTAGAGGTTTCGATTGGATGGTCAAGATACATTCTAAAGAAGGTAACATCGGTCCATGGGGGTTGGATATCGTTGATGTGGTCTGAGAATGCAGGTGCAATCGTTAAACCGAAATATTTGTCCACCAGTTCAAGGATCGAACCGCCTTTTCTTGCGTATTCTTTTTTGAGTTTAGCCCACAATTCACTATTTTGAGTTTTCGGATCAAATTGGAAACGACCGATGTGTTCTAAGACTTTTTTACTCTTATAAACTGTCGGCATGAATTTCATGGTAGGTGAAACGGTACGGTCATTGATTTCATCGACATAAGGTGGATTGTAAATAGCCAAATCGGATGATTTAATCCAATAGAACCAATCTGGATGATCAATGATGAGGTCACTTTCGGTGGCGTTTGTACGAGGGATGATGTCGATCATCACACGCATACCAAGGGTATGAGCCGCTTCAACCAAGGCTTGAAATTGGTCATCTAAAGATAAAGCATCCCCTACCATCGGGTCAGCTAAGCTAGGGTCTAATTCAAAGAAGTTTGAAACACCATAAGGTGAACCCAATTCGCCTTTTTTATTCTTTAATGAGAATTTAGAAATTGGGAGTAAATAAATCGCATCGACACCCATCTTGTCTAAAAGTGGCAGTAGAGCCAATGTTTTGATGAATGTACCTGTTTCTTTCAAATGATAGATGTTATTTTCATCGACATAACCATTACGGTCATGGTCCCAAGTCGTCGACGTACGAATCATCATGGAATACACAGTGGATTTTAAAATCCAGTCGCCACCCATTTTCTTTTTCGCAATCTTCGAACCTTTGAGCTGAGACAAGGATGCCACTTCATGGCTTTCATAATGCTTAAGTAAGACTTGATCGATTAAATCGACCATAAAATCATAGGGATTCACCAAGTGTTCCCCATTATTCAAAATCGATAGTGACTCGTGACCAAACAAATTAAACATTTCAGGTATTGCATAATTGAGTGGATAGTTTGGTTTATTGTTCACCAACGCTTCGCGTAGTTTTAATAGTTTTGACATATAGTATCCTCACTTTACCATACTTCATTATAGCATGGCTCTGGGTCATTTAACATTGTTAAGCGAAAAAGAAGTAAGCGTTTACACATAGAATCCATCAAAAAAGATGGCGAACCATCTCTTTATTTGACGATTAAGGATTTTCCTGTCATTTCTTCGGGTTGTGCTACACCTAAAAGGTCTAACATGGTTGGTGCGACATCACACAATGCGCCACCATTTCGAAGTGTTAATCCTTTTTTAGTGATGACCACAGGCACGAGGTTTGTGGTATGTGCGGTGTGGGGTTTGCCGAATTCATCGCGCATTTTTTCTGCGTTACCATGGTCAGCCAAGACGATGGCAGTCCCACCAATTTGTTCAATGGCTTTTAAGACTTTACCTAAACAGACATCCACAGCTTCAACCGCTTTGGTGGTTGCTTCAATAGAACCGGTATGTCCAACCATATCTGGGTTAGCAAAATTGAGTACCATCGTGTCATAATGGTTGGTCAACAAAGCCTCAACGACTTTGTCGGTCAATTCATAAGCACTCATTTCAGGTTTTAAATCGTAGGTAGGTACTTTTGGTGAAGGGACTAAAATTCGGGTAGCACCTTTAAGTTCATAGTCTGCACCCCCGTCAAAGAAGAAGGTCACGTGTGCATACTTTTCAGTTTCTGCAGCTCTCAATTGATTTAAACCTGCGTTTGCGATCACTTGACCATAAATATTCTTTAAATCGTTGAGTTCGAATGCAATTGGACCTTTGACGGTATAAGCATAGTGCATCATAGAAACAAAGAAAATATTGTTTGGGATATGCGACGCATCGAAGGTTGCTTTGCCTTCTGAATAGTATTTGGATACTTCCGATGGGTTAGAGAACGCGGTTGCGATACGAATGGCTCTGTCTGGGCGGAAATTGGCGAAAATAATCGCGTCATTGTCCTCAATTAAACCTTTTTTATTGACGATGAATGGGATGACGAACTCATCGGTAACACCACTGGCATAGGATTCTTCAATACCACAAATTGGGCAATCTTTTTCTTCGCCTTTACCGATGGTCATGGCATCTACCGATTTTTGAAGTCTGTCCCAGTTGTTATCGCGGTCCATCGCATAATAACGGCCATGGACAGTGGCGATACGCGCACCCGCTTCAATCAATTCTTTAACAAATGCCAAACCAGATGTTTGAGGGGTATCTCTACCATCTAAGAACGCATGATAATATGTTTTTTGTTCTAAACCATGGGTTTTAGCTAATTCGAGTAAAGCCATGATGTGTTTGGAAGAAGAGTGGACGCCGCCATCGCCTGCCAAACCGAAGATGTGTAATTTTGAATTGTGTTTTTTAGCATGTGCAATCGCATCTAAGAAAGCTTGGTTTTGGAAAAAGGAACCATCTTTAATCGCGACATTGACACGGGTCAAGGATTGATAAACGACACGTCCAGCCCCTAAATTTAAGTGACCAACTTCACTGTTACCCATTTGTCCTTCAGGTAACCCAACGGCTTCTTCAGACGCTTGAAGTGTGCTGTTTGGATAGTTTGCTAAAAGTGCATCCAAATTTGGTTTATTGGCAAGTGTGACTGAATTGGAGTCGCTTGCTGGGGCTAAACCTTGCCCATCTAAAATGATTAAACCAACGAATTTTTTTGTACTCATGAATATGCCTCATTTCTATTTTACCAATGTTATTATATACTAATGACCTTCAAAATAAAAATTGAAAGTGTTTACGGATTTATAAAAATCCTAACACACATGAAACTGGCTAAAAATGCGTTCAATTGAGATAGGTATAATAATAATTCAAATAAACTATTTATATGAATCATGAACTATGTTATAATTTGCATCGTAAAGGATGATAACCATGACACTCGAACAATTTGTAAAAAAGCAGATTCAATTTCAAACCATCCGAAGAATTGCAGTCGTGATTGCAGTGGTATCTTCAGTGGGATTATTCTTCAGACAGTTTTGGGTTTTATTAGTCATTTTAGGCTGTATAGCAGTATACATGAAACTCCAAGAAGACTACACCAAAATGGCACTTGAATTTAAAAAAAATCATTTGAAAGAAGCCATCGAATCGCGATACCCCAATATAAAATACGATATGAGTAAAGGGTTCTTACCCATCGATGTGTATGGTTCTAGATTGATTGAACGTGGCGACATTTTTAAAAGTGAAGACATGCTTCAAGGTAAGATTGGTAACACCCGTTTCAGAACTGCCGATGTGAAGATTCAATTTGAACGGATGTCGCGTAATGGTCGCCAAATCATCACCAGATTTAGTGGTAAATACTACGAAATTGAACTACCATTTATTGTCAATCAACCCGTTTATATTGTGAACAATGGGGCTGAAAAATTTGGTATCAAATTGGGCTTACCCAGAATTGATTTTGAATATATTGATTTTAATAATGAAGTCGATGTGTATTCAAATAACAGCGAAGCAGCATTCAAACTCTTAAAACCAAAAGCGATGGAAACCATTTTGAAATTGCGTCAAAAATATGGTTCTGTGGGATTCGCATTCTTAAACAAAACCATGGTGGTTGCGATGGAAGGTAGAAACAGTTTTGAATTTTACATTCATAGAAAAATTGATAAACATTTCGTAGAAACCATTGAACAAGAAATGCAAACCTTGATTGATTTAGCCACATCGATGAAGTAATGAGGTCATATTATGAACGCACACGAGTATGAAGTAAAAAAAGGTTTATATGAAATTTTGACTGTCCTTGGATTCATATTTTTAGGCATTGGATTCATATTTATTACAGTCCAACCAGCGCTTGGGTTTGTATTTTTTATTGGTGGTGGGGCCTTATCGGCTTTGTCATCCATGGCATTTAAGAAACTATCTAATAGATTTAAAATAGAGTTTGTAAAAAAAAGTATCGAAGAACTTTACCCCACCACATCATTTCATCCAGAACGAGGGTTTTTACCGGATGAAGTTTACGGCACTTTAGTGTTAAAAAAAGAAGACCGCTTCTCAAGTGAAGACATGATTGAAGGTAAAATCAGCAATAGACGATTTCGTTGTGCGGATTTGCACTTACAAGATGTCAGAAGCAATGGCAAATCCACCACGGTCGTCACGGTGTTTAGAGGTCGATTTTATGAAATAGAATTTGAAAAGACGCTTTCGACCCCTGTTTATATCGTTGCCAATCAAACCCTATTTACAAGATTTTCAGGGTTTGAAAAAATGGAAATGGAATATGTCGAATTCAATAAAGCATTTGATGTGTTTGGCAAAGACCCACTCGCCACATTCCGTTTGATCAAACCACGATTTATGGAACACGTCATGTCCTTGAATAACCGCTACAAAGGGATTCAATTTGGTTTCATTGGCAATAAATTATATGTCGCCATCAAAAATGGCATCGATACATTTGATTTAAAAATGTTCAAACCGATCGATTTAAGTTACATCGACGAAATCAAAAGAGAGTTTGAAGATATCACCATCATGATTGAAACGCTTACAAGCGAATTGTGATTGACTTCTATATTTAAATTTTCTATAATGTAGCTGAGTTAATACTTCGGGGCAAGGTGAAATTCCTTGATCGGCGGTAAAGTCCGCGAACCTTTTTGGTTGAACTGGTGCAATTCCAGTACCGACAGTATAGTCTGGATGGGAGAAGAAAGAGGTTTTTTAGCCTGTTTTTTGCCGTCACCCTGGAGTGGCGGCATTTTTGTTCATAGGAGGATAATATGAGAACAAATTACAGTATTAAAAAACTCATCTTTATTGCTTCGCTTGCAGCCATTTCAGTCGTCTTCGGTTTGATCGAGATTCCACTCGGTTTGCCGTGGCTTAAACTGGATGTCAGCGAACTTGCGATTTTGGTCGCAGCAGTCGTCATTGGTTACAAAGGCGCGTTTGGTCTAGTATTCGTTAGGGGTATTTTCAGACAAGCGTTCCAAGGCCAATTGTTCATGCCAACCGAATTGGTTGGTGAAGCCATCGCGATGATCGCGAGTACGGTATTATTATTGACCTATTATGGGTTGTCAAAAGCGATTAAAACATATCGTAAACCACTCATTTTAGAGGCTGTAGTTGATCCGCAAATGGTCTCGTTTAAAGAAGTCATCGTGATTGTTGCTGGATTGACAGTAACACTCACCGTGGTCATGATTACATTGAATATTTTCATCTTAACACCGATTTACTTGAGTACTTATGATGCTTTATTCGGATTCTTTGGATTTTCATCCTTCCACATCACCGTATTCACATTATTAAATGACCCAGGTATGGCCAACATATTCGGTGTAGACTTATCGAATTGGAACCTTTATGTGACATACATAGTAGCAAATTATACGTTATTGAATATCGCAAAAGGATTGATTACAAGTATGTTATTTTTGCCAATTAAATCGACATTGGAGAAAGTTGAGTTATAATAGAGACGAAAAGAGGTGAGTTATGAAACACTTGTTATATGAATTGAAACAACCATTTATCAAGTCGGACATGAAACGTTTCATTTTAGAAGGGTTTCTTGCAAGTTTCGTTTTTGGTGGTTTCATTGGCGCACTCACGTTCATTTTAGCCAACTATTTTAATTCCATTTTAGCTCTATTTACGTTCATCATTCTATACATTTTTTTATCAAACCGTTTGTTTCGCAGTTTTAACCAATATCATATATGGTATTCCATTTTAGCAGTCTTCTTTCTATTGTTAGGAGAATATGCCATGGGACTAACCGCGAACTTATTGGTTATTCAAATCGTTGATGGTAACCTATCGGTCGTATTCAGCAGTTTTTCAACTGCAATGAGGATTTTAAATCCACTGGGGTATTTTTCATACTTTTGGTTGTGGTCGTTGAATTTTGGCGTGATCATTTCAAACCTAATTCAAATATTCTTCACGGTTTATTTAAGCTACAGCATCTATCAAATGATGAAGCGCTGATTCGAAACCGCTTTTATTGGGTTCACACTTTATTTTAAACACCCTATGGGGTATAATACTTACGGAATATTGAGATACTATATAAAGGAGAAAAAAACAATGCCATTTATTTCAGATGTGTATGCAAGAGAAGTACTTGACTCACGTGGAAACCCTACGATTGAAGTAGAAGTTTACACAGAAAGTGGTGCATTCGGTAGAGCTTTAGTGCCATCCGGTGCTTCCACAGGTGAATACGAAGCTGTCGAATTAAGAGACGGCGACAAAAAGAGATTTTTAGGAAAAGGTGTATTAAAGGCGGTAGAAAACGTCAATGATATCATCGCTCCAGAAATCATTGGTTACGCGGTTACTGACCAAGTAGCCATCGACAGATTGATGATTGAACTTGACGGTACACCAAACAAATCCAAATTAGGTGCGAATGCTATTTTAGGTGTTTCGATGGCCGTTGCAAGAGCAGCAGCTGATTTCCTAGGTGTGTCACTTTATAACTACTTAGGTGGATTCAATGCGAAACAATTACCAGTACCTATGATGAACATCATCAATGGTGGTGCGCATGCGGACAACAACATCGACTTCCAAGAATTCATGATTCTTCCAGTCGGCGCTAAATCATTCAAACAAGCGATCCAATGGGGTGCTGAAGTATTCCACAACCTTAAGAGCGTATTAAAATCCAAGGGTTATAATACAGCGGTTGGTGACGAAGGTGGCTTCGCTCCAAATTTAGGTTCAAACGAAGAAGCTATTCAAGTCATTCTTGAAGCGATTAAGAAAGCTGGCTTCGAAGCTGGTAAAGACATTTTCTTAGGTATGGACGTTGCAGCATCAGAATTCTACAACGCTGAAACCAAGAAGTACGTATTAGAAGGTGAAGGCGGTAAAGCGTTCACTTCCGAAGAATTGGTTCAATTCTATGTTGGTTTAGCGAACAAATACCCAATCATCACCATCGAAGACGGTTTTGACCAAAACGACTGGCATGGTTGGAAGTTATTAACTGAAGCTTTAGGCAATAAGATTCAATTGGTCGGTGACGATTTATTCGTAACCAACACCGAAAGATTATCTAGAGGTATTGCTGAAGGTATCGGTAACTCGATTTTGATCAAAGTCAACCAAATTGGTACATTGACAGAAACTTTCGACGCTATGGAAATGGCTAAGAGAGCTGGTTATACCGCTGTCGTATCACACCGTTCCGGTGAAACAGAAGACACCACCATCGCTGACATCGTGGTTGCAGTAAACGCTGGTCAAATTAAGACTGGTTCTGCATCTCGTACAGACAGAATTGCTAAGTACAACCAATTGCTTCGTATCGAAGATGAATTGGGCGAAACTGCACAATTCCATGGCATCAAGTCTTTCTATAACTTAAAGAAATAACCCAAACAAAATGCCCAGCGCAAGCTGAGCATTTTTTTATTTTGTTTCACCACGTTTTAGGGTATTCTCTTCAATGTAAATATAGCCGATGGATTTGGCATTATCATTATAATAAATAGTTATCCAATGTACATCTTTTTCTTTGATGAATGTTTTGACAAGATGCATATCGTTGAATAGATGGAAATTGGATGATGTCTCTAATAAACCGAATCTATCCATTTGATGAAATTGTTTGAAAACACCTTCATAGGTACCACTGACTGCTTTTGTATAATTCCAATAGTAAACATCGTAAGTGTTGTTTTGATGGATGGATATAAATGTTCTTGCAATATTGATGTATTCTGCAGATGTGACTTCATTATCGATTTCACTCGCTTCATAGATAACTTCACCATTATTCAAGTAAACTTTGATTTCATGTAGTATACCATCATGAATTGCCAATATGTGATATACATAATTGTAATCACCTATACTTATCCAAGCATCTTTGTCGTATCTTTGATGTTTTTGGGCATAAACTTGTACTTTAATCACATCTTGTATGATGAAATCCTTGTACGGGCCCTCAACAAATGCACTTAAATCTAAAGATAAAGGACACGGATTATCTTCACCAAAACACATTGGTTTGAGGCTTATAGTACCAACCATCGGATAAGTTTTTTCCATGCCATAATACGATCCTAGCCATCCAATCCGTTTGGTTACTTTCATCTCTTGAATGGTGTCATCGGTTTTAAGAAAAACATATGGAAAACCATTGTCATCAAAATAGTAGTGAGCAATTTTTACTGGATCATCGAACTTTGGTAAAACATACGTTTCATAAACTTCAAAGACAAAATCGTTTTCTCGCATAGAAACTATAATCAGATTATCGCCTTGTTTTGCTAACATGATTGTATGGACTATACCATCAATATTGTATAGACTAATTTGGTCAGCATAGCTATCAGGAATCAATACATATGATACGCTTTTTTGACAACCAACCAACATTATCATGAGCAAGTAATGGATTAAAAGGAATCCTTTTTTCATGTGTCATACACCTTCTTTATTAGAAAGATTTTATCACTTACTTAAATAAAAGTCATTTCATTTTTTTAGTTTTTTGAAATTTTATTTGTTACTTATATTTACACGCATTTTTTGGATTTATGAATGTATGTTCTATACCTTATGGTATAATATTTAAGAAGTTGGTGAATCCATGAAATTAATCACACTGTTTAAAGATGGCGCGACGCACACATTTGAGTCGCTCCAAGAAATCACCCAGTTAGATGCCATCACTTTATCGGAAAAACTCGATGAATTGTTGAATCAAAAGAGAATAACCAAAAAGGATACATTATACACCTTAAAATCGAGTTATGCTATAGGGTTATTAGATATCAAAAACCAGGGTTTTGGTTTTTTACTTCAACCTGAGGATGATTTATATATATACGAAGAAGACATGGGTTTCGCGCTCGATGGCGATTTGGTTTTGGTCCATGTGGGGGCGAGAAACAAGGTGGTTGATGTCTTGGAACACAACACCACGGAACTCGTTGTCCATGTTAAAAAAATGAACACACAATACGTGTTTTTACCGATCAAACCACTCAGACTAATCATTCAAGTGGAAACCAAACAACCTTTCTTAGGTGGTGAGGTTTTACTCATCAGCCTTGATAAATATGAAGGTAAACATGTATTCGGTTCAATCAAGAAAACCTTAGGGTTTGAAACCGACCCAGGGATGGATATCCTTGAATTGGTCTACCAAGCCAACTGGCCATATGAGTTTTCAAAAGAAGCTTTAAATGAAGCAGAAACCATCGAATCCATCGATATCGCTCCAAGAAGAGAAGTCAAAGACGAACTCATCGTTACGATTGATGGTGTCGATGCGAAAGATTTAGATGACGCTGTGGCACTTAAGAAAGTGGATAATTACTATATTTTATCGGTACACATCGCAGACGTATCTGCCTACGTTCAACCCAATTCTTTTTTAGACAAAGATGCTTTAGATCGAACCACATCGGTCTATTTGGCCGACCGTGTCATACCCATGTTACCAAGAAAGTTATCGAATGATTTGTGCAGTTTAAATGCCGGCACACGAAAAAAATGTTTATCTGTCACGATGACACTTGATCTCGATGCCAATGTGATTGACCATAAGATTGAACAAACGTGGATATCGGTAGATAAACGCCTTAATTACGATGAAGTCAATTTATTCTTAGATGGTGAAACATCGCTATATACCCCTGAAATTGAACAAATGATGATTCAAATGGCTGAATTATCAGCGATATTGGAAGACAAACGTCGTGAACGTGGGGCACTTGAGTTTAAATCATTAGAATTTAAGTACGAAACGGATGACATGGGTAACATCATCGATATCCACCCTTATGTTACAGGAAAAGGACAAAAATTGATTGAATCCTTCATGGTGCTTGCGAATGAAACGGTCTCGATGCACCTATCCTCATTGGAATTACCTTGTATCTATCGTGTTCATGACAAACCAACCGAAGAAAAGTTGATCAACGTCATGAATATGGTTAAAGAAATGGGCATTAAAATCCCTAAGCTACACCACATTACACCAAGAACCCTACAAAATATCATCGATAAACTCGAAGGCCATCCCCTTGAAATTGTATTCCATACGATGTTTTTAAGGGCGATGCAAAAAGCGGAATACAGCGGTAAAAATATTGGACATTACGGTTTGGCTTCCAAGTTCTATTCGCATTTCACCTCACCGATTCGTCGATATCCTGATTTACTCTTGCACCGATTGATTCGAGTATTCTTGATTGAAACCGACCAGTTTGAAAGAAACTATAAATACTATGAATCGGTCATTGAAACCATCGCGGAAAAATGCTCCATGATGGAACGAAAAGCCGATGAACTCGAAAGAGAAACCGACAAATTGAAAACCACTGAATTTATGGCTAATAAGAAAAATCAAGTCTTTGATGCCATCATTTCAAACATCACCAAAGCGGGTATTTTTGTTAGACTAGACAATGGCATTGAAGGGTTAGCACCCATCCGCTTGATGAAAGATTATTATTATTTTGACGATATTCGTCTCACGCTCAAAGGCAAAAACAACAAACAAGAATTCGCCATCGGTAAGCCGATTCGCGTTAAATTGATCGATTGTGATATTGTGCTTAGACAACTGACGTTTACCGTATTTGAGGAAAAGAAAAATGACACAAAAGAATTCCATCGTCACCCAAAACAAAAAGGCAAGGCATGATTATTTCATTGAACAATCGTATGAGGCAGGGATCAACCTAAGAGGGACAGAAGTCAAATCCATCCGTGAAGGTAAAGTGTCTGTCAATGATGCGTATGTTCAAATTAAACACGGCGAAATTTTCATCATCAACATGCACGTTTCCCCGTACACGCATGGGAACCTCTTTAACCATGAAGAAACCAGGACCAGAAAACTGCTCATGCACAAAAAAGAAATTTTAAAAATTGAAGCGAAAATCAAAGAAGATGGCTATACAGTCATCCCTTTAAAAGTATACTTTGTTGAAGGTTTAGTGAAAGTTGAAATCGCGATTGCTAAAGGTAAAAAACTATTTGATAAGCGCGAATCTTTAAAAGAAGAAGATGCGAAAAAACACATGAAGAAGACCATTAAGGAGGCATTCCGACGTGAAAGTTAAAGTTGGATTGATGTTGGGCGGTGGTGGTGCCAAAGGTGGTTATCAACTGGGTGTCATCCGCGCTTTACAAGAAGCCAATTTAATCGACAAAATCGATTGCATCGCGGGCACTTCTATCGGTGCCATCAATGCTCTTTTAGTGATGTCTTTAAACGACGCCAACAAAATCAGTGAAATTTGGCAATTGGCTCAATCCAACAATCCAATCCGACAAAAATCATTTAGAATTAAACAAGACAAAGAAGGCTTATACAGTCTGGAAGTCTTGAAAGATATTTTTGAAAAATATATCGATGTCAAGAAAGTCAAAAACTCAAAAATCGATACATTCGTTGTAGCTTCTAAGATTATTGATACCAAGAAGATTGCTTCTCAAATTCGTACAGGCAATCACGAAAAAACGGTATTTCATTTGAATGAGATGGATCATTGCTTTGATGCTGTCATTGCATCCGCATCCATCCCTCTGTTTTTCGGTACGACATATATCGGTGGTGAAGCCTATGTCGATGGGGGTTTGGTCGACAATAACCCAATAGACATTCTAATTGAACAGGGGTGTAATGTGATTTTAAGTGCCCCCTTAGACCATGGGTTCAATTATAACGCGTATGCTAACCACAAGATTTTATTCATCAATCTGACGGATTTCAATGTGTTTAGTGCATTACCACTCATCGATGCTTATGACATCATCCGATTTACAGAAGAATCGATTGAAGAACGACAAAACTATGGGTACTTGGTTGCCAGTGAAATCATCACCAAACTACGCGATATGGGTATTTTAAAACGCGGTTTGTTTGGGATGAATGAGAATTTCGTCAGGGTAGATAAATTCACTTATATTGAAGCACCTAAGGAAACTTATGAACGTGTGAAAGCATTACGAAAAGAACGCCGTATCACCAGAAGAGAAGCACAAAAACGCTTGTCCATTAAAGAAAAGATTGAACAAGCACTGAATAGAGGTAAGTAAATGCAAATCATTGAATTTTTACAATCGTTTTCTAATCCAGTTTTAGACTGGGTCATGCGTATCATCACTGAGTTTGGTGATCAATACTTTTTCATTCTCTTAGGGGCTATTTTGTACTGGACTGTGGATAAAAAATTCGCATTCAAATTGATGGTCGCTTATTTAGGTTCTGCCTTCATCAATGGGGGATTAAAAGCATTGACCAATAAACCCAGACCGTATCAAGAAGGGGCGAGACCCATCCTCCAACAAACCGAAGGGTCATCGATGCCTAGTGGACATGCACAAGCAGCAGGGTCACTTGCCATCAACCTATGGAATGAATATTATTATGCCAAATGGGTTCGCGGCTTGATGATCGCGATGATCATCTTGGTGCCACTATCTCGCATGTATTTGGGTCAACACTATTTAGAAGATGTGTTGGTCGGTTTGGTATTGGGTTTGATTTTAGGCTCAACATTCATGTTCTTGTTGGGTGTGGGCAATTTTGATAAAGAACACATCCGTGCTTTGTATCCAGTGCCTATACTATTAATTTTAATGGCATTTTTCCACGAAGAACCCTTATTTGTTGCGGGTGGGGCATACATCGGTTTAGCGGTAGGGTATTTTCTAGAAAAGAAATATGTCAGATATAAAGTGGCAGCACCAGTTTTTATTCAAGTTTTGAAAGTGTTGCTAGGGTTAGCCATTGCTTTTGGATTAAAAGAAGGGTTAAAGTTTGTATTACCTTATTCAGCGAATGTCGATTTAAATCCAACGTTCTTGGATTTGAGTCTTGATTTTATCCGATATTTCATCATTGCTATGTGGGCGAGTTTAGGGATGATGTGGGTTTCTAAGAAACTATTTAAGAGAGCCAAATGAAAAAGTTTATACTCATTTGTATCACGTTGAGTTTAGGTTTTTTAACCGCCTGTGACACCCCGATCAACAACAATCCAGACCCACTACCTGAACCCATCATCGATGCCGATTATGAACGTTTGTTTGATGATGATAACGAAAAATCCTTTACCCTCGAAGTAACCACCACCGAGTTTTACAAATTAGATCAATACATGATCGAATACAGAAACCAATTTGGCGATTTAAAAACGGACGCTGTGGTTCAAGGTAAATTGATCTACAGAGATACCCAAGGTGAACTTGAAATCGATCAAGTTGCTTGGCGCACGCGGGGTAATACCTCACGTACCCGCATGATAGACAACGAAGGCAACCTTAGACCTGTGTCATATAAAGTCTATTTTGATAAGCCACTGTATCTTGAATCTGGTTCAGAAGCTGAAAAAAACATAAAAAAACGTGAAGTCTTTGGTATGACTGAATTGAACTTCAAATTCAATCGAAACGAAGACCCTACCTATGTTTCTGAAAAGTATTCCTATGATTTATTCAATGCCTATGGTGTGTTCGCACCCAAAATAACGCATGCAAAGATGTATTTAAAAGTGGGTAGTGTGACCCATTTCTTAGGCATTTACAATGTGATTGAATCCATCGATCAATCGTTTTTAACCAAACGTTTTCCCAATGAAGACCAAGGCAATTTATATAAAGTCCTGTGGCAACAATTTGGGCCAGCGAGTCTCGAACTCGGTTTTGACCCACGTGCCATTGGGATTAAAGATGAAGCGAGCCACTATTTCCCAAGTTATGACTTAAAAACCAATAAAAAAACCAACGATACCAGTGATATCGTCACTTTCATGGAAATGATCAATACGTTAGAGGGGTCCTATTTTAAGACTTACATCGAAGCTAATTTTGATGTCGATCGCTTGTTGAGATTACTCGCCATTGGTGTGTTGTTAGGTAATCCAGATGACTACCGTGCGATGGGAAATAACTATTATTTATACAGAAACGATATTACAGGTAAATGGACGATGATTCCATACGACTATGACCATGGTTTAGGTCAAGGGTGGGACGGCGCACCGGTATTTACCAATTACTCGATTGGCATGGATATTTATGCTTGGGGTAACCTCAATACAGCCTTTGTGGGTAGAGAAATCAAACACCCACTCACCGATAAAATTCTCGCCATACCGGAATACCAATTACAATACGAAGCACACCTAAAAACCTTGATTGAAGACAATTATTTCAGTGAGACCGCATTTTTAGATGCGCATTTGGCGGTTAAAGCATTGTATGCCGATGATATTCAATCCGCCAAATGGCCAATCCCTTTTGGGATTAGAAACATCGAGTGGTATATTGGTGGCAAACGAAACGACATCATCAACCAATTGAACTATTACACCAATAACCCCACAAAACGTCCAAAATAAATGGATTATACTTGTAAAAGTCGGGATTTATGATAAAATAGCAATAGAGCGAAGAACAAGACAAGTAATGAAGGCCAAACCAAAGAGAGATCAGTTAGGTGAAAGTGATCACGGTATTCATGAAGCTACTTGGGAGCGAATGGTAAACTGGCCTTAACAGTACAATGAAGGGCTAATCTTTAAGGGTTAGAACTAAGGTGGTACCGCGATTAACATCGTCCTTAGAATGCAAATTCTATGGACTTTTTTTATGGAGGAAAGACATGAGATACATGACGGCAGACGAAATTAGACAAACCTGGCTACGATTTTTTGAATCGAAAGGCCACAAAATTGAACCATCCGCATCCCTAGTGCCGATGGGTGACAAAACACTATTATGGATCAACGCTGGGGTCGCCCCACTCAAAAAATATTTTGATGGGTCTGCGATGCCACCCAACCCACGTTTGACCAATATCCAAAAGTGCATCCGCACCAACGATATTGATAACGTAGGTAGAACGGCGAGACACCATACCTTCTTTGAAATGCTCGGAAACTTTTCCATTGGGGATTATTTTAAGCCTGAAGCGATTGAATTTGGCTTTGAACTGCTCACCAGTGAACAGTATTTTGGCTTCCCAAAAGAAAAACTATACATGACCTATTATCCAGACGATTTCGTTGCGAGAGACAAATGGATTTCTTTAGGCGTCGACCCAACCCATTTGATTCCGCTTGAATCGAATTTCTGGGAAATTGGTGAAGGTCCGTCAGGACCAGACACCGAAATATATTTTGACCGCGGTGAACAATACGATTTACGTGGATCAGAATTGATTGCGAATGACATAGAAAATGAACGTTTCATCGAAATATGGAACATTGTTTTCTCACAATATAACGCAAAACCGGGCACACCAAGAAAAGATTATAAAGAATTACCAAATAAAAACATCGATACAGGTGCAGGTCTTGAACGTTTCGCTTGCGTCATTCAAGGGACTAAGACCAATTTTGAAACCGACCTATTTATGCCAATCATCCAACATACCGAAAAATTATCGGGTGTGACTTATACCGGTCAAATGGCATTTAAAGTCATCGCTGACCATGTGAAGACATTGTCAATGGCGATTGCTGATGGGGCGATTCTATCCAATGAGGGTAGAGGTTATGTTTTAAGAAGATTGTTAAGACGTGCCACCAAATATGGTAAGAAACTCGGTCTACAAGAAGCCTTCTTACACTTACTTGTGGATGATGTCATCCAAATTATGGGCCATTTCTATACCAATGTCAAAGACAATGAAAAAATGGTAAAACGCGTCATTTTGGCTGAAGAAAACAAATTCTTAGAAACCTTGGCTTCTGGTGAAAAACATTTATTAGAAGCCTTAGAAGGTGTATCTGAACTAAGAAAAGAAGATGCTTTTAAATTGTATGATACCTATGGGTTTCCAATTGAACTCACGTTAGAATTGTCTGAAGAATTGGGTAAAACGGTCGATCTTGAAGGTTTCAAAGCATTGATGGAAAAACAAAAAGAATTGTCCAGAGCGAACCGTAACGCTGAAAATTCCATGAAGTCTCAAGAAGCGGAATTCTTGTCCTTTAAAACGCCTAGCGTATTTATTGGATATGATACGCTATCTTCTAGAAGTGAGGTCATCAAATCATTCCCTCAAGGGGTTGTTTTAGACAAGACCCCATTCTACGCAACCATGGGTGGACAAGTGGCTGATCACGGGACCATCAATGGTTATCCAGTCAAAGATGTGGTCAAATTACCTAACGGACAAACACTCCATGTGATGGATGAATCCTTTGATGAAGGCGAAATGGTTGTTTGTGAAGTCGACTCAGCGAATCGTACAAAAATCCTAAAGAACCACTCAGCAGCACACTTATTCCACAAAGCATTAAAAGTGACTTTAGGTAACCACTCCAACCAACAAGGGTCACAAGTCAGTGAACAAACCATGCGTTTTGACTTCAATAACTATGAAGCCCTAACCGTCGAGGAATTACTGAAAATAGAAGCCATCGTCAATGAAGCCATTTTAAAAGATTACCCTGTAGATACCATCGAAATGCCACTTGAAGAGGCCAAAGCCATGGGTGCGATGGCACTGTTTGGTGAAAAATACCATGACATCGTACGTGTCGTCAATATCGGTAATTATTCGATTGAACTTTGTGGGGGTACCCATGTGAAACGTACAAGTGACATTGAACGTTTCGCCATCACATCTTACGAATCGATTGGTTCGGGGATTTATCGTGTTGAAGCGGTCACGGGCAAGCATTTAGAATCCGATATGGTATATGCCTTAAAGCCATTTGAAGCAGAAATCGATACACTCAAACAAAAAGAAGAACGTTTGGTGGCTGAATTGAAACAAATCGATGCTAAATTTAGGGTAGATTCCCCAAACAGAAGTCGTTTGATTGGGTCATACAATGACATCATCGCCCTCAGAAAATACATTGAAGTGCTTAAAGAACACAACAAGAATCTTGAAAAACAATTGCTACAAATGAAACAAAAACAGGCTTTATCTAATCTCGATAGGTACATTCAATCCGACAGTAAATATCAAATCATTCTTGAAAAGAATTTAGATAAAGATATTCAAAAGCAACTCGTCGATGCAATCTATGATAAAATAAAAGCGGAAGTGGTATGTTTGATCAATGAAACCGATGAAAAACTCCTCTTCTTATGCAAAACAAATCAAGTAGATGCGAAAGCGATGATTCAAAAAGCAGCGGCTGTTTCGAATGGTTCTGGTGGGGGTAAACCTGACTTTGCTCAAGGTGGTACCGCAGATAAATCGAAACTAGATGCCATCGTAGCATCTTTCAAGGAGTGGTTTAATTGATTTACATCGGTCTAGATTTAGGGGAGAAAACCCTGGGCATTTCAAGGAGTGATTCAGGCATTTTTTCAACCCCGATTGGGACCCATCGTTTCTTTGAAAACCATTATGAAGACGCTGCGAATTACATTTCGAAATACATCAATGAAGAAGGTGTCGATGTCGTTGTCTTGGGTTATCCAAAGCACATGAATGATGACATTGGGATCCGTGCTCAAGTCAGTGAATCCTTTAAAGCGATGATTGAGTCCAAGACCAAGGCGAAAGTCGTATTGTGGGACGAACGCTTATCGACATTTGAAGCTTTGTCACTCATGACTGAAATGGGCATCAAAAAAGACAAACAAAGACAAAAGAAGGATGAATTAGCAGCGCTCATCATTCTCCAAAGTTATTTGAACCGAAAAGGAGATTAATATGGAAGATAACAAACTCACCATCATTTATGATGGCGAAGAAGTGATGGCAGACATTCTGTTTACCCATTACTCTGAACAAACTGAAAAGAATTACGTGGTATTTCAATTTTCCGACCGCGAAGAAATCAGCGCGGCTGTATTCGTTGAGACCGAGAATGGCGAAGGCTATTTCGAGGATGTGCAAACTGACGAAGAATGGGAAATGCTTGATGAGTTATTAGAAAACTACTTAGGTGATGACCAGGATGACGAAGAAGCACAAGACGAAGACGAATCTGACGAAGATTAATGAACTCAAACTAAAAGCCCAATCCTTAAAAGTACCAATCCTATCTGACGATGGGCTTTTATTTTTGGTAGAGACCCTCGAAAAGCACCAGGTAAAAACCGTTTTAGAAATCGGTTCGGCGGTGGGTTACAGCGCATTGGCCATGACCATCCACGCAGGTGTTAAAGTCACAACCATCGAGCGCGAACCAGAGTTACACGCACTCGCAAGAAAAAACGTCCTAAGTTTTGATTTATCAGATGAAGTCACTTTACTTTTCGGTGACGCTTTAGACATAGAATTGGATCCATCGAGTCGTTTTGACGCCATTTTTATCGATGCTGCGAAGGCACAATATGAAAAATTCTTTACCAAATTTGAACCCTACTTAAACGTGGGGGGAATCATCATCACAGATAATTTGAATTTTCACAATGTCGATCTAGATACCGTTTCTAGAGGCACCAAAAATTTAGTCAAAAGACTGGAATCATTCAAGCAATTTTTAAAAGACCATACAGATTATGAAAGTGAATTGTTCGATATCGGTGACGGTATGAGCATTTCAAAAAGGATCCAATGATGAAAAAACTCGTAACACTATTTAAAATAGAATCCATCCCGTTGTTATCGCCTTGGGTCGATGGGTTTATCCTTGGGCAAAATGGCGTATCTACGCGATTGACACGTAGTTTTACCACCAAGGAAATCATCGAAGCATCGAAACAAATGAAATCTTTGAATAAAGATTGTTTTGTCATCATGAATCGCATTCTACACGATTTTGATGCAAGTCGTTATCAAACGTTCATTGAAACTGTGGATAGTGAAGCCATCACAGGCTACATCGTAGGTGATATTGGGGTATTGTCGATTGGGAAAACGTTGGGTATCGCACATAAAATGGTCTACAATCCAGAAACCCTCATCACGAATGTATTTGATGCCCATTTTTATCATAGTTTGGGTATTAAAGGGGTGTATTTAGCCAAAGAAATCACACTTGATGACATCGTTACCATTGGTCAAAACCGCCCATACAGTTTATTCGCTTATGGTCATGGGTATTTAAATATGTTTTATTCAAAACGTCAACTGATTGAAGCCTATTTTGAAAATAAGCATCAATCCAATGATTTCCACGATGCGAGAAATCTATCCGTTGTAGAAGAAAAAAGGCCTGAGTATAAATACCCGATTCTGGAAGATGAGGCGGGTACTCACGTGTTTAGAAATCACGTATTTGCCAGTTTGAATCACTTAAAAACACTCGCTCAATCGATCGATTATTTGGTTTTCGACACGGTATTTCATGACGATACCTATGCTTTAGATGTCTTAAAAATATACAGTGAAGCAGCCCAATTAATGGATGCACAGGTGATTGAACTTCAAAAAAAATACCATGAAGTTTGGGACGAAGGGTTCTTCTTTAAAAAGACCGTCTACAAACCGAAGAAGGTGGAATTATGACCGAATTGCTCGCCCCTGCGGGGGATTTAGAAAAATTAAAAATCGCCATATTGTATGGCGCGGATGCTGTATTCATTGGCGGCATGGAGTTTAGCCTTCGCGCACGCGCATCCAATTTTACGTTGGATAATATCAAAGAAGGTGCAGATTTTTGTCATCAATATGGTAAAAAACTGTACGTAACCACCAACATTATTCCACACAATGACAACATGGACGCTTTGATTGAATACCTCAAAGGCCTCGAACAGGCGGGGGTGGATGCCATCATTGCAGCCTCACCTTACATCGTAGAAACAGCCAAAAAACATACCCAAATCCCTGTCCATATCTCTACCCAGCAATCGGTGGTGAATGGCCACGCGGTGCGATTTTGGAAAGATTTAGGGGCAGAGCGTGTCGTTCTCGGTAGAGAGCTTGACATCGATGAAATTAAAGCGATCACAGCCGATTCTGAGGTTGAAATTGAAGTGTTTATTCATGGTGGTATGTGTGCTTCCTATTCGGGCAGATGCACCTTATCCAACAACATGACTGACCGCGATGCCAACCGAGGTGGTTGTGCCCACAGTTGTCGTTGGAATTACGATTTATATGCCGATGACACCTTGATTTCAGATGAAAAAATGCCATTTTCGATGAGTTCAAAAGACTTACAGACCCTCGCATATATCCCTAAGCTCATCGATGCCAAAGTTTCATCACTTAAAATTGAAGGCCGTATGAAGTCCATCCACTATATCGCTACTGTCGTAAGAAGTTATCGTTTATTGATGGATGAGTATATCCAAACGGGCCAAATTAAAGACATAGCGATTTATGAAAAGGAAATCCGTAAAGCTGAAAACCGATTAACCTCCTATGGGTTTTTAGGTGGAATGCCAAAAGCGGAACAACAACTTTATAACTTAAGAAGTGAAGAACCGACCAAAGAGTTTCTAGGCTTGGTCGTCGATTATGACCCCAATTCTAAAATCGCGACCATTGAACAGAGAAACCATTTCATCCCAGGTGAATTGGTTGAACTCGTTGGACCCAAATACCAACAAAGCTTTGTGATGGGAGAGATACGTGATGTGTCAGGACAAGTCTTAGATGCAGCAAGACACCCGAAACAAATCCTTAAAATCCACATCCCATTTGAAGTAAAACCCTATGACATGCTCAGAAAGGTTTTAACCGATGAAAATTGAGAAGTCTGGAAAAGTACTCGAGTATATCATCATACCAAAACCCATAAAAAATGCGTATTTTCGAGTTAAAAATCATCAAATTGTCGTCACGAAAGGGCCGCGTATCCCGCTTCAAGTCATTGAAAAAAGACTTTTTGACAATTTCGATCAATTTCATCAACTGACTCAAAAAGCAACCGTAAACTACGATACTTTGATGTTGTTTGGACAAAACTACCCATTGGTCATTCAAACAGGACAAATGTTTTCTTATACCATTGGTGATGTCATCACAATCACTCTTAAAGACCATAATGACATCGACCGAGCCATTCAAACCCTCTATGGCCATGAACTTAAAAAACAGTTGGATGCCTTAACCCCCTGGCTCATCGAGGCACTCAAACCATTTCATTTGTCACCTTTACCAACCAAAATCAAGTATTTAAGATCGAAGTTTGGCAGCTGTCATACACGTAAAAAAGAAATTACGATGAATGCCTATTTAGCCAAAATCGATGTCATCTTTACCAAGTATGTACTGCTTCATGAATATGCACATTTATTGGTCCCTAACCATCAAAAACCATTTTATGATGTGTTGGATTTGATGATGCCCGGCCATCGTGCAATTCAAAAAGCGCTTCGAAAACACCATATATAACTATCTAATTTTAAAAAATTAGTGTATAATTAGAGATTGTAAAAACAAGGAGTGATTTTATGGCAAAAAATAAACAGGTTTTTGAACTCACACAAGAAGGGGTAGATCAACTCAGAAGTGAACTATCTTACTTAAAAGATGTCAAAAGACCAGAAAACGTCATCGCTTTACAAGAAGCACGTGCTCAAGGCGACTTATCTGAAAACGCCGATTATGACGCAGCGAGAGACGAACAAGCAAGAATTGAAGCTCGCATCAAAGAAATTGAAAATATCCTAGAAAACTTCAAGCTCATTAGAGCATCCAACGATAATAAAGTGACCACCGGTAAAACCGTTGTATTACATTTCGTCGAGAAGAACAAAACCGCTGAATACCAATTGGTTGGTACGATTGAAGCGAACCCAATGCTCAATAAGATTTCTACCGATTCACCAGTAGGTAAAGCCATTCAAGGGACCATTGAAGGCGACACGGTTGAAGTACATCTAGAAACCGGCAAAACGTTCCACATTCAAATCGTTGAAGTCAAATAGTATGAAGCAGGGGAAATATCTTAAATTTATCCCGAGCGAATATCAAAAATCGGTGAAAAACATCGATTTTTTACACTTATTTAAGGCAGGTTTTCGCACAGCATTCATCGACATTGATAATACGTTGGTATCCTATAAAGAACACCACCTAACAGAGGCGTTGGTGTCGTTTTTAAAGGGCATCGAGTCGATCGGTTTTAAAGTTGTTTTAATTTCAAACAATAAACTTGAACGCATCCAAACATTTGTTGGCAACCATCCATACCCTTATGTTGCAAGCGCTAAAAAACCACTCAAACGGGGGTTTAGAAAAGGGATGTCCATGGTTGGAGAATCAGACCCTTCAAAAGTAGTCCACATTGGTGATCAATTGATGACCGATATCTTGGGTGGCAATCGCATGGGTTTTTATACGATTTTAGTCAGTGCAATCGAACGTAAAACTGACATTCTTCCAACCCGTATCAACCGTAAGATGGAAGCATTCTTCATTAAAAAAGTAAAAAAACACCAAAAAGCTTTATACGAAAGTAGGTTACGTCCGTATGTTGAAACGTTGTAGTGGTTGTGGCGTCATCTTACAAGCGGTCAATGCCGAACAAGCTGGGTATGTCAAAGACATCGCCCATGACCTTTGTTTGGATTGTTTCAATCTCAAGCATTATTCAAAAGTCAACTCAGTGACCATCCATACCGGGGATATGCCACAAATCAAAGAGGAAGCTTTGATTGTTTATGTATTATCCATCAACCACTTATCCTTAAGATTGAAATATCGATTGGATAGACATTTTCCGAATTCACCAGTCATCTTGGTAATCAACCACATCGATACATTGGAACCTTCTGTGAATCTCAATCGCATGATTCAACAAATCCGTCGCGAGGCCAATCGATTACAAATGAAGTTTGTCGATGTCATTCCGGTATCTGCCCTTCAAGATAAATATGTCGATGTGCTCATCGAGTCGATCGGACACCATCAAAAAAATCGTAATGTCTATTTGGTTGGTTTTCAAAACAGTGGTAAATCGTTGTTATTTAAACGCATAGCAAGCCATCTCAATTTGGAAACCACGGTACTGTCTGGTAAAAAACCAGGGTTGACTTTAGCCGATTTCGATATTCCATTTCAAGGGTGTCGTTTGGTCGATACCCCAGGGATTTATTTAAAAGGCTCCATCGCTTCATTCTTACCATATGAGTCTTATAAGGACTTAATCATCGAAACCCGTGTTAAGCCCAAAATTTACCAGTTAAATGAACGTCAAAGTTTGTATTTGGGTGGCATGTGTGCAGTCTCTTATTTAGAAGGTGGCTTTAAAGGCATTGCTTGTTATGCTTCACCAGCGATGCAAATCCACCGTACGAAATACGATGAAACTTATGAAAAGTTCCATCAAATGCAGCCTTCGATGAAACACACCATCGAAGGGGTTAAGTTTGTGAAAAATACATTTAGATTGGAACCCGATCAAGCCTATGAACTCGCTATTTCAGACATCGCGATGATCCACATCAAAGGCAAAGCTGCGATCGAAGTATACGCACCAGATACGATGCGCATCGTTTTGGAGGAGGCCCTCTATTGAACCTCGTTGCATTGGTACAAGAAAAATTAAAGCACCATCCACACAGGTTTAACCACATTTTAGGTGTGCATGAACGGGCCCTTGAGCTACAGGCGATTTATGGTGGAAATCGATCTGCGATTGAAACTGCAGCCCTCTTACATGACTATTTCAAATATGACACGATAGAGGCTCAAATCGCTTGGATCAAAGACCCAAATGAAGTAGAAAAATATCGCAGTGTACCGGTCGCTTACCACGCCATCGCCGCTGCATATTACGCTAAAGAGGCATTACAAATCGATGACCCGTTGGTATTTGAAGCCATATACCATCATATTTGGGGTAAAGTTGGCATGACTCTGGAAACGATGATCATTTGTGTGGCGGATTTTTGTGAAAAAAATCGCAAATTTCACGGCGCGAAAACGGTCTATCAATTGGCATTGAATGATTTACAAAAAGCATTCATCCTCAGTTTAGAATATACCATTGAATATTTAAATGAAGACGGGTTGACCCCGTTTTATGAACAACTCGAAGTATTGAACTACTATAAGGAGACACCATGGCGTTATTAGAAAAAATCATTAAAACGATCGACATCGTTAAAGTCACAGAAGTAAAAGTATATGATATGGAAAAAAGCTCACCCTTTTTTGATTATGTCGTTATTGCCACCGCGAACGAACGTCAATCCAATGCACTCATCCAATATTTAAAAGAATCGGTGGGGACCGAACAAATCCGCGGTTTTGAAGGTAAAACCGGTGGTTGGTTGTTGGTCGATATGGGTGAAGTCATCTTACACTTATTTTCCAAAGAAATGCGTGAATATTATGGGTTTGACAAGCGCTTGATGGGTTTAAAACAAATAGAAGTCAAGGCGTAAACCATGTCTTTTCAAGATTTATATGTGCGCTTAATCGAAGATATCGATTATGAACCCATCATCGATTGGATAAAAAAAGAACTCAAAAACCACCAACGCATATTGGATGCTGGGTGTGGTTCAGGGGTGATTTTAATCCCACTCACCGCCTTAGGGTATGATGTGGTGGGTGTGGATATCGACACAAAAATGCTCGCGTATGCTCAACAAGCACTCATCGAGCAATCATTACCAGTAAAATTGTTTGAACATGACTTACGAAAACCACTGGGACAACGTTTTGATGTCATCTTACTTTTCAACGATGTCATGAATTACTTTAAAGGTGTGAAACAAGTCTTTAAGGTACTCAAACAAGCACTTAACCCATCTGGGGTCATCTTATTTGATGTCTATAAAAGCGAGTATTTATCGGTTATGGATGGGTATGTTGAAACAGAGACACAACCCTTTTATTACCGGTGGGAAGCTTCAGTCCAAGGTGCTGTTTTATCACACATCATCGAGGACCAAAGCGGGACATATGCAGTCAAACAACATGTTTACCCTTTGAATTACTACACAGAAGTATTGGAAAACTTAGGTTTTCATGTGCAAGTTTCTTTAGGACCAGATGAAAGAAAACACTATGTGAAAGCGAGTTTATAACTCGTTTTTTCTTTTTTCAGGGGAGATTTTGGTATGTATTGGTTGAGGTGTTATCATGAAAAAAATACTACCATTTTTGTTGGTTGGTTCAATCATCGTGGCTTTGGTCATTTTTCCCAGATTAGATCAGGATACCAAACCTAAAGCGGTCAATATGCCTGTGATGATCCAAGTGGAAATCCGAGGTGCAATTCATATGCCAGGGGTATATGAAGTGGTTGAAGGTACGACTTTGGATACCTTGATTGGGTATGCCATGGGGGTTCACCCTTCGGCGAACCTCCAAGCTTTAAATTTAACTACCCCGTTAACCGATGGGGTAAAATATGTGATACCTTATAAAAATCAGGATGAAATGTCTTCTAAAGTCAACATCAATCAGGCGACACTCGAACAGTTGATGACTTTGCCGGGTATTGGGAAAGTTACCGCTCAAAAAATCATCGATTACCGCGTTTTATCCGGACCTTTTATGCGTATCGAAGATATTCAGTTGGTGTCGGGCATTGGGGTTCAAACGTTTGAACAAATTAAAGCGCTCATTACCCTCTAGCCAGCTCCACTTTTACGCCATAGGTGTGCTTTTGATTTTCATATCTAAAGCCTATGTGTGGGGGTGGTTGTTGTTTTTGGTTTTTGTGATTTGGAGCAAACAACTGTCGTTTAAAAAAACATTGTGGGTGTTCTTAGGTATATGTTTTCTTTGGGTAGGGCTTTATCAAAATTATGTCCCTCAAAAACCCTCAGGCCGCGGGCTAGTCACCCAAGTTCAAACGGTAAAATCTGGGTATCGATATACAGTCAAATACGGTTTGTTTAATTATCATCTATACACGAAATCCACCATTGAAATCGGTACAGTGATTAAGGTTGAAGGTGATTTTACAACGTATGAACCAGATCGATTCAACGGTGATTTTTCGAGTCAAGATTATCACAAATCGAGGTTTGTGTACTACGTGATTTATCAACCGAAAATAGAATCATACGATGCCCTCCGTATCCCTCATCGTTATCATGACCAAATGAGAAAACACATCGAAGGCTTGCCTAAGGAAACACAACTATTCGTGAGTAGTTTGGTTTTAGGGGTGTTCGAATCGGACATGAAGGAAAGTATCACTAAAATAGGCATTACCCACTTATTTGTCTTATCCGGTTTGCATGTCACCATAATGATAGGGTTTTTGAATCAATGCTTGTGGTTTTTACCCAAACGATTGAAACTTATCTTAGAAACTATTGTATTGTTGGCTTATTTGGTACTGACTTTATTTCCCATATCTCTCATCCGTGCGGTCATCCAATATCTACTCTATGAATCGTTGAATGTGGAAAAAATTCAATTCACACGGTTGGATGTATTCAGTTTGACTTGGGTAGGATTGCTCATCCTAAATCCGTTTTATTTTAAGCACACAGGTTTTTTACTCACCTTTTTAGTCAGCTTTTTATTCATCATCGGGTCGTTTAAACAAGACTTTAAAGGCGTTTTATCATCCACATTTTCTGCTCAAACGTTGGTATTACCAATCACGAGTAAGATGACTCGAAAGGTATACCCTTTGGCATTCTTGGTGACACCTTTGTTCATTCCCCTGTTTACCTATATTTTATTACCCTTATCTTGGTTATCCTTATGGCCTACGCTCGCCCATACTTTTAATCCTTTTTTCAGTAGCATCCTCGAACTGATTTCATTTTTAGAATATGAAGCGATCGGTTTATATATTCCAATGATCACAGGGATTTGGGCTTTAATCTACTGGTTCATGTGGGCATACGCATACCTAGGTAAAACCCATCAGAAAAAAACGATAAGAACCGCCTATGTGATGATTTTTTTAATGATTTTTCCCTATTATCGTTATTTAAATCCGGTGGGGAGAGTCACTTTTCTTTCGGTAGGTCAAGGCGATACGACCATCATTGAACGGCCATATGGGTCATGTACAGTGGTGGTGGATGCTTTTGGAGACGTCGTTGAATATCTAGAAATGAACCATATAAAAACCATCGATTATCTCATCATTACCCATGGCGATTATGATCATCATAAAGCCACAGAACACCTCATTCAAACATTCGATGTTAAACAATTGGTTTTATCGAAGTACGATTACAGTGATTTTGAAAAATCGATGAGAAAATACGCACCAAAATATGTTCAAGCGGGCGATCGTATCTTTTGTGGAGATGTCATTCTAAACATTTTATCCCCCATAAAGGCGTTTACTTCAAGCAATGAAAATTCCATTGTGATACAAACAGAGGTATCAGGCACAACCTATCTATTGACGGGCGATATGGAATATAACGCCGAACAAGATTTGGTCAATCGCTATGGCCATCAACTTCAAAGTGATGTTTTGAAAGTAGGACATCACGGGTCTAAATCATCCACCCATGTGGGCTTTTTAAATCGGGTACAACCAGATATCGCCATCATTTCCGCAGGTAAAGACAATGCGTTTGGTCATCCCCATCAAGAGGTCTTGCAACGACTCTGGGATAAAGGTGTTAAAATATACCAAACCCCTAAGGTACAAACGATTACTTTCTTAGATTTTCCTTTTTATCGTCGTTATGTCATTTTAGTGCACAAAAAAGGGTAAAATATAGTATAATATTCATTAAGAAAGAGGGAGATTTCATGCCTGATTTGATGTATCTTTTTATCGGTAATGACCCGTTTTTAGTTGAAAACGCAGTAGAACAATTGGTGAAGAAATTAGATGTTGACCCATTCAATGTCCTCACCTACGATTTAGATGAACACGGTCTCGATGAACTACTTCAAGAAATGAATACCATTTCTTTTTTCGCTGACAAAAAAATCATCAAAATTAAACACCCTTGGTTTTTTTATGAAGAAAAAGCCGATGATTATCTGTCCGATTTCATCAAATATTTTCATAACCCGAATGAAGATACTACCCTCATTTTCATGTTAGAACGTGGGATGGATGCCAGTTTACCAGCCACCAAGGAAGCCAAAAAATACGTCCGTATTGAAACGGTCGCGGATATGGCCAAAGAAGATTTTAAACCTTACGTTAAGAAAGCATTTGAATCTTTAAAATACACGATTGAAGATTTGGCTGTCGATGAACTATTAGAGCGCACAAACTATGATATCTCGATGCTCAATAATGAGATTGCAAAACTCAAGCTGTTTGCTTTTGATGACAAACGAATCGCTTTAAAAGACATCAAACAATTGGTAGCGAGAAACCTAGAAGAGAACATTTTCGAATTAACCAACGCTGTGTTAGCCAAAAACAAAAAGCGTATTCTTGAGGTTTATTATGATTTACTTGAAAAAAATGAAGACCCGATTCGCATCATCTTCAATATTTCATCGAAATTAAAGGAAACGATTCAAACCAAGCAATTGTTGGAAAAAGGATACAACCAAGAAGCCATCGCGTCTTATTTCAATGTGAAATCGAGCAAGGCCTATTATATGGTTAAAAATGCACAACAAATTTCTCGACAAAACTTAGAGTCATTATATGAAAAATTGTCCAACTTAGACTATGACATCAAGTCTGGACGTATGGACAAAAAATTAGGATTAGAATTGTTTTTATTGGAGGTTTAGTATGTTGGTTGAAAAATATGAACACATTTTGGTATTTGACTTTGAAACCACGGGTCTATACCCGAAATCCGATCATGTCATTGAAATTGGGGCGGTCTTGTTAAAAAGAGACCCCATTTTAATGCAATACCGTGCTGAACAAGAATTATCCGTATTGATCCGTCAAGATCGTCCCCTACCAGAAAAAATCATTGAGATTACACACATCACCGATGACATGTTACTCAGGGATGGGATTGAAGAAAAGGATGCTTTTGATCAATTGAAATCGATGATTAGACCGAATACATTGCTCGTTGCCTACAACATCGCTTTTGACTATGGGTTTTTAAAAGCACTGTATCGAAGACATGTGGACCCCTTCTATGAAATCGAAGAAGATTTGTTAGATGTGATGGCGATTTATCGTGACCGTCACCCATTCCCACACCGATTGGATAATGTGGTGTTGACCTATCAAATCGACCATAAGAATACCCATAGAGCCATCGATGACGTCAAAGCCACCCTCAAGGGATTGACAGCGATGATCAAAGAACGCGACACCATCGATAAATACATCAATGTGATTGGCTATAATCCCAAATACCCACCAGCAGCCCCACTCAATAAATTGGTTCGTATGGTCCCTCAATATGGAAACCGTTTGGAAATTGAGAAGCTAAAATAAAAAAAAACACATCCGAGATGTGCTTATTGTAGTTTGTTAACTAGTTGTGCAAGTTGAGACTTGTGGTTGGCAACAAAGTTTTTGTGGAAAATACCTTTGGCTTGCCCCTTATCCAATTTCTTATTTGCAAAAGATAGATTGACTAATGCCTTTTCTTTATCTCCAGCAGTTACTGCCTTCTCTACTGCTTTGATAGCGGTTTTGGTAGAAGATTTGAATGATGCATTGATTAATCTGCGCTTTTCGTTTGTCTTGATACGTTTGATTTGTTGTTTGATGTTAGCCATAATGTCACCTCCCGTGATAAGCAACTCAAATTATACCAAATGGCATTTTAAAAAGCAACTATTAAAGGAAAAATATGTTAAAATAAGTTGAAAGAGAGAGATGATGGATGACATTGCCAAATAAACTCACTTTAAGCCGTTTCGTTGCGATTCCGGTGATGGTGATTATCAGTTTTTTAGAACCGCTTCAAAGCGTGGATGATGTGCTTTTCGGACTCGATTTTGCACAATTGATCTTCGCGATTTTATTCATTCTTGCCAGCTTTACAGATTTCTTAGACGGGTATCTTGCCAGAAAAAACAATCAGGTTACAACCTTTGGAAAATTCACAGACCCAATTGCTGACAAATTATTGGTATTAACTGCATTTTTATACCTACAATCCACAACCAACCGTGTATTGTGGTGGATGACCTTGATTGTCGTTGCGAGAGAATTCATCGTCACGGGGGTAAGGTTGCTTGCGGTAGAACGTGGTAAAGTGATTGCAGCGAGCCCATTTGGTAAACTCAAAATGGTGACCACTGTGATTGCACTGGTCGTATTACTGTTCAATGATTTTGGATTACCAACACTGATTGGCGACATTTTGCTATGGTTGGCACTTGTATTCACTGTATTATCTGGGGCAGACTATTTTTGGAAAAATCGTCACCTCGTGTTCGAATCGATTTAAAAAAGTAATCCTACCTCTTCAGGGGTATATATCAAATATAGGAGGCCAAACATGGACATTAAAAAACAAGAAGCATTGCTCAATGCGATGAAGCAAATAGAAAAGCAATATGGTAAAGGTGCAGTCATGAAACTCGGTGATGAAGCAGATCGACACATCGAGTCATCCCCATCGGGATCCATTGCGCTAGACGTTGCTTTAGGCATTGGTGGCTACCCAAAAGGTAGAATCGTAGAAATTTATGGACCGGAATCATCGGGTAAAACCACATTCGCTTTAACGGCGATTGCGGAAGTACAAAGACAAGGTGGGTTTGCAGCATTCATCGATGCTGAACACGCCCTTGACCCACAATACGCCAAAGCGTTAGGGGTTGATGTTGACAACTTGATTTTGTCACAACCCGATACAGGTGAACAAGCATTAGAAATTGCAGAAGCCTTAATTCGTAGTGGTGCGATTGGCATTGTGGTTGTAGACTCGGTGGCAGCCTTAGTTCCAGAAGCAGAAATCAATGGGGATATGGGCGATTCACATGTTGGCTTACAAGCCCGTTTGATGAGCCAAGCGATGAGAAAGCTGTCTGGGATCATCAGCAAGACCAATACGATTGCGATTTTCATCAACCAAATCCGTGAAAAAGTGGGTGTGATGTTCGGAAACCCAGAAACCACTTCAGGCGGTAGAGCTTTGAAATTCTACGCTTCTGTCAGACTTGAAGTGAGAAGAAGTGAACAAATTAAAGCGGGTAATGACGTGGTTGGGAATAAAGTAACCATCAAAGTCGTTAAAAATAAAGTAGCACCACCATTCAAACAAGCCAGTGTGGACATCGTTTATGGTAAAGGTGTTTCGAAGATGGGCGAATTGGTTGACCTCGCTGTAGAACTTGAAATCATCAAGAAGAGCGGAGCATGGTATGCGTATGAAGGTGAAAAGATTGGTCAAGGCCGTGAGAACGCTAAAGACTATTTAGAAACCCATGCAGAAATGGCCAAAGCCATAGAAGTTAAAGTTAGACAAGCTTACCAATTAAAATAACAAAAAACGCTAGCGGCTGCTAGCGTATTTTTTTAGGCTGGTATGATTTGAGTATTGTCTTTGACTAAATCGTAAGGTAGTCGGACATAAATGGTTCTTGGATAAGCTTCACCCATGATGGTTTCTTCATAGGTAATTTTTGCATATAAGTATGGACCAGATGCTTTTACAAACGGTAGAACGGATGCATCCATTTGGTAGTTGAAATTCATTTGAACGGAACGGTTTTGATTGAGTGTGACCGATTGTTCTGTCGATATTTCTGAATATTTTGTCCAACGTGTCGCCAATTGAAATTGAATGCGGATATTATTGATAGGATTGATGCCTGTTTCTCGGGTCAATTTGTAGTCGAATTTGTAGTAACCACCTAAATTTTCGCTATTTGGTAAACGTACCTGTGTAATTTTGTACTCAATCGCGAATACAGGCATGTCATCGACACTGACAACCTCGGCTTGTTTATTTTCAAACAACACTGGTTTGCTGTCTAAATACTTTTGAAGATAAATACTTGGAATAAAGATGATTGGCAAAACAACGAAGAACAAAACCACAAAAATCGCCAAACGGTGTTGATAAATCCATGTCCATTTGCTGATTTTTTTAACTTTTCTCATAAAATCCCTCATTTCACGTAATCCTATTATACTACACGGCTTTATAAAAAAAAAGTCAGAATGTAATGCGTTGACTAAAAGTCATTTCTCCTATATAATTAAATAGTAGTACCCAGGAAGAAAACCTTAAATAAAAGTATATCAATTTTGATAATGTTGTTTAATATATTTAACGCTCATGTAATGAAAATGTAACAAATTAAAAAAAATGGAGGAATGAACGATGGAACATGTAGTATGGTCAATCGTCTCCATTTTGCTACTGGCTTTAGGCTTAGTTGGGGGCTTTATTTTCCGTGTGAAACAACACGAAAAGAGCTTACAAAACAGCCGTGAGCAAGCGAAGAAAATTGTTGAAGAAGGCACTAAAGAAGCCGAAAAACTCAAAAAGGAAGCCATTCTAGAAGCACGTCAAAACATCTTTGATCAAAAACGTGAATTCGAACGTGATATGAAGGAAAGAAAACAAGTCGTTCTCGATTTGGAAACCAAAATATCACAAAGAGACGAAATGCTGAATAGAAGAGCTGCCAATTTGGACAAGCGAGAAGAATTTCTTGGTCAAAAAGAAATTAAATTGGACGAAAAGAAACAAGAACTTGAACAATTGAATAGCAAAGTGGAAGACATCTTGAGACAACAAGAAGCAAAATTAATGGAGATTTCAGGTATTTCCACAGAACAGGCACAAGCGATCATTATGGATCGTGTTAGACAAAGCATGTCTGAGGAAATTTCTAATTACATTAAAGAAGAAGAAGAAAAAGCAAAATCAGAAGTAGATCAAAGAGCGAAGAATCTATTAACACTGGCAATCCAAAAATATGCGAGTGAAACAACAAGCGAAAGAACGGTATCAGTTGTGTCCCTTCCAACCGATGAAATGAAGGGTAGAATTATTGGCCGCGAAGGACGTAATATTCGCACCATTGAGGCATTAACCGGTGTTGATTTAATCATTGATGATACCCCTGAAGCAGTGGTATTATCCGGATTCGATCCAATCCGTAGAGAAGTAGCAAAACGGGCTTTGACAGCACTCGTTGAAGACGGTCGTATCCACCCGGGTCGCATCGAAGAAGTCGTGGATCGTGCACAACAAGAAGTCGACATGTTCATCCGTGAAGCGGGTGAAAATGCCGTGTTCCAAACGGGTATTGGTAAACTCCATCCTGACCTAGTTAAATTATTGGGTCGAATGAGTTTTAGAACCTCTTATGGACAAAATGTATTGAAACATTCCATTGAAACAGCATTCTTAGCGGGTAAATTAGCCGCTGAAATTGGTGAAAATGAAGTATTGGCTAAACGTGCCGGTTTACTCCATGATATTGGTAAAGCCGTTGACCACGAAGTCGAAGGTTCACACGTCGAAATCGGTGTCCAAATCGTATCGAGATACCATGAACCAAAAGAAGTTGTCGATGCTATCGCATCCCACCATGGTGATAAAGAACCACAATCCATCATCGCCGTGTTGGTTGCAGCAGCAGACGCACTTTCCGCAGCTAGACCTGGCGCACGTAGTGAATCGATTGATAACTACATCAAACGCCTTGAACAATTAGAATCCATTTCTAACAAAGTTGCAGGGGTTGAACGTTCGTTTGCGATTCAAGCCGGTCGTGAAATTAGAGTCATCGTTAAACCCGATGAAGTGGATGACTTATCCACATTTAAAGTTGCTCGTGAAATCAAAGAACAAATTGAAGCGAACCTTCAATACCCAGGTACCATCAAGGTCACCGTGGTCAGAGAAACACGCGCTACAGATATCGCAAAATAAAAGGGGCTTGTCCCCTTTTTCTTTTAAAGAAGGTGTAAGATGAAAATTTTATTCGTAGGTGACGTATATGGTGAACCTGGCAGAAAAATATTGATGGAAAATCTCGATCAACTTAAAGCCGATTATAAACCCAATGTGGTCATTGTCAATGCAGAAAATAGTGCGAATAATGGTCGTGGGATCACATTTCGGTATTATAAAGAATTGATGGCTGCAGGGGTTCATTGTGTCACGATGGGCAACCATGTGTGGGGACAAAATGATTTGGTCGAATATATCGAAGATTCACACATCGTTAGACCACTAAATTTTCCAAAAGCCCCTGGTAAAGGGTATGATATCATCAAGTATAACCAATCCACATTACTTGTCATCAATGTCTTAGGTAGAACATTCATGAATGCCAATTTAGAATCGCCTTTTTTTGAAATCGATAAAGTATTAGAAAAAGAAAAAGCTGATTTCGTATTCATCGATTTTCACGCCGAAGCGACCTCTGAAAAAGTAGCCTTGGGTCATTATTTAGATGGTCGAGTGGACGCGGTGATTGGTACCCATACACATGTACCTACTGCAGACAATCGCGTCTTACCCAAAGGTACATTGTATATGACCGATGTGGGTATGACGGGACCACTGGATGGCATCATTGGGGTGGACCGTGACATTGTTGTCAACCGATTCTTATATGGATATTCGCCAGCCAATGTGGTCGCGAATACAAAAAATCAGTTGAACGCTGTCATCCTAGACCTCAAAAAGAAAACCATTGAAAGAATTCATATCGAAGACTAAGCACACCTAAGGGTGTGTTTTTTTTCGATTAACTATAAATAAAGTGCTAAACTGAACCCCTGCACACCCTTTCGATTGAAATGGTATGTCTAAACGTGTATACTTATCCTAGGTGATTATTGTGATAGATATTGATAAATACTTTAAACCCAATCTAAAACAAGCACGCAAACGATCCAAGGCGGATATTGAGCACAAAGATTTCCAATTGGATGAGCGTTTAGAAAAATTTGGGATTGGCAAATATTATAAAATTCAAACCTACGGCTGTCAAGGGAATGAAGCCGATGGTGAAACCATGGGTGGAATCCTCCGAGATATGGGGTATTCTCCAACCGAAGATGAAACACTCGCAGACATTATATTAATCAATACATGTGCGATTCGTGAGAATGCTGAAAACCGCATCTGGGGTGAAATGGGTCGTTTAAAACCATTGAAACGTAAAAACCCAGACCTTTTAATTGGTTTGTGTGGCTGTATGGCTCAAGAAGAAAATGTAGTGAATCGTGTTTTAGAAAAATACCAACACATCGATTTGGTGTTTGGTACACACAACATCCATTTGTTACCACAATACATTGAAACCGCATATTTTAACAAAGAACGTGTCATTGAAGTCTTTTCAGAAGAAGGTAACATCGTTGAAAACCTCCCAAAAGCCAGACAAAACCCATATAAAGCCTGGGTCAATATTATGTTTGGCTGTGATGAATTTTGTACCTATTGTATTGTGCCTTATACCCGTGGGAAAGAACGTTCTAGATCCAAAGAAGATATCATCGAAGAAGTCAAAGAACTGAAAGCGTTGGGCTATCAAGAAGTGACTTTACTAGGTCAAAATGTCAATGCTTACGGTAAAGATTTCAAGGATCAAAATTATACCTTTGGGGACTTATTGATGGATTTGGATAAAATTGGCATCCCTAGAATTCGTTTTACCACCAGTCATCCACATGATTTAGACGATAAAACCATCGAAGCCTTTAGAAGTTGCCCATCGGTGATGCCACACCTCCATCTACCTGTCCAATCGGGCAGTAACGCGGTTTTAAAAAAGATGAATCGCCATTATACGAAAGAGTTGTATGTTGATGTCATTCGAAAATTGAAAGCAGCGAGACCTGACATCGCACTCACCACAGACATCATTGTCGCTTTTCCAACTGAAACCGAAGCCGATTTCCAAATGACTTTGGATTTGGTGAATGAGATCGATTTTGAAGGGGCATATACATTCATTTTTTCCAAACGTGCTGGGACACCTGCCTATGATTTTGAAGACAATATCCCAGAAGATGAAAAGAAGGAACGTCTAAAAAGACTGATTAAACTGGTCAATGAAGGGTATTACAGAGCCAGCCAAAAATATAAAAATCAGGTGGTTGAAGTCTTGGTTGAAGGTACCTCTAAAAATGATCAACACACGTTAGCGGGGTATTCAGAACACAATAAACTGGTGAATTTTAAAGGTGATAAGTCCTTGATTGGCAAAATTGTCAAAGTTAAAATTACTGAACCAAGAACGTGGTTTTTAAATGGTGAAGCTTGTGAGTAAACAACAAGAACTCATCGAGATGATTGAATCATTAGATATCCTAAAAACCTATCAAAAGTTTGAAAAAATCATCAATGGAGACAAAGAATTGAAACGCCGTTTTGGTGAAATGAAGGCGATACAAAAACAATTGGTGAATGCGAAAACCATTCAAAAACCAAAAGCAGAAAGTCAATTTCAAGCCGCTTATGATGAACTGAGACAATCGATTGAAACTGACCCAATGATCGAAACATATTTGGACCTCCAACAAGAGTTAAATAGTTTATTGATTGAGATTAAAGAAATCATTGAAAATGAAATAAACAGTGCCTTAACTAAATATCAAATAGAGAGTGGGAAATAGCCGTAATAACGGACCATCCCACTTTTTTTTGACTGGGTGTCACACTTGTAAAAAATATAAATATGAGGTATGATATTAGTAGTAAACACAATTGGGGGGATTATTATGGCAATTCTAACGATGTTTAGTGAAGTGAAAATCGGCGATAAAAAAGTCAAGATTGAAGAATTGGTTGGCGCGCTGATTTTATATCCAGCAGATAAGGTTGTGAGGTTTTTCGAGTTGATTGGATTAACTGTACCTCGCAAACTTAGAATGGCTTCATTGAGACGTGAATTAGATCCATTTGTTACCAGCAAGAAAATCGTCCAACAAACACTTTCAGACGAAGTCAATTATCGTCTTTCTTGGTACGACCATTTCAGCGAATCTCAATTGATCAACCTCGTCCCACAATTCAAAGATGTCGACCTTGACCGCAAGGCCCGTGAAACACTTTGGGTGAATTTACTATCGTATTTATTTGATAAACAAGTCCCAGAAAATGAATTGATGGGTTTGGTTAAGGCTGCCAAGGAACATGCAAAAACAGCTCAATTAGAAGCGTTTGTGGCATACTCAGATAAATTAAATGCCATCTTCTTCGATGAAGCCAATCAAATTGATGGGTTGACCCCAGAAGTCTTTAGACCGGTCTTATTCAAGAGTTCGACATTGGTAGAACTTCGTGAAATCGGTAAAAAGTTTGGTGTCGATGTCCCTAGACGCTTGAAAAAGAGTGAATTGGTGGATATCATCGTCAGAGAACTCAAGAATCAAGACAAATATACCAAAGAACTTGAAACTAAAGTGAATGGTTTAGCCGTCATTCAACTTCAACGTTTCGCCATCGAATATAACATCAAAGCATCGATTGAACTCAAGAAAGAAGAAATCATTGAGTATATTTTATCGAATGCTTCTGAAACCAAAGAAAAATATTATGTCCCATCGACCCCAGGTGTGTATGAAGAAATCAAACCATCTGCACGTGTTTATGTGGATGAAGAGCCAGAATTGGTTGTAAATCAAGAACCTGAACCAGTCATTGAGAAGGTTGTAGAATCAGAACCGATGGTTACGATTTTACCTGTGGATGAAGAGGTAGAAGCTTTAAAGCCAGAACCTAAACCAGAACCTAAAGTGGCCGAACCTGAACCAAAAGTTGAAAAGCAACCTGAGCCAAAAGTGGTTGAAAAACAACCAGAACCAAGACCATATGAACCACGTCAAGCCTATTATTACGGGGAACCACCAAGGGTTGAAACTGTAAAAGAAACTGTGGTTGTAGAATCTATTCCTAAAGAAGCACTCGATGGTATTATTGCTGAATTACGAGCATTGCGTATGGATTTAAATCAATACCATCAAGCGATGTTAGATAAGGCATATGAAAAAGCCCATCGTCCAATCTTAACCCCAACCTTCATGATGGGTTATGAAACGACATTGTCAGCCAAAGAATGGGATAAAGTTGAAAAGGCAGAAGCAAAACAAATTGAAGAAATGAATACGGTCAAGACCGAACTCACCGCTTCAACGACTTCTGTGATTGAAGAAATCAAAGAAGAAGATAACCTCGCGAATGTCGATAATTCAAAAAAATCCAGAAAACAACGCAAACAAGCTAAAGTTAAGAAGCCAGCTGGCAAAGTCAAAAAGACCATTCGCTGGATTGTTATTATCTTATTGTTATTAGCTGTCGTGTATGCTGCGATTGGATTCTTAAGAGCTTATGAAGTCTATGATTTTGGCGCAACATACCCTGCTACTGATCTATATAACTTGATTATGAATCCAGGCTATGAGTTTGCATACAACTTGAAGGTAGACTATTTGGATTGGCTTGGCGATTTTAGTGCTTTTATGAATTGGTGGAACAACTTATTCAATTAATCATGCAGAATTAAAGTAGAAAGGTGATTGTATGGGCAAAAAAGACATTACATACACCCCAATGATGCAACAATACTTAGACATTAAAAAGGACTACGCTGATGCGATAGTCTTTTTTAGATTAGGCGACTTCTATGAAATGTTTTTTGATGACGCGATTCTCGCATCCAAAGAATTAGAGATTGCATTGACGGGTCGAGATGCTGGGGTGAAAGAACGTGTACCGATGTGTGGGGTACCTTACCATGCGATGATTCCTTACGCACAACGGTTGATTCAAAAAGGGTATAAGATTGCGATTGTCGAACAAGTAACCGAACCTGGCAATGGATTGGTTAAACGTGAAGTAGTTAAACTCATCACCCCAGGGATGATCATGGATGAGGGTATCTTGGATGCTTCAAGTTATAACTATATCGGCGCACTCATTCAAGATAAACTCAAATACCACTTGGCATTTGCTGATTTATCCACCGGGGATTTATCGATTTTAAAAGACTTATCCGATCACGATTTGATCAAGCAATTGTTGGTCTTAAACATCAAAGAATTGGTGTTACAAAAAGACCAAAAACGTTTAGAAGACAAATTAAAACCTTATGTTTTGATTTCTTATACCGAGGGTAGATTGCCATCACACTTACTGGAAGGCTTATCTGATTTACCCAAAGAAACAGTATCGGCTTTATTATATTATTTAAGTGATACTCAAAAAAGCGACATCAAGCAGTTCAATCATTTGAATATCATTGAACCAGAAGCTTTTTTAAAGATGGATTTTCAAAGCCGTGCCAGTTTAGAGTTATCCACCAACAATGGAAAACGCAATGCTGAAACTCTGCTATCTACCATTGACCAAACCATCACCGCTTTAGGTTCGAGGTTACTCAGAAGATTCATGGAAGAACCAAGTCGTGATGAACAAGTATTGACGTATCGCTATGATTTAATCGATGAATTGAGTAGCAACATCATTCATTTAAATGAACTCCGTGAATCTTTAAAAGGGGTTTACGATTTAAGACGCATCACCTCACGTATCGCAACCAAAAATGCATCGGGAAAAGATTTGGCACAGTTGCGTCAAACCCTTTCTCGAATACCAAACATCAAGCAAACATTGTTCGCATTTGGTAGTCCTCTACTCATCGAACTGAATAGCCAAGTGGATGATTTTCAGGATTTACATGCCTTGCTTGATAAAGCCGTTGAAATCGACCCACCACTCACGTTAAAAGAAGGTGGACTCATTAAGTTGGGTTATCATCCACAACTCGATGAATTGAAACTGGCATCGAGTGATGGTAAGTCTTGGATGCTGGATTTTGAAGCCAAAGAGAAAGAACGTACAGGCATTAAAAACCTTAAAGTAGGTTATAATCGTGTGTTCGGTTATTATATTGAAATATCCAAAGGGAACCTCGACTTGGTTCAACCTGAATTTGGTTATGAACGTAAACAAACCTTATCCACAGGTGAACGTTATGTGACACCCATCTTAAAAGAAAAAGAAGCATTTTTACTTTCAGCAGGTGAAAAAGAACTTGCACTTGAGTATGAACTCTTTATCAAGTTACGTGACGAGGTCGCACAATATACCAAAGATTTACAAAATCTATCTGACAAAATCGCCTTCATCGATGTGATGGCAAACCTTGCTTTTGTGGCGAAGAAATACCGTTATGTTCGACCAAGTTTGCAAAAAGACCCGATTGTACATGTTAGAAATGGTCGTCACCCTGTGGTTGAACAAGCCCTTCAAGGCAAGTTTGTTGAAAACCACATTGACATCAATGAATCCGGTATACTCCTCATTACAGGACCAAACATGAGTGGTAAATCCACCTACATGCGGATGCTTGCACAAATCGTGGTGTTGGCTCAAATGGGGTCTTTTGTTCCGGCAGATGAAGCGAATCTACCTCTATTTGACGCCATTTACACCCGCATTGGGGCGAGTGATGATTTAAGTGCAGGACAATCGACTTTTATGGTTGAAATGCTTGAAGCCAATGAAGCCATCCGAAACGCAACCAAACAAAGTTTACTGATCTTCGATGAGATTGGACGCGGCACAGCTACTTATGATGGCATGGCACTGGCTCAAGCGATCATCGAATATGTGCATGAAAAAATCAAAGCCATCACCTTGTTTTCAACCCATTATCATGAGTTGACAGCACTTGAACAAACCTTAAAGAGACTTAAAAATATCCATGTATCGGCCGTTGAAGAAAAACACAACATCGTTTTTTTACACAAAATCAAAGAAGGTCCAACCGATAAATCTTACGGGATCAATGTCGCAGAATTGGCCAAATTACCGAAAACCCTCATCTATCGAGCCGATGAAATCTTGAAACATTTAGAAGCAGATAAGAAAAAAACAGCACTACTCAATTTATTCAATTTTGACCAAGTTGAACAAATCGAAAATACGTATGTATCCAAAACAGAAGAACACGTCATTGAAACTTTAAAGGAAACAGACATCAATGGGTTAACACCACTCGATGCACTGATCCTGATTAAGAAACTTCAAGATGAATTAAAGTAAAGGGGGAATTCTTTTGGCAACCATCATTAAATTAGACGAACGACTATCCAATATGATCGCTGCTGGAGAAGTCGTCACCCGTCCAGCCTCTGCGCTCAAAGAATTGATTGAAAACGCGATTGATGCGAAATCAACCAAGATTGAAATCCATTTAAAGAACCATGGGCTTGAAGAAATTAAAGTATTAGACAATGGGATTGGGATGGATAAAACAGACCTCCACTTGGCTTTTTTAAGACACGCTACCTCGAAGATCAAAAATGAATTTGACTTAGCTCACATTGTCAGTCTAGGTTTTAGAGGTGAAGCTGTCCCAGCCATCGCTTCGGTCTCAAAAATGGTCATCTCTTCAAAAACGGTGGATTCAGATCCGTATTATGTGTCATATGAAGGTGGCACTTTTGTCCAAGAGGGGTATGTATCTTTGAATCAAGGCACTGAAGTTAAAGTCAAAGATTTGTTTTACAACGTGCCAGCCCGTTTAAAATACATAAAATCACCTCAAACTGAATTGGCCTATATGCTTGAAGTCATCGATGAGATGATTTTATCCAATCCAAAGATCGCTTTTATTGTCACCCATGACAACAAAATCGTGAGAACGACCAGTGGTAAAAATGATTACACTGAAATTTTCAATGATTTATATGGTGTGGATGTGGCGAAAGCATTGAAACACCATGAGATTGAAAAAAACGACATACGAATCCATGCGTATGTGGTTTCACCTCAAATTACCCGAGCGAGAAAAAATGATGTGGTAATCTCCGTCAATGGTAGAACCATTCAAAACTATACGTTGGTCAATAGTGTGATCGAAGGGTACCATACCCATTTGATGACGGGTAGGTACCCAATCGCATTCATCGACATCAAAATGGATGTCGCATTGCTCGATGTCAATGTCCACCCACAAAAGAAAGAAATCAAATTTTCCAATGAGTATGTGGTCGCAAACCTCATTCGTACCTGTGTATCTGAAGCATTCTCTAGTCAAAAAGAAACCATCCCGGATGTATTAAAAGAGGCTTCGAAAACAATCAAATATACAGGTTTTGAACTGTGGGAAAGCGGTTTGGATTTGGCTGTAGAACCCAAATCAGACATTAAAGTGGAAGAAACACAAACCTTAGACAAAAACGCATTTAAAAAACTACCTCAGATGAGCTACATAGGCGCATACGCGGGTACGTATTTAATATTTCAAAACCCAACCGGTCTTTACTTGGTTGATCAACACGCGGCAGCTGAGCGGATTCGCTATGAGAAAATCTACGAAAGACTTGGCGCAATCAAATCCGAAAGAAAACAGCTTTTGACACCGATTGCATATACCTTTAGACCGACAGAAATCGACATCATCGATCAAAACCAGGCATTAATCGGATCATATGGTTTGGTTTTTGAGCCTTTCCAAGGTAGCCATGTACTTAGAGAACTGCCGATTTGGCTAGAGGAAAAAGACATTGATTTTATGGTATATGGGCTAATAGAACAACTCAGACAATACCAATCCATCGATCTTAAAAAACTCCGTGATCAATTGGCAAAAGACATCGCATGCAAAGGCGCAATCAAAGCCAATAAACCTTTGAGTATGTTGGAAATTGACCATTTGATGCAATCCTTATCCGCATGTGAAAACCCGTATTATTGTCCGCACGGCAGACCCATCCTCATCTCATTCACCCAATATGAGATTGAAAAATTATTCAAGAGGATCATATGAAAAAAGTCGTTGTTATTTGTGGGCCTACTGCGGTTGGTAAAACCAAATTATCCATCGATTTGGCTAAACACTTTAAAGCAGAAATCATATCAGGTGACTCAGTTCAAGTCTATAAGCGTTTAGATATTGGCTCAGCGAAAATTACGAAAGTAGAACAAGCTGGCGTACCGCATCATATGCTGGATGTGCTTTTACCCACGGAACCCTTCGATGTGGCAACCTTCCAACGGATGGTACGCAAACACATCGATGAAATTGAAGTACCCTTTGTCGTTGGGGGAACGGGGTTATACATTAAAGCGGCATTATTCGATTATGAATTCAATAATCCCAAACGTGATTTGATTGAAGAAAAACAATATGACCATCTGGACAATGAAGCATTACATCAACAATTGATGTCGATGGATCCAATCACAGCAAATCAACTACACCCTAACAACCGCAGACGTGTTTTAAGGGCACTGTCTTTAGCCAAAGAAACCAAGCGCAGCAGTCTTCAAAAAAAAGACGTGCCTGTATATGATGCCTTGATTTTATACGCATCGATGGACCGGGCACTGTTATATGAACGGATCAATCGTAGGGTGGATTTGATGATGCAAGATGGTTTTTTAGAAGAAGTGAAAGCCCTCAAAGCAGATGGCATTGAACTCGACATATTGGGATATCGTGAGCTATCTGAATATTTAGATGGTGCATACCCGTTAGATGTAGCACTCGAAGAAATCAAAAAGAAAACCAGACATTTGGCCAAACGCCAACAAACGTGGTTCAGCAATCAAATGCATGCTGAACTCATCGATATGCAAGACTATGCACAGGCACTGGCCTTAGCCATCGATAAAATCACTGCATTCTATCAGAGGTAACATGAATATATATTTGATTGGTATGCCAGGGGCGGGTAAATCCACCATTGGTAAAGCTTTAGCAAAACAACTCAATTATCGTTTCATCGATTTAGACCATGAGATTGAACGTAATGCGCTCATGTTTATCGATGAAATCTTTGAAAAGTATGGGGAAGAAACCTTCCGAAATCAAGAGAAAAAAGCCCTGAGTGAAATTCAAGGCGACCATTGGGTCATATCCACCGGTGGCGGCATCGTTAAAGACCGCACCAATAAACAGTTGATGCATGGCATCAAGGTATATATCGATACCGACATCACTTTGATTGAAGACCGTATCGCAAAAGATTACCCAAGACCCCTATTAAAAAATAAGTCACTCGATACATTGTATCAAGAGCGCATGCTAAACTATGTGTTCTTCGCAGACTTGATTGTTTCTAATGATGGCAATATCGAACAGACCACGACCAAACTGATTCAACTATTGAAGGAGAAATTCAATGTATGAAATGCTTAGTTGTCCACGGACCTAATTTAAATATGCTAGGTAAACGCAATCCGGAATTATACGGGTCTTTGACGATGAAAGATATCAATCAACTTTTATCGGATACGTACCCAGACATGGATTTTACATTTTTCCAATCGAATCATGAAGGCGCGATCATCGATTTATTACAAGGTGCGGATGAATACGATGCTTTGGTCATCAACCCAGGCGGATTAACCCACCATTCTGTATCTTTAAGAGATGCTTTTGAGTTGGTACCTTGTAAAAAAGCGGTGGTGCATTTAAGCGATATTGAAACCAGAGAGTATTTTCGCCGGTTTGATATACTTAAACCTTTGGCCGATGTGTACGTAAAAGGCCTAAAAGAGCAAAGTTATGTGTTGGCTGTAAAAGAATTGGTCGAAAAACATTTACATTAACCATATGTATGATATAATATAAAAGGATTTTTTAAGGAGGTAAAGACATGTATACAACCAGTGATTTTAAAACCGGTCTTACCATTGGCTATAAAGGTAACATCTACTCAATCATGGAGTTCATGCACGTAAAATCTGCAAACTCTATGGCATTCGTTCGTACAAAAGTAAGAAATTTAAGAACAGGTGCCATCACCGAAATGGCGTTTAATGCTCAAGAAAAATTTGAAAGAGCACAAATTGACAAGATTTCGATGCAATACCTATACGGCTCAGATGGTATGCACGTGTTCATGAATTTGGACAACTACGAACAAGTCGAAATTCCACATGATCAAATCAAAAATGAAGCACGCTTCATCGTGGATGGGATGACTGTAGAAGTTCTATCTTACAATGAAGTTGAAATCTTAGGGATCAATCTCCCAGATAAAGTTGCACTCACTGTCAAAGAAACCGTACCAGGCGTTAAAGGCGATACCAAAACCACTGCAATGAAAGATGCTGTACTTGAAACCGGTTTACAAACCAAAGTACCGATGTTCATTGAAGAAGGCGAACGTATTGTGGTTAGCACCATTGACGGGTCTTATGTTTCTCGCGAAAAGTAAGCAATGAAAAGGGGTTTTGAACACCCTTTTTTCTTTGGTTATTCAGGTTCTATATAAAAAGTGATTTATATTGTGTTTTGAAATACCACGATGACAACGTTAATGGTATAATTTAGATTGAAGTGAGGGTAAATAATATGATGAGATTACAAAAAAGATTGGCTGAAGCAGGGGTTGCATCCAGACGTGGTGCGGTTGAAATCATTGAATCAGGTAGAGTAAAAGTCAATGGTGTGGTTGTCAAGCAACCCGGTTTTTCTGTTAAAAAAGAAGACCAAGTCACTGTGGATGACAAATTGATTGAAAAAGAAGAACATGTCTATTATTTGCTCAATAAACCTACAGGTTATGTGACAACCGTGAAGGATGATTTAAAACGCCGTACAGTCATGAGTTTGTTTGATGAAGTGGATAAATCTCAACGTATATTTCCCGTGGGACGTCTGGATTACGATACCGCAGGGTTGTTATTGTTCACAAATGATGGCGATTTGGCCTATTATTTAACACGTCCTGAATATGAAGTACCCAAAACGTATTTAGCCAGGGTGGAGGGGATGCTGACCAAAGCAGCCATCAAGACACTCAAAGCGGGCGTTAAAATCGATAATTACATCACAAAACCTGCACGTGTGAAAGCCGTAGAATACGACACAAAAAACAATTCTACGTTGGTTGAAATCATCATAGCAGAAGGTAAAAATCAGCAAGTGAGAAAGATGATGGAAACCGTTGGATTCCCTGTGAAGAACTTGACCAGGGTAGGTTATGCCTTTTTAACCTTAGATGGTGTAGAACGTGGCGCGTATCGTCCACTCAAAATCCATGAGGTCAAAAAGTTGTATGGAGACATCAAAAAAATCTAATAAATATGGAAATTATCACGTTATAGTGATATAATTAAGGGGTGTGGAGGTTAATCATGCCGGGATTTAAAGTTGCGATCGATGGCCCTGCTGGTAGCGGGAAATCGACCATCAGCAAGCGCATTGCTGAACAATTGAATTTAACACATATCGACACCGGTGCGATGTACCGAGCGATTACCTACATAGCACTTCAAAAACACATCAACTTAGACGATGAGTCAAGCTATGTATTCATGCAGGATTTAAAGGTAAGGTATGAAAGAAACCGTATCTACGTGAATGATAACGATGTCACGGATCAAATCCGTTCCGATGCAGTCACGAGAAACGTTTCGAAAGTGTCTTCATTCCCTTACGTTAGAAAGATATTGGTTCAAATCCAAAAAGAAGCCGCCAAGGACATCAATGTCATCATGGATGGCAGAGATATTGGTTCGGTGGTTCTACCGGATGCAGATTTGAAGATTTTTTTAACAGCCAATGTCAAAGAACGGGCTAAACGGCGTCAAAAAGAAAAGGAAGTATTGGGTATCAAACAAGAACTGGACGCCTTAGAAAATGAAATTCTAGAACGCGACCATAAGGATTCTACACGAAAAGAATCCCCACTCGTTTGTCCACCCGACGCCATAGTGATTGATACGACGCATTATTCGATTGAGGATACTACGAAGCGTATCACAGAAGAGATATTGAAAAAGGAGAAATACCATGGAAGAACTACAAATGAAGGACGTTAATCTAGATTCAGTCAGAGTAAGAGACAAAGTCGAAGGTGAAGTATTCAAGGTCGAAGAAAAATGCATTTATTTGACTTTAGAAAACCACGCTGAAGCGAGAATGTTTGTCGAATACTTTGGAAAGAACATTACCTCGTTCGAAGGTGTTGTTAAGGTTGGGGATAAAATTAAGGCTGTCGTGAGTAAAATCAATGATGACCCTTCTTATATCCTGCTTAATAGACTGCCATTAATCAAAGAGGAAGCGTTTGAAGAAATTGAAGTGGCTTATAGAGACAATCGCTCTATTGTTACCAAGATTACGAAAGTTGACGAAAAAGGTCTTCATTTAAAGTTCGCTGGTTTCGATATATTTTTACCATTCGGATTACTTGACCGCGAATTGGTTGAACAAAAAGATACCCTAAAAGGCCAATCTTTAGAAGTTCACCTCATTGAAGTAAAAGGTGGCAATCGTCCACGTTTAATCGCATCTAGAAAGCAAATTTTTGAAGCGAAACGTCAAGCCGAACTCGATTTAAGACAACAACAACGCAAAGAAGAAATTGATACCATCAAGACGGGTGATGTATTAAAAGGTGTCGTTGAACGCTTAGACCCACATGCAGCAACCATCCGTTTCCAACATGTCGCAGGTTTATTACGCATCAGCCAAATATCACACAACCGTATTGAAAATATCGCTGAAGCTTTAACGGTTGGTCAAGAAATTGAAGTTAAAATCATTAAAAAAGAAGGCATGCGCCTAGACTTATCTCATAAAGCATTGTTACCAACCCCATTTGAAGCATTCGCTGAAACCCATAAAAAAGGTTCAACGATTTCAGGTGTCGTGGTTCAAAAACTCCCATTTGGTTTAATCTTAGAATTTGAAGAAGGCGTCAGAGGTTTATTGCATGCGTCTGAATATTCATGGAATCCAAATGACAATTTTGCAAACTTCGTGAAGATTGGTGACACGGTAGAAGTGGCTATTTTATCCATCGATGTGAAACAAAAGAAGATCAGCTTATCTAAAAAAGCAATGATCGATAACCCTTGGAGAAATGTATCCTTCAAGAAGGGTGAAGACGTGAATGTCAAAGTATTGGAAATTGTTTCTGATAAAGGCATGAATGTGGAAGCCAAAGGGGTTACTGGATTCGTGCCAGTCTCCGAATTATCCACCGAAAGAGTAAACAAGATTGAAGATTTATATGCTGTTGGCGATGAAGTTGTGGCTAGAGTCACTGAAGTCAATCCGAAAGAATGGCATTTAAAATTATCCATTAGACAAGTCAAAGAAGACACCATTCGTAGTGAGTATGAACCTTACTTGAATCAAGAAGAAACAACAACTACCTTGGGGGACTTGTTTGGTAATGTATTAAAAGACACAAAGAAAAAATAAAACGAGGTGATGGTTAATGCCATTTAAAGTAGCAATCGTGGGCCGTCCCAACGTTGGTAAGTCTAGCCTCTTCAATCGTATGATTGGATCTAGACTATCGATCACCGATGACGCACCCGGCGTGACGAGAGATCGCATTTACGCTAAGACTGAGTGGTTAACCAAAAGTTTCGCGGTAATTGATACCGGGGGCATCGAAATTAGCGATGCCCCTTTTTTAGAACAAATTAAACAACAAGCCGATGTCGCCATCCAAGAAGCTGACCTCATCATTTTTGTTGTCGATTCTAGAAGCGGGTTAACCGATGACGATTTATTCATTGCGAAAAGACTGTATCCAACCGATAAGAAAGTCATCGTTGTCGTGAATAAAGTCGATAATGTCGAATTAAAACAAAGTATTTATGAATTTTATGCGTTAGGGTTTGGCGACCCCATCGCTGTATCTGCCAACCATGGGATTGGGATTGGTGAATTGATGGACCAAATCATCCAATCAATGCCAGATGATTTTTCAGATGAAGACCATGAAAATGCCATTAAGATTGCAGTCATTGGTTACCCTAATGTGGGTAAGTCCAGTTTGACCAATGCGATTTTAGGTCAAGAACGTGTCATTGTTTCTGAGATTGCTGGAACCACCCGTGATGCCATCGATACCCCATTTGTCAAAGATGACATCGAGTATGTCATCATCGATACCGCGGGTATTCGAAAACGTGGACAAGTCTATGAAAACACTGAGAAATACAGTGTTTTAAGAGCACTCCAAGCGATTGAACGTTGCGATGTCGCTTTGATTGTGGTCGATGGTACGAGAGACATCATCGCACAAGATATGCACGTTGCAGGGTATATCCAAGATTATGCCAAAGCATCTGTTGTGGTTGTCAATAAATGGGACATCGTTAAAAAAGATGAAAAAACCATGGGTTTGATGAAACAAGAAATGTATGATACCTTCAAATTTTTAGCATACACCGAAGTGTGCTTTGTTTCAGCGAAGGAAAACAAACGTATCGATACGTTGTTCCCTGCCATCAACAAAGCATTTGAATCTTATAGCCGTAGAATCCCTACCTCTGTGATGAACGATGTCTTATTAGATAGTGTCGCGATGAATCCACCAGCACAGTTCAATCAAGGTAAGGCAAAGTTTTCTTATATGACTCAAGTGTCGACCAAACCACCGACATTTGTCATCTTTGTCAATGACCCAAGCTATGTCCATTTCTCTTATTTACGATATTTAGAGAACCAATTTAGAAAAGCCTTTGATTTTACAGGGTCTCCGATTAAACTGATATTAAGAAAGAAGGAACAAGAATGAAACTATCGATCATCGGTGGTGGCGCATGGGGAGCGACACTCGGACAACTCTTAGTCGATAATGGTCATGATGTTGTCATCTATGACATCAATGAGCAATTTGTCCAAACGATCAATCAAAAGCATGTACACCCCTTTTTTGATTTACCTTTACCGGAATCACTTCACGCAACCGTATCATTGGGTGAGGCTTTGAACTTTTCAGATTATTTGGTGCTGGCTGTACCAACCAAAGTTATGAGAAGTTTACTCACAACCATCAATCAAACGATGGTATCCAAAAAATACTTCATCAACGTTTCTAAAGGGATTGAACCCGATACAACTAAACGTGTCTCAGAAATTGTTGAAGAGGTCATATCTGAAGCCCATTTGGCTGGTTTCGCCGTATTAACCGGTCCAAGCCATGCTGAAGAAGTCATTCGTCGTAAATTGACATTGCTGACGGTTGCTTCTAAGAATCCAGACATGGCACAAACCTTACAAACTGTATTTTCCAATGATTCATACATGCGTGTCTACACATCGGATGATTTGATCGGATGCGAAGTGGGTGGTGCAGTTAAAAACGCCATCGCAGTCGTCAGTGGTATGGCTACAGGCTTAGATATGGGCGAAAATGCCCGTGCAGCTTTGATTACACGCGGCATTGTTGAAATCGTGCGTGTTGTAGAAGCCTACGGTGGTAAACGCGAAACGGCTTTCGGTTTAACTGGGGTAGGTGACCTCATCGTTACCGCATCTTCAGAGAATTCTCGTAACTTTAGAGCGGGTAAACAAATTGGGTCTGGGAAGTCCATGGCACAAATTTACCAAGAAGAAAAACAAACCATTGAAGGTGTGAGAGCCATCGAAGCCCTCCATCAACTCGCCATAAAAAAAGGGTTATCACTACCAATCATTGAAGTTGCATACCAAGTCATTTTTGAACAAATGCCAATCAATGATGCTGTTACTAAACTCCTCACGCGCACCTTAAAGAGCGAGAAAATTGATTAAAAAAGTCGAATAAAACCCCCATAATCGCTAGATAATGCAATCATATAGATAAAAAAATATTAAAAAGATTGCTTATCAAAATAAATAGTGATATAATGGCGTTAGAAAGACAAAAGGAGGTTCATTATGAACAAAACAGAATTAATCGCTGTAGTAGCAGAAAAATCCCAAGTGACTAAGAAAGTTGCTGAAGAAGTATTAAATGCATTTGTTGACAGTGTTGCTGAAAGTCTTGGCAAACATGGCGAAAAAGTGGTACTAACTGGTTTTGGTACATTTGAAGTTCGTAACCGTGCTAAAAGAGAAGGTCGCGACCCACGTTCTGGCGCAACCATTCAAATTCCTGCACAAAAAACTCCTGCCTTCAAAGCTGGTAAAGTATTAAAAGACGCAGTTAAATAATGATTAAAAAGTCCATGAAAAGTGGACTTTTTTATTTATGAATTTGCAAATTTTTTCATCATCATTCATACGATTTGATGTGTTATAATGGATATGGTGAGAATATGAAAGAAATGTTCCTAAAGGCCGCCGCTAACGATGTCCTTTATTTTTTTCAAACACAAGTGAATCTATTAGAAACCGATGAACGTGGACAATCGTTATTGCATTACGCAGTGAGAACTTCTGCAAAACAGGTCATCGATTACTTACTCGATAATGACATCGACATCAACATTCAAGACAAAAACGGGGAAACCGCCTTATTTGATTGTTGTAAAAAAGGGAAGCTTTCGATTGCGAAACAATTGATTCGTAAGTTTGCCAATGTGAACCTTAAAAACTTCAAAGGGGAACAAGCCATCCACCTCGCAGCCGCGAAAGCCGATTACGACATGGTCAAATTATTGCTTGAGGCAGGCGGGTCATTGAATGAGAAAACCAGAGATGGCCATTCGGTCATCCATTATGCCCTTAAAAGCCGTCAAATTCCGTTTCTAGAATACACCCTCAAACATTCCAACCAAAAGTTTAAAGACGTCGATGTATTTAAAAACACCTGTTTACATATGGCTTGTGAGATTGGTGCATTTGAAATTGTTGAGTATTTACTCAAGAACAAACACAACCCGAACCTTAAAAACCATGCCAAAGAAACCCCACTGTATCCAGCGATTAAAAGTGGACAAACCGCGATTGTTCAGTTGTTATTAGAACATGAAGCAAACCCAGATGTGCACAATCGGTTTGGTGAAACACCCATGGATTTTGCGATTGTTCAAGGTCAATTCGACATCCAACAAATCATTGAAACCCATTTAAGTGGGAGTTTATATAAACAACAGATGAAAAAAAATCCCCTTAGGCACGCTGTGCTCATCGAGGATTTGGATTTATTAAAGCAATGCATATACGAAGGGCACCATGACCATAAGGATCAGTATGCCATGAGCGCCTATGATTATGCCCATAAGGAAAACTTAAAAGCGTTTAAAGAAATGCTAGAAAAAGAATCATGATAATTGACACAGCGTTGGCAACAGCATGCACAAGGATGCTTGACCACACGTTGTGTTTATTTTTTATATAGACATACCCTAAAGCAAATCCACTCGCGGAATAGGTGATGAGGTTGGTGAAAAAGTCTAGGAATGTTCGTTCACTCGACACATGAATCAATCCGAAAATGAGGGAACTGACCACCATCGCAACCCATTGATTTTTGAAGAAACGGAACATCGCTTTACGGAAGATGAGTTCTTCTAAAATCGGTGCGAATAGGATGGTGACCAAAATCATGAGTACACCAGTGGAGGATAGTAATGAGCGTTCAATCGCCTGTTGATTCAAAGATACCGGTTGAGCGTAGTTGAAGACGAATCCAATGATTTGAATGACAAACTGAGCACCAACACTCGCAATCAACATGATCCCATAACCAACCACCGCATCGACACCAATTTGCTTGAATGGCTTTTTGAAATAATCAAGTTCAATCTTCATCATTGAGAAGGTGATTGGGATGATACTTAAGGCAAGTACAATATAAATACCAAAATTTAAGATTGAAGAAGCACTGTCGGTCAATTCTGTGAATGCTTTAGGTGTTTTGACATTCACTGCATTATATACTTCAGCAATACCCATGTGGTCGAGATAAGTTTGATGGAATTCAAACATGAGCAGTTCTACTTTAACGGTTGGACGATTGGTGTTCCAAGTTAAGTTCACGTTGTTGTAAAACTCACGGATTTGTTCTATAGTATAGGATTCTTTTAAATATGGGTTCGCCGCATTCGCAAATACAACATAAGCATAATCTTCATATAAAATGACGAGGTTTGGATAATCCGATTCATAGGTATAATAATCTGTCGATGACAAATAACCTACTGCGTTGGGATTTTGATACACATTGTAAATCATGGATTCCTCGACAGAATAATCTTTAGTAAAGCCATCGAGTTGATAAAAACTTAAAACAGCAAAACTAGCAACAAAAAGCATGATGAAGAAATAGACAACCACACTGGTAATGGCGCGGTTCAGTGGAAACAAAGGTTTCGCCTTTACCTCAGGTACTTTTTCTTCAAACAGGGATTCAAAATCGAAAACATCATTGGTTTCTTGAGTAGACATAAGATATTTAATCCTTTCAATAAATAATATTCATATCCATTATACAACAGGACGCTACTTTGTTTTGAAAAAAGTAACAAGATGTGATAATATGTTATCGGATGTGATAAACATGAAGAAAACATATTTGGTCATTGGTATGGATACCTTTGGCATCGCCTTATGTGAAGAATTAACGCAATTGGGTGCGGATGTCATCGCCCTAGATAAAAAAGAAGAAGCCATCAACCGCGTGACAGGAATTGTCGAAAACGCCGTGATTGGGGACTCAACAGACATCAACGTATTAAGAGAAATTGGCGCACAGCACGCAGACCATGTCATCGTGTCAATACCAGGTAATGTTGAGAACAGTATTTTAACCACCATGATTCTATCGGACATGAAAGTCCCTAAAATCACCGTCAAAGTTGACAATGACTACCACGCAAAAGTGGCTGAAAAAGTCGGGGCAACCGAAGTTGTCTCCTCAGAAAAATCTGCAGGTAGACGTTTAGCAAGAAGATTATTGTCGGATAATGTCTTAGATTATTACAACATCACAGACGATTATGGCGTCTATGAAATATTCATTGGTGAAGACTTCAAGACTGTAAAGATTGTCGACTTAGACATTCGTAACCGTTTTGATGTGAATATTCTTTTAATCAAACGTGGTAAGAACGTCATTTTACCTAAAGCTGACAGCGAACTTCGCAGCAAAGACATCGTCATTGTCTTGGGTAAACACGACCGCATTTCAAAATTCCAAAGCATTTTACATTAAAATCAGTGTCGACTGATTTTTTTGTT